>CAWIWC010000011.1:0-17648 GCA_963839745.1 uncultured Actinomycetes bacterium
CTCGCCCTTCTTCAGATCCTCCAGCGACGCCTCGTCCTCGTCGGCGTCCGCGATCCGCTCGCCGGTCACCGCGGCCTTGTAGCCGGGCTCGTCATCGAGGCGCACGACCACATCCACCACGTCCTCGACGTCGTCTTCTCCGTCCCTGCCGAGGGCCAGCAGAAGGACAGTCGAGTCCCGTCCTGGGAGACGAGGCGCCGCTCCTCGCCGTAGGTGACGACTCGTTCCGCGCCCGCCGCCCGCAGCTCATCCGCGAGCTCAGCGACTCGCGCACGCGTCGCAGCCGCTTCGACCTCGCCATCCTCGGCCCGCACGACGACGACCTCGGTGATCGCCTGCCCGTTCGCGGCGTCCTGAGGAAAGCCCTCGTCCAGGATTCGCTCGGCCTGCTTCGACTCGGTCGTCCTGGTGATCTCGGCCTCACCCTCGAACCCGAGGAACATCGCGACCAGCACAAACGAGACGAGAATGGCGATCAGCCAGAGACCAACTACGAGCCACGGCCGGCGGCTACTCGCCCGAGCCAGACTCTCAGTCATCGCTCTCCTCGCTCGCGCGGGTGGAGGGCGAAGCGGTTGCCCTCTTGATCCTGGAACATCGACCACCAGCCGAAGCTCAGCTCGACCGGCGGCTGCGGGAACTCCACTCCGCGCGAGCGAAGCTCGTCATAGGTCTCGGCGAGGTCGTCGCAGCAGAAGAAGACGTTCGAGGTTGGCAGCATGTCGGGGGCACTCGGCCGTTCGTCCCGACGCGGACTGAGCACGAGGATCAGTCCCTTGTCGGGCGTTCTGACCTCGACCCAGCGCTCCTCACCGTAGGGGGCGTCCTGGTGAAGCTCGAAGCCCAGTGTCTCCGTCCAGAAGCCAAGCGCGCGGGCTTGATCGTCGACCTCGATCACGACCTTGCTCACACCTTCGACCACGGTGCGTCCCCTCCCGGCAATTGGCCGCACGACTCAGGGCGACGAGGCCTCGGCCCCTTCGTACGCCGGGCGCAGCCCTCGATCTCGATCTTGCTCATCCAGTCCCCCTGGTTCCGGCGCCCTTTGCGCATGGGTCCGGTTCTAGCGGCCCCAACGCCGATGCGCATCGGCCCACAGGCCCGAGTTCGACTCCGACCGGAGGTGGAGGCGACGCCTACTTGAGCGTCACGCCGGGTGTGACGACGCCGTGGTCGTAGGCGAACACGATCGCCGCGGCCCGATCGCGCACGCCGAGCTTGCCGAAGATGCTCCCGACGTGCGTCTTCACGGTCGCCTCGGCCACGAACAGGGTCGCTCCGATCTCGGCGTTGGTCGCACCACGTGCCATCAGGCGCAGGACATCATGCTCGCGGTCTGTCAGCAGGTCGAGCCGGGCGGCATCGCGAGCAGCTGGGGCGACCACGCGCCTGTAGCGCTCGAGGAGACGCGGCGCGACCGCTGGATCGAACCAGGCCGCGCCGCCGGCGACCGCTCGGACTGCGGCGATTAGATCCTCAGCGGTGGAGTCCTTGAGGACGAAGCCCGCAGCGCCCGCCTCGATCACGCCCCACAGGACTTCGTCCTCGCCGAACGTCGTGAGCACGAGCACGTCGAGCGGCTCGTCGAGGCCTCGCAACTGCACGGTCGCTGCGATGCCGTCGAGAGCCGGCATACGGACGTCCATCAGGATCACGTCCGGGCGGATGGCCGGGAGCTCATCCACCGCTTGCCGGCCGTCGGCGCACTGCGCCACGACCTCGAAGCCATCCGCCGGCGAAAGAATTCGCGCCAGCCCGGCTCGGACGATGGCCTGATCGTCGACGATTGCGACTCGGATCACCGGCTTTGCTCGTCTTCCAGCGGAAGCCGGCACCGCACCTGCCAGCCGTCGCGTGTCGGCCCGGCGGCAAACTCCCCGCCGAGCGCCGTCGCCCGCTCCTGCATCCCGATCAGCCCGTAATGGGGTCGTTCTCGCTCGGAGGCCGATTGTGCGACGAGAGGTCCACTCGTCTCCGCGAGGAGCTCGACCCGTCCATTTGTGAGCTCGAGCCCAAGTATCGTCCGCGCATGCGGAGCGTGGCGAGCCGCGTTCGCCAGCGCCTCCTGGACGATCCTGTAGACGGCGACACCGACACCCGGCGGGATCCGAGCGAAGTCCCCTCGCATGCGCAGCTCGACGGCGAGACCTCCAGTCCGTGCCTGGTCGACGAGCGCGGGAATCTCGCTCGCGGAGGGAACAGGCGCCGCCATGCCCGCCTCGTCGTGGCTGCGGAGCAGCGTCACCGTGCGACGAAGCTCCTGCATGCTGTCGCGACCCACCTCCTCGGCGGATCGCAACGCCTCCTCGGCTGCGTCCGGGTCGCGGCGCAACACGTGCCGGGCGCTCGTCACCTGCAGCATGACGGCGGCCAGGCCGTGACCGACGACGTCGTGGACGTCACGAGCGATCCGACGCCGCTCTGCGAGAAGCGCCTGCTGGGCCAGCTGACGACGGGTGCCCTCGAGCTCGACCACCAGTCGTTCCTGGCGAGCGACCGCGCGACCGACGACCCAGACGAAAACGATCGCCACGACCCAGATTCCGGTGGCGACCTCCATTGGATCCTGGATCAAGGCCACCAGGACGGGAGTGGCCGCGGCGAGCAGACCGAGCGACACGGCCGCCGCAAGCGAACGAGACCACCGCGCGGCCGCGAACGCGAGCAGGGAGGCATTGAACATGACCGGCTCGAGCTCTCCGGAGCGCTGCGCCACCACCACCGGGACGACAATGGCGACAGAGACGGCGGCCAGCGGTACGTTGCGGGTGAACGCCCAGAGGCACCAGGCGCCGACCGGTACGAGGGCGAGAGCAGTGTCGGCTGCAGACGACGGCTGCGTGATCACCGCTACGAGGCCGAACGCCAAAGAGAAGAACGGGAGAACACGGCGAAGGTCGTCGGCTACGTACCAACCTCGACCGGATCCTCCAGTCACACGGAGACTGTACTCCGCAACTGGCGATACGAAGTCCTCCTCCGGGCGGAGCCGCGAACTCCGACCAGGGATGGATTTCGACTGGGTGCCGCGTTCCGACGGGCGCAGACTTTCAGCCCGAGCGGTGAGAGACGACGTTGATGAGCGTCCCACTCGGCTCGCGAACCATGAAGCGCCGGACCCCCCACTCTTCATCGCGGAGCGAATAGGCGATTTCCAAGCCTCGCTCCACGGCCCTGGCGTGGACGGCATCGACGTCGGCCACCTCCACCGAGATGCCAGGCGCCGCCATGTCGTCGTTCCCGATGATGGTCACCTGGGCCGAGGGGTTGGTCGGCGACACCACAGTCACGACCCAGCCCATGTCCATCGCCACCTCGAAGCCGAGCAGGTCGAGGAAGAAGTCGCGCGTCTCAGCGGGCCGATCGGACTTGATGTTGGGTACCGCCCGGCTAACGGTCACAGCTCGACCCGGCCGTGGCCGTCCGGGGTCCGCACGACGGCGATGTCCGCTCGGACGCCGTCCAGCCCGACGAGCTGGTCCACCCATTCACCCTCGACTGCTGCCTCGCCCTCCAGTTCCAAGCCCAGTTCGACGAAGAACGCGATAGCAGCCGCGAGATCCTCGACCACAACGCCGGCGTGATCCATCCGGTAGATCGTCATGCCACGCAGTGTAGGTTGGCGCCATCCGAAAACTCATAGTCCAGCAATGGGTTACCGTCGACAACATCGCCGCGGAGGAGGACGGCGGGCTCAGCTTCGTGTCAGGGGAGCCCTTTTCCGAGACCACCAACCCTGCGTTCAAGGCACGCGTGATGGGGTTCATCGACTCGGTCGACACGCTGATTCTCGGGGCGAATACCTACGCCCAGTCCAAGGGCTACTGGCCGGACGCCGACGAGCAGGGCGAGTACGGCGAGAAGCTCAACAACCTCACCAAGTTCGTCGCCTCGTCGAAGCTGGATGACGCCCCCTGGGGCGACTTTCCCGCCGCGACCGTGACGCGCGACCCGGCCGCCACCATCCGGGAGCTCAAGGAGCAGAGCGGCAAGGACATCTGGCTGTGGGGGAGCTTGAAACTCATGCACTCCCTGCTGGACGCCGGCGTCGTCGACGAGATCACCCTGCTCGTCTGCCCGGCGTCACGCGGCAAGGGAACGCGCATTTTCGAGGATTGGCAAGACCTGAAGCTGGTCGAGGCCACCTCGTTCGAAAACGGCGTGGTACTTCTGCGCTACGAGATCACGAAATAAGCGGAAAGTCCGCACTTTCGATTCTTCCTGGATCGTCGTGCTTCTCAAGAAAACAAAAACCCCCGCCTAGCGGGGCTTTCGTGAGGTGGGCGGTACTGGGCTCGAACCAGTGACCCCCAGCTTGTCGAGCTGGTGCTCTCCCAACTGAGCTAACCGCCCTTGGGATTCTCAGTCTAGCGAACGATCTCGCTCGTACTTCAACGTCACGTCCTCGCGCTCGCCGGCGCGGTTGACGTCGACCAGGCGGAAGCGGCGGAGGGGAAACTCGCCGTCGGCGACGGCCGGGCCTCTGCCGAGGAACGTCGGCGCGAGGGTGATGATGACCTCGTCGATCCGGTCGACGGCCAGGAACTGGCCGACGACGTTGCCGCCGCCGATGACCCAGACTCGCTCGAGGCCGGCCGCCTCTAGCTCACCCAGGAGATCGGCGACGTCGCCGGAGAAGACGCGCATGTCGGCGCCTTCGACCCTGGGTGGATCCGGATTGTGGGTGACGAGCCACGCCGGCCGCTCGCCGTAGGCCCAGTCGTGGTCCTTCATGAACTCCCAGGAGCTCGCGCCGACCACCAGGCCGTCGATACCCGCGATGAACTCCTCGTAGCCGTAGGTGCCCGGCCCGCCCGAGAGGGTCTGGAGGAAGCCCAGATCGTGCCCCGGGCCTGCGATACGCCCGTCCAGGGTCGCAGCGAGGTAGTAGACGATGCGCATCAGCGGCGGTCGAACGCCTTGCGGCCGAGGAACTTGAGCGGGTCGACGAGCTTGCCCTTCTCCCACGTCGTGAAATGCAGGTGAACCCCGGTGCACGAGCCCGTGCAGCCCGCCTTCCCTATCAGCTGGCCGGCCGCCACCACGTCGCCGGGCTTCACCAGCGACTTCTCCAGGTGCGCGTACATGGAGACGATCCCGCCGTCGTGACGGATCTTGATCACGAGCCCGTAGCCGGAGTAGCTGTCGAGCCAGCCGACCCTGGTCACCGTGCCGGTCCGGGCGGCGCGCACGCGCGTCTCGGCCCAGCCCTCGATGTCGATGCCGTCGTGCATCCGGCCCCAGCGTGGGCCGAACGGCGACCCGAGCGGGCCGTTCAGAGGCAGCACCCAGCGAGAGTCCGGACGGGACTCGGAGGGTGTCACGTCGATCCTTCCCAACGCCGGCTGTGCCAGCGCCAGACAACAAAAAAGGCCCGTTAGCAGGGCCTTGACGGCAAACACGGGGCGGAACCCTAGCAGAAGCTCAGAAGATCTCGGGGCACCAGGGCGCCCGGCCCGTGCGGAAAAGCGCATCCGCGCGGGCGAGCGCTCCCTCGGAAACCTCCTCCACCCCGCCGACCCGCGCGAGCTGCGAGAACGTGAAGCCGCCGAGGTATGCGGAGCGCGAGCGTGTCTACCGAGAGGCGGAGATCGGGCTCCTCCATGGTCTTCTCGCCGCGCACCGTGAAGCACGCGTCGTTCCAGGGGCAGAACGTGTCGACGACCTTCAACACGAGGCTGTCGTCGCCCTCGAAGGACCGCGCGGCGAGCGCGGCGCCGACGTCGACGAGCCGCAGGAAGATGCCGTCGCCGACCCGGAAGCGCAACCGGCCGGGCTCGGCGGCGAGCAAGAGCAAAGGGTGGTCGAGCGGCAGCAGCTGCGCCTCGATCCGCTCCATCCAGTCGATGTCCAGGAGGTAGCGCCAGATCGCCACTTCCGCCTCCGGCGTCGCCCCCATGGCCTCGACGACGACCGCCGCGCTCTTCGGCACGCCGTCCTCGTAGGAGAAGTTGAGCCGGTAGAGCGCGTAGGCCTCCGGCCGGCCGTCGTCCTCGAGCGCTGCGACCGCGAGCTCGCCGCCCCCGAAGCGGCGCCATTCGGGATCGTCGAGCACGCGCGACTCCCACCACTCGCGCGTGCGCGCGAACATTCCCGGAGTCTCCGCGCACACCCGGTCGTAGACGGGCGGGCACAGGGTCAGTGCGTCCTTGAGGTCGACGATGCGTACCGACCCTGGTTGCTCGACCGGACGGGCGAAGCCGGCGTGCGCCCGCGCGACCTCCAGGTCGCCGCAGAGCGCCGCGAGCCCGTATCCGTACCGCCGGTAGATCGACGCCTCGGAGGCCCAGAGGACCGCGAGCGGCTCGCCGCGCGCGTGCACGTCGTCGAGTTGGGCGCGCATGAGCTCCCGGAGGATCCCGCGCCGCCGATGGGACGGCAGCACGCCGACCACGGTCACGCCCGCCGTCCGCGCGGATCCGCCCGGAACGGTCAGGTCGAACTGGAACGCTCCGGCGCCGCCGACGATCGCGTCGCCTTCTGCAGCAACGTGCATCCGGCCCTCTGGCAGCACCTTGAGGACCCGCTGCGCGCGGCTCTCGTCAGGGCTCGTCGCGGAGCCGAAGTAGTGCCAGATCGGCGCGAGCGCGCTCATCCGCTCGTCGCGGCCGGCCGTGCGGATCTCGAGGGTCAGAAGACTTTCTCCAGCGGCGCGTAGTCGAGCATGAGACGACGTTCGGCGCCGTCCTGGGCGAAGCGCACCGTCACCGTGCCGTCGCCTTCGATGCGCACGACGACCCCCTCGCCAAGCGTCGAGTGGCGCACGTTGTCGCCGGTGGAAAGGTCGGGCGCAGGCCCGGTCGGCGCGAGCGACTGCCTCGGCGCCCCGTAGCCGCTCCAGGAGGTCGGCCGCAGCCGCTCGCGCTCGACCTCGTCCTGCGGGAGCTCCTCGAGGAACCGGCTCGGCCGCCGGTAGTCGCGCGAGCCCCAGAGCGAGCGGGTCGCCGCGTGGACGAGCGTCAGGCGCTCTTGCGCGCGCGTCAGGCCGACGTAGGCGAGCCGCCGCTCCTCCTCGAGCCCTTGCTCCTCCAACGAGCGCGCGTGCGGGAAGACGCCGTCCTCCATCCCGACGAGGAAGACGGCGCGGTACTCGAGGCCCTTGGCGTTGTGCAGGGTCATGAGCGTGACGAGGCTGCGCTCCTCCGCAAGCTCGTCCTGGTCGGAGAAGAGCGAGATCTGCTGCAGGAACTCCGAGAGCGTCGGCTCGGCCGAGGCCTCCTGGTACTCCCGGGCGACACCGACGAGCTCCATCAGGTTCTCCTGCCGGCCCTGCGCCTCGACCGTCCGCTCGGCCTCGAGCGCCTCGACGTACCCGGTGCGCTCGAGGACCTTCTCGAGGAGCTCGGGCACCTGCTGCTCCAGGGCCCCGGCCATGAGCGACTGCATGAGCGTGTGGAAGCGCCGCACGGCCTTGAGCGGCGCGGCGCCGACGCCGGCGTCGTCGGCCTGACCGAAGGCCTCGAAGAGCGAGATGCCCTGCGCGTCGGCGAAGGCCTGGATGCGCGCGATCGAAGCGTCCCCGATGCCTCGGCGCGGGCGGTTGGCGATGCGCCCGAGCGAGACGCCGTCGAAGGGGTTGTCGATCACCTGGAGGTACGCGACTGCGTCCTTGATCTCCGCCCGCTCGTAGAAGCGCGGGCCACCGATCACCTGGTACGGGATCTCCTGGCGGACGAGCACGTCCTCCAGCACTCGCGACTGCGCGTTCGTGCGGTAGAAGACGGCGATCTCGGAGCCCGCGACGCCTTCGTCGCCGAGCGCGGCGATCTCGGCGGCGACGTAGCGCGCCTCGGCGTGCTCGTCCTCGACCTCGATGACCCGCACGGGGTCGCCCTCGCCGAGGTCGCTGAAGAGGTTCTTCGGCTTGCGCTCGCGGTTGTTGGCGATCACCGAGTTGGCCGCGCGCAGGATCGCGTTCGTCGAGCGGTAGTTCTGCTCCAGCGCGATCGTCTGGGCTCCGCCGAAGTCGCGCTCGAACTCGAGGATGTTGCGGATGTCCGCGCCGCGGAATGCGTAGATCGACTGGTCGGGATCGCCGACCGCGAAGACGTTGCCGTGCTCGCCGGCCAGGAGCTGCAGCAGTCGGTACTGCGCGTGGTTCGTGTCCTGGTACTCGTCCACGAGGACGTAGCGGAAGCCCTTCTGCCACTTCTCGCGGGCCTCCGGGAAGCTCTCGAGGATCTTGACCGTGACCATGATCAGGTCGTCGAAGTCCATCGCGTTCGACCTGTGCAGGCGCTCCTGATAGCGCGCGTAGACGTCGGCGACCGTCTGCTCGTAGAAGGAGCCGACGCGGCGCGCGTACTCCTCCGGGTCGACCAGCTGGTTCTTCGCGTTCGAGATCTGGGCGTGGATGCCGCGCGGGACGAAGCGCTTGGGGTCCCAGCCCTCCTCCTCCACGATTGCCTTCACGACCCGGACCTGGTCGGCCGAGTCGTAGATCGTGAAGTTCGACTTGTAGGCCAGGCGCGGCGCCTCACGGCGCAGGATGCGGCCGCACGCGGCGTGGAAGGTCATCACCCACATGCGGTGGGCGATGTCGCCCAGCACGCCCTCGAGGCGGTTCCTCATCTCTCCCGCGGCCTTGTTCGTGAACGTGATTGCGAGGATCTCGTTCGGTTTCACTCCGCAGGCCGCGACCAGGTGCGCGATGCGGTGTGTGAGCACGCGCGTCTTGCCGGAGCCGGCGCCGGCGATCACGAGAACGGGGCCTTCCGTGGCCAGCACCGCCTCGCGCTGGGCCGGGTTCAGGTCCGCGAGGTACTGCTCTGGGGAGGCGATAGCCATCGAGTCGATGGTATCCGTCGAGGCAGCGCCCCTCGGCCGCGTTCGCGGGCCGTTACGGCCGATCCTCACGGGCTGCGGGTGCGGCTGAAGTAGCCATCCACCGTCCTCGGCGGGCACGCCCCGGGTCTGGCCCCGGGGCATGGCCCGCCGGGACCCTGCCGCCTGTGGATTTGTGGAGGATCGAAGCGCTCTTCCACGCTCGTTGCGGTTTGACGACTAGATGGCGACGCGCCTGAGCCGTCCGCAACGGCCACGGTTTGGGGTCAGACCCCAGGGCGTGGCCAGTCGGGACAGGCCTAGAAGAAGAACTGGCGCCAGGCCGACCACCAGTCGTCGGCCCGGGAGACGATCCTCACGCCGTCGACCTCGACCCCGTGGCGGTGCTCGTAGCGCTCGACGAGGCCCGCGTCGGCGAAGACGGCCTCGATCTCGCACGGTTTCCCCGGGTCGTACGGCGGGATGCGGTCGCGCTTCTCGACGGCCTCCTTCGCGCCGGCCTCGATGAGCTCGCGCGCTCGCACCGGCGGCAAGTTGCGGGCGCTGTAGCGGCCCAGCGCCTGCTTGACCTCGACCGTGACGACTTCCGGGCCGAGGAGGTCGGCGGCCTCACGGCACACGACGTCGTCGCCGGTGACGAGGACGACGGGGCAACCCCAGGTCCCGCACAGCGCCGCGTTCACGCCGGTCTCGCCGACCGACGTGCCGTTGAAGCGCAGGTCGCGGTAGTCGCGGCCGGAGATCGTGTGGCTCATGACGCCGAGCGGCGTCCCGGCCTTCGCGTGCATGCCGACGAAGAGCGCGGCGTCGCAGC
The DNA here is from genome assembly GCA_963839745.1 of uncultured Actinomycetes bacterium. Lineage (GTDB taxonomy): Bacteria > Actinomycetota > Thermoleophilia > Gaiellales > Gaiellaceae > JAIBJN01. The sequence goes on from CAWIWC010000011.1 coordinate 9,599, forward strand.
CCTGCTCGAGGACGCCGGTGTACTCCGTCCACTCGTTCTGGACGACCCACTCGCAGTCGGGGTCGAGCATCTCCGGCACGAGGCTGTTGAAGTCCCACCCTTTGCCTGCGCCGTGGCAGTCCATGACGACGATCTCCGTCGCCCCAGCCGCCTTGGCACCGCGGACGGCCGCGTTGATCTCCTCGGTGTAGAGCTTGCGCCCCTCCTCGTAGAGCGACTCCCCGCCGCTCACCTGCTCCCACTTCACGATGCCGGAGACGCCCTCCATGTCGCTGACGACGAAGACCCGCACGTCAGCCCCCCATCCGCCGGTCGAGGGCGGCCTCGAGCCAGGCAGCCGCCTCACCGAGCGCGTCGGCGTCCGCCGACTTGAGCACGACCTCGACCTCAGGGCCGCTGTCCAGGAACGACGGGTAGCTCCCGACCATGACCGTAGGATGCCTGCGCGTCGCCTCCTCGAGCACGGCGACGATCTGTCCCTCGCCCGTCGGATACCGGCGGCGCCAGGCGCAGATTGGCTCGCCGCGGAAGCCGTCGGCGAGCGTCTCGAACATGGCCATCATCTCGCTCGGGAGCCCGGGCAGGACGTAGACGTTGGCGACGACAAAGCCCGGTGCGCCGCCGAGCGGGTTCTCGAGCGCGGCGGCGCCTCGCGGCAGCCGGGCCCAGCGGGCTGCGTAGTCGCCCAGGCCGCGCTTGTCGAAGCGCTCGCGAAGGCCGCCGGCCAGTTCGGGGATCTCCTCCGTCGGGACGCCGAACGCCGCCGCCACGCCCTCGCGCGTGACGTCGTCAGGGGTTCCGCCGAGCCCGCCGGTGACGATGACGACGTCGGCGTGGTCGGCCTCGTCGCGCAGGAAGGACGCGATCTCGTCCACCGTGTCGCGCACCGCCGCGAGCAGCCTCACCTCGAGGCCCAGCTCGCCGAGGCGCCTGGCGAGCCAGGACGCGTTCGTGTTCTCGACGTCCCCCGAGACGATCTCGTTTCCGACCGTGAGGACGACGGCGCTGGGCGAGCCCGTCATGCGGGCGAGTATAGGACGGCTCCTGCGACCCGGACCATGGGCACGCCGTCGATCCAGTCGACCACGCTGAGGGCTCCGTAGGGCTGGTCGAGCCGGAAGAACGCGGCGTCGGGAAGGTCGAGCACATCGGCGAGCACGACCCGAACGACGCCGCCGTGGGCGACGACGGCCGAGGCCTGCCCCTCGTGCCGCGCCCGTATCTCGGCGACCTCCGGCAGGACGCGCTCCCGCAGGTCGGCGAGCCCTTCGCCGCCCGGAAAGCGCACCGAGGCCGGATCCTCCATCCAGAAGCGGTAGAGCTCCGGGTGGGCGGAGGCGATCTCGTCGAAGCGCATCCCCTCGACCTCTCCGAAGTCGAGCTCGCGGAGGTTGTCGCGGGGAATGGGCTCGAGCCCGTGCGCCATCGCGACTGCACGCGCCGTCTCGAACGCGCGCTGGAGCGGGCTCGTGTAGACGGCCGCGACGTCGTGGTCCCGCAGCAGCTCACCGACGGCGGCCGCCCGGCGGAGGCCGGCCGCTGACAGGGGCACGTCGAGGCTGCCGTAACACCGGCCCTGCAGCGACTCGTCCGGCTCCGCGTGGCGGACGAGCAGCAGGCGCGTCGCCCTTCCCCGCTCCGGGAGCCCGATCACGCCTGCACGACCACGGCGGCGACGAGGGCGGCGGTGGTTGCGAGCTCGGTCGAGGCGCCGAGAACGTCCCCGGTCACGCCTCCGAGCCGCCGGCGGGCGACGAAACCGACGACGAGGCAGGCGAGCCCGGCACCGGCGGCGAGGGCAAGTCCTCGCAGGCCGAGGGCCACCACCGAGATCCCGAGGGCCAGCGCGATCCCGACCACGAGCGAGGCGCGAGCCGCCCGCTCGGTGAGCACGAGCCCGCTACCCGACCCGGGGCGAGCGTACGGGAGCGCCAGGGCGAGCGTGAGCGGGGCCGCCCGCCCCAGAGCGAATGCGGCCACGACCGCCAGGATCGCTCGCGAGTCGGCGGCCACGGCGGCGAGCGCGGCGACCTTGACGAGGAGGTCGAGCGCAAGCGCCGTCGCCCCGAACGATCCGACGGCGGGGTCGCGCATGATCTCCAGCGCCCGCTCCTTCGTTCCGGCCCCGAGCCCGTCCGCCGTGTCGGCGAGGGCATCGAGATGGATCGCCCCCGTGAGCAGCGCCTCGAGCGTGACCGCCGCGGCCGCCGCCAGCAGCACGGTCAGCTCCGCGTCGAGCCCGGCGGCGGTGGCTCCCACGGCGGCGCCGATCCCTGCGCCGACGAGCGGGAAAAGCGCGGCTCCGCGGGCCACGTCGTCCGCGTCCAGGACGAGCCGGCCGACGGGGATGCGCGTGAGGAACGCGATCGCCGCCGCGACGGCGCGCAGGCTACGCGCCGGCATCCGTGACGCCCGCGGCGTCGAACGTGGCCATGTCGGCGAGGAGCGCCAGCGACGCGTGCACGAGCGGCAGGGCGAGGAGCGCGCCGCTCCCCTCCCCCAGTCGCAGGCCGAGGTCGAGCAGCGGGCGCAGGCCGAGATCGGCGAGCACGAGGGCGTGCCCGGGCTCCGGCGAGCGGTGCGACGCGACCATGAACCCGGCTGCCTCGGGCGCGAGCCTGGCGGCCACGAGCGCGGCGGCGCCGGTGACGAAGCCGTCGAGCAGGACGACGCAGCCCTCGGCGGCCGCACCGAGGCAGACACCGGCAAGGACCGCAAGTTCGAAGCCACCCACGGACGCCAGCACGCCCACAGGGTCGGCCGCGTCCACCGCGTTGGCCGTAAGTGCACGGCGCACGGTCTCGACCTTCCGGCCGAGCCCGGCGTCGTCGAGCCCGGTTCCACGCCCGCTCACCGCATCGGGATCCGCGGGGAGAAGCGCCGCACAGAGCGCGGCGGCGGCGGTCGTATTGCCGATGCCCATGTCGCCCGTCGCGACGATCCCGCTGCCGCCGGCGGCGAGCTCCGCGGCGATCTCCGCGCCGCCCCGGAGCCCCGCAAGGGCCTGGTCGGGCGTCATCGCCGGGCCCTCCGTGGCGTCCGCCGTCCCGGCCCCGAGCCGGAGTTGACGGATTGCCTCGTGCTCCACGGGAGTCGCGACGCCGGCGTCCACGACAACAAGCTGCGCCCCGGTCTCGCGGGCGAGGACGTTCACCGCTGCGCCCCCGGAGGCGAAGTTGGCCAGCATCTGGCCCGTGACCTCCTGCGGGTACGCGCTCACCTCCCGGGCCGCGTAGCCGTGGTCTCCGGCCGCGAGCACGACAGCCGCCCGGAGCCGGCCGGGCGAAGCCGTTCCCCGGATGGCAGCCACACGGCACGCCAGCGACTCCAGCTCGCCGAGGCTCCCGCGCGGCTTCGTCTTGCGGTCGAACGCGGCTTGCGCCGCCCCGCCGGCCGCCCGGTCGACCGGCTCGATGCGCGCGATGACGGCGTCGAGTGCGGCCCTGCTCACGTCAGCTCGAGCGCGCGGCCGGCGATCATCAGGTACGCGTGCTCCGCCTCGGCCGCGAAGACGGCGTTGACCCTCCCGAGCAGATCGCGGTAGGCGCGCCCGAGCGCAGTCTGGGGCACGACGCCGAGCCCGACCTCGTTCGTGACCACGACCGTGGGCCGCTCGCGACCCGCCGCAATCGTCGCCACCGCGGCCGCCGCACGCTCGACGTCCTCGTCGGTCCAGCCCGCCTCGAGCGCGTTGGCGACCCAGAGCGTGAGGCAGTCGAGGATCACGAACGCGCCGGCCGGAATGCTGTCGAACGCCCGCACGAGCTCGAGCGGCGCCTCCACCGTCCGCCAGGACGCCGGCCGCTCGAGCCGGTGGCGCGCGATCCGCGCGGCCATCTCGGAGTCCCGGTCCTCGGCCGTGGCGACGAAGACGACCTGCCCGTCCCAGTCCGACGCGAGCCGCAGCGCGCGCGCCGACTTTCCGCTGCGGGCGCCGCCGACGAGCAGCGTGATGCCCATCAGGTGACCCGCTCCTCCGACGGCACCCGAGGCCGCAGCGGCACGACCGCGATGCCGGTCTCCTCGTCCACGATCACCCTCACCTCGGCGCCGTAGTGGCGCGCGACGAGCTGTTCGGTGAGCACCTCCTTCGGAGCACCGCTCGCGACCTCGCGGCCGCCGTCCATCAGCACGAGGCGGTCGGCGTACTGACCCGCGTGCGTGAGGTCGTGCATCGCGCTGAGGACAGTAAGGCCTCTGTCCGCGCGCAGCGAGGCGACCAGCTCCAGCACCTGCTGCTGGGCGCCGACATCGAGGGCGGTCGTCGGCTCGTCGAGGAGGAGCAGGCGGGCATCCTGGGCGACCGCGCGAGCCAGAACGGCGCGCTGCCGCTCGCCGCCGCTCAGGGAGCCGAGGCGGCGGTCCATGAGGTGCGCCGCGTCCAGGCGCGCAAGCGCCGAGCGCGCGGCGGTGACATCGCGAGCCCTGGGGCTGCCGGAGTAGCCGAGGTGCGGCGTCCTGCCGAGGACGACGTACTCGAGGACGCTCGTGTCCGGGGGGATGATGGGAATCTGCGGCACGACCGCCACACGACGTGCCAGCTCGCGCCGTCGCAGCTCCGACGCCTCGTCGCCCACGATCCGGACAGACCCCGAGTACGGGACGAGACCGGCGACCGCGCGGAGAACTGTCGTCTTCCCCGCACCGTTGGGACCGATGAGCGCGAGCCACTCGCCGTCGTCGAGGCGGATGTCGATGCCCCTCACGACCTCCGCGCCGTCGAGCGAGACGCGAACGCTCTCCAGACGCAACATTACGGGCCCACCGTCCTGGTCGTGCGAAGGACGATTGCGAAGAACGGCGCGCCCAGGAACGCGGTGACGACGCCGATCGGCAGCTGCCCGGGGGCAACCACCGTGCGCGCCACGAGGTCGACCAGGACAAGGAAGCCGGCTCCGAACGCAAGCGAGAGCGGCAGGACGATGCGATAGCTCGTCCCGGCCATCAGGCGGATCGCGTGCGGGACGATGATCCCCACGAAGGCGATCAGGCCGCTGAACGCCACCGCGGCCGCCGTTCCGAGAGTGGCGGCGAGGACCACGAGCAGCCGCACGCGTGCGACGGGCACGCCGAGGCTCGCCGCCTCGTCGTCTCCCACGGAGAGGACGTCGAGCAGGCGCCGATGCCAGAGCACGAGGACGGCGCTGACGACGACGTACGGCAGCATGACCAGCACGTCTGTCCAGCCCGCGGTCTCGAGCTGGCCCAGGATCCAGCTGTAGACCTCCTGGACGGTCTCCACGCGCCGCTGCTGCACGTAGGTCTGGAGCGCGGTGAGGAAGGACGCGACGGTGACCCCGGCGAGGATGAGCGTCGCGGTCTGCCGCCCACCGACCGAGCGGCCGAGGGCGTAGGCGATGCCGACGGCGAGCATGGCTCCGACGAACGCCGCGATGGGCCGGAGATCCGGCCCGAGGTCGCCGCCGAGGTCGTAGGCGATCACGATCGTGGCGCCGAGGCCGGCGCCGGCGGCGGCTCCGAGCAGGTACGGGTCGGCGAGCGGGTTCCGGAAGACGCCCTGATACGCGGCGCCTGCCATGGCGAGCATCGCGCCGACGAGCAGACCGAGCACCACGCGCGGTGCCCGGAGCTCCCAGAGAATGGCGTCCTCGGTCTCCGAGAACGGCGACTCCACGCCGAGGAACGGCACGTGGCTCAGGACCTCCCGCGCCACCGCGCCGACGCCGAGGTCGACCGGACCGAGTGCGAGCCCGAGCAGGGTTGCGAGGAGGAGGAAGGCGCCGGCGGCCAGCGTCCAGCGGAGCGAGACGCCGCGCAGCGCCCGCTCGGGCCGGCCGGAGAGACGAGCCCGCAAGCCGCCGGCGTCCGCCACTAGCGTCCTCCGACTCCCTCGAGCGACTCCGCGATCAGCTCGACGAAGTCGACCGTGCGCGGGCCCCAGCGCGAGGCGATGTCGTCGTCGGCCTCGACGATGTCGCCGTTCGTGACCGCCTCGATCTGGGCCCATCCCGGGCGCTTGGAGACCGTCTCGGCCGTCTGCTGACAGCACTTGGTGTCCGCGAGGACGATCAGGTCGGGGCTCTCCTTGACGATGTACTCGCCGGAGAGCTGCGGGTAGCCTCCCGCGTCCGCGCCGGCCGCCGCGTTGGCGATGTTGAAGAGACCAAAGAGCTCGTAGACGCTGCCGATGAAGGTGTCCGAGGTGGCCGTGAAGAAGTCGGGGCCGAGCTCGTGGTAGACGCTCGCTCCTTGCGCGCCCGGCACCGAGGAGACGAGCTTCTCGATCTCCGTCCGCATGGACTCGACGACGTCCTCGGCGCCCTCGACGTTCCCCGTGGCTGCCCCCAGCGTCTCGATCTGCTCGTAGGCGGCGTCGAGGTTCGGGGCGGCGTCCTGGAGGAGCACCGGGATGTCGAGCCTCTCGAGGCCGTCCACGAGCCCGCCCGGGTCGTAGGCGGCGATGACGAGGTCGGGCTCGTAGCCTGCGATGGCCTCGACGTTGGGCTCGAAGCCCGACAGGTCGGTCACCGGCGCCTCGGCCGGGAAGTTCGACTGGTCGTCGACGGCGAGCACTTGGTCGCCCGCGCCGAGGGCGAAGAGCGACTCGGTTGCCGTGGCGGAGAGCGAGACGATGGCGTCGGGCTCCTCCTCGAGCGTGACCGGGCCGTTGTCGGCCTCGACCGTGACCGGGAACTCGGGCTCGGCCGGCGCCGTCTCGACAACGGCCGAGGACGTGGGTTGCTGGGGCGCCGAGCTCTCCGATTCCTCGCCGCACCCGGCCAGGACGAGGGCAAGGACAGCCAGAAGGGCTGCAAGAGGTCGGTGGAACACGTTTCTCCTTCCGCGAGGACAACGGATCTGGGGGCGAGAGGCAGGTCTTCTGACTCGGGGCTCCCTCTTCCGCCGCCTTCCCGGCCGTGGCCAGTGGCGTTTGGCGGAGGAGCGTCTCCCCTCACAGCGGCGGGACCGTGCCGGACTTGCACCGGCTTCCCTTGACCGCTCGCCTTCTGTCGCGGGAGCATACTCCTCCCGGCGGGCAAGACGGGCGTGTGGCTACGCTGGCGCGCGTGACTGCGGCTCGGCTCAACCTCTGGCTTCCGGTCGTGCTCTGGGCCGGGCTGATCTTCGCGCTCTCCTCGATCCCGAGCCTCGGGACCGGCCTCGGGACGTGGGACCTCGTCCTGCGCAAGGTCGCGCACATGGCCGAGTACGCGGTGCTAGGCGGGCTGCTCCAGCGCGCCGTCGGCCGCGAGCCGCTTGCGATCCTGCTGGGCTCGGCCTATGCGGTCACCGACGAGCTCCACCAGTCCTTCGTGAGCGGGCGGCAGGGAGCGCCGCTCGACTGGCTCATCGACACGATCGGCGTCGTCGCCGGCGTCCTGCTCTTCGCCCGCTGGGCGGATTCGCGGTCGTGAACGCGGTCGCCGTCGACCTCGACGCTCTCGGGGACACGAGGCCGCTCTGGCGCGACTTCCTGGCCGACGCGGCGCGGCGCTTCGCGTCGATCGCCCCCCTGGATCCGGACGCGCTGCCCGAGGATCGGGGCGAGGCCGCCCGCGAGCTCGACCGCTGGGCGGAGGCCGGAATCGGCGACTGGCGCGGCGCGCTCGAGCGCTTCGCCGAGGACCGCGCGCCCGTCTATCTGCGCCCGAGTGCCGAGGCGAGCGCCGCGCTGCGCGCCCTCGGCCGCGCGGGCGTCCGCATCGGCGTCTTCACGGACGCTCCCGAGCCGCTGGCCCGCGTCGCGCTCGCCCAGCTGGGCGCGGCGCGGCACATCGAGGCCGTGGAAGCCGGTGAGGGCGCCCGCGAACGGCTCCTGGCGCGCTTCGAGGGTGAGGCTGCCGTCGCGGACACCCTGGCCGCCCTGGCTAAGATCAGCGGCGATGCCGCCTGAGCGCAGCCAACTCGACGACCGCCAGCTGGACGCGATCCTGGCGCGGCTCGACCGCCTCTGCGACGAGGTGCACGCGCTCAATCGGCGCCTGGACTCGGGCGACCAGCTCCAGCGCATCGCGCACGAGCTCTCGAGCCTGAACGAGTCGCTCCAGGCGCTCGCGTACGCAGCGCTCGGCTCGCAGGGCCCGCAGGT
>CAWIWC010000012.1:0-58703 GCA_963839745.1 uncultured Actinomycetes bacterium
CGCCGGGCTCGTCGGAGCGCGGGTCCTCCCTGATGATCTCGTCGACGGCGACGACCTTCTCGACGAGGAGGAAGCCCTCGGTCTTCTCGACGACGTTCTCGATCTCCGGCCGCTCGTGGCCGTGCGCGACGACGAACACCGTCGGACGAGAGCGGACGCGCTCGTACTCGTCATTCGTGAGCTCGACGATCTTGGTACAGGACATCTCGCTGCACTCGCACAGGTAGTCGGTCGTCTTCGACCACGGGAGGGACATCTCATCGAGCCGCTCGTTGATCTCGCGGAAGAGAATCTCGTTCTTCGCGAGACGTTCGTCGGAGAGGGACACCGCCGGCTCCCTTCTCCCCCCGAAAGCCACCGCTTCGCACCTCTAGTTGCCCTTCGATGGCGCTGGACAAACGCGGGCGCGGTCCGGCCTACGCGCCGCTTCTGATGTCCTTCAGGCGTTCCGGGAGAAACGAGATCTCCTCGAACGTCGCCGTGCAGCCGTCGCCCGTCGGCGACTGGGCCAGGAACCCGACGGCCGGGTTGGCCGCTTTCGCGAACGCGAAATGGCGAATCAGCTCCCAGGCGCATCCGTCGAACGAGGCGTGGAAGGCGAACGCGGGTCCCCGCCTCGCGATGCGGAGCCAGACCTGGCGACCGTCGACGGCGAAGGAGTTGCAGTCGTCGGAGACCTCGCGCGTCACGACCGAGACGACCATCGGCGTCCCCTCGGGAGAGCGCTCGAAGCAGAGCTTGGCCCAGAGCGTGTCACCCGCGTGGAGAGCGAGAACTCCCGCGTCGTACGTCGCCGCAAAGTCGACCGCGACGCGCGCGCCGAGCAGGTAGTCGCCCGGAGCGTCTCCCACGAAGGCTGGCGCGTTCATCACAGGAGGCCCGGAGCCGTCGGGCGGAACGAACCAGTCGGTTCGCGGCCCGGCGCTCAGCGTCAGCGATCTCTCTCCGACCGCACTGCGTGCGGCCGGCTCGCCGAGCGGCCGAAGCTTCAGCGGGAGCCCCGGAACGAGCAACGGCTCGTCCATGGCTCAGCCGAGCTTCACGGCGGTGCCGCTCGCTGCGACCATCAGCATGGAGCCGCCCACGCTTTCGTAGTCGATGTCGATCGAGACGATCGCGTCGGCACCGAGCTCTTCGGCCTTGCCGCCCAGCTCCTCGATCACCTCGCCGACGGCCTGGGAGATCTCCTTCTCGTAGGACTTCGACCGGCCGCCGACGATGTTGCGGAAGCCGGCGGTGATGTCCTTGCCGACGTGCATGCCCATGATCGCCTGTGAGGAGACGACCCCGAGGTAGCGCTCGACTGGGCGGCCTTCGACGCCCGGGCCCGTGGTGACGATCATCCGCTGCTCCTTTCGCGTGTCAGTCCGACGGTTCGCAGTCCGCGGCGACCTGCTCCAGCTCTTCGGCTGCCTGGTCGAGGCCGTCGGCGATGTCCTCGGAGTCGTAGAGGCGCCGGAGGACGTCCGCAACGGCTCCCAGGCAGGACTCCGCCAGGTCGGCCCGGAGTGCTTCGGCGTCCGCCCGGGCAGCCTCGGCCTCGGCGCGCGCGGCCTCGGCGTCGGCGCGGGCAGCCTGCTCTGCGGCCTGGGCCGCGGCGGAGCCGCCGGCGTCCTCGGCGTCCGCGAGCGCGGCCTCGGCGTCCGCGAGTGCGCGCTCCGCGTCGGCGAGCGCCGCTTCGGCGCCCGTGAGGTTCCCGGCAAGCCGTTCGAGCTCTGCCTCCCGGTCGGCGAGCTGCTGGCTCGTGGCGCCGAGCTCGTCCGAGATTCCCTCGAACTGCTCGCGGGCTGCATCGAGCGCTTCCTGCGCCGCTGCGGTGGCGCCCTGCCCCGATGCCTCCGCGTCCTCGAGCTCCTGCTGCAGGTCGGCCACCTGCTGCTCGAGCGCGGCGCGCTCCTGCTCCAGCTCCTCGACCTGGGCGGCCGTCGCAGCGTCGGCGTCGTCCTTGTCTTGCTGGAGGACGATGACCAGGATCGCGAGCGCGATCACGGCGGCGCCCAGCGCGAACGTGAGCACGACCCAGCCGGTGGGGTGACTGGGAGACCCAGGCGCTAGGCCGGCGGACGATCCAGACGGTGCGGCGATCGGGAGGGGGCTGCGCGGCCACTAGCGGCTCTCCCCGCGCGTGTACGTGGCGACCGCAGTACCTTCGGCGCTCAGGAGCTCGAGCATGCCGCCGCTGACCCGAAACCCGACCGCGGTCGGCAGCGCCGCAAGGTACGCCGCCTCCTGGTCCATGACCCCTTCCGGCTCGGGGCAGGCCATCTTGGTCGAGCTCGGTGGATCGATCTCGATCGCATCGCCGTCCGTCGTGTACGAGGCGTTGTAGTTGTTGCAGCCTGCCGAGCCGGAGAGCGCGCCGTCCTCGTCGAACGTGGCGGTGATCTCACTCCCGGGGACCACGCTCGTGAGCGCGTCGCCCTGGAGGAGGCCGGTCGCCACCCAGGAGCCCTCCGGCGACGCGGGCCGGTAGCGAAGCAGCTCTGCGTCGTCGGCATCGACGAGGACGAGCTCCTCGCCCTCGAGGCGCCAGCCCGCCGTCCCCTGGAGCGCGTCCATGGAGGCTCGCTCGACCTCGTCGGCGGGCGGCGGGCAGCCCATCGCCGTCATCGCGAGCTCACCGAGCTCGAGCGAGCTCCCGTCGACCGTGTACGAGCCACTGAACTGATTGCAGCCCGACGACCCTGAGGCCTGCCCATCCTCGAATGTGAGGCTGGGAGCCACCGCCTCCCACCCGTCCACATCAACGCCGGAAACAAGCACCCATGGGACGCCCTCGAGCGACGATGGATCGGCTGCGCTCTCCTCCTCGTCCCCTCCGCAACCACCGACGACTGCCGACATGAGCAGCGCCGCCAGCAGGGGGAGGGCCGATTTCACCAGCGCCCGAGGAGCTGCTGCTTGCTCAACAGGACCGAAGTATCGCTTGTGGGGTGTGCACGGACGCGGAATATACTGGCGCAGCGGAACGAAGAAGGCGGGCCCACGGCCAGCGTTCCGTTCGACCACGGCTTCAACGGGAGCGTTATCCCCAACAAGGAGAGGTTAAATGGCAGTCGGCCCCGTCGACGTATACATCATTGGCTTTCCAGGCAACAAGTTCACCGGGCGTATCGCCCCCGCGATCATGGAGCTCGTAGAGAACGGCACGATCCGGGTGCTCGACCTGCTCTTCGTGATGAAGGATGCAGACGGCACCGTCACGACACTCGAGGCTGAGGACCTCGACGAGGAGGGCGCGGGCCTCGTCGCTATCAGCGTCGAGCAGCCGGGTGCGTTGGGGCCCGAGGACGCCGAGGAGGTCGGCGACGATCTTCCGTCCAACAGCGCGGCCCTCCTGATCGCATTCGAGAACCTCTGGGCCGCGAAGGTGGTCGACGCCCTCCAGGCTGCGGACGCCGTGTTGATCGACTCGATCCGGATCCCCGCCGACGTCGTGGCGGCCGCGGTCGACGCAGGCTAAACCGTCCATTTGGAGATCGAAAGGAGCGACATGGGACTAGTTCGTATGGCAGCCCGCACCGCCGTCGTCGCGGGAACCGCTACCGCGGTGTCCGGGCGCGTGGCCCGTCGTCAGTCCGCCAGGTATGCGGATGAGGACGCGCAGCAGTACCAGCAGCAGGCACAGGCGGCACCGCCACCGGAACCGGAAGACGACTCGGCCACACAGCTCCAGAACCTGGCTCAGCTTCACTCCCAGGGTGTGCTCACCGATGAGGAGTTCGCTGCAGCCAAGGCCAAGATCCTCGGAATCTGAGCGACCACCCGGGCCGGTGAGGCACGCCGAAGCGTACTCGCGGCTGGCAGGGGTCTACGACGAGATTGTCGTCGACCCCTGCCATGACCACTGCGCCGCGTTCCTCCACGATCTCTGGAGCGCCGACCCGGAAGGCGTACGCTCCGTGCTCGATCTCTGCTGCGGGACCGGCCTCCTCGCGAGCGAGCTGATCGCACGGGACTACCGGGTCGTCGGCGTCGACGCATCCGACTCAATGCTGGCGCTCGCTCGCGGCCGCCTCGGTCCGGAAGTGGCGTTGAGCTGCATGACTCTCCCGGAGCTCCCGGGCGACGATGTCTACGACGCGGCGGTCTGCACGTTCGACGGCTTCAACTACCTCACTCCGGACGAGTTGCGACTAACGATGGACGCGGTGGCCACCCGGCTTCGGCCCGCCGGATGGCTCGTCTTCGACCTCCACACCGACGCGATGATGAACTTCACCATCTCCAACTCCTTCGTCGCGGGTGAATCGGCCGGGAACGGCTTTGTGATCAGCAGCACAGTGGATCCCGACGCCCGCACCTGCGACACCACGATCGAGCTCACTCGGCCCCGTGCCGGTGACTCCTTCAGCGAGCAGCACAGGCAGTACTTCCACACGGATGACGATGTCCGTGCCTCCCTGCAAGCCGCGGGCTTCGCGGTGACCGCGGTAGGCGAGGAGTACACGCACGAGCCGGCGGACGCCTCGACCCTCTGCGCGACGTGGACGGCACGGCGTCTACCGATGTGATCTTCTGGGCCGACGGGAGGCCGCGAGCGCTCGCGAGATCCCTACGCGGACTCCTGGCCGGCAGGAGATCCGTCACCTAACGACGGAGCCCTACCGGCCACGAATGCGCCTACGGCCCCGCCGCTAGCCCGCGAGCGCCTTTGCCTTGATCTGGTCGAACTCGGCCTGCGAGATCGCGCCCGAGTCGAGGAGCCCCTTCGCCTTCTCGATCTCGCCCGCGGCTCCGCCGGACACCGTTTTCACGTAGTCGTCGAACTGCGTCTGTTGGGCGCGCGCGCGTGAAAGGTTCCTCTCGTTCATCCCCTCGTGGTTCACGATCAGGTAGATGAGGACGCCTAAGAACGGGGTGAGGATCAGGAACACGATCCAGAGCGCCTTCTTCCCTCCTCCGATGTCGTGCCGGCGGAAGATGTCGGCGAACATCGTGATCAGAATCCAGAACCAGATCACCCACGCGAAGAAGACGAGCATCGTCCAGAGGACGTCGAGGAACGGGTAGTCGGCGGCTAAGAGCACTGGGGCGACCTCCTGGTAGCTGGGAATGACGATTATCTGCGTTCCGGCAGCACGAGTCCACCCAGAGGTGGAAAGGGGCGCCAGGCCAGGCCCGGCGCCCCTTTCGTCGTTCCGTCAGCGGATGTTCAGATTTCCACCGGCGAGGGCCTGCTCGAGGGTGCTGAAGCCCGTCCATCTGGAGGAGTGGAGGAGCTTGTTCCCGCTCCAGAGGGCGATGCCGATCGAGTCGCCGCCCGCGTCGGTCGCCATGACGTGCAGAGTCACGTTGCTCGCGATCAGGATCGGACGCCGCTGGTTCGTCACGTCCGTCAGGGTCGCGGTCGCCCGGAAGTCGGCCTTTGCGAGCGAGGCCCCGAGCGAGTCGATGTCGTTGCTGGCGATCTCGTACGAGCGGCCGCCGGACGTGGCTGCGTACGCGCCGCCCGAGGACGAGGCGAGGATGTTGCCCCGGCCGTTGGTGTGGCTCTCGTTCGGAGCCGGCGAGCCCGTAGGCGAGACGATGCGGACGAGGCCGACGCCGCTGCCGACGAAGTAATTGCCGACGACGGCCTCGACGTTGTGCGAGCCGAGGGCGAGCGACGCGGAGCCCTCGAGCGGCCCGTTTCCTTCACCGAAAAGAGATAGTTGCGCCCCGCCCGGACCGGGTCTAGCGTGGCTGCAAACCCCACGAAGGGAGAGCGGAGATGAGCACGGTGAAAACCGCGGTCGGCCGCTTCGGCTGGCACGACCACAGATCGCCCGATCCGGGGGCGGCGCAGAGCTTCTACACGGAGCTGCTCGGCTGGGAGCTCGAGGTCTTTCCGATGGGCGAGTTCGAGTACCCGATGATCAAGGTGAACGACCAGACCCACGGCGGCTTCGGCCCCGTGGACGGCGACGAGCCCGCGCACTGGCTCGGGAGCATCGTCGTGGAGGACGTCGACGCCGCGGCCGGGCGTGTCGCCTCCGCCGGCGGCACCGTCATCGTCGAGCCGAACGAGATCCAGGGCGTCGGCCGCTGGGCGGTCTTCGCCGACCCGCAGGGCGCGGTGGCGGCGCTCTTCCAGTCGATCGGCGATCCGCCCACCTCGGAGGGCGTGTTCGTGTGGGACGAGCTCATGACGACGGACGTCGACGGAGCGAAGAGCTTCTACGGCGAGGTCGTCGGCTGGGAGACCCGCGAGCAGGACATGGGCGACTTCGCCTACACGCTCTTCAGCTCCGGCGGCGTCGACCGCGCGGGAGCCTTTCCGAAGCCGGCCGAGGACCCGGGCCCGCCCAGGTGGCTGCCCTACGTCGCCACGGGCGACGTGGACGCGACCGTTGCGCGTGCGGGCGAGCTCGGGGCGACGACGTACATGGGCCCCATGGACGTCATGACGGTGGGGCGCCTCGCGGTCATCGGCGACCCGACGGGCGCAGCGGTCGGGCTCTACAAGCCCGAAGAGTCCTAGGTTTCAGCGGCGGGCGGGGGCGCCACGCTCCCGCCCTCGCCGCCTACGTCGGTATTCTCCAATCCGACACAAATGGGCGGCCTCTTCGCATACCTGGATCCCGGCTCGGGATCGATGATCGTCCAGGCGGTCGTCGGCGGCGTCGCAGCCGTCGCCGTCGCGGGGAAGTTCTACTGGCGGCGGTTCCTGGGCTTCATCGGCATCCGAAGGAAGAACGACTCCTCTAGCTGACGTGGAGCCCCGGGTCGAGCGCGGCTCCTTTCGCGACCCGGACAGCCGAGTCTTCTACGCCGGAGGCTCCGTTCACCGGGCGCTGTCCGAGCGGGGGCTCGCCGACTGGGAGGCGCTGGCCGAGACCGCGCTCTTCCGGGACAAGGTCGCCGAGGGGAAGCTCGTCGGCACCGAGCAGCTGCCCGAGCCGAACGGCCTCCCCGCGGAGCTCGACGCCGAGCGGGTCGCCGCCGTCCTGCGCCACGACCGCGTGCCCGTCGTCTCGTACCCGTACGAGTGGCCCTTCGGGATGCTCAGGGACGCGGCGCTCCTCGAGCTCGAGCTCCTCCTCGCCGCGCTCGACGAGAACCTGATCCTCAAGGACGCCTCGCCCTACAACGTGCAGTGGCGCGGCACGCGGCCGGTCTTCGTCGACGTCGGCTCCTTCGAGCGGCTCCGCGAGGGCGAGCCCTGGGCCGGCTACCGCCAGTTCTGCACGCTCCTGCTCTACCCGCTCATGCTCCAGGCCTTCAAGAACGTTCCGTTCCAGCCGTGGCTCCGCGGGTCGCTCGAGGGGATCGAGCCGGCCGAGATGCGGCGGCTCCTGAGCTTCCGCGACCGCTTCCGGCGCGGCGTGCTCACGAACGTCGTCCTGCACGCGAAGCTCGAGGCCCGCTACGCCGACCGCGAGGTGAAGCAAGACCTGAAGAAGGCCGGGTTCCGCACCGAGCTGATCCGCGTCAACGCCCGCAAGCTCCGCAAGCTCGTCCAGCGGCTCGAGTGGAAGCCCGGGCGCACGGCCTGGTCGACGTATCGCACCACGAACCCCTACGACGAGCCAGACGCCGCGGCCAAGCTCGACTTCGTGCGGGAGGCGGCGGGCGCCCGCCACCGCCGGCTCGTCTGGGATCTCGGCTGCAACGACGGCCGCTTCACGCGCGTGGCGGCGATGGACGCCGACTACACGGTGGCCGTGGACGCCGACGCCGCCGTCGTCGAGGCGCTCTACCGGGAGCTGCGCGCGGACGGCGTCGACACGATCCTCCCGCTCGTCGGCAACCTGGCCGACCCCTCCCCCGGTCTCGGCTGGCGCGGAGAGGAGCGGCGCCCGCTCGTCGCCCGCGGCCGCCCGGACCTGACGCTCGCGCTCGCGCTGGTCCACCACGTCGCGCTCACGAGCAACGTGCCGATCCGCGACTTCCTCGACTGGCTGGCCGAGCTCCAGACCGAGCTGGTGATCGAGTTCCCGACGCGCGACGACCCGATGGTGCAGCGACTGCTCGCGCGGAAGGGCCCGGGGGCGAACCCGGACTACGACACGGAGACGTTCGAGCGCGCCCTCAACGAGCGCTGGCGCGTCGAGCGCCGGGACACGCTCCCGTCGGGAACCCGGATTCTCTACCGTGCAAGTCCGTCCGCCTGACCCGCCCGGCTCGCTCGAGAAGGCCGGCCTGCACCTCGCCGGCCTGAGCGCCGTCGCGGTCGCGCAGCCCGTCTTCGACCTCCTCTCCCGCAATGTCGAGTTCTTCGCGGTCCGCGGCTCGACCCGCTGGGAGATCGTGTTCTTCGCCGTCGGGCTGGTCGTCATCCCGCCGCTCGTGCTGCTCACGCTGGAGGCGCTCGCCGGCCTCGCGCACGGCCTGGCCGCGACCGTCCTCCACTTCGTGTTCGTCGGCGGGCTCGTCGCCCTGATCGTCCTTCAGGTCATCCGGGGCGTGGACGCGTCGTCGCTCGTGCTCATGGCCGTCGCGGCCGCCGTCGGCGCCGCGGCCGCGCTTCTCTACGCGCGCGCGAGGCCGGCGCGGATGCTCCTGACCGTCCTGGGAGCCGCGCCGCTGGTCTTCCTCGTCCTCTTCCTCTTCGTCTCGCCGGTGTCGCGTCTCGTCCTCGAGGACGCGCCCGAGCCGCGGCTGGCCGAGGTGCCGGCCGACGCCCCCGTCGTCATGGTCGTCCTCGACGAGCTGCCGACCATCTCGCTCATGAACTCGGAGCGTGAGATCGACGCCGCCCGCTACCCCAACTTCGCCCGGCTCGCCGAGGACGCGACCTGGTACCGCAACGCGACGACCGTGCACGAGTGGACGACCGGCGCGGTCCCGGCGATGCTCACCGGCCTCTTCCCGGAGGAAGACGACCTCCCGCTCTACCTCGACCACCCCGACAACCTCTTCACGCTGCTCGGCGGCGCGTACGACCTGCACGCGATGGAGTCGCAGGCGCATCTCTGTCCGCAGGAGCTCTGTGACGAGGACCGCGAGCCGCTCGTCCAGCGCGTGGGGTCGCTCCTCTCCGACCTCTCGATCGTCTACGGCCACCTGGCTCTGCCGGAGGAGACGAGCAAGCGCCTCCCCTCCATCTCCACCGCCTGGCGCGGCTTCGGCGGTGACGGGCCGGTCGTCCGCCTGCAGGAGGGGCCGTCCCAGCCCGGTGGGAGGCCTGCCGCCTACACCGCGCGCGACGCCGAGGTGCAGGAGTTCGTCGACGGGCTCGAGGCCGAGGAGCGCCCGACGCTCTCCTTCCTCCACGTCCTCCTCCCCCACCATCCCTGGGAGTACCTCCCGAACGGGAAGATCTACGCGGCCGACCTCGGGTTCCAGCCGGGGATGGTCGGCGAGCGCTGGACCGGCGACCCCGAGCTCGCGACGCAGGCGTGGCAGCGCCACCTCCTCCAGGTCGGCTACACCGACCTCGCGCTCGGGCGCATCCTCGACAGGCTGGAGGAGACGGGCATCTACGAGGATGCGCTGGTCGTGGTCGTTGCCGACCACGGGGTCAGCTTCCGCCCCCACGGCGAGCGGCGCCGCGTCCATACCGGCAACCTCGAGGAGCTCGCGTTCGTGCCGCTGTTCGTCAAGGCGCCCGGCCAGGCACGCGGCGAGGTGGTCGACGACCACGTCCGCACCATCGACCTGCTGCCGACGATGGCCGACATCCTCGGTGTCGACGTCCCGTGGCAGGTCGACGGCCACTCGGCGATGGGGCCGCAGCAGGGCGAGGAGCCTGACGTGGTCGTCCACACGTCGTCCGGCGAGGTCGTCGTCGGGGACGCGGACGAGCTCGTCGAGCGGCGCGACCGGCTGCTTGCGCGCCAGATCGCGCTCTTCGGCGAGGGAGACGAGCCCCCCGGCCTCTATGCGGTGGGTCCCCGGCCCGAGCTCCTGGGACAGCAGGTCGACGCGCTCGCGGTGGCGTCCGGCGGTGGCGCCGCGACCTTCGAGAGCTACGGATCGAGCTCGTACGACCCCGACTCTCCTCTGGCACCGGTGCGCGTCTACGGGCGGATCCACGGCGCCCCCGGGAGCCACGACGTCGCGATCGCCGTGAACGGGACGATCGTCGCGGTGACGCGGAGCTTCGAGTACTCGGGCGAGACGCTCGTCTCGGCCGTCACGCCCGAGGACGCCTACCGGCGGGGCGAGAACAGCGTTCGCGTCTACCTCGTCGAGGGAACGACCGGCGAGGCGCGTCTCGAGGAGCTTGCCCCGGGGCCTTGACTTCCATCGCAGGCGTGCTATATCAATAGCAGGACTGCGATGAGTCGACCTTCGAAAGAAGAGCGCCACCACACGACCGAGCGGGCGATCGAGCGCCTCCGCGAGCGGCTCGCGGGTGCCCAGGACGGCTGGCTCTTCGCCCAGATCGCCGAGCAGGTCGCCGAGCGGCGCCGGGAGCTCGGGCTCTCGCAGGCCGAGCTCGCGCACGTGTGCGGGACCACCCAGTCGGCCATCGCCCGCCTCGAATCCGGTGGGCGGCCGCCGCGCATCGACACCCTCCTCAAGCTCGCGCACGCGCTCGACTGCGACCTGCACATCGAGCTCCGCCCGAGCGGCTCCTCCGAGACGTCGCGATGAGCGGCAGGGTCATCGCCGGCAGCCTCCTCGTGGTGATCATCGTGGCGGCTGCCTCGCCGATCGTCGGTCTGCTCGCCTTCGGCGCCCTGCTCCTCGCGCTCGTCCTGCAGCCGCAGCGGCCGCCGGCGTCCGCGCCGGAGGAGAAGAGCGATGAGGAGCCTGGACACGAGGGCGATCTCGAGCGGCGCGTGCTCACGCTCGAGGCGGAGGTCTCGCGGCTCCGCTCGATCGTGACCGGCGCGGCCGCGATCGGCGTTCCCGTCCGTCCGCAGCCCGCGACACCCGCGCCGGCGCCGCCCGCCCCCACGCCGCCGCGGGCAGCCCCCAAGCCGCCGCCCGCCCGTCCCGTCACGCCGCCACGACCTGCCCGCCCGCCGCGCCCCCGCCGGGAGATCGACCTCTCGAAGCTCGCCGGCGCGCTCGGGCTCGCCTGGGCGGGCGCGATCGTCACGGTGCTCGGCGTCATCTTCTTCTTCGTCCTGGCCGTGAACCGCGGCTGGATCAGCGCCGAGCTGCGCCTCGGCTTCGGCGCCGCGGCCTCGTTGGCGGTGTTCGCGGGCGGCTTCTGGCTCAAGCGACGCTTCGGGACGACCTACGCCGCGCTCGCCGCCGTCGGGGCAGGCATCGCCGGCGGCTTCGCGACGCTCCTCGCGGCCTCGGCGCTCTACGGGTTCGTGTCGGACCCGTGGGCGCTCCTCGCAGCCGCGGGCATCGCCGCGGGCGCGACAGCCGTGGCCCTCGCCTGGCGCTCCGAGCTGGTTGCCGGCCTCGGGCTCGTCGGCGCCACGCTCGTCCCGTTCATGACCCTCTTCGAGGACGAAGAGCTGACCCTGGTCGGGACGAGCTTCGCCGCCGTGCTGCTCGCCGCCACCGCGGTCGTCGCGCTCCGCGAGGGCTGGCGCTACCTCCTGGTGGCCGGGCTCGTCGCCGCGGTCCCGCAGAGCATCGTCCTAGTTGCGCAGAGCGAGCCCATGGACTGGCCCGTGGTCTGGCTCACTGCGGTCTTCTGGGGCGTGCTGGTCGCGATCGCGGTCGCCCTCCAGCTCGGTAAGGCCGACCGGCGCATCGAATCCTTTGCCGCCACGATCCTCCTCGTCTCGGCGGCGCTGGCCGCGGCCTGCTCGGCGCACCTCTTCGACGACAAGGTCGAGGGCGTCAGCCGCGAGGGGATCGCCCTCGGCGTCATTTCCGTCGCGTACCTCGTGCTCGGCGCGGTCTTCTTCCGCAGGATTCGCGACTTCTCCAGCCTGCTCTGGGCCGTCGGCCTCACGATCGGCGCAGTTGCCGCAGCCGAGCTCCTGAGCGGGGCCTGGCTCGCGATCGCCTGGGCGGGCGAAGCGGCGATCCTCGCCTGGCTCGCCGACACGACCCGCGAGCGCCGGTTCCAGCTGGCTTCGGTTGCCTACCTCGCGCTCTCGCTCTCCTACGCGCTCGGCTACGACGCGCGTCCAAGCGACCTGTTCGCACACGCAACCCATCCGGCGGCCGGCGTCGCGAGCGTGCTCGCAGTGGCCGTGGGCGCGGGGATCGTCGCCTGGCTCATGCGGCGACCGTTCGAGCGTGCCAAGGACGAGGGCCCGATCGCGAGCTTCATCAGCGACGTCGTCGAAGGCATCCAGGCCGGCCGCGTCGTGCTCTACTGGCTCTCGGGCGCGCTCTTCGCCTACGCCGCATCGTTCGGTCTGCTCGAGTTCTGGCTCTGGGCCTCCGACAGCCCGCAGACGGGCTTCGAGCGCGGCCAGGTCGCCCTCAGCACCTTCTGGGCGCTGCTCGGGCTCGCGCTCGTCGAGACCGGCGGGCGGCTGCGCCGGCTGGATCTCTCCGTGGCCGGACTGGCCATGGCCGGTCTGGCAATCCTGAAGACGGCCACGTTCGACGCCGACGAGCTCGTGGTCAACCACTGGGCGGTCGCGTTCCTGCTCGTCGGCGCCGGCGCGCTCCTCGCCGGGTTCGAGTACCAGCGGCTGGACGTCGGCCGCTGGAAGCATCTCCGGCCCGAGACGGCAGCCGCGGCCCTGGCAGTCGCCGTGATGGGCTTCGTGGCGGTGCTCAGCCTGGGCTCGGGCACCTGGCACGGCATCGACGTGGAGGGCGGCAGCCTCGTCCTGATGGCCTTCCTCTACGCCGCTCTCGCCGCCTCGGTCTTCCGTCTCCCCCGTCTGCGCGACCTCTCGACGCTCCACTGGGCCATCGCACTGACGATCGTGGCGGCCGCGCTGTTCCTCCTGCTGGAGGGCGTCTGGCTCGTCCTCGCGCTCACGCTGGCCTCGGCTGCGCTCTCGGCGCTGGCGCTCGTCGCGCGCGAGATCCGCTTCCAGGCGGCCTCCGCCCTCTTCCTCCTCGTCGGCGCCGGCTACACGCTCGTGCTCGAGGCGCCGCCGCGCGACTTCGTCGTCGCCGCCGACCACCCGGGCAACGGCATTCCGAGCCTCATGCTCGTCGTGCTCGCTGCCATCGCCTTCGGCCTCTGCGCGCGGCACGAGCTGCCCGCGACCCGGCCGGACTTCTCCTGGAGCGAGACGATCACCCTCGAAGGCCTGCTCGGCGCTCTGCGCTCGTGGCAGCCCGTGTATCGCACGATCGCCTTCGCTGCCGCCGGGATCCTGAGCCTCTACGCGCTCTCGCTCGGAGTCCTCGAGCTGGCTGAGCTCGTGTCTCAGGCGTCCGTGAAGACGGACTTCCAGCGCGGTCACACCGGCGTCAGCGCCGTGTGGGGCGCCATCGGGCTCGGCCTCCTGACCCTTGGCCTCGTTCGCCGCTCGCGGGCGATCCGCCTCGCCGGCTTCGCGCTCTTCGGGATCAGCCTCGCGAAGCTCTTCCTCTACGACCTCGCGTACCTCAGCTCGCTGGCACGGTCGCTCTCGTTCCTCGCAGTGGGCGCGCTGCTCCTCCTCGGCGGCTTCTTCTACCAGCGCCTGAGCGACCATCTCGCCGCCCCGGACCCGCCCGGCCCGCGCGTCGCGTAGCACCGGTTCCGCTCGGCCGACCAGGGCCGGCGCTATCGTCAACCCGTGGACGACGTTCGCACGTTTCTCGACGCTTCCGAGGCGTTCTTCAAGGCCTTCGCCGCCGTGGCGTGGGGCGCCCTCGCGCTGGCCGTCATCTTCCAGGTGCTCCGGCTCACGATGCGCGTGCGCGCGTGGCAGAACATCCTCCACGCCGCCTATCCGGGGACGAAGATCCCCTTCCGGACTGTCTTCGGCTCATATCTCGCGGGCGTAGGCGTCAACGCGATCGTGCCGGCACGCGGCGGCGACGTCGTCAAGCTCTACCTGATCAAGCACCGCGTCGACGGCTCGACCTACCCGACGCTGACATCGAGCCTCCTCGTCGAGACCCTCTTCGACTTCGTCGTCGCGTCTCTGCTCTTCCTCGTCGCGATCCAGATGGGGATCCTCCCCGGGGTCCCCGACCTCCCGAACCTTCGCGCCTTCGACTGGAGCTTCGTCGTCGAGCACCCGCGGCTTGCGTTCTTCTTCGGGAGCATCCTCCTCGGCGGGCTCATCCTGCTCATCGCCTGGGCGACGCGGCACGTGAAGAACTTCAAGGAGAAGGTCGCCCTCGGCTTCGCGATCCTCCGCGACCGGCGAATGTACCTCCGCGAGGTGGTCTCGTGGCAGGCCGCGAGCTGGGTCGCGCGCATCGGCTCGACGTTCTTCTTCCTGCGCGCCTTTCACGTCGACGCGACCGCGGAGACAACGCTGGCCGTGCTCGTCGTCCAGGGCCTCTCGACCATGCTGCCGTTCACGCCGGGCGGGGCGGGCACGCAGCAGGCGATTCTCGTCTTCGCCCTCTCCGGTGCGGCCTCCTCGACCGCGATTCTCGCCTTCAGCTTCGGGCAGCAGCTCGTCGTCACGATCCTCAGCGTCACGATCGGCTTCGGCTGCATCCTGCTGATGATGGGCACGCTCCGCTGGCGCGGGCGCGTGCAGGGCGTCGAGGACGAGGTCAGGGGGTCGGCGGCGGAGTCGGCCGAGGCGGAGGCGACCCACCCGCAAGCCGGTGCACGGTCCCGATCAGCTCCTCGAGCGTGAAGGGCTTGCTGATGGCCGCATCGGAGACCGCGGCCGAGCGCTCGCTGAAGTCCACGCTCCCGGAGAGGAAGGCGATCGGCACCTCCGGTCGGCGCTCGCGCACCACGCGGGCGACCTCGATCCCGTCCTCGCGGCCGAGGTGGATGTCGAGGAGGACGAGCGCGACCTCCTCCTCGTCCGCGATGCGCGAGATCTCCTCCAGGCCGGTGGCCTCGAGCACACGGTAGCCCTCCAGCTCGAGGTTCACCCGGCAGAGCAGGCGGATCGCGGCGTCATCATCGGCGACGATAACCAGCCGCTGGGCCCGGCCGTCCATCGACGCCGAGTGTAACCGCGTTATGATTGGCTGCGGATGGAGCGGACGGTTCGGAGGGGTGAGCCGAGAGGCTACGCGGTGGCTGTCTCACACCTCTGGGAGCACGTCGGCGTCGCCCTCGTGCGCCTGGAGCGAGTCGCGGAGTCCCCTGCCGAGACCGTCACCGACGACTTCCTCGAGGAGCTCCCCCAGCTCCAGTACAGCATCCACGCAGCGGCCGAGCTCGCGGTCGGCATCGACCCGCCACGCGGCGCCGAGGCGCTGCACGCCGAGCTGGTGGCGGCGCTCGCCGAGGCCCGGGACGTCACGGCCGAGGTCGCCAACGCGCTCGAGCTGGGCGACGTGGACTTCGTCGACCCGCTCCTCCCCGAATGGCGCGGCGCGCTCTTCCGCGTGCGCCTCGCCCGTCTGCGGGCGCTGGAGCGGACGGCCGTCCCCATTCGCTCGGATGGCAACGCCGAGCCGACGCCCCCGCGGCGCCCGCGCGAGCGCCCTTCGCTCTCGGCGATCATCGCCACCGGGCTCGTGATCGGCGGCGCCTTCCTCTTCACCGCGGGCGCGGTGCTCGCAGCGTGGCCCGTCTGGGCGGCCGGCCTGGCGCTCTTCGCCGGCGGCTTCGTCCTCTACCGGCCCTAGAAAGGCTAGGCGGCGACGGCCAGCGCGGCGTCGAGGCGCGCCAGCGACTCTTCACGCCCGAGCAGCTCGAGGCTCTCGAAGAGGCCCGGTGAGATCCGCGAGCCGGTGACGGCGGCACGGATGGGGCCGAACGCCTCGCGCGGCTTCTTGCCGAGGCGCTCGGCAAGCCCGCGGAGCGCGGCCTCGATCGGCTCGGCGGTGAACGGGTCGACGGCTGCGAGCGTCTCGCGCGCCTCGGCGAGCACCGGGCCCGAGCCGTCGATCAGCTCCGGCGGCGCCTCGCGGCGCTCGAAGAGGAAGCCGGCGAAGCTCGGGTACTCCTCGAGCCGGGCGATCTTCTCCTGCACGAGCGGCGCCGAGGCGCGGATCGTCTCCTCGTCGCCCTCGAAGCCGGTCTCCCGCAGGTACGCGACCAGCTCGGAGGCGTACTCGTCCGGCGGCAGCTCGCGCAGGTAGACGCCGTTCATCCAGTCGAGCTTGTCGTAGTCGAAGGTCGCCGGGCTCGAGCCGACGCGCTCGAGCCCGAAGCGCTCGACGAGCTCGTCGCGGGACATGATCGTCGTCTTGTCGTCGTAGCTCCAGCCGAGGAGCGCGAGGTAGTTCATGAGGGCGGGCGCGACATACCCACGCGCGCGGAACTCCTCGACCGAGACGGCGCCGTGACGCTTGGAGAGCTTCTTGCCGTCCGTTCCCATCACGTTCGGGACGTGCGCGTAGACCGGCAGCGGCCGGCCGAGTGCCTCGAGGATGCGAATCTGCTTGGGCGTGTTCGGCACGTGATCCTCGCCCCGGATGACGTGCGTGATCGCCGAGTCCGCGTCGTCGACGGCGGCTGCCAGGTTGTACGTCGGGCGCCCGTCCGAGCGCAGGAGGACGAGATCCTCGAGCTTCTCGTTCGGGTACTCGATCCGCCCCTTGATCGCGTCGTCCCAGACCGTCGTTCCCTCGTCGGGCATGCGGAAGCGGATCGCCCCGTCGTCCTCGTAGGCGTGATCGGTCTCGACGAGCAGCCGCGCCGCCGTCTGGTGCCGCTCGAGCCCGTCGAGCTGGAAGGCGAGCGTCGCCGTCCCAGTCCAGGCCGAGCCAGCGGAGCGAGCGCTGGATCTGCTCGACGGACTCCTCCACCTCGCGGCTCGTGTCCGTGTTCTCGATGCGCAACAGGAACTCGCCGCCCTCGTGGCGGGCGAAGAGCCAGTTGAAGAGCGCGGTGCGGACGCCTCCGATGTGGAGGAAGCCCGGTCGGGCTCGGGGCGAAACGGACGCGGACGCTCACGCGACTACGATAGCCGCGTGCTGGCCGGCGCCCACGTCTCCACCAGCGGTGGGATCCACACGGCGATCGACCGGGCGGTCGAGCGCGGCTGCGAGTCCATTCAGATCTTCACTCAGAGCCCTCGCGCCTGGCGCCCCACGAACCACCCGGTGGAGAACATCATGCGCTTCCGCGAGCGCCGCGAGGAGGAGGGGATCGGCCCGGTCGTCTGCCACGCGCTCTACCTGATCAACCTGGGGACGAAGGACAAGGCGCTGTGGAAGAAGTCGTGCGACACCCTCCTCTACACCGTTGCGGTCGCGTGCGCGATCGAGGCGGACGGCGTCGTCTTCCACGTCGGCTCGCATCTCGGCGCAGGCTTCGAAGCCGGTCTCGAGCGCGCCGCCCCGGCGCTCGAGGAGGCGCTCGCGGCCTGCGACGGGCCGACCTGGCTCCTGCTGGAGAACTCCGCCGGCACCGGCAACACGATGGGGCGCTCGATCGACGAGCTCGCGGCGCTCTACGACCGGTTGGACGGGCACCCCAAGCTCGGTCTCTGCCTCGACTCGTGCCATCTCTGGGTGTCGGGCACGGACGTGACGGACCCCGAGGTCGTCGACGAGACGCTCGGAGAGGTCGACCGGCTCATCGGCCTCGAACGGCTCCGGTGCCTGCACATCAACGACGCCGACTCGCCGCTGGGCTCGAACCGCGACCGACACGAGAACGTCGGCAGCGGCGCCATGGGCGAGGGTCTCGGCGCGTTCCTCGCGCACCCGCGCGTTCAGGGCCTCCCGGCGATCCTCGAGACCCCGGGGCCGGGCGGGCACGGCGGCCCGGACGCGGCCGAGGTCCAGCGGCTGAAGGACATGCACGCCCGCTGGGCGGGCTCTACGCGGCCTGGTCGCTCTGCTCGACGACCCGGAAGGACGGCTTCCCGCGGGGGAGCTCGAAAAACTCGGGATTGACGCATCCGAGCTCGTCCGCGCGGTGCTGGTAGCAGCTCGACACTTCCGCCCGGCACATCGGTAGCGGCTGCCGCACGGCGCGCACCGCGCCGAAGCCGCCCTTGCGGCCGCGGGCCTCGTCCAGGAGATCGAGGTCGATCTCGACGGAGTAGACCTTCTGCATGCAGCCCACGTAGGTGCGCCCCCACTCCTGGTAGGCGTAGAGGAACGGGCACGCGCGCTCGACGCAGGCGGACGGATAGACCACTTTGTCGCAGTGCACCCGGCAGCGGCGACACTCGGTCTCCTCCTGAGGTCGGAGCGGGAGCTCGGTTCCGGTGAACAGTGGTCGCCGCAAGGCTCTGTCACTGGATTGTCGACGGGGTTTCGCGCCCCCGCAAGTCTTGACATGGCAGGCCGGGGGGTGTAGGCGCGGCCTTGTCAGACGTCAGATTTCGCCGGTAAGGCGTCGGACGACATTGAGCACGTCCATGGGCGTGAACGCCTCGAAGTCCGGGTCGAGGCCACGCTCGTCGTCGTCCGCCCGGAACCACAGGGCGAGCACGGTCGTCATGCCCAGCTCCTTCGCGCCGCGCACGTCCTCGTAGCGGCGGTCGCCGACGAAGAGCGTCTCCTCCGGCGCGACGCCGAGCCGCGAGAGCACGGCCTCGAAGATGGCCGGGTGCGGCTTGCGCTTGCCGATCTCCGACGAGAACACGGCCGCGTCGAGCCGCTCCGCGAGCCCCATGCGCGCCAGGTCCTCGTGCAGGAGCCAGCCCGGGTCGAAGGCGTTCGAGACGAGCCCGGTGGCGAGCCCGCGGTCGCGCAGCGAGTCGAGGAGCGCGTGGGTCTGCGCTCCCATCTGGCGCGCGGGCTCCCAGGCGGCGTGCTCGGCCGCGAGGAACTGGTCGAGGGCCCCGTCGTCGACCTCGACGCCGAAGCCTTCGAGCAGCTCGCGGATCATGCCGGGGTACTCGACCTCGTCGACTGAGCCGGGAACGAAGAGCAGCGGGAGGTACTGCTCCCGGAAGCGCGCAGCGGTCTCGTCGGGCCCCGGCAGCCCGTCGTGGTCGAGCGTCGCGAGCCCGGCCTCCCACCCCGCCTCGAGCAGCTCCTCGTCGTAGGCGAAGTGGAAGAGGGTGTCCCCCCAGTCGAAGAGCACCGCGCGCAGCACGCTTCAGAGGTTAGTTAGGGTGCGGCCGGCCGTGATCCGCAAGGTCCTCTACGCCCTGCTCGCCCTCGGCCCCCTCGTCGTGATCGTCGACCGGACGACCGACGTGGGCGACATCGCCCTCTTCGTCCTCGCGGCCGCGGCGCTCATCCCGCTGGCGTGGCTGATCGGCGAGGCGACGGAGCATGCGGCGCATCACACCGGGCCGGGGATCGGCGGGTTCCTGAACGCGACCTTCGGCAACGCGCCCGAGCTGATCATCGCGCTGATCGCCGTCAACGAGGGCCTGACGGAAGTCGTCCGCGGCTCGCTGACGGGGAGCGTGGTCGGAAACCTCCTGCTCGTGCTGGGCTTTTCGCTCGTCTTCGGCGGCTCGGGGCGGCTCGATCGCGAGTCCAGCCTGACCTCGTTCGCACTGGTCGCGATCGCCGTGCTCCTCTTCCTCATCCCGTCGATACCGGGCTGGGAGGGCGACCCCGACCGGCACTCGCTGGCCGTGCTCTCCGTGCCCGTGTCCATCGTGCTGCTGGTCATCTACGTCGGCGTCACGTGGATCTCGCTGCGCCGGCACCGAAGCCTCCACGTCTCGGACGAGGCGAGCACGATGGCTGCCTGGTCGCTCCGCCTCTCGCTGCTCGTTCTCGCCGCGGCCACGGTCGTGACCGCCTTCGTCGCCGAGACGCTCGTCCACACGCTCACGACCTTCGCCGACGAGGTGGGGCTCACGGACTTCTTTGTCGCCGCAGTCATCGTCGCCATCGTCGGGAACGCGGCCGAGCACGGCGGCGCCGTCGTCGTCGCCTACCGCGGGAACATCAAGCTCGCGGCGGAGATCGCGCTCGCCTCGAGCGCACAGGTAGCGGTGTTCCTCATCCCGGCCGTCGCCCTGCTCTCCTGGCTGATCGAGCCGCTGGCGCTGGCGTTCCGCCCCGTGGAGATCATCGCCGTCGGCGGCTCGGTGCTCTTCACCGCAGCGCTCCTCTGGCGCGGGTACTCCACCCGCTGGCGCGGCTACGCCTTGATCGCGGCCTACATCGCCGTCGCGATCGCCTTCTTCGCGGTCGGCGACCGGCCCGGCTTCGAGTAGCGCCGGGGTTCGGTTAACCCCACCTCACGGCTCGCGCTCGCCTCATTGCGGAACGCCGCCGGCGGCTGTGACGATGCTCGCTCCCAAGTGCCCAGGAGGTCCGTAGAGTTGGCGACCATGGAGACTCACACTCAGCAGTCAGAGCAGAGCACGAACGGCGCCGTCGTCACGGCGCGCGATGTCGTCCGCGTCTACGGCGAAGGCGACACCTCGGTGAGAGCCCTGTGCGGCGTCTCCCTGGACGTCGAGCGCGGCAAGCTCACCGCCGTCATGGGCCCGTCGGGCTCGGGCAAGTCGACCCTCATGCACATCCTCGCCGGCCTCGACCGCCCCACCGAGGGCGAGGTCGAGATCGACGGGACGCCCATCGCCAAGCTCGGCGACACCGAGCTGACGAAGCTCCGGCGCGAGCACATCGGCTTCGTCTTCCAGTTCTTCAACCTCCTCCCCATGCTCACGGCCGAGGAGAACATCCTCCTTCCGCTCGAGCTCGCCGGCGGCAAGATCGACAAGGACTGGACGAACTCGGTCATCGAGAGCGTCGGCCTGACCGACCGCAAGACGCACCGCCCGTCGGAGCTTTCGGGCGGCCAGCAGCAGCGCGTCGCCATCGCACGCGCTCTCGTGTCCAAGCCCACGGTCGTCTTCGCGGACGAGCCCACCGGCAACCTGGACTCGACCACGAGCCAGGAGATCCTCGATCTCCTGCGCGAGTCTGTGGAGACCCTCGGCCAGACCTTCGTCATGGTCTCGCACGACCCGAACGCGACCGCGATCTCGGACCGGACGCTCTTCCTCGCCGACGGGCTCATCGTCAAGGAGCTCGGCAAGGCGAGCGCCCATGACGTCCTCGAAGCGATGGAGGAAGTGAGCCGCCTGTGATTCGCGTCGCCCTCAGAGGCCTGCTCGGCCGCAAGCTGCGGGCGATCCTGACGGCGCTCGCCATCATCCTCGGCGTCGCGATGATGAGCGGCACTTACGTCCTGACTGACACGATCGACAAGGCGTTCGACAACGATCTTCGTCGAGTCGTACGCCGGGCACCGAACGCCGTCGTGATCGGGCAGGGAGGCCGGCAATCGACTTCGAGGGGAGTCGGCGCGAGGCGCCCCCGATCGAGGAGACGCTTCGAGCGGGTACGAGCTGTCGACGGACGTCGAGCCGCGGCAGGGAAGCTGTCGAGGACGAGGCACTAAGCTCATCGAAGTCGCGACGGCAAGGCGATCGCTACCGGCGGCGCGCCCGAACGCTCGGCTACTCGGCATCGACCCGACGCCCGAGACGACCGTTTCAATCCGCTGCAACCTGGTCGAGGGCCGATGGCCGGCCGACAACGGGGAGGTGGCCATCGACGAAGGCACAGCGGCCGACAAGAAGGACTCGAGTGTCGGTGACCGGATTGGCGTCGCGGATCCATCGGCCCGGCCGAGTCAGGATTCGAGATCGTCGGCATCGCGAAGTTCGGCGACGTCAGCTCGCTCGGCGGCGCCACGTTCGCCGGATCTTTGACATGCCGACGGCGCAGAGGCATGCTCGACAAAGAGGGCGAGTTCGACGCGATCGCGGTCGCCGCCGTCGAGGGTGTCACGCCCGGGCAGCTGACCGAGCAGATCCGGACCGATGCTGCGGCTCCAACGCCGACGTCCGCACGGGCGCGGAACAGGCTGAAGAGGCCTCCAGCGAGACGCCGACGATTCACGAAGATCATCCGCTACTTCCTGCTCTCGTTCGCCGGGATCGCCCTTTTCGTCGGCGCCTTTGTCATCTTCAACACGCTCTCGATCACGGTCGCGCAGCGGACGCGCGAGTTCGCCACGCTGCGCACCATCGGTGCCTCGCGGCGCCAGGTCCTCAGCTCCGTGATCATCTGAGGCGCTCGTGATCGGGTCATCGGGGCGTCGGTGATCGGCCTCTTCGCGGGGCTCGGGCTGGCCGTCGGCCTGAGTGAGCTCTTCAAGGCGCTAGACCTCGATCTGCCGCAAACGCAGACGGTCTTCGCGACGCGCACGATCGTCGTGTCGCTGCTCGTGGGGACGCTCGTGACGCTCGCGCGGGCCTCTTCCCTGCATGCGCGCGACGCGCGTGCCGCCGATCGCCGCAGCCCGCGAGGGCGCGACAGCTCCCGCGCGGCCGCTTCGCGCGGTTCACGCCGTACATCGCGGCCGTCATCGTCGCGCTGGCCGTCCTCGCTCTCGCGTACGGCACGCTCGCCGATGACATCCCCACCGGCGACCGTCCTTCGCCATGCTGGGAGTCGGCGTGCTGGCGCTCTTCGTCGGCGTCGCGATGCTCTCGTCCCGGCTGGTCAAGCCGCTCGCGATGCTCGTCGGCATCCCGGCGCGACGGCTCGGCGGCGCGGCAGGACAACTTGCGCGAGGGGAACTCAAGCGCAACCCGGGCCGCACGGCGTCGACCGCGGCAGCGCTGATGATCGGCATCGCGCTCGTCACCTTCGTGGCGGTGCTGGCGCAGGGCATCTGCGCGATCTCGAACAGCGATGCGATCGACGGCAGATCCAGCGCCGACCTACATCGTCACGTCCCAAGACGGCTACTCGCCGAGTTCCCGGCCGCCGTAGGTGACGCGGTCGAGGGCGCGAACAACGTCGAGACTGTCAGCAATGTGCGGCAGGACGATGGCCGATATCGACGGCAACGGCGGCAACCTCACCGGCCTTGATCCCGCCATCGACGAGGTCTACGACTTCGACTGGGAAGAGGGCTCCGACGAGGTCTTGCGCGACTCGGCGACGACGGCGTGATCCTCCCAGACAACTTCGCCGAGGACAACGACCTCGCCGTCGGTGACACGCTTCCGATCCTCTCGACCAAGAACGAGACCAAGGAGTTCGTCGTGCGCGGCATCTACGAGGGCAGCCCCTTCTATCCGCTGCTCGGCAGCGCAAGCATCTCGAAGGACGCGTTCGACGGCCTGTACGAGCGCCCTCGCAACCGCTTCACGCTCGTGAACGTCGCCGGCGATCCGAGCGAGACACAGAAGGTGGCTCTCGAGCGCGAGCTCGAAGACTTCGCCGACACCCGCGTCCAGACGCGACAGGAGTGGATCGATAAGGAGGACCGGGAGATCCAGCAGTTCCTGCTGCTGCTGTACGTGCTACTGGCGCTGTCGGTGATCATCAGCCTGTTCGGGATGGTCAACACGCTCGTCCTTTCGGTGTTCGAGCGGACGCGCGAGCTGGGAATGCTGCGAGCGGTCGGCATGACGCGCCGGCAGGCGCGGCGCATGGTGCGCCACGAGAGCGTGATCACGGCGCTGATCGGCAGCCGCGCTGGGGCTCGCCGCTCGGCATCTTCCTCGCCGGCTGCTCGTACTGGGCGCGTCCGAGTTCACCTCCAGTTCGCGATCCCGTTCGGCTCAGCTGATCGTGTTCGCGATCGTCGCGGTCATCGTCGGGATCCTCGCGGCGATCATGCCCGGCGCGACGCGCGGCGAAGCTGAACATCCTCCGGGCGCTCCAGTACGAGTAGAGAACGAAGCGGACGAGGGGCGCGGGATCGGACCCGCGCCCCTCGTGTCCCCGGGCCGTGCTACCTCGCCGGCCGGAAGACCTCGTAGAGCGCGCCGCGCGTGTTCGAGAGGACGAACAGGTTCCCGTTCGGGCCCTGCAGGATGTCCGTGGTGAGGCCGAAGTTCTGACCCCACACGAGGCTCTCGCTCTCCGTGGCCTCGAACTTCGCGAGGTTGTCGGCGACGCGGTCTTCGATGCGCGGGTCGTCCACCCCGACCATGCGCCGGTTTCCGGCTGATCTCCATGCGGAAGATGTGCCCGCTGAAGAGGAAGTCGCGGGCGCCGCCCATGAAGAGGTCGCCGTGGTACTGCGCGGCCGAGCGCGCTGCCCGTGACGAAGCCGAGCCCCGCCGGGGCGACCTCGAACTTCCAGGAGAACTCGGGGTCGGAGAAGTGCGCGCCCGGGAGCATGAAGAGGCGCGAGAGCGCCTCCGCCGGCGTGTCGGCGATGTTCGTCGGCGGCCAGCGGATCTGCTGCAGGCCGAAGAACTGCGCGCTCGTCTCGATCTCCTTGAACTGGGCGACCCGGGACGACGGCCCCATGATCTGCACCCAGCCGGAGTTCATGCCCGGCTCCACGCGGTTCAGCTCGCTGAAGGTGTCGTCGCCGTTCTCGTTCTGCCAGAGGTCGCCCGAGATCGGGTCGAAGTTCAGCCCGTAGCTGTTCCGGATCCCGTAGGCGTAGATCTTCTGGATGTTGGCGCCGGCCGCGCCGCCGATCTCCGCGCCGACGTCGTAGAACGGATTGTCTGTCGGCGTCGTGCCGTCGTCGTTCAGCCGCACGATCACGCCGGTGAAGTGGGCGTCGTCGGGCTCCGGGCCGCCGAACTGGTCGTCGGGGATCCCGGCGCCGAACGGCCCGAACTCGAGGTTCTGCATCTGGCCGCGCCGGCCGGTGTCGCCGACGATGACGTACACCTTGCCGTCGGGGCCGAAGCGGACGACGCCGCCGTCGTGGTTCCCCCGCACCTGCTGGCCGGCGTCCTGCTGGAGCGCGCGGAAGCGGATGAGGGTGCGGTCGAACGTGAGCGTGGAGCCGTTCCAGACGAAGCGGTCGAGCCGGTTCCCGAGCAAGGGCACGTCGGTGCCCGAGTTCGAGTCCACGCCCGACAAGGTCTCGCTCCAGAACAGGTACACGAACCCGTTCACCACGAAGTTCCGATGGAGCGCGATCCCGAGCAAGCCTCGCTCGGAGTTCGAGTTGACGGCGAGGTCGAGAACCGGCCCCTCGACGACGCCGTTGCGGATGCGGATCACCCTGCCCGGACGCCTTCTCGTTGACGAGCATGTCGTTCGCGCCGATGAACGCGAGGCCGGTCGGCTGGCTAAGGCCCGTGGCCACCGTCCGCACGGCCAGGTTCGGGTCGACGACGGTGGGCTCCTGAGCCCACGCCTCCGCCGGCACAGCGAGCATGACGAGGACGGCCAGCATCAGGAGACGCCGGCCCGGTCGCGGTGTTCTCATGTCAGTCCCTCCCTGGGATCGACTGCGGCTTCCCCTCTTCCCCTACGAGACGGGCGGAAAAGCGGTTTGCCGCCTAGAACGGCGTCGGCGCGTCGGCGGCCAGCGGAGCCGTGGAAGCGGCGCCGGTGAGGGCGCGCGGAATGCGCTCCACCGCCTCCTCGACGTCGTCCGCGGAGACGTCGAGGTGCGTGACGGCGCGCAGGACGCCGTGGCGGGCGGCGAAGGAGAGGAGGACGTCCTGAGAACGGAGCCTCGCCACCGCGTCATCGGCGTCGAGGCCGAGCGCACCGGCGTCGAGCTGCACGAAGTTCGTCTCCACCTGCTCGAGCCGGACGGGCATCCCCGCCTCGACGAGACCCTCGGCGAGGCGGCGGGCGTTCGCGTGGTCGTCCGCCAGGCGCTCGACGTGGTGGTCGAAAGCGTAGAGCCCGGCGGCGGCGACGATCCCGGCCTGCCGCATGGCGCCGCCGAAGAGGTGCTTGAAGCGCCGTGCCTTCGCCATCCGCTCCCGCGAGCCGGCGACCAGCGCCCCGAGCGGGCAGCCGAGACCCTTCGAGAGGCAGAGGGTCACCGTGTCGGCCTCGCGCCCGTACGCTGCCGCCGGCGTTCCGCTTGCGACGGTCGCATTCAGGAGCCGCGCGCCGTCGAGGTGGACGGCGAGGCCGTGGCGGCGCGCCTCGGCCGCGACCGCGGCGACCTGCTCGAGCGGCCAGACGCGCCCGCCCCCGCCGTTGTGCGTGTTCTCGATGCAGAGGACGCGGGTCGGCGCCATGTGGAGGTCGGCGGGCGGGTTGACCACCGCCCGCACCTGCTCCGGGGTGAAGCGCCCGTCGGCCGTCTCGATCGCCTTCATGACGAGTCCCGAGTGGACGGCGGGGCCGCCAAGCTCGTAGCGGAAGATGTGTGCGCTCCCCTCGCCGACGACCTCGTCGCCCGGCTCCGAGAGCACGCGCAGGGCGATCTGGTTCGCCATCGTCGCGGTGGGGACGAAGACCGCCTCCTCCTGGCCGAGCAGCGCGGCTCCGCGCTCCTCGAGCGCGATCACGGTCGGGTCTTCCCGCTTCTGCTCGTCCCCGACGACGGCCTCGGCGATGGCTCGCCGCATGGCCTGAGTCGGCTGTGTGAGCGTGTCGGTGCGGAGGTCGATCACGCGCTCACGGTACCTGGCCGCGAGGCGACCCGGCGCTGCTCGGACCGCCTGCCGAGCACCGTGAAAGCGACTGCCGAGACGGCGATCGCCGAGACGCCCGCGACCGTGAACGCAAGCGCCGTTCCGCCCGTGGCAGCGAGCCAGCCGGCGAGCATGCCTCCCGCCGGGCCCGCGCCGTTGAAGGCGAAGTAGTAGAGGCCCATGACGCGGCCGCGCAGCCGGTCGGGCGTGGCGAGCTGGAGGGTGGAGTTCGCATTCGACGTCCAGAGCGTGAAGGCGATGCCGGCGGCGAAGAGGAACGGCGCCGCGCCGACGAGAGTCGTCTGCGGAGCGAGCGCGAGCTGCGCCACGCCGAAGGCGGCGGTCCCCGCGAGCAGGAGCTTCGGGCTCGCGCGCGAGATCGACGCGGCGGTGAGCGCCCCGATCAGCGCACCGGCTCCGAAGAAGGCGGTGACGACGCCGAAGACCTCCGGCCCCTCGTCAAGCGTCTTGGCCGCGAGCACCGGGAGCAGGACGTTGAAGTTGAACGACAGCGTGGTCACGAGGAGGACGAGGCCCAGGACCATCCCGGCCGCCGGCACCGCGCGGAGGAACGCGAATGCCTCGCGGCTTCCGCGGATCAGAGTCGGCCGCTCGTCGCCGCGGTCGAGCGGGAAGAGCTCGCGCGGGCGAATGAGCGCCAAGCTCGCGAGCACCGCGACGAAGCTCGCCGCGTTGAGGAGAAAGCACGCGCCGACTCCGGCGGTCGCGATCACGGCGCCGCCGAGGGCGGGGCCGATCACGCGCGTGCCGTTGAACAGCCCGGAGTTGAGCGCGACCGCGTTCGGGAGCTCGCCGCGGCCGACCATCTGAAAGGTGAGCTGCTGACGCGCGGGATGGTCGAAGACGAGCGAGATCCCGCGCAGCCCGGTCAGGAGGTAGACCTGCCAGACCTCGACGAGACCACCGAGCGTGAGGGCGGCGAGGGCGGCCGCGAAGAGCATCGAGGCCGCCTGGGTCGCGATGACCACACGCCGCACGTCGAGCCGATCGACGATGACTCCCCCGAAGAGCCCGAGCGCGGTCGCCGGCAGGAACTGGCAGAGCATGAGGATGCCGACGGCCACGGGCGAGTGCGTGAGCGTGAGGACAAGCCACGCGGCGGCGATGTTCTGCATCCACGTCCCGGTGACCGAGACGACCTGCCCCGCGAAGAAAATCCGGTAGTTGCGGTGCTTGCGGAGGCTCGACCAGGTGCGTCGCTGGGCGCGCAGGAACGCCGCCGTCACGCGACGTCCTCGAGCAGCTTGTTCAGCGCCGGCAGCGCCGCCTCGACGCGCTCGAGCTCCTCGGGCTCCAGCCGCCGCAGGCGATCCGCCAGCCAGGCTGTGCGCCGGCTCCTCGCGGAGCGCAGGATGCGCAGCCCGCTCTCGGTCACCTGGAGATCGACGCGGCGGCGATCCAGCTCGGAACGGCGCCGCGCAACGAGGCCGGCGGCCTCGAGCCGGTCGACGTACGCGCTCATGGCCGGCGTCGAGACTCCCTCGAGGCCGGCCAGGCCGCGCACACCGATGCCCGGGTTGGTGCGGATCGCCCAGAGGAGCGCCGCCTGGCCTCCCGTGATACCGAGGGGCGCGAGCTCGCGCCGGAGGCGGCGGTTGAGGTGGAGCAGCGCCGGACGCAAACCGTTCGCCACGGTGACCGGATCAGAGATAGTTAACATCGTTAATCATTTTATCGGTAGGCCCAGACCTCACCGCATCACCCGTTCGGGCTACCGTGAGGCGCGTGGACATGGAACAGGTGAAGGGCGCGCTGGCTGCCCGGGACGAACCGTCGTACCGCAGCAGCCAGGTGTGGCAATGGGCCGCGCGCGGAGCGACCGGCTACGAGGCGATGACGAACCTGCCGGCCGAGCTGCGCGGCGAGCTCGAGTCGAACGTGCCGTTCTCGACGCTGAGCCTCGCCGACGAAGCGCACTCGAAGGACGGCACGGTGAAGGCCCTCTTCCGCACAGCGGACGGCCACCCGGTCGAGACGGTCCTCATGCGCTACCGGGACGGCCGGCGCTCGCTCTGCCTGTCCTCCCAATCAGGCTGCCCGCTCACGTGCACCTTCTGCGCCACCGGCGCGATGCAGTTCGGCCGCAACCTCACGCCCTGGGAGATCCTCGACCAGGCGCTGCACTTCCGCCGCCGCGAGGAGCGTCGACCATGCGGTCTTCATGGGCATGGGCGAGCCGATGCTCAACTTCGACAACGTCAGCGCGGCCGCGCGCCTCCTCCCCGACCTCGGCATCACCCACCGCCGGACCACGATCTCGACCGTTGGCTGGCTCCCCGGGCTTCGGCGCTTCGTCGACGAGGTCGAGGAGCCGATCCGGCTCGCGCTCTCCCTGCACGCGGCCGACCCGGCACTGCGCTCGACGCTCATGCCCGTCAACGACCGCTACGCGCTCGCCGATGTGCTCGCGGAATGCCGCCGATACGTGGCCCTGCGCCGGCGCAAGGTGTTCGTCGAGTACGTGATGCTCGCGGGCGTCAACGACCGCGTGGAGCAGGCGCGCGCGCTCGCCCATGCGCTGGGCACCAGGGAGTTCAAGGTGAACCTGATTCCCTACAACCCGACCGGCGCGTTCGAGGGCTCCTCGCGCAAGGCGATCGACGCCTTCGCCGCCGCGCTTCGCGGCGCAGGCGTGCCGACCACCGTTCGCCTGACCCGCGGCCGCGACATCGCGGCCGCCTGCGGTCAGCTCGCGGCGACCAGATAGCCGCGCCGTCCCGGCACAGACCGCCACATAGCTAGGCACGGTCCGCGCGAGACACGCGCGTCGACCGACGCTACGCTCGAGAGCGGGTGGAGGGCGCGGGCCCCGAGGGTTAGACGCGAGGCTCGGGGTGTCCGTTCGGGCTTACGTCGGCGTGAGCCGGGCGGCGAGGCTCTCGTGGCCGGCGTCGCGCGCGAAGTCGGCGGCGGTGCGGCCGTCGTCGGCCGTGATGGCCGGGTCTGCGCCGTGGACGAGCAACAACTCGGCCAGCGGCTCGTCGCCGTTCTGCGCGGCCGAATGGAGGGCAGTGAAGCCGCCCCGCTGCTGGACGTTCGGGTCGGCGCCGCGCTCGAGCAGCAGCGCTGCGGTCTCCTCCTCGCGTGAGGCCGAAGCGCTCTGGAGCGGTGTCACCTGCAGATCCTCGTTGCGCGCGACGACATCAACGAGCGCCCCGCGCTCGACGAGCAGCCGCGCCGCTGCGGGATGACGGAAGAACGCAGCCAGGTGCAGCGGCGTGAACCCGTCTTCCGCCCAGGCGGCCACGAGCCCCGGCTCGGCGTCGAGAAGCTCCTCCAGGCGCTGCACGCGGCCCAGGGCCGACGCCTCGAAGACGTCGAGCTCCGGCTCGGCGGCCAGGAGCTCGTCGATCCGCGCCTGGTCGCCGCTGTAGACGGCTGCGATCAGCTCACTCAAAGAGCGTGTCCTCGTCCGAGTATGGCGGCGCGCAGCAGCAGAGGAAGCGGAGCCCGCCGTCGGCGCCCGCACGGATCTCGTGCCAGGCGCCGGGTGGGATGAGGATCGCGTCGCCGACGACCACGTCCCGCCGGTCGCCGTCGACCTCCATCTCGCCCGAGCCCTCGAGGACGACATAGATCTCCTCCGTTCGCGCGTGGTAGTGACGCTGGGTCGACCCACTTGCGGGAAGGCTCGCCTCGGCGAGGCTCTGCTCGCGTGCGCCGCCCAGAGCCGAGTCGAGGAGGACGCGGATGGTCGAGCCGTCGAGCGTCGTGAACGCGTCGGCCTGCTCCCGGTTGCGGACCTCCATCACGCGCCCTCACGAATCAGGTCGAGCTCGGCCCTGCACGCTGACCGGCACTCCTCGTCCGGGGCCTCGTCGGCCGCCGTCCGCAGCGCCGCGATCGTCGCCTCCGTCCCGAGCATGCGCGCGGCGACCGCCAGCGCGGGAACGTCCTCATGCTCGTGCCGGCGTAGGCCTTCGACGATTGCGCCTTCGTCCTCG
Organism: uncultured Actinomycetes bacterium; assembly: GCA_963839745.1. Lineage (GTDB taxonomy): Bacteria > Actinomycetota > Thermoleophilia > Gaiellales > Gaiellaceae > JAIBJN01. The sequence goes on from CAWIWC010000012.1 coordinate 30,098, forward strand.
CGGAGGATGAGGACCGCCGCGCGCGACGCGGCCCGCTCCTGCTGCGTCTCCCCGGACTCCGCCCGGTCGGCGAGAACGCGGAGCGACGTTTGATCGCCGAGGGCCGCGAGCGCCCACGTGGCCGCGATCCGCTCGCGGGGCTCGGACGACTGCAGGCGCCGACGCATGTCTGGCGCGAGCGGAGCGGCCGCGTCGGGTCCGAGCTCGAAGAGCGCTTCGACCGCGGCCTCCTTGACGCCTGGATCGCGGTCGCGCGTCAGAGAGAGGATCAGCCGCGCGCCGCCGTCGCCGAGGATGTCCGCGGCGACGGTGGGGACCCACGTTCGCACGCGCGCATTCTCGTGCCGCGAGAGCTCGTCGAGGACGAGCGCCGCGCGACCAGGCTCTCGGCGCAGAGTCTCCGTCTCGCGCTCGACGTCGTCGTCCGCGCCCGACTCGAGCGCGGCGGCAATCGTGTCCGCGCGGTCGTCCTTCCACATCCGTTCGACCTTTGCGAGCGTCCGCCGCGTCCAACCCTTCTCCGCGAACCGCTGCCGCATGGCCTTCTGAAAGTCCTCCTCGTCAGCCGCCCGCTCGAGGAGAACCTGTTGGAGCGCAGCCTTCTCCTCCCCGTCCAGCTCGTCCGCCAGCTTGCGAACGGCAGCGACGAAATCGTCACCCTCGTGTTCCAGAGCGAGGGCGTCGACGCGCGCCCCGATCTCCTCGCGCGCCCCGATCACGCGCCTTTCGCTGCCTCGATGGCTTCGCCGCCGGCCTCGGCCTTGACGGGCGCGAGGTCGGGGTGCTCGTCGAAGCCGAACTTGACGACCGCGCGCTTGGCGGCCTTCACCTCGTCGAGCCGGCGCACAGGACGCTTGTGCGGAGCGTCCTTGATCGTCGCCGGATCGGCAGCCGCCTCGGCCGCGATCGCGCGCATCGCCTCGATGAAGGCGTCGAGCGTCTCTTTCGCCTCCGTCTCGGTGGGCTCGATCATGAGCGCCTCCGGGACGATGAGGGGGAAGTAGATCGTCGGCGGGTGGAAGCCGTGATCCATGAGCCGCTTCGCCACGTCGAGCGCAGTGATCCCATGCTCGCGCTTCAGGTTCGACGCCGAGAGCACGAACTCGTGCATGCAGAGCCGGTCGAACGGGAGGTCGTAGACGTCCTTCAGCCGGGCGAGCAGGTAGTTGGCGTTGAGGACGGCGGCCTCCGACATCTCCCGCAGGCCCGGCCCGTAGGCGCGGATGTACGCGTACGAACGGACGAAGACGCCGAACGGGCCGCAGAAGCCGCGCACCTTGCCGATCGACTTCGGGCGGTCGTGGTCGAGCCGGAAGGCATCGCCGTCGCGGACGACGGCCGGCACCGGGAGGAACGGCTCGAGGATGTCGCGAACCGCGATCGGCCCGCCCCCGGGGCCGCCTCCCCCGTGTGGCTGCGAGAACGTCTTGTGGAGGTTGATGTGCACGATGTCGAAGCCCATGTCGCCGGGCCGCGAGATCCCGCACACGGCGTTCAGGTTGGCGCCGTCGTAGTAGAGAAGGGCGCCGGCGTCGTGGAAGATCTCCGAGACCTCGGCGATGTGCTCGTCGAACAGGCCGAGGGTCGACGGGTTCGTGAGCATCAGCCCGGCGGTCCGCCCGTCGACCTTCGCGCGCAGGTCGTCGAGGTCGAGGTTTCCGCGGTCGTCCGTCTCGACCTTCTGGAGCTCGAAGCCCGCCATCGCGACGCTGGCGGGGTTCGTCCCGTGGGCGGTGTCCGCGGTAATGACGACGCGCCGCTCGTCGGCCTCGCCCCGGTCGGCGAAGTACGCCCGCATGAGCATCAGGCCGGTGAGCTCGCCCTGCGAGCCCGCGGCGGGCTGGAGCGAGACAGCGTGGAGACCGCAGACCTCCGCGAGGATCTCCTGCAGGCGCCACATGATCTCGAGCGCGCCCTGCGACGCCTCCTCCTCCTGGTAGGGGTGGAGGTCGCGGAAGCCGGGCAGGTTCACGACCCGCTCGTTCACGCGCGGGTTGTGCTTCATCGTGCAGGACCCGAGCGGGTAGAAGCCGGTGTCGACGCCGAAGTTCCGGTCGGCGAGCGCAGTGAAGTGGCGGACGAGGTCGGGCTCCGAGATCTCAGGGAGGCGCGGCGCGGCGGTCCGGCGAAGGTCCTCCGGCACCTCCGCCTTCGGGAGGTCGTAGCGCGGCAGCGAGCTTGCGCGCCGGCCGGCCTTCGACTTCTCGTAGATCAGCTTCACCGGGCCACCTCGCCGAGCACGTCCGCGAGCCGGTCGATGTCCTCCGGCGTCCGTTTCTCCGTCACGGCCACCAGCACCGCATCGTCGAGGCCCGGATAGTCGCGGCCGAGCGCGTAGCCGGGATGGACGCCCTGGGCCCGCGCGTCGCGGATGACGTCCTTCGCGCTCCGTCCGACGTGAACGGCAAACTCCTTGAACGTTGTCCGATCCGGAAACACCAGCGGGAGTCCCAGACGCTCCTTGGCGTACTCGCCGAGGCTCATGCAGGTCTCCCCCAGCTCGCGCAATCCCTGTGGGCCCAGCCAGGACAGGTGCACGAGGCCGGCGAGCGCGAGCAACGTCTGGTTCGTGGTGATGTTCGAGGTCGCCTTCTCGCGCCGGATGTGCTGCTCGCGGGTCTGCAACGTCAACACATAGCCACGCTCGCCCTCGAGGTCGGTCGTCTCTCCGACGATGCGTCCGGGCATCCGGCGAACGAGCTCGGACCGTGCCGCGAGGAACCCGTAGTGCGGGCCGCCGTAGGACTGGAAGTTCCCCGCGCCCTGTCCTTCGCCGATCGCCAGCGCACAGCCGTACGCTCCGGGCGGCTCGAGCACGCCGAGCGAGACCAGGTCGACGTGAGCGACGGGGAGCGCCCCTGCGTCGTTCGCCGCCGAGGCCAGGTCAGGCGCCGGCTCGAGGCAGCCGAAGAAGTTCGGCTGCTGGAAGATGACGCACGCCGCGTCGGCCGAGGCCTTGCCGAGCTCGTCGGGATCCGTGACGCCGCCGTCGTGGGCGACCTCGACGACCTCGAGGCTGAAGCCCGGCGCGTAGGTCTTCACGACCTGGCGGACCTGCGGGTGCACGGTCTCGCAGAGGACGACCTTCGAGCGGCCGGTCGCGTGCTTCGCCACGAAGCAGGCGTCCGCGGCAACGGTCGTGCCGTCGTACCCGGACGCGTTCGAGACGTCCATGCCGGTGAGCTCGCAGATCGCGGTCTGGTACTCGAAGATCGCCTGGAGGACGCCCTGGCTCATCTCGGGCTGGTACGGCGTGTACGCGGTCAAGAACTCGCCGCGCGCGAGGACGGCGTCGACCACGGCCGGCACGTAGTGGTCGTAGATCCCGGCGCCCAGGAAGGACAACTCCCTCCCCGTGTCCACGTTGCGCTCGGCCAGCTCGGTCAGGTGGGCCACGATCTCCGGCTCGGAGAGTGCCGGGTCGATGTCGAGCTCGCGGTCGAAGCGGACGCCCTCGGGGATGTCGCGGAAGAGCTCTTCGATCGAGGCGACGCCGACGGCGGCGAGCATCTCCTCGCGGTCCGCGTCGGTAAGTGAGAGGTGGCTCACAGGCTCTCGAGGAGCTTCCGGTAGGCGTCGACGTCGAGGAGCTCGTCGAGCTCGCCGGCATCCGAGAGGCGGACGCGGATGAGCCAGCCCTCGCCGTAGGGCTCCTCGTTGATGGTCTCGGGATCCTCGACGACCTTCCCGTTGACCGCGAGGATCTCGCCCGAGAGCGGAGCGATCACCTCGGACACGGCCTTGACCGACTCGACCTCGCCGTAGCTTTCGCCCTGGGCGATCGTGATTCCGACCTCGGGCGACTCGAAATGGACGATGTCCCCGAGGGCATTCTGCGCGTACCACGTGATCCCGAGGGTCGCTTCGTCCCCGTCGACACGAGCCCAGTCGTGCTCGGGGTGATACCGAAGCTCGTCGGGGTAGCTCTCTTCCGCGGCCACTAGCCCTCCTCTCGCTTGTAGAACGGCTTCGGGACGATACGCGCGCGGCGCGGACGTCCGCGGAGGTCAACGGTGAGCTCGGTCCCGGCCTCGGACCGACCGGCGGAGACGTAGGCGAGCCCGATGCTGCTGCCGAGCGTCGGAGAGAGCGTCCCGGAGGTCACCGTGCCGCCCTCCTCGATCCGCATCCCCGTCCGCGGGATGCCGGCGTCCTCCATCACGAACGCGACGAGCTTCTCCGCCGGGCCCTCCTCCTTCTCGCGCCGCAACCGCTCCACTCCGGGAAAGTCCTTGCCCAACGAGCAGGCCCAGCCCAGGCCCGCTTCGATCGGCGTCCGCTCGGGCGTGATGTCGTTCCCGTGCAGCGGGTAGCAGACCTCGAGCCTCAGCGTGTCGCGGGCGCCGAGGCCGCACGGGACGATCCCGCGCTCGAGGATCGCGTCCCAGAGCCGCACCGCGTCGTCGGGCGCGCACGCGACCTCGCAGCCGCGCTCGCCCGTGTAGCCGGTGCCGGCGACCAGGCAGCGAACGCCGAGAACGTCGACGTCCTCGCGGAACGTGAACGGCTCGATCTCGATGCCCAGGCGGTCGAGGGCCTCGGGGCCCTGGACGGCGAGGAGCGCCCACTCGTCCGAGACGTTTTCGGTCTCCGCGAGCGCAGCGTGATCCGTCTCGGCGTTGGAGGCGTTGACGACGAGCAGATAGTCGCCAGGGCCGCGGCGGTAGGCGATCAGGTCGTCGACGATTCCCCCGTCGTCGTTGGTGAGCAGGGTGTACTGCGCCTGCCCTGCATCGATGCGGTCGAGATCGTTCGACAGGCGGGCCTGGAGGTACTCGTGGGCGCCGTCGCCTGCGATGCGCAGCTCGCCCATGTGCGAGACGTCGAAGACTCCGGCCCCTGTGCGGACGGCGCGGTGCTCCTCGGCGATGCCCGCATACTGCACCGGCATCTCCCATCCGGCGAAGGGGACGAGGCGCGCACCGAGTGCGGCGTGGCGCTCGTAGAGTGGCGTCCGCCGGAGCGTCTGCACCGGGTCGAGATCCTACCCGTCCGCCGACGGTTCGCGGGGGGATGCCGGGCTGCCCCGCGCGGGTCAGCGGGGCACGGAACAGGGCTCGAGCGGGCCTACGAGCGGCGCAAGAACGAGGGGACCTCGAGCACGTCGGAGGGGACGTCGAAGCCCTCCCCGGCCGGCTCGCGCTCCACGAGCTCGGACGGCTCGCGGCGCTCCCGCCTGTAGGCCTTGTCAAAGCCCGTCGCGATCACCGTCACGCGCACGCGGCCGCCAAGCGACTCGTCGATCACGGCGCCGAAGATCACGTTCGCGTTCAGGTCGGATGCGCCGGTGACGACCTCGGCCGCCTCGTTCACCTCGAAGAGGCCGAGATCCGGCCCGCCCGTGATGTTGAGGAGGACGCCCGTCGCCCCTGCGACCGAAGCCTCGAGCAGCGGCGAAGAGACAGCCGAGCGGGCCGCCTCGGCCGCCCGGTTCTCGCCCTCGGCCTCGCCGATGCCCATCAGCGCGGAGCCGGCGTCGGTCATGATCGTGCGCACGTCGGCGAAGTCGAGGTTGACCAGGCCGGGAATCGTGATCAGGTCGGTGATGCCCTGGACGCCCTGGCGGAGGACCTCGTCGGCCATCCGGAAGGCGTCGCCAAGAGGCGTCTGCTTCTCGACGACCTGCAACAGGCGATCATTCGGGATGATGATCAGCGTGTCGACGTTGTCGCGGAGCTTCCCGATGCCCGCCTGAGCCGCCTCGGCGCGTCGGCCGCCCTCGAACCCGAACGGGCGCGTGACGACGCCGACCGTGAGCGCCTTGAGCTCCTGGGAAATTTCCGCGACGACGGGCGCAGCTCCGGTTCCGGTGCCGCCGCCCTCGCCCGCGGTGACGAAGACCATGTCGGCGCCCTTGAGCGCCTCCTTCAGCTCGTCCCGCGTCTCCATCGCGGCCTCGTAGCCCTTCTCGGGGTTCGCGCCGGCCCCGAGCCCGCGCGTCGCGGCGGTGCCGATGTGGATCTTCTGGTCGGCCTCCACCATGAGGAGCGCCTGAGCGTCGGTGTTCACCGCGATGAACTCGCAGCCGCGCAGGCCGGCTTCGACCATGCGGTTGACGGCGTTCGACCCGCCGCCCCCGACTCCGACGACCTTGATGACGGCCAGATAATTGCCCGATTGTTCTCTCACTCTGATCCTCTCCGTGACACGCCGAGCTTGAAGCTCAGCTTGAGCGTCCGGCTGAGGGTACGTCCGGTTGCCGGGGATGTCAAATGCCTATTTGCAGCGGTATTCCGCTGAAAGTCTCACTCTCAACTTGAGAGTTGAGACTTGTCACCGACGACCGGCAGCTTGGGCACCGCAACGTCGAGATAGTCGAGATCGCCGCGTTCCTCGGCCGTCATGGCGGCGAGGACACGCGCCGCCACGGCGAGCTTGAGCGGCAGCGACGTCCGCTCGCCGAGGCGGAGCTCGGCGCCGCCTGCGAGGACGAGCATCGCCTCGTCATCCTCGACCCGCGCCATGCTCACGCGCGCGGGGAACCTGTCCGGAACGCGTCGGAGCGTGTCCAGGACCGCGCGAAGCTCGTCGTCCGCGACGGTGCCGCCGACGGCGAGGCTCGTGTCCGGCCCGGTCCACACGTTCGTGCGCGTGTTGCGCCGCCCGGGCTCGAGCTCGCGGATCACGCGGCCGTGCTCCGACACGAGCCACGCGTCCGGCCCGCGCCGCACAACGGCCAGCGGGCGCTCGGGCACGACCACGATGCGGAGCGTGTGGGGGAACGCCCGGTCCATGCGAACGGAGCGGACGGTGGAGAGGGACTGGAGCTGCCGGCGCAGCTCGTCCTGGTCGAGGGCGACGAGGCTCTCCCCCACGTACGGCTTCGTGGCGGCCTCGACCGACCGGCGCACGGCGGGGGAAACCCCCGAGACCTCCAGTTCGCGCAGGGCGAAGACCGGCGTCTCGCGTGCACCGAGATAGAGAAGGCCGAGCCCGGCCACGAGGGTCGCGGCGACCGCCAGCGCGCGAGCCGACGGAACGCGCAGGCGACCGCCCAGCCCGTGTGCGGGCACGAGAGAGAGATGCGGTCGCCGGACCACGGGATCGAGTTCGCCGCGGGGCCACGCGGTCCTACCCGTGGGCTATGAAGGGTCGAGCGGCGGTATCTCGATCGCCCCGAGGAGCTGCACCTCGGGATGGAGCTGGACGCCGAACTGCTCGCGCGCCCGGTGGCGGGCCTCGACGATCAGCGCGACTGCGTCGGCCGACGTCGCCCCGCCGGCGTTCTCGATGAAGTTGGCGTGCTTCGGCGAGATCTGCGCGCCGCCGATCCGATGGCCGCGCAGCGAGCACGCCTCGAGCATGCGCCCGGCCGTCAGCTCGTGCTCGGGGTTCTTGAAGACACTCCCGAACGTCCGCTTGTTCGTGGGCTGGGCCTCCTTGCGCCTGGCCTGCATCTCGGCGACCGTGGCCTTGATGTCGGCGAGGGGGCGCGGCTCGAGTCGGAGCTCGGCCTGGGCGACGACCTGGCCGTGACGGAGGCCCGACGAGCGGTACCGAAGACCCAGCTCCGCGGGTGTCAGCCAGCGCGTCCCCTTCGCGTCGGCGACGAGCGCCCGCTCGAGCACGCCGGCGATGTCGCCGCCGTAGGCACCTGCGTTCATCCAGACGGCGCCCCCGACCGTCCCCGGGATGGCACAGACGAACTCGATGCCGCCGAGCTCCGCGGCCCGTGCCCGGTGGAGGCACACGGCGAGCGGCGCGCCGCCTCCCGCGACCAGCCTGCCGTCCGCGGCTTCGGCCCTTGCGAGCTCGCCGCCGAGCTTGAGTGCCAGGCCCGGAAAGCCCTCGTCGGCGACGAGCAGGTTCGACCCGAGGCCGACGACGCCGACCGGAACTCCCTCGCCGGCTGCCCACGCGAGCCGCTCGACGAGCTCCTCGACGCTCGCCGGCTCGGCGAACCAGCGCGCGGGGCCTCCGGTGCCGAGGGTCGTGTACCGGCTGAGCGCGACGTTCTCCGTCACGCGCCCAGCGCGTCCTGGAGGAGAGGAATGGCCCCGTCGATGTCGCCCGCGCCCACGGTCAGGACGACACCTCCCGGCCGCGCGAGCGATGCGGTGAGCCGAGCGGCGTCGGCGAGCTCAGGCGCCCAGCCGATCGGCATCCCGGGACGCGCCGCCACGGCTCCATCGACCACGAGCTTGCCGCTCACACCGGCGACCGGGTCCTCGCGCGCCGCGTAGATCTCCGTGACCACCGCCGCGTCCGCCTCGGCGAGGGCCGCGCCGAGCTCTCTCCCGACATGGATCGTTCGCGAGTAGAGGTGGGGCTGGAAGAGCACGACGAGCCGTCCGTCGGCGAGCGTCCGGGCGGCGGCGATCGTGGCGGCGAGCTCGGCGGGATGGTGGGCGTAGTCGTCGACGAGGAGCACGTCGCGAACGCTGCCGTGGCCCTCGAGGCGCCGGCCGGCGCCGCGGAACCTCGCAATCGCCTCGGCGGCCGCATCGCGCTCGAACCCGGCGAGCTCGAGCGCGGCCAGCGCACAGGCGGCGTTGATTCGGTTGTGCAGGCCCGGCACCGCGAGCTCGAACTCGACCGGCTCGACGTCGCGCCCCCAGACGACGCGCCCGTCGTCGATCGAGGCGGCCCAGGCCTCGAAGCGCTCCTCGAGCTCGGCCGTCGACGAGAACTCCGTATGGTGGTCGAGATCGACGTTCGTGACGACCGCGATGTCGGCGGGGAGCGAGAAGACGGTGCCGTCGGACTCGTCGCCCTCGACGACCAGCCACCCCTCCCCCGCACGGGCGTTTCCGCCGAGCTGCGCGACCTCGCCGCCGATCAGGAACGAGGGGTTGTCGCCAAGGCTGTCGAGGCAGTACGCGATCATCGCCGCAGTCGTCGTCTTCCCGTGGGCGCCGCCGACGACGATCGACCGCCGCAGCGCGACGAGCTCGGCGAGGAACTCCGCGCGGCTGCGGCCCTGGACCTTGCCGGCATACGCGGTCGAGACGACGGCCTCCGCGTCCCCGGGCGGCTCGGGCGGGTCGGTCGAGACCGTCACCGGGATGCCCGCTTCCCGCACGTGGGCGAGGTACGGCGTCTCCTTGCGGTCCCAGCCGGAGACCTCGGCGCCCCACGCTCGGGAGACGATCGCGTACCCGGAGAGGCCGGCGCCACCGATGCCCGCGAACCAGATGCGGCGGCCTTCAAGGTCGGGCAAGCGACATCAGCTCCTCGGCCACCACCTCGGCCGCGTCCGGCTTCGCCAGAGCGCGCATGGCCTTGCCCATCTCCTCCAGCCGCGGCGGGTTGCCGAGCAGGTCGCCGACCTGCCGGCGAAGATCGAGCTCGGGCTCCCGGACGACGACCGCCCCTCCCCCGCGCTCGAAGTAGCGCGCGTTCTTCTCCTGATGGTCGGCGGTCGCATGCGGATACGGGACGAGGAGCGCGGGCTTTCCGGCCGCCGCGACCTCCCACACGGACCCGCCCGCGCGTGCGACGACGAGGTCGGACGCAGCGAGCGCGGCCCCGAACTCGTCGGTGTAGGGGAGCAGGCGGTAATCCGGTCGCCTGGGGCGCGGCTCGAGCTCCGGGAAGTCGCGCTCGCCCGCCAGATGGAGCACGCCCGGCCCCTCGGCGGCGAACGCCTCGAGCGCCGCCTCGTTCAGGCGCCGCGAGCCCTGGCTCCCCCCGAAGACGAGCACCACCGGCCCCTCGGCGGGCAGGCCGAATGTTTCTCGCGCGGCTGCGCGATCGGGTATGCGCGAGCGATCCGGGATCGGGCGCCCGACCACCTGATACTTCGGCCCGTCGAGACCCTCGATCGGGAAAGCGCAAAAAACGCGCTTTGCGAACGGCGCGGCGAGACGGTTTGCCAGGCCGAGGTGCGCGTCGGCCTCGGTGAGGGCCGCGGGAATCCTCAGCGTTCCCGCGGCGAGCACCATCGGCCCGCCGACGTAGCCGCCCGCGCCGAGCACGGCGCCGGGGCGCCGCCGGCGCAGGATCCGCAGGCACGCGGCGGGCGCGACCGCGGCGCGGGCGAGCGCGCCGACGGTGCGAAGCGAAGCCTTGCGGGGGATCCCCTCGACCCGGAAAGCGTCGAACTCGAGGCCCGCGTCGCCGGCGAGCCGCTGCTCGATCGAGTCAGGCCGTCCGGCGAGCGTGACGAGCCCGCCTCGCCGGCCGAGCGCTTCGGCTATCGCGAGCGCGGGCAGGACGTGACCGGCTGTTCCTCCGGCGGCGATCAGGAACCTCGGCTGCTGACTCGGCGGCATGGTTGACCGCGATGTTAAGGAGGATGCCGACCGACGCGAGCCCGACGATCAAGCTCGACCCCCCGTAGGACACGAAGGGGAGCGGGATCCCGGTCAGCGGCGCCAGGCCCATGACCGCGCTGATGTTGACCGCGGCCTGGCCGCAGATGAGGGCCGTGATCCCGGTCGCGAGCAGCTTCCCGAACGGGTCGCGGCAGGCGAGCGCGATGTTGAACCCGGCGTAGCCGAAGATCACGAACGCGGCGAGCACGGCGACCGCGCCGACGAGCCCGAGCTCCTCGCCGATGATGGCGTAGATCATGTCGGTCGAGGCTTCGGGAAGGTAGTAGGCCTTCTGGACGCTTTCGCCCAGGCCGGTGCCGAAGAGACCGCCCGAGCCGAGGGCGAGCATCGCCTGGACGCTCTGGAACCCGGCGTTCTCAGGGTCCTGCCAGGGATCGAGAAAGCTGAGGATGCGCTCCCGACGGTAGGGCTCCAGCCAGATCGCGGCCGACACGAGCGCCATCCCTGCGAGGGCTGCGCCCATGAGAGTCGAGATCTGCGTCCCGGCCACCAGGAGGACGGCTCCGACCATGATCGCGATCGCGATCGCGGTCCCGAGATCGGGCTCGACGACCACGAGGGCGAGCGCGGTTCCGACGACGACTCCGATCGGGCGCAGCAGCTCGGCGATCGACTGGGGCGCCGGGGTCCGCGCGAGGTAGGAAGCGAGCCACAGTGCGATCGCCAGCTTCGCGAGCTCCGAGGGCTGGATCGTCGCCGGCCCGAGCTCGATCCAGCGGCGCGCGCCGTTCACCGGCTCGGCGAGGACGAGGACGGCGACGAGGAGCGCGAAGCTCCCGAGCAGCAGGGGCGGCACGGCGAAGCGCAGGCGGCGGTAGTCCGTGCGGGAGAGAAGGACGAGCGCGACGATCCCGATGACCGCGTAGAGAGCCTGCCGCTTGAGGTAGTAGGCGGGGTCGTCCGCCGCGAGCGCGGCCCGCGCGGAGCTCGCGCTGTAGACCATGACGAGGCCGAAGGCGACCAGGCCGAGCGTCGTGATGACGAGCAGCTGGTAGTCGAGGCCGCTGCGGGCCCGCCGGCTCACAGTGCCTCCACGAGGGCGCGGAACCGCTCGCCCCGCTCTTCGAAGTCCCGGAACTGGTCGTAGCTCGCGCACGCCGGCGAGAGGAGGACAACGTCGCCCGGCTCGGCTTCAGCACGCGCGTCGGCCACGGCGTTCTCGAGGTCGCGCGAGTGCTGGAAGCGCACGCCCGCGGCGGCAAGGGCCTCGGCGATCTCGTCCGCGGCCTCCCCGATCAGGTACGCGCGTGCGACGCCCGACTGGTGCGCGCGATGCGCGAGCTCGGTGAACGACGAGCCCTTGAGGCTGCCGCCGAGGATCACGCGGAGCCCGGGCGGGTAGGCGCCGAGCGCGCGCTCGGCGGCCTCTGGGTTCGTGGCCTTGGAGTCGTTCACCCAGCGCACGCCGTCCACCTCGCGGATGAGCTCGAGCCGGTGCGGCACGCCGGCGAAGCTGCGCAAGGCCTCGGCGATCGCGCCGTCCTCGATTCCGGCGGCCCGCGCGGCGGCGGTCGCGGCCGCGGCGTTCTCACGGTTGTGCTCGCCGGGGATGCGCGGCTCGGCCGGGAGCCGGTCGTCGGTGGCGAACTCGACGCGGCGGGCGGCCCCCGGCAGCTCGCCGAACCCGCGCGGGACGACGGCGACGTCGTCCGCGCCCTGGTTTTCGAAGATGCGAAGCTTGGCGGCCCGATAGGCGTCGAGGTCGCCGTGGCGGTCGAGGTGGTCGGGCGTCAGGTTGAGGAGGACGGCGATCTCGGGCCTGAACGACTCGATGTCCTCGAGCTGGAAGCTGGAGAGCTCGCACACGATCCACGTGTCGTCGGCGATCGCGCCGTCGAGGCCGGTGAGCGGACGGCCGACGTTCCCGGCCACGGACACGGGCCGGCCGGCGGCTCTGAACACGGCGCCGAGCAGCTCGCTCGTCGTCGTCTTCCCGTTCGTCCCGGTCACCCCGACGACGGGGTTCGCGAGCAGGCGCGAGCCGAGCTCCACCTCGCTCCAGATGGTGAGGCCGCGCGAGCGTGCGGCGGCCGCGAGGGGTGCCTCGCTCGGGACTCCGGGGCTCTTCACCAGCAGGTCCACGTCGTCAAGGAGCGCGGGGTCCACCGCGCCGAGGACGACTTCGACACCGGCTTTGCGAAGCCTCCCCGCGTCGAGGCTCTCGTCCCGGTCGACGCCGACGACCCGGACGCCCCGGCGCGCGAGCGCGAGCGCCGCGGCCTCGCCCGAGCGCGCGAGGCCGAGCACGAGCGCAGACTCAGGAAGCGAACTCAGAGGCGTAGCGGTAGTAGAGGACGAAGCCGCAGGCGCACAGGATCGCCGTGACGATCCAGAAGCGGACGGTGATCTTCGTCTCCGACCAGGCCTTCATCTCGAAGTGATGGTGGAGCGGAGCCATCAGCAGGACCCGGCGGCCGAAGCGCTTGAAGCTGATGACCTGGACGATGACGGAGAGCGCCTCGATCAGGAAGATCCCGCCGATCAGGATCAGCAGGATCTCGGTCTTCGTCATGATCGCGAAGGCCGCGAGCGCGCCCCCGAGGCCCATCGAGCCGGTGTCGCCCATGAAGACCTCTGCGGGGAACGCGTTGTACCAGAGGAACCCGATCGAGGCGCCCACGAGGCTCGCCCCGAGGATGGCGAGGTCGAGGTCGACCTGGTCGGCGGCGCCCACCGCGCGGATGGAGGCGAGCGCGGCGACGAGGCTCATCGCCGTATAGGTCAGGATCGCGATCGTCGTCGTGCCGGCGGCGAGCCCGTCGATCCCGTCGGTCAGGTTCACGCCGTTCGAGGCTCCCGCGATGATGATGAAGAGGAGCACGTACCAGCCCCACGAGAGGGGCAGGTCGATGTCCAGGAGCGGCAGGTAGACGTCGGTCGTGAGCGGCGTGTCGAGCCCGCGGGCGGCCACGAACCCGACGACGACCGTGATCGCCCCGAGCCAGACGAGCTTCCAGCGGCCGGCCAGCCCGAGCGACCGCCGCCGGGAAACCTTCGTCCAGTCGTCGACGAACCCGATGGCCGCGCAGCCGAGCGTGACGAAGAAGGCTGTCACCGCGGGGACCGTCCGCTCGGAGAAGACGAGGAACGGCACCGCCATCGCGATCATGATCAGGAGGCCCCCCATGGCCGGCGTCCCCTGCTTGACGACGTGGCCCTTGGGGCCCTCCTCGCGGATCTGCTGGCCGAACTCGTTCTTGCGCAGGAAGTCGATGAACTTGGGCCCGGAGAGGATGGAGATCACCATCGCCAGCACGCCCGCGAGCAGGACCTCGACCATTCCGGGACCCTAAGCCTCCGCGGGGACGACGGCGACGGCCTCCGCGATCACCTCGAGGCCCATAGCGCGCGAGCCCTTGACGAGGACGTAGTCGCCGGGCCGAAGGACGCCTCGGAGCGCCGCGAGGCCCTGCTCGACCGTCGGAGCCCAGCGCGTGACCTGAACTCCTCGCGCGCCCTGCACGTAGCCGCGCGAGAGCGGCCCGACGGCGACGAGGACGTCCACGCCGGCCCGCGCCGCGCCGGCGCCGACCTCACGGTGATAGGCAGGCGCTCCCGCGCCCAGCTCCGCCATGTCGCCGAGCACGGCCACCTTGCGGGCGTTTCCTGCGCGCTGCTGGAGATGCTCGAGCGCCGCCGCCATCGAGAGCGGGTTGGCGTTGTAGCAGTCGTTGATGAGCACGCCGCCCTCGGGCAGCGGGACTTCCTCGCCGCGCAGCCGCGAAAGCTGAACGTGCCGCGCGCCCTTCTGGAGCTTGCCCAGCGGGAGGCCGAGCGCGTGGTAGGCGGCGATGGCGGCGAGTGCGTTCGTGGCGTTGTAGCGCGAGCTGAAGCTGAACTCGAGCGTCAACGGCCGCCCGAAAGCCTCGACGCGGATCCGCGCGCTTCCGTCCCGGGCGGCGAAGTAGCTCAGGCTCACGTCTCCCCCGTCCCCAAAACGCGCGATCTGGATGTCCTCGCGGTCGAGGTAGGGCTCGAGATAGGCCTCGCCCGCCGGAACGACTGCCGTCCCGCCGGAAGGGAGGCTCCCGATCAGCTCGGCCTTCGCCTGAGCCACCCGCTCGACCGTCCCGAGCAGCTCCAGGTGCACCGGCCCGACGCTCGTGATGATGCCGACGTCGGGCTGGGCGATCTCGCAAAGCTCCGCGATCTGGCCGAGGCCGCGCATGCCCATCTCGACGATCGCAATCTCGGTCTGCTCGTCGAGGCGGCACAGCGTCAGCGGGAGCCCGATCTCGTTGTTCTGGCTGCCTTCCGCGACGACCGTCCGCGCGTGCGGCGTGCACAGCGCCCCGAGGATGTCCTTCGTGGAGGTCTTCGCGGTGGAGCCCGTGACGGCCACGAGCTTCGCATTCGAGCGCTCGCGCACCGTGCGACCGAGCGCGCCGAGCGCGCCGAACGCGTCCTCCGGGATCAGCGCGCCCGCGGCGCCCGCTTCGAGCGCGTCCTTGACGAAGTCGACGCCGCCGCCGACGGCGACGAACAGGTCGCCCGGCTCGATGTGGCGCGAGTCGATCGAGACCCCGGTCACGCGCTCCGCGCCGCGGCTCCGCTCGAGCCGGCCGGGCGCGAGGCCCTCGATCTCGGCGAGGTCGAGCGGGATCATGCCGCTGCGCCGAGCCTTCGGAGCGCGTCCCGCGCGACCTCGCGGTCGTCGAACGGGATCGTCCTGTCACTGAACTCCTGGCCCTGTTCGTGCCCCTTCCCCGCGATGACGACGACGTCGCCTTCGTCCGCCTGCTCAATCGCCAGTGCGATCGCCGCGGCCCTGTCCGGCTCGACGTCCTCGTCGCCGCTCATGCCGGTGAGGATCTCGTCGATGATCGCGGTCGGCTCCTCGCTGCGCGGGTTGTCGGACGTGACGATCGCGCAATCCGCGAGGCGGCTGACGACCTCCCCCATCAGCGGGCGCTTGGCACGGTCACGGTCGCCACCGCAGCCGAAGACGCAGAGCAGGCGGCCCGCGGTGAGACTCCGCGCCTCCGCGAGCACGTTCTCCAGCGCCTCGGGCGTGTGCGCGTAGTCGACGAGCACGGCGAACGGCTGCCCCTCGTCCACTGCCTCGAAGCGCCCGGGCACCCCGGCCAGGTGCTCGACGCCCCGAACGACCGCGTCGTCCTCGATCCCGAGTAGGCGCGCGGCCGCGATCGCGCCGAGGACATTCTCGACGTTGAACCGCCCGCGCAGGCGAGGGCGCACCGCGAGGCCCGCGGCGTGGAAGCTTGTCGCCGACGGGGTCAGCTCCAGGTCCTCGGGCCGGACATCCGCGTCGTCGTGCAGGCCGAAGGTCAGGAGCGCGCCGCCGAGATCGCGCAGTTCCCCGGCGAGGCGCCGCCCGTGCTCGTCGCCGACGTTGACGGCCGCGGGCGGCAGGTTTCCGTCGACGTCCGGCTCGACGAAGAGCCGCCGCTTCGCCTCGAAATACGAGCTCATCGTCCCGTGAAAGTCCAGGTGGTCCTGCGTCAGGTTGGTGAAGACGAGCGCCCGGAAGCGCGTGCCCAGGAGGCGCTTGAGCTCGGAGGCGTGCGACGACGCCTCCATGGCGCAGCTCCGGTCGCCGGAGTCGAGCATCTCGCGGTAGGTGCGCTGGAGGTCGATGGCCTCGGGCGTCGTCCGGACGACCGCGCGGCGCTCGCCGCCGATCCGCATCTCGACGGTGCCGAGGAGCCCGGGCCGGCGGCCGGCGGCCGCGAGGATCGAGTAGAGGAGGAACGCGGTCGTCGTCTTCCCGTTCGTGCCGGTGACGCCGACCACCTCCAGCTCGCGGGTCGGGCGGCCGAAGAACGCGTCCGCGGCGAGCGCCATCGCGTCGCGCGCGTCGGCGACGACCAGCTGGGGAACCGGCAGGTCGAGCGGGCGCTCGACGATCAGCGCGACCGCGCCCGCGGCGACCGCGTCGGCGGCGAAATCGTGGCCGTCTGCCCGCTGCCCCGGGACGCACACGAACAGCGATCCGGGCGCGACGGCGCGCGCGTCGTAGGCGAGGTCGGTGACACGAACCGCCGCGGGGTCGACGGTCTCGACCGCGCCGACGGCCCGGCCGAGGGTCTCGAGATCGATGGCAGGCGGTTCAGGCAAGGGCTTGCCGCTCTCTTCGCCGCGTCGCGCGCGGTTCTTCCTCGGTACTGCGTGCATTCTGGCGCGGTCCGCCACGGACGCGCGGAGATTCCCTCGATAGCGTGGATTCTGGGATGCCCCGTCGGGGGTCCCCCGCGCGCGCACGCGCGCGTGAATCTGTCTCGGCCTACTGCGCCCGGTCCGGCGGGATCTCGAGGTACTCGAGGGCGAACTGGCCGATCTCCGCGAAGGCCGGGGCTGCGACCGTGCCGCCCCAGATCGCGCCCTTCGGCTCGTCTACGGTCACCAGCACGACGATCTGCGGGTTGCTCGCCGGCGCGAAGCCGACGAAGGACGCAACGTAGCGCGATTCCGAGTAGCCGCCGGTCGGGTCCGGCTTCGCCGCGGTGCCGGTCTTGCCGGCGACCCGGTAGCCGTCGATCTGCGCCGTGGTGCCCGACCCCTCCTCGACGACGCCGCGCAGCATGCGCGTCAGCTGTGAGGCGGTCTGCTCCGAGATGATGCGCCGCGTCTTCGGCTTCGTGCGGTCTTTGCCGACCACGCGTTCGAGGAAGTGGGGCTCGATCCACATGCCGTCGTTGGCGATCGCGCCGTAGGCGGCGACCATCTGGAGCGGCGTGACGGCGATGCCCTGGCCGATGGGCACGTTTCCGATCGTCGAGCCGGACCACTCGTCGGGCGGCAGGACGATCCCGCGCGTCTCGCCCGGATAGTCGACCCCGGTCTTCGCGCCGAATCCGAACCGCCTGATCCACTCGGAGAGCTTCTGCCGCTGGAGCTGGATTGCGAGCGTGATCGTGCCGACGTTCGACGAGTGCGAGAGGATCTGGGCGACGGTCATGGTCTGCGTGCCGCGCTCGACCGCCTCGTGGATCACGCGGTCCCCGACCTGGATCGAGCCCTTCAGCCTGAACGGCGTCGACGGGCTCACCAGCCCGGACTCGAGCACCCCGCCCACCGTGACCACCTTGAACGTCGAGCCGGGCTCGTACGTGTCGGTGACGGCGCGGTTGCGCAGGCGCTCCTCATCCCAGCGGGAGACGATCGGGTAGTCGTTGGCGTCGAAGCCCGGCTCCACGGCGAGCGCGAGGATGCCGCCGGTCTTGACGTCCATCACGACGGCGGTCGCCGCCTTCGCCGCCCAGTTCGTACGCGTCCGCTTGAGGATCTTCTCGACCTGCCGCTGGAGCGAGTGGTCGAGCGTCAGGTAGACGTCGCGCCCGTTCTTGACCGGCGTGTCGTCGACGACGTCGATCCGCCGGCCGAACGGGTCGCGCACGACCGTCTCCGACCCATCCTCGCCGGAGAGCACATTGTCGAGCTGGAGCTCGAGCCCGGAGAGGCCGGTGTTCTCGGTGCCCGCGTAGCCGACGACCTCGGACGCGACCATCTTCTGCGGGTAGGCGCGGCGCTCCTCCGGATAGAAGCCGATCCCAGGGATGTCCTGCCGCTTGAGGTCCTCCGCCTTCTCCGGATCGGCCTGCCGCGCGAGGTACACGAAGCCGCGCGACCGGTCGGAGAGGAGCGGGTAGAGGTCGCCCGGCTCGATCTCGAGCGCGTGGCCGGCGACGTTCGCGGCCGCCCGTGCGTCGACGATCTGCCGCGGGTTCGCGTAGACGGTCGTCGCCCGTTCGCCGAATGCGAGCTGCCTGCCGAGCCGGTCGTAGATCGTCCCGCGGCGCGCCTGCACCGTCCGCTCCTCGCGCTGCTGGCTCGTCGCGATGCGGTCGAGCGCGTGCGCCTTCACGGCCTGGAGCCAGGCGACCCGCCCGAACGCGGCCAGAAAGAGGAGCGCGAAGACCGCGATCAGCAAACGGATGCGCCTGTTGGCCTGGCGCACGGGGAGCTATCCCTTCTTGGGCGGCTGCAGGCGGAGGTAGCTGCGCTCCTCGGCCCTGACGAGCCCCAGCCGGCTCAGCGCAATGCTCTCGATGCGTCCCGCGGCGGCCTTGCGCGAGAGGTCGGTCTCCAGCTCTCGCTGGCGCGTCTCGAGCTGGTTGTACTCCTCGTCGAGCCGCTCGCCCTCCATGTTCAGGCGCAGGACGCCGACGTTGAGCGCGACGATTCCGGCGAGCAACGCGGCCACGACGAGGATCCAGACGACGCTCCCGGCCAGGCGAGGACGTGCCGCCGCCCGCTTCCGCGGAGCCTGGCGCGGCTTGGCGCTCGGGCGCGGCTGAGGCCGGGGCGCTCGGCGAGGACGTGGCTCCGCCCGTGCGGCGGCGGTGGCCATCAGGTCTTCACCGCCACGCGCAGGCGCGCGGACGACGCGCGCGGGTTCTCCGCCGTCTCGGACGGCGAGGGCCTGATCGCCTTGCGCGTCGCCAGGCGCAGGGACGGCTCCTTGCCGCAGACGCAGATCGGAAGATCTGGAGGGCACGTGCACCCGCGGGCCTGGGCCGCGAAGAAGCGCTTGACGATCCTGTCCTCGAGGGAGTGGAAGCTGATGACCGCGATCCGGCCGCCCGGGCGCAGGAGCTGCACTGCCGCGGGAAGCGCCTGCTCGAGCGACTCGAGCTCTTCGTTGACCACGATGCGCAGCGCCTGAAAAACGCGCTTCGCCGGGTGGCCGTCCCCGAAGCGCCTCGGCGCGGGGATGGCGGAGCGGACGACCTCGACGAGATCGCCGGTCCGTTCGAACGGCTGCTTGGCACGGCGCCGGACGATCGCGCGGGCGATCTGGCGCGAGAAGCGCTCCTCGCCGTAGCGGCGAAAGATGTCAGCGAGCTCGCGCTCGTCCGCTTCGTTGACGACGTCGCGCGCCGACCGCGGCGCGGAGGCGTCCATCCGCATGTCGAGCGGCGCGTCGGCCGCATACGAGAATCCCCGCTCGGGCCGGTCGACCTGCATGCTCGAGATGCCGAGGTCGAGGTGAATGGCGTCCGCCTCGACGCCGTTGTCGGCGAGCTGGCCGAGGATGACGGCGAAGTCGCCGCGGAGGAAGCGCGCGGAGACGCTCGTCCCCCGCTGGAAGCGCTCGAAGTACGGGCGCACGCTCGCGTCCTTGTCGATCGCGATGAACCGACCCTTCCCCTGGAGGTCGGCTGCGAGAAGCGCGGCGTGACCGCCGGCCCCGAAGGTCCCGTCGATGACCGTCTCCCCGGGCTGGACCGCGAGGAGCTCGCGCACCTCGTCGGCGAGGACCGGGACGTGATCAGCGCTCTCGTGCCGCAACGCGTTCCGCAACAAGCTCCACCCTCCCTTCGACGTCTTCGATCTCGTCCTGCCAGGCCTTGCGATCCCACACCTCGAGGTGATCGCCGACGCCGACGACGACGACGTCGCGCGTCAGGCTCGCCCTCTTGAGCAGGCCGGCGGGGATGGTCACGCGCCCCTGCTTGTCGAGGTCCGCCTCGCTGCCGGACGAGAACATCGCCCGGCGAAGTTGGCGGGTCTCGCGCGTAAAGGGATCCAGATCGGCGAGGCGGGAGGCCATCGTCGCCTCCCACGCCTGCCGCGTGTACACGTCGAGGCACGCGTCGATGCCGCGCGAGACGACGACGCCCTCGGCGAAGGATTGACGAAACCGCGCGGGAAGAGTGAGGCGGTTCTTGTCGTCGATTGTGTGCTCGTACTCGCCGAGAAGCATGGGGCCACGCCTTCCAGGTCTGCCACTTCGCCCCACTTTAGACCACAATCCCCCACTTGGCAACCCGCGGGGCAGAATGGCCGCGACCGCGCAAACGCACGAAGGAGGACGTGGTGCAGGGTGAGCTGACGAGGGAGAGGCTGGCGGGGCTCCTGCGCGAGGCGGAGCAGGCCCACGGCGAGTACGAGCGCGAGCTCGGGCACCGGGACGAGGACTGGCCCGGCTGGTACGCCGACTACATCCTGCGTAAGCTCGAAGGGCCCGGCGGCTAGCCGAGCCCGTGGGCGCCGCGCCGGGTCAAGGCCTCGCTCGCCGCGCGGGCCGCGAACTCGATCGCGGCATTTGGATCCTCGCCCGAGGCGAGCGCGTACGTGAGCCCGGCAGCGAAGCTGTCGCCGGCGCCGTAGGTGTCCGCGATCGGGCCCGGGACTGGCGCCGGACCGTAGGTCCCCGTTGACCCGTCGGCAGCAGCCCAGGTCCCCCCTTCGTCGCTTGCGGTGCTGACGACGAGGCGCGGCGTCGGGTCGAGATCGCCGGGCGCGTAGCGCTCGCTCGGGTCGCTGGTGCTCCGCACGAGGGCGTCGAGCTCGACTCCGGCCTCGGCGAGCGCCGGTAACACGCGGGCCGTGGCGACGAGCACGTCAGCGCGCCTCGCCGCCCGAGCAGCGGCGGCGTCGCCGCTGACGAAGTAGACGCCGTCCGTCTCCGCCAGCTCGTCCCAGGCGAGATGGTCGTCGCCTCGCGGCACGTGCTTCTCCCCGATGATCGTGATCGTCCGCTCGCCGTCCCCGTCGACGAACGTGAACCCCCGCCGCTGGGGCTCGGCGTGGCGCGTGGCCTCCACCCGCACCCCGAGCTCCGTCAGCTGCGCGAGCGCCTGGTCGCCGAGCGTGTCCCGCCCGAGCGCGGTGTACAGCGTGGAGCTTCCGCCGAGGCGGGCCAGCCGGACGGAGGCGACCCCTCCCCCGCCCGCCGCCTCGGCCCACCAGTCGGATGCCTGGACGATCTCACCCGGCTCCGGCACCCGCTCGACCTTGGCGAACTCGACCCACTCGACGTGACCCACGACGGCGAAGCGCATTTGCGCGGCAGTCTCACATCTCGGCGTACTCGGGCGTTTCAACGGATGATGGAAGCCGTGGCCGCGATACCGCCGTTCGAGCGCTTCTACGAGGAGCGACGGGACGAGATCTTCGGCTATCTCGCGCGCCTGCTGGGCCGCGACGCCGCAGAGGATGCGTTCCAGGAGACGTTCCTCAGGGCCCTTCGCGCCTACGCGAAGCTCGAGCACGGCCGGCACCTGCGGGCCTGGGCGTTCCGGATCGCGACGAACGTCGCGGTCGACGAGCGGCGGCGGTCGGTTCCGACCGAGGAGCCCGACGAGATCCCCGTCACCGACGAACGGCCCGCCTACGCCGAGCTCGAGCACCTGGTCGGCGAGCTGCCGCCCACGGAGCGTGCGGCGGTCGTCCTCCGCTACGGCTACGACCTTTCCTACGACGACATCGGCGCCGCGCTCGGATCGAGCGCCGAGGCCGCCCGCGCGGCCGCCTCGTCCGGCGTGCGCCGCTTGCGAAGGAGGCACAGCTGATGACCGGCGTCCCTGACGAGCTCGACCGCCGCTTCCGCGAGGCTGCGGCGTCCGAGGGCCTGCTCGACGTCGCCTACGACGTCGCGGAGTCCCCGATCGGACCGCTGCTCGTGGCCGCGAGCGACCGCGGGCTCTGCCGCATCTCGTTCGACCCCGAGCCGGAGCACGAGCTCGAGGCGCTCGCACGGGCCTTCGGGCCCCGCGTCCTCCGCTCCGCATCCCCGGTCGACCGGGTGCGGCGCGAGCTCGACGAGTACTTCGAGGGCAAGCGGCAGGACTTCGACCTGACGGTCGACCTCACGCCCCTGCCCGACTTCCAGCGGCGCGTGCTGGAGGAGCTCGTCCGCGTCCCGTATGGGCACATCGACACCTACGGCGCGCTGGCGCAGCGCATCGGCAATCCGCGCGCGGCGCGCGCGGTCGGCGGAGCGCTCAACCGCAACCCGATCCCGATCGTCGTCCCGTGCCACCGGATCGTCGGCTCGACGGGCAGCCTCGTCGGCTACGCCGGCGGCCTGGAGATCAAGCGGGCGCTCCTCGGACTCGAGGGCGCGATCCTTCCCGGGTAGCCGACGGGGCTAGGCGGCCTCGCCGGTCCGGGCCTGCATGCGGCGAAGGAGCTCTCGGCGGAGCTGCTCACCCGTCAGGCGGCCGGCGTTGCGCGGATACGCGATCAGGAGGTGGAGAGCCGGGCCGTGGTCGGTAGGGCCTGTGGCCGGTGAGTCCACGGTCGGGCCCGTGGCCGGTGCGTCCACGGGAGCCGCGGGGCGCCGGAGCTCGACGATCTCGATCTCACCGGTGCGCGGCCCGTGAAGACGGAGATAGCACTCGCGTTCGTCGAGCGGGCGGAGCCGAGCACGCTTGCGGAAGAGCCGCACCGTAGGCGGAGCCTAACGCGCCCGGCGGCCGTCGCCCCTGCCGCTAGGCCCAGTCCATCGGCTCGTACCCGCTCTCGACGGGTGCGGAGACGATCAGGAGGCGAACCGGCTCGTCGCCGACGTTCGCGATCGCCCTCAGCGGCTCGGGGTCGAGACGGACGTACGTCCCGGCCGGCGCGGGATGCTCGACGCCGTCGACGACGGCGGCCGCGGAGCCGCTGAGCACGATGTAGACCTCCTCCTGGTTTCGGGGGGTCTCGTCGTGCTCCGGGATCGACCCGCCGGGCTCGATCTCCACGAGGTTCATCCCGAACGAGCGCAGGCCGAGGGAACGCCGAGCCAGGATCCAGCGGCCGCTGCGCTCGAGGTCGGCGTCGTGCTTGATGGTGAAGCGGTTGTCCGTCATGCGCCGGTTTATACACGGGCGCGTGGCGCGATTGGCTAGGCGGCGTAGCCGAACCCGCCGCCGCCCGGCGTCTCGATCGTCACCGACTCGCCGGCGTCGAGTGACAACGTCACCTTGGCGGGGACGGGATCGCCGTCCACGAGATTCCGCCCCGGTGCGCCGGGCTCACCGCCCCGCGTCCCGCCCGGCCCGCGGGCGCGCCGCTCGCTGACGATCGAGACCCGGCACGGCTCGAGCGCCGTGATCTCCCGGATGACGCCGTCGCCTCCCCAGAAGCGCCCCTTCCCGCCCGACCCGAGGCGCAGCGCATACCGCTCGACCCTGAGTGGGTACGAGAGCTCGAGCGCCTCGACGGGCGTGTTGAGCGTGTTCGACATCGCGACGTGCACGGCCGACGGGCCGTCGCCGTTCGGGCATCCGCCCTGGCCGCCCGCGATCGTCTCGTAGTACGAGAAGCGCGCGTTGCCGAACGCGAGGTTGTTCATCGTCCCCTGCCCCTGGGCGGGCACCGCGACGGCCTGGCCGAAGGCGCGGAAGAGAACGTCGGCGATACGGCTCGAGGTCTCGACGTTCCCTGCGACGACGGCGGCCGGCCGGCGGGCGTTCACGAGCGAGCCTTCCGGCGCCTGGACGCGGACGGGCGCGAACGCGCCGCCGGAGGCAGGGACGTCCGGGTCCGTCAGGCAACGGACGACGAAGTAGGCGGCCGACCGCGTCACGGCGAGCGGGCAGTTGAGGTTGCCGTCGTGCTGGCGATCCGTGCCCGCGAAGTCGATCTCGATCTCGTCCCCAGCGACCGTGACCGCGGCGCGGACGACCAGCTCGCCGTCCTGGGCCTCCAGCGTGTCGGAGGCTTCGTAGCGGCCGTCCGGAAGCGAGGCGATGGCGGCCCGCACGCGCCGCTCCGAGTACGCGAAGAGCTCGGTCATCGCAGCCTCGACCCGGTCGACCCGCGCCGGTCGACGAGCTCGTCGAGGCGAGCGTCGGCCAGCCGGTGGGCCGCGAGCTGCGCGCGCAGGTCCCCGCGCCGCTCGTCGGGGTTGCGCATGTTCGCGAACAGGATCGTGAGCACCTCGTCGGTGAGCCGCACCGGCGGGACGACGAGGCCCTCCTGGTAGATGTCGGTCGAGAAGGCCGGGAGGCTCGCGGGCTCGGCGCCGCCGACGTCGGCATAGTGGGCGCGCGACACCGCGTAGCCGACGCCCGTCCGCGAGACGAGGGTGATGTCGGGAAGGTGGGTGCCGCCGGTGAACGGGTCGTTGACGACGAACACGTCCCCCGGGCGCGGGTCGCGCTCGCGCACCGCGGCGACCGCCTCGGGCATCGCGCCCAGGTGGACGGGGATGTGCTCGGCCTGCGCGATCATGCGCCCGTCCTCGGCGAACAAGGCGGTCGAGCAGTCCCGGCGCTCCTTGATGTTGGCCGAGAAGGCGGAGTGGACGAGCACGGCTCCCATTTCCTCCGCGACGGCCCGGAGCGCGCTGCCGAGAACTTGGAGCTCGATATTCACGATCTCGTCAGGATCCATGTGCTATTCCCGTCCCTAGCCCCCTCCCACCCAGGGGGGATCCAGCAGGTGGCGCCGTCGAGCTCGACGACCGCGGGGCCGGCCATCGTCTCGGGCTCGCCCGCGGGCAGGATGAGCTCGGGCCCGGGCGTGACCTCGGCGGTGCGCACGGCGACGAGCTCGATCGGCCGCTCTCGGTCCGCGTAGCCGTACCGCTCCTCGTGAGCCCGGTGGAAGGCCTCGGCCGGGTTCGAGTCCAGCGACACGGTGAGCTCGAACGACTGACCCTGGTAGCGGAGATCGACCTCGCCGGTCTGGGGCAGAAGGCCCGCGTCCGCCAGCGGGATCACGTAGGAGCGAACGCGGTCGCGCCGCTCCTCGCTCGCCACGAGCCCGAGGGCGGAGAGGACGCCGGCGGCGGCCGGCACGAGGACCTTGCGGATGCCGAGCTCGTCCGCGAGCTCGCACGCGTGGAGCGGCCCGGCTCCGCCGAACGCGACGAGCGCGAAGTCGCGAGGGTCGTGGCCGCGCTCGACGGACACGAGCCGCAGCGCGCGCAGCATCTCCGCGTTGACGACGTCCACGACCGCCTGCGCGTCGAACTCGCCGAGCGCGAGCTCGGCGG
This sequence comes from uncultured Actinomycetes bacterium, assembly GCA_963839745.1. Classification (GTDB taxonomy): domain Bacteria; phylum Actinomycetota; class Thermoleophilia; order Gaiellales; family Gaiellaceae; genus JAIBJN01. The sequence continues at coordinate 55,049 of CAWIWC010000012.1, forward strand.
CCGCCCGGTCGAGATCCATGCCCGCGGCAAGCGTGCCGGGCAGGCGTCCGAGCACGAGGTTCGCGTCCGTAACCGTCGGCTCGAGCCCGCCGCGGCCGTAACACGCGGGTCCCGGGTCGGCACCGGCGCTCTGCGGCCCGACCCTGAGCGCGCCGCCCGCGTCACGCCAGACGATCGAGCCGCCGCCGGCGCCCACGGTCTGGAGATCGACGGTGGGCAGCCGGATCGGGAATCCGCCGACCTCACGCTCCGCGGCTCGCCCGGCGCGCCCGCCCTCGATCAGGCAGACGTCGGTCGACGTCCCGCCCATGTCGAACGTGATCGCGTTCTCGACCCCGGCCAGTTGCGCGATTCGGGCGGCACCCACGACTCCGGCAGCCGGGCCGGAGACGAGCACCAGCGCCGGGTGCCTGGCCGCCTCGGCGAGCGAGCAGACGCCTCCGGAGGACCGCATGACGAGCGGCTCCGACAAGCCGGCCTCGCGGCAGCGCGCCGCCAGCGAGCCGAGGTAGTGGGCGAGAACGGGCCCGAGGTAGGCGTCCACGGTTGTCGTCGCCGCGCGTTCGTACTCCCGGAACTCCGGCGCCACCTCGTGCGAGGCGACCACGTGCGCGGTCGGCAGGCGGCGGCGCACCTCCTCGGCGACGAGCCGCTCGTGCGTCGAGTCGCGGAAGGAGAAGAGCAGGCAGACGGAGACGGCCTCCGCGTCCAGGTCGGGCAGCGAGTCGAGATCGAGCGGCTCGACGACCCCGTCCGGCCCGACGCGCTCGTGGACGCCGATGCAGCGATCGAGAGGAACGAGCGGGTCCGGATGGTGGTCGCAGAGGCGGTAGAGATGCGCACGCGCCTGGCGGCGCAGGTGGAGGACGTGCTCGAAGCCGGCGGTGCCGATGAACGCGGTCCTGGCCCCCTTACGCTCGAGCAAGGCGTTCGTGGCGATCGTCGTCCCGTGCGTGAAGCGGTGGAGCTGCCCGGCGTCGGCGCCGACGGCGACCGCCGCCTTGACCACCGAGTGCTCCTGCGCGCGGACCGTCGGGACCTTGACGGTTCGGAGCTCGCCGCCGGTCAGCAGTACGGCGTCCGTGAACGTGCCGCCGACGTCGATGCCGAGGATCGCCACGGCGCACGTCTACCACGGCGGCCCGACGCCGTGTCGTCAGCGGGCGTGCCGCCGCCGGTAGGTTCGGGCCTTGGTGCGGTTGCCGCACACTGCCATCGAGCACCAGTGTCGAGAGTGGTTCCGCGCGTGGTCGTAGAACGCCCAGTGGCAGTCGTCCGCCCGACAGGCCTTCAGACGTGTCCAGGTTCCGTCCGCCATCGCAGAGGCCGCAATGGCGAGGAGTCGTCCGAGTGCCGCGTCGACACCGCGCGCAGCCGGCTCGAGCCGGACCTCGCCGCCAGAGTCGAACCGGAGGCCCACGTGCGCCCGCGCCGCCGTCCGGTTGAGCGTGAGCGCCGCCTCCTTGCGGACGCTGAGGCCGTTGTTCTCGAGGAGCAGCGCGCGGATCGCCTCGCGAAGCCGGCGAGCGGCGACGAGGTCGGCCCGGCTCGCGCCACGCGCAGGCCCGAGGCCGCGGCTCTCCAGCCAGGCCCGCAGGGCGTCCGGGCTCGAAAGAGCGTCGTCGCCCGTCTCGACGTCCAGGGTGTTGACGAAGTCCCGCACGCGCTCGAGCTCCCCGGGCGCGGCCTGAGTGGTCATAACCGACTATGCTAGATCATCGGTTACGAGACGACCAGGGGTGATCGATGACGCGGGGTAACCCATCCTGGAGCGCCGAGCTCCCGCTCGTCGGCGCGGGCGGCGAGCCCGTCGACCTGTGGCGGGCGATTCAATCGCACGGCCTGGTCGACCTGCCGCCCATGCTGATCGACGAGGAGGAGCGGACGCTCGAGATCACGGTCCCCCTCCCCGGCGGGAAGCCCCGGACGGTCCTGATCGGCGAGGGCATCCCCGGAAACGCGCGGATCGACGTCACCGGGAGGGCACCGGGCGAGAGGCAGGCCGGCGAGATCGTCGCCGCCGTCTCGCACGTGCTGCGCCTCGACGAGGACCTCTCCGGCTTCTACGAGCTTGCCGCCGAGGATCCCGAACTCGCCTGGGCGACGACGGGAGCCGGGCGGCTCGTCCGCAGCCCGACGGTCTTCGAGGAGGTCGTGAAGACGATCTGCACGACCAATTGCGCCTGGTCGGCGACCGAGCGCATGGTCGGGGCACTCGTCGAGCACCTCGGGGAGCCGGCCGCAGGCGCGGCAGCCGACGGGCCTTACGGGCGGGCGTTCCCCACGCCTGCGGCCATGGCGGCCGCCGACGAGGCCTTCTACCGGGATACCGTTCGGGCGGGCTACCGCGGCGCGTACCTACGAACGCTCGCGGCCGACGTCGCGTCGGGCGAGCTCGACCTCGAGGAGCTCGGGCGCATCGGACGCGACGATCTTCCCGACGACGAGGTCGCCGAGCAGCTGCTCGCGCTTCCGGGTGTCGGGCCGTACGCGGCCGCGCACGTGATGATGCTCCTGGGGCGCTACTCGCGGCTGGTGCTCGACTCGTGGACCCGGCCCAAGTACGCCTCGCTCAACGGCGGCCGGACAGTGAAGGACTCGACGCTCGAGCGCCGCTTCCGCCGCTACGGGCCCTACGCCGGGCTCGCCTTCTGGCTCGTTCTCACGCGCGACTGGGTCCTCGACACGTGACCCCTGGCCGCTACCGCGACGGGGCGAGAAGAGTCGCGCCGATCGGTATTGCCGCGTTCGCGTTCGGCGCGTCCTACGGCGTGCTCGCGCAGACCTCGGGGTTCGGCTCGGTGGAGGCAATCGTCATGTCCGCGACGACGTTTGCCGGCTCGGCGCAGTTCGCGGCCGCCTCCATCCTCGGCGCCGCCGGCGGCGTCGTCTCGGCCATCGTCGCCGCCACGCTCCTCAACGCCCGCTACGCCCCCATCAGCGTCTCGATGGCGCCCGTCTTCACCGGCGGTGTCGTCCGCCGCCTGCTCGAGTCCCAGCTGATCGTCGACGAGTCCTGGGCCGTCTCGCGACGGGCAGACGGCGCCTTCGACCGTCGCCTCCTCGTCGGCGCCGGGCTCGTGCTCTACCCGTGCTGGATCACCGGCACCGCCGTCGGCGCGATCGCCGGCGACGCGCTCGCCGATCCCGCGAGCCTCGGTCTGGACGCTGCGTTCCCCGCGCTCTTCCTCGCCCTGCTCGTCCCCCAGGTCCGCTCCCGGCAGGCACTCGCCGCGGCCGTCCTCGGCGGCGCCATCGCGCTCGTCCTGCTCCCGATCACGCCTGCAGGCGTCCCCATCGTCGCGGCCAGCGCCGCGTGCCTGATCGGCTGGAGGAAGCCGTGAGCGAGACGTGGATCGTGATCGTCGCCGTCGGCACCATGACGATCGCCCTCAAGGCGGTCGGCCCCGTCCTCCTCGGAGGCAAGCCCCTGCCGGAGCACCTGACGGGGATCGTCGGGCTCCTCGCCCCCGCTCTCCTCGCCGCGCTCGTCGTGACCCAGGTTCTCGGCGGCGATGAGGAGATCGTCCTCGACGCGCGCCTCGTCGGCCTCGCCGCCGCGGTCGTCGCGCTGCTGCTCAGGGCGCCTCTTCTCGTCGTCGTGATCGCCGCAGCAGCCTCCACCGCGGTCGTTCGGCTGTTCACCTAGCCGGTC
>CAWIWC010000013.1:0-116115 GCA_963839745.1 uncultured Actinomycetes bacterium
CGGCGTCGTTCACGTGGGACGGCGAGGTCCTCGTCATCGGCCACGAGCCGGGCGGCGGCAGCGGCGCCAAGTGCGAGGCGACCGACAACCCGCTCGAGCGGACGTTCTTCTTCCTCGACGCCGACGACGGGCGCGTCGATCGGCCAGTTCACGATCCCACGGCCGCAGACGAACGTCGAGAACTGCACGACCCACAACTACAACATCGTCCCGCTTCGCGACCGGTACGTCATGGTCAGCGGGAACTACCAGTCGGGGATCTCCGTGATCGACTTCACGGATCCGGCGAACGCGAAGGAGATCGCCTACGCGGATCCGGCTCCGCTCGTCGACCCGAACCCGCCCGTCGGCATCGAGCTCGGCGGCGACTGGTCCACCTACTGGTACAACGGCCGCATCTACGAGTCCGACATCACGCGCGGGCTCATCATCTGGAACCTCAGCGACAAGGCCGTCGCCGGGGCGAGGAAGCTCGACCACCTCAACCCGCAGACGACGGAGTTCAACATCGACTGAGACGTCGCGCTCAGCCGACTGACGGAACCGAGGGAGGCCGCCGAGAGGCGGCCACCCTCATTTCTTGACAGTGGCACTAAGACGCAGGAGACTGCCTTCGTCAGGCAGGCAGAGGGGGGCCGGCCGCACGCGGGCTTCCCGTGAGCATGGGAGGTGGTGGCTCGTGAAGCTCCGACTGCTGCTGGTACTCGGGGCACTGGCAATCGGGCTGGTCGCCGCGCCGTTGAGCGCGTCGCCGCCCAGGATCCCGCTGGTCCAGGATTGGGCGATCACGCCGAACTTGACCGCGCTCTCGTTCTCGGAGCGCAGCGTCCCGACGAGCGGGCCCGAGTCCAACTTCATCAACTCGGACCTGGCCTTCTGGGGCGACATGGTCGTCCAGGGCCACTACAACGGCTTTCGGCTCGTCGACGTCTCGCAACCCAAGAAGCCGATAGAGATCATCGACTACGAGGAGTGCGCGCCGAAGAACCCGACCGGCGCCGTTCCCGGGAACCAGGGCGACATCGCCATCTACGGCGACATCCTCAGCCGCTCGTGGAACTCGAACACCGGGCCGCTCGGAGCGTCCTGTGACGGGGAGTTCGTGCCGCCCGGGTTCGAGGGGCTGCACATCTTCGACATCACGAACAAGCAGGACCCCGACCTGATCGCGTCGGTCGACCTCGCCTGCGGCTCGCACACGCAGACGATGATCCCCGACCTCGCGAACAACCGGCTGATCGTCTACGTCGGGAGCTCGAGCGCGACGTGCACCAACTTCGACATCGTGGAGATCCCGCTCGCGAACCCGGCGGGCGCACATCTCCTTCGTTCCGAGCCGACCGAGGAGCATCCGTGCCACGACATCGGCGTCATCCTCGGGAGCGCGATGAAGCTGGCGTGCGCGGGCGGCAACAGCCTCGGCATCTACAGCCTGGGCGGGCCGGACGGCGGCACCCTGGAGGACCCGGAGGAGATGCACCACATCCTCCCGGGCATCCCATCCTCCGGCCACTCGGCGGCGTTCACCTACGACGGCAAGGTCGTCGTCTTCGGCTGGGAGCCGGGCGGCGGCGTCCGCCCAGCCTGTCAAGCGACGGGCAGCGTGCTCAGCCCGCCGATCGCCGGCTCCGCGGTCCAGACGGACGACATGAAGTCCTACTTCTTCTTCTCCGTCGAAACCGGCGAGCTGCTCGGGAAGTTCGTGCTGCCGCGCGACCAGGGGGCCGATGAGGCGTGCACGATCCACAACTACAACGTCATCCCGCTCAGGAAGCGGGGCGGCGAGCAGCGCTACGTCCTCGTCTCCGGGAACTACATGTCCGGCATCAGCGTCGTCGACTTCACCGACCCGGCGAACGCCGAGGAGATCGCCTATGCCGATCCGCCGGCGTTCCCCGACGGCTTCGAGGGCGGCGACTGGTCGACCTACTGGTACAACGGGCACATCTACGAGTCGGACCTCGTCTGGGGCCTCCTCACGTGGCGTATCAACGACCCGCGCGTGACGGCGTACTACCGGACACCCTTCTCGAACCCGCAGTCGCAGCTTTTTACAATCGATTAACGAGTCGCGCGAAAACCGCTGAACGAGGGCGGCCGCCACCCGGCGGCCGCCCTCCGCTTGTGATCCGGGTCGTTTGACGGATCCGCGCAGGCCCGCAAGACTGCCCGGCGCAAACCAGGGGAATCGGGAGCAAGGGGGATCCCGAACATGTGCGTGGTGGTCCACCGTGCTCCCGCGACTAGCAGGAGGTGTTTTTCGCGTGCACAAGCTACGGCTCTTGCTGACGTTCGTTGTTCTCGTCGGCGGAATCGTGATGCTCTCGCCGGGCGCGTCGGCGGTGCCACCGGGGGTGCGCCAGGCGACGAGCTCGTTCGACTACACGAAGAACCTGCATCCGCAGGGCTATTCGGCCTTCGGCAACACGCCGAACCTGCCGGGCCTGACCTTCACGGCCAACTCGGACCTGGCCTTCTGGGGCAAGTACGCGTTCCAGGGCCATTACACGGGCTTCCGGATCGTCAACATCGCGGCACCCGCAAAGCCGAAGCAGGTCTCGTTCACGGAGTGCTTCGGGAACCAGGGTGACGTGGTCGTCTGGGGCGACATCCTCGTCCGCTCGTGGAACTCGCCGGCGACTGGAACCGGATCGTCCCAGCTCTCGTGTGACGGCGAACCGGTGCCGCTCGGCTGGGAGGGCCTGCACATCTTCGACATCAGCGACAAGACGGACCCCGTGCTGGTCGGCGACGTGGAGCTCAGCGCGCGGCCCGAGGCCGACATGCCAGGCTGCGGGTCGCACACCGCCACGCTCGTGCCGGATGTTGAGAATGGCCGAGTGCTGGTCTACAACCAGACGTCCGGCGGGAACGCGGCGCTGCCTCCGGGAATGACGGAGTGCGACTGGCTCGACATCATCGAGGTCCCTCTGGACGACCCGGGTGCGGCTAGCTTCCTCCACCGCGAGCCGCTCGAGGGTGGCCATGCGGCTCACGATTCGGGGGTCATCCTCGGGGACGTGAACCTGCTGGCCGTGGCCTCGGGGCACATGTCGAACGTCTTCAGCATCGGGCCTCCTAGGGGCGGCACGCCGGAGGATCCGCTCTTCCTCTACACGATCGAAGAGGAGGGCGTGTGCAACACCGGCGGCCCGCTCTGCAACGGCAACTGGCACTCGGCCGCCTTGAGCTGGGACGGCGAGGTCGTCATCCTCGGCTGGGAGCCCGGCGGCGGCATCATTGCCCGAATGCGAGGCGACCGATCCGGACGTCAAGAAGAGCTGGTTCTTCTACGACGCGAGCGACGGCTCCAAGCTGGGGCAGTTCGTCCTGCCGCGGCCGCAGACCGCGACTGAGAACTGCACGATCCACAACTACAACGTCGTCCCGACCGACAAGCGCTACGTGCTCGTCGGCGGCAACTACCAGGCCGGCATCAGCGTGGTCGATTTCACCGACCCGGCGAACGCGAAGGAAGTCGCGTACGCCGATCCGGCACCGCTCGTCCCGACGCAGCTCGGCGGCGACTGGTCGACCTACTGGTACAACGGCCGGATCTACGAGTCCGACATCACGCGCGGGCTCATCATCTGGAAGCTGAGTGACAAGGTGACCGCGGGGGCGAAGAAGTTCGACCACCTGAACCCGCAGACGGCGGAGACGTCCTTCGAGTTGAAGGGTTAGTCCCCGCCCGCACCGAACCACCGAGAGCGGCCGCCGAAAAGGCGGCCGCTCCACGTTTACTAGCGCTAAACGCTCGAGACGGCATACTTCCCGGCTCAGCAGGCAACGCGGGAGGGGCCGTTGACGATTTTGCTTGCACGATTTGGGCACGGCACGACGTAGCTCCCGCATGCCTGGACTCTCGCGGACTGCCAGGTAGGAGGTGGTAATGAAGCATCTGTTTCGCGTACCGGTCCTCGTTGCCCTCGCGATCGGGATCGTCGCGTTCCCGCTCGCGGCTGGGGCCGGTCACACCACTGACCCGCACACGCCGGACCTCGTCCCTCGGGGCCACATCCTCGAGCCGGCGAGCTTGATCAACCCCGCGGTCGGGAATCCGGACATCCACACGGACATCGCGTTCCAGGGCAAGTTCGCCATCCAGGGGAACTGGGATGGCTTCAACATCCGGGACATCCGGAACCCCGACAGCCCGAAGCAGGTTGGGCGGGCGTTCTGCGACGGCGGCCAGGGTGACGTGGTCGTCTTCAAGAACATCGTCGTCCGCACATGGGACGCGCCGGCTTCCGGCACGACGACCTGCGGCGGCGAGCCGGTGCCGGCCGGGTTCGAGGGCCTGCACATCTTCGACATCTCGGACAAGACGGCTCCGGAGCTCGTCGGCTCGGTCGACCTGCCATGCGGGTCGCACACCGCGACCGGGATCCCGGACAGGAAGAACAATCGCCTGTTGATCTACAACGGCAACTCGAACACGCCGTGCCCGTGGATCGACATCGTCGAGGTCCCGCTCAAGGATCCGGGCTCCGCGAGCCTGATCCGAAACGAGCCCTCCGACCACACCTGCCATGACATCGGCGTCATCCTCGGCGGCGCGATGAAGGCCGCCTGCGCCGGCGGCGAGGGCGTCCGCGTCTTCAGCCTTGGCGGCAAGAACGGCGGCTCGCTCGAGGATCCGCTGCTGCTCTACCACGTCGTCGAGCCCGGCGTCACCATCGGCCACTCCGCCGCATGGAGCTGGGACGGCAAGGTCCTCATCTTCGGGCACGAGCCGGGTGGCGGCGTCGCGCCGATGTGCGAGGCGACCGATCCTCCGCTCAACTACACGTACTTCTTCTACAACGGCGACACGGGCGCGAAGGTCGGCCAGTGGACGATGACGAGGACGCAGTCCGCGACCGAGAACTGCACCCTGCACAACCTGAACACGATCCCGCTGAAGAGCGGACGTGACGTCCTCGTGCACGGCAGCTACCAGTCGGGCACGAGCCTGGTCGACTTCACGAACCCGGCGAACCCCGTCGAGCTCGCGTGGTCGGACCCGCCGCCGATCGTCCCGACCGACCTCGGCGGAGCATGGTCGTCGTACTGGTACAACGACTTCATCTACGAGACGAACATCACCGAGGGCCTGAACATCTTCGAGTACGTCGGGCCGCAGGTGAAAGGCAACTTCAACCTGGCCTACCTGAACCCGCAGACGCAGGAGTTCACCATCAAGGCCAAGCGGGGCAAGAGCAGGTAGCACGCTCCGCCAACCGGATCGACACGAGGGCGGCCGCTCCAGCGGCCGCCCTCGTGGTCTTCCGGACTCGTGCTTGACGTCACGTAGTCCGAGGAGGGAGAATCCTCGCGCAGCAGGCGACTGGGGAGCCGATGCGCGCACTTCTACGCGCGTGAGGCCGGGCTCGAGGGAGGCCTTCGGCACCCGCCTGCGACCCGTTCGTCCCATCTGGAGGTGACCATGCCACGAGCTCTACGCGTCCTGGTCCTGGGGGCCTTCGTCTGCGGCTTGCTGACGTTCCCGTTCGCCGCAGGCGCCGGCCACACGACCGATCCGGCCGTCAACCTCGCGCCGCTCGGCCACATCGAGGAGCCCGCCGTGCTCGGCGGGTTCGGCGGCGCCAACCCGGACATCAACACCGACATCGCGTTCTGGGGCAAGTTCGCCTACCAGGGGAACTGGGACGGCTTCTCCATTCGCGACATCAGGAACAAGAACAACCCGACGACCGTGTCGCGCACCTTCTGCGACGGGAACCAGGGCGACATCGTCGTCTGGAAGAACGTCCTAGTGCGTTCCTGGAACACGCCTGCGGGCTCGCCCGGCCCGTTCGGCGCAGGGCTCACCTGCGACGGGCAGATGGTGCCCGCAGGGTTCGAAGGGCTGCATGTGTTCGACATCAGCAACCGCGCGAACCCGGAGCTCGTGGCCGACATCGAGCTCAGCGCCAGGCCGCAGGCCGACTCCTTCGGCTGCGGCTCGCACACGGCGACCGCCGTGCCGGATCCGGCGAACAAGCGGCTCCTGGTCTACAACAGCTCGTCCACGAGCCCCGCGTGCGACTGGATCGACATCATCTCGGTGCCGTTGGACAACCCGGCGGCCGCCTCGTTCCTGCGCCGTGAGCCGTCGATGCACACCTGCCACGACATCGGCGTGATCCTCGGCGACGTGAAGAAGGCTGCCTGCGCCGGAGGGACTGGCTTCCGCGTCTTCAGCCTCGGCGGTCCCGACGGCGGCTCCCTGGTGGACCCGCTGCTGATGCACCACGTCGACGTCCCGACGGTGACGGTCGGCCACTCGGCGGCGTTCAGCTGGGACGGCGAGATCGTGATCTTCGGCCACGAGCCCGGAGGCGGCGTCGCGGCCGCATGCGAGGCGACCGATCCGCCGCTCGACCGGAGCTTCTTCTTCTACGACACAGACACGGGCGCGCTCCTCGGCACCTGGACCCTCCCGCGCGCGCAGGGCCCGACCGAGAACTGCACCCTCCACAACTACAACGTCATCCCGACGAAGAAGCGCAACCTGCTCGTGAGCGGCAACTACCAGGCGGGAACGTGGGTCGTCGACTTCACGAACCCGGCGGCCGCGTTCACGGTGGCCTGGAGCGACCCGCCGCCGAAGCCCGTTCCGCCCGGAACGATCTTCTGCTGCGACGTGACGGGCGCATGGTCGACGTACTGGTACAACCGCGAGCTCTACGAGTCGAACATCGGCGAAGGACTGAACATCTGGAAGCCGCTGTTCCAGCAGGTCGGCGCCAGGAACCTCAAGCACCTGAATCCACAGACGCAGGAGTTCTCACTGGACTAGCGACCTACGCCTGACCGTAGGGGACGAGGGCGGCTCCGGCCGCCCTCTCGCTTGTTGGCTAGACGCCGGCGACCAACCGGTACCCCACGCCCCACACGTTGAGGACGTACGCGGCCTCGCCCTCGCTGTTGAGCTTGCGGCGCAGGCGGCTCGCGTGGGAGTCCAGCGTGCGTGTCCGCCCCAGATGATCGGAAGCCCCAGACGTCCCGAAGGAGCTCCTCCTTGCGGAACACGCGCTCGGGGTCCTCGGCGAGCGCGACCAGGAGGTCGAACTCCTTCGCCGAGAGCTGCACCGGCTCGCCGGCGACGCGGACGACGCGCGAGGCGAGGTCGATGTCGATGTCCCGCACGGCGAGGCAGCGGTGGTTCGGGCGGCCGGCGCGGCGCAGGACGGCTCGCATGCGCGCGACGAGCTCCTCGTAGACGAACGGGCGCACGACGTAGTCGTCCGCGCCGCGAGCGAAGCCGCGGACGCGGTCGACGGGTCGCCGCGCGTGCTGACCATGATCACCGGGACGTCGCGGTTCCAGGCGCGCCCGGGCTCGCCCGCCCGCAGCCGGCCACACAGCTCGAACCCGGAGGCGTCGGGCAGGATCGCGTCCAGCAGGACGAGATCGGGTCGCTCCGCCTCGACGAGCTCGAGCGCCGAGGTGGCCCGGTCGGCGGCGAAGACCTCGAAGCCGTCGTCGCTCAGCTGCTGGGAGAGGAACGCCCTCGTGGGCTCCTCGTGCTCGACTACCAGGACGGCTTCCCCCATGCCGGCGACGCTAGCAACGCGCTTCCGGCTCAGCCAGATGTCCTTTCTCACGGAACCGTCAAGAGCAATGCGCAGCGTGCCCACAGCCGTCACGCTCGGCCAGGGATTGCTGTCAGTCGCGGGACGGGCGAATGACGATGTCCTCGGCCCAGTGCAGGATGCTGAGGCCGACGTCGCCGGACTTACTGTCTCATCCGCGGTCGCAAGAAAGTTCCTACAGCCCGCGCGCGAGGCGCTCGATGCGCCAGCGCGCCTGCGCGTAGTCGATCGTGCCGCGGCGCCAGGCGCGAAGGATCTTGCGGCGCCGCCACCAGAAGAGGATCTGCATGGGATCCCCTTCGGGCGCGACGGCCCGGCTCCTCCCTACTCCGCGGGCTTCGAGGGCGTGAAGAGCGTCAACTGCATCCCGCCCGGCGCGCGCAGGCGGACGTTGAGGTCCTTCCACGGCGTCCGAGCACGGGGTCGGCGAGCTGCTCGGCGCCGCCCTCCACGAGTCTCCGCGCGGTCTCCTCCGAGTCGGCGACCTCGAGCGCGAGCCGCACGGGACCGGCGACCCTCTGCCCCACCTCGACGCTGTCGATGAGCTCGGCCTGCGCCTCGGAGAGGAGCTCGAGCGTCGCGCGCCCGGCGTCGAGGATGACGCCGCGCGCGTCGCCGTCCTCCCAGGCTTCGATCACCGGCAGTCCCAGCGTGTCGCGGTAGAACGCCAGCACCCGGTCGTACTCGTCTACGGTCACCGCCGTCCGCAGCTCCCGCACGGGACGCGGGCGGCTCCCGCGCTCCGACCGTGCGAAGCGCTCGAACGGCTCCTCGGCGCCCGGCGTCGGAGCGTGCTCGAGCAGGTCGGGGAGCGGCCAGGCGGCCATGATCTCCGCCCCGGGAGGCGACAACGCGAACCCGAAGGTCGCGGCCACCTCGGCCGGCACTGCGTAGACGATGCGCGTGACGCCGGCGAGCACGGCGACCGTGCGGCACATCGGGCACGGCTCGCAGCTCGTGATCACGGTCGCGCCGCCGAGATCCGTCGTCCCCAGCCGCCGGCAGGCCTCGCGCACCGCCGCGACCTCGGCGTGCGCGGTCGGGTCGGCGTCGCGCGCGGTCGTGTTCACGCCCTCGCCCAGGATCTCCCCGTCGCGGACGACCAGGGAGCCGAACGGCTCCTCGCCGGCCTCCACGTTCGCCCGCGCGAGCGCGACGCGCGCGCTCGAGGAGCTCCGCCTCGGAGCCGAGTCACAGCCTCCCGGAGCGCAGCACGCCCCAGACGAGCCAGAGGCTCAGGATCGTCGAGAACAAGAGCCCGATCGCGGCAACCCAGTAGATGCCCAACAGCTTGTGCCCCTCCTCGACCATGGCAGCGAGGATGCCCGACGTCACCGCGCCGCCGACGGCGACCATCGCGATCCCGATGCGGTTGAACGCCGTGTCCATGCGGTGGATCAGGGCCTCGAGGCCCTCGTGGCGGAAGCCCACCTCGATCTGCCCGTCCCGCACCTCCTGGAGCACGTCGTGCACCTGGTACGGCAGCTCCAGCATCATGGTCGCGTAGTTGCGCGCCTCGTTCTGCATTCGCGCGGCCACCCGCTGCGGCGTGAAGCGCTCGATCATCAGCTCGCGCGCGTACGGCTTCGCGACCTCGAAGACGTTGAAGTCCGGGTAGAGCTCGGCGCCGACCGAGCCGAGGGTGGCGATCGCGCGGTCGAGGAGGATGAAGCGAGTCGGCAGCGTGAGGTGCATCCGGTAGATGAGCGCGAAGGCCTCGCGGATCACCTGGATCGGGTCGATCTCCGAGAGGCTGGCGCCGTAGTAGCGGTCGAAGATCGCGCGCAGCTCGACGACGAACTCCTCCTCCTTGTCCTTCGGGTACCTCACCCCGACCGAGGCCAGTCGGCGGGGGATCGCCTCGACGTTCTGGTTGACCACGTCGATGAAGAGGCCCGTCAGCTTGGACGAGTCGTCGGGCGCGAGCTGGCCGGCCGTGCCGAAGTCGACGAGCCCGATCTGGTCGGTCTGCTCCAGGACGAGGATGTTCGCCGGGTGCGGGTCGGCGTGGAAGAAGCCGTGGCGGAAGATCATCGCCATCCACGTCTCCGCGATGCGGTAGGCCAGTCGGCGGCGCTCCTCCATCGTGTACCGGGCTACGTCGATGTCCCGCACCTGCACGCCTTCGAGCAGCTCGAGCGTCAGCACGCGCGAGCGCGAGTAGCTCCAGAAGACGCGCGGCACGCGGACGTGCGGGTGGCCGGCGAAGTTCTTGTGGAACTGCTCGGCGTTGCGGGCTTCGATCCGGTAGTCGAGCTCCTGCCTGATCGAGCGGGCGAACTCGTCGACGACCGCGACCGTGTCGATGAACTCCAGCGCACGCACGCGCTCGCGCGCGAGGCGGGCGAGCTGGTACATGAGCTCGAGGTCGGCCTCGATCTGCCGCGGCGCGTTCGGCCGCTGGACCTTGACGACGACGCTGCGGCCGTTCGGGAGCACGGCGCGGTGCACCTGCCCGATCGACGCGGCCGCGATGGGCGTCTCGTCGAACTCGAGAAAGAGCTGCTCCAGCGTGAGGGCCAAGTCCGACTCGACCACCTCGCGCGCCTGATCGAACGGGAACGGGCTGACCGAGTCCTGGAGGCCCTTCAGCTCGAAGACGACGTCGGGCGGGACGATGTCGGGGCGCGTGGAGAGGAGCTGCCCGAACTTGACGAACGTCGGGCCTAGCTCGTCGAGCATCTCGCGCAGGCGCTGGCCGCGCGGCGACCTGCCGCCGTCGGCCTCGACCTCGCGGCCGCGCCGGGAGCGGACCGCTCCGGGGCCGCGCGTCTCGAACAGGTACCCGAACCCATGCTTGGCGGCGACCTGGGCGATCTCCGAGATCCGCCCCAGCTGTCGCACGGCGGGTCTCGCGCTCAAGCTCACTTCTCCTTTTCGACCAGGCGCAGGCGGTGCTCGAGCTGGGCGAGCCGGAGCTCGAGCTCCTCGTACTCGCGGCGCGTCACGAGGCCGACCTCGCGGAAGAGCCCGGAGAGCGTGGAGCCGGCGCGCTCGCCCACGCGAAGCGCTTCCCCGCGCCAGCGGCCCATGACCTCGTCGACGACTTCCTTCGCGTCCTCGCGGCTGACCTTCCCGCGCCCGACCAGCTCCTCGACGAGCTCGTCGGCACGGTCCTTGGTCAGGGCGACGACGCCGACGCCTGCGAGGAAGAGCTCCTCGGCGGTCTCGCGGAGCGAGCGCTCCGAGTCGTTAGCGGGCTCGGCCATGTGGCCTCGCGCGCCTCCGCTTGCGGCGCGCCTCCCGCCGGGCGGCCGCGCCGTCCCGCTCCCCGTCCGCCGGAGCAGCGTCCGCCGTGACCGCCTCCTCCTCCTCCACGACCTCCTCGGCGGCCTCGAGCTCCTGCTCGGCGGCCACGGGCTCGTCGGCCGGTCGGCCGTCGGTCTGCTCGCCGACGGTGTCGAGCTTCTCCTGGAGGCCCGCGTCCTTGCGTCGCGCGTACTCGGGCTCGCGCTCCTTCAGCACCGCGAGGAACGGCGTGGCGATGAAGATCGTCGAGAACGCGCCGGAGCCGATGCCGATCAGCAGCGCGACCGCGAACGCCTGCAGCGTCTCCCCGCCGAAGAGGATCAGCGAGGTGACCGGGAGGAGCGTGATGAAGCTCGTGGCGAGCGAGCGGCGGATCGTCTCCCAGAGCGACTGGTTGGCGATGGCCGCGAAGCTCGACTTGCGCATGAGCGGGATGTTCTCGCGCACACGGTCGAAGATGATGATCGTGTCGTACATCGAGTAACCGAGGATGGTGAGGATGGCGGCCACGGTCGCGGCCGTCACCTCCCAGCCGAAGAGCGCGTACACGCCCATCGCGACCGTCACGTCGTAGAAGAGCGCCCTGAAGATCGGGAGCGCGAAGACGAACTCGAAGCGGATCGTCACGTAGATGACGATCAGGATCAGCGAGACGACGATGGCGAGGATCGCCCCGCGCAGGATCTGGTCGCTGAAGCTCCCGGACACGCTGCGGACGCCAATCGCCTCGGCGTCCAGGTCGCGCTGCAGCGACGTCGTCAGCTCCGCCTGCTGCGCCTCGGTCAGCGTCGCTGTCTTGATCTGGAACTCCTCGTAGCCGCCGTCGGTCTCGTTCCCGCGGCCCTGGATGACGGCGTCGCCCAGGCCGACGGAGGCCGCCTCCTCGCGCACGCGGTCGACCGTCGTCGGCTGCGGCGTCTCGAACGAGACCTGGCTCCCGCCCTCGAAGTCGATGCCCAGGTTGAGGCCCTTGAACACGATCAAGCCGATCGAGATGACGAGCACGGCGGTCGCGATCGAGAACCAGATCCGGCGCTTGCCGACGAAGTCGATCTTCTGCCAGTCCGGGATCTTCTCGGCCTTGGCGCCCATGAACTTCGGGTTGTCGAACCAGCGGAAGCGCGCGAGGACACCGAGGAGCGCGCGTGTGGCAAGCACCGCCGTGATCATCGAGAGCAGCGTCCCGACCAGGAGCATGAGCGCGAACCCACGGACGCCGCCCGTCGCTGCGGCGAAGAGCACGAACGCCGTGATCATCGTGACGACGTTTGCGTCGACGATCGTGGCGAAGCCCTTGCGGTAGCCGGTGGCGATGGCGGCGCGCACCGACTTGCCCGCGCGCACCTCTTCCTTGATGCGCTCGAAGATGACGATGTTCGCGTCGGCCGCGACGCCGATCGTGAGGATGATGCCCGCGATGCCCGGCAGCGTCATCACGACCTCGAAGGCGAGGATCGCGCCGTAGAGGAAGATGCCGTAGACGGCGAGGCCGACAATGGCGACGACGCCGAGGAACCGGTAGACGATAAGCAGGAAGATCGCGACGGCGATCAGTCCGACGAGCGCCGCGATCATGGCCTCGCGCAGGGAGTCCTCGCCGAGCGTCGCCGAGATCTGCGTGCGCTCGACCTGGACGAATTCGACCGGAAGGGCGCCGGTCTGGAGGACGAGCGCGAGGTCCTTCGCCTCGTCGAGGCTGTCGAGCCCGGTGATCTCGGCGCTCCCGCCGGCGATGCCGTTGACGAGCTGCGGGTCGGTGAAGTCGATGATCGGGAACGAGCGGATCTCGTTGTCGAGCACGATCGCGAAGCTCTGCGCGAACGCCCGCTCCTGATCGCGGCCGTCCGCGCCGTTTGTGGTGGCGAGCGTCTGGCCGCGCTGAGCCAATCGCTGCGTGATGTCCTGGAACTTGTCGCCGCCGCCGTCGGTGAACTGGAGGAGGACGTTCGGCTGCCCGTCCTGGCCGAAGTCCTGGCGCGTGCCGTCGGCGTTCAGGTCGTCGCCCGTCAGCGCCGGGCTCGGATCCTCCTCGGCGTTCGGCTCGTAGCGGTAGAGGTAGTACCAGGGCGATGCGGCCGAGACGCCGCCGGGGCACGGCCGGGCGGCCGCGGCCTCGTCGTTCGTCGTGTGCCCGCAGGTGAGGATGACCTTGCCCTCGGGGACGACGTAGTATTCGGCGCCTTCGGGGATCTCACCGCCCTCGACCTGCTGGGCCAGCGCCTCCTTCGTAGGCGCGGGGCCCGCGAGGCGAGACTTCGACTCGGAGTAGAGGTACCACTCGCGCGCGTCCGTTCCCTCCGGGAGGGCGTCCTCGGCGGTGAGGAGCGGCAGCAGCGTCGGGCTCGCCTGCGGCATCCCCGTCGGGTCGGCGGGGTTCTGCGAGAGCGGGTCGGCGTCGCCCTGAAGATCGTAGAACTCGAGCTGCGCCGTCTGGCCGATGATGTCCGCGGCTCGGCCCTGGTCGAAGACCCCTGCGAGGCCGATGACGATCTGGTCCGAGCCCTGCTTGCGGATCTCGGGCTCGGAGACGCCCAGCTTGTCGACGCGGTTCCTGATGATCTCGACCGAGCGGTCGAGGTCCTCCTCGGTCAGGTCCTGCCCGGCCTCCGGCCGCGCCTCGAGAACGACCTCGAGGCCGCCCTGGAGATCGAGCCCGAGCGTCGGCGAGCGGAAGATGCTCAGCACGGCGACTCCGGCGATGACGCCGAAGAGGGCGGCCAGGATGAGGAGGTAGCGACGCACGGTGCTGCCTAGCGGCGGGCCTGCTCCTCCGCCACAGCCTCGACGTCGTCGATCGACGCCGGCTCGGGCGCCTCCATCGGCTCGGGGGCCTCTTCCGGCTCCTCGGCCATCGCGGCGGCCTCCTCCGGGGTCACAATGCTGGCGATCGCGGGCCGGGCGACGGCGATGCGGACGTCGGCGTCGACCTCGAGCTGGACGCGCTCGTCGTCGATCGCGGTCACCTCGCCGTAGACGCCGCCGCTCGTGATGACCTCGTCGCCGATGCTGAGGCCCTGGAGCATCTCCTGGTGACGCTTTGCCTGCTGCCGCTGGGGACGTACCAGCAGGAGGTACAGGAACACGAGCATCACGAGGAAGAAGAGAAAGATTGGGTCCACTACTTAAGCCTCCTAGACGTGTCTCGACCGCGCGCGCCCATTCCTCGCGGGGCGCCGCAAGGACGTCTGACACACAATTGTGCCGGACAAAAGTATCAGGCCGTGGCTTACGTCACTCCGGCGCGCCGGCCACGGCCGGGGGCGGGCCGAGCCGGTCCAGTGCCCCCGCCTTGAAGGCCGTCAGCTCGCCGCGCTCGATCGCCGCTCGGGCGCCGGCGGTCAGGTCGAGCAGGAAGCGGACATTGTGCTCTGAGAGCAGCGCGAGGCCGAGCAGCTCCTGCTGGTTCACGAGGTGGCGCAGGTACGCGCGCGAGAACCCGGTGCACGCCCGGCACGGGCAGCCCTCCTGGAGCGGCGCGGGGTCCCTCGCGAAGCGGGCGTTGCGGAGGTTCAGGCGGCCCTCCCACGTCAGCGCCGAGCCGGTGCGCCCGACCCGCGTGGGAAGCACGCAGTCGAACATGTCGACGCCGCGCTCGATGACCTCGAGGATCCCGGCCGGGTCCCCGATGCCCATGAAGTAGCGCGGCTTCTCGGCGGGCAGCAGAGGGGCGCTCCAGGCGACGGTCTCGAGCATGAGCTCGCGGTCCTCCCCCACGCTCAGCCCGCCGAGGGCGTTTCCGTCGAATCCAAGCTCGGCGATTTCGTCGATCGACCGCCGACGGAGGTCGACGTCCGCGCCGCCCTGGGAGATGCCGAAGAGGAGCTGCCCTTCGGCGCGCGGCGCTGCCAGCTGGCGCTGGGCCCAGCGGGTCGTGCGGGCGGCGGCCCGCTCCAGCTCGAGCTCCGTGGCGCCGGCCGGGAGACAGATGTCGAGGCACATGGCGATGTCCGACCCGAGCCGTCGCTGGATGTCCGCGGCCAGCTCGGGCGTGAAGCGCGCGGCTTCGCCGTCGTAGACCGAGCGGAACGTCACGCCC
This sequence comes from uncultured Actinomycetes bacterium, assembly GCA_963839745.1. Lineage (GTDB taxonomy): Bacteria > Actinomycetota > Thermoleophilia > Gaiellales > Gaiellaceae > JAIBJN01. Next base: position 14,866 of record CAWIWC010000013.1, read on the forward strand.
TCGTCGTCGGTGGCGACGATCGTGTCGCGGAGCGAGAAGACCTGGAAGCCGCCCGAGTCCGTCAGGATCGGCCCGTCCCAGCCCATGAACCGGTGCAGGCCGCCGAGCTCCTCGATCAGCTCCGCCCCGGGCCGGAAGTGCAGGTGGTACGTGTTGCCGAGCAGGATCGTCGTCCCGAGCTCGCGCAGGCGAACCGGGTCGAGGCTCTTGACGGTCGCCTTCGTCCCGACCGGCATGAACGCCGGCGTCGGCACGTCGCCGTGGGCCGTGCGCAGCACGCCGGCGCGGGCCGCGCCGTCGGTCGCGGTCACCGTGAAGCTCACGGCGCGATTCCGCGCGCGATTCGCCACATCTCGCGCGCCACGGTTGCGCTTTTCGGCGTTACCGTCGGAAGCGGGTGGTGGGACGGGGTGCCCCGGAGATACAAGGGAAGGTGGTTCACAGGAGGAGCATCGCATCGCCGAAGGAGTAGAAGCGGTAGCGCTCGTCGATCGCGAGCCGGTAGAGGCGGCGGGTCTCCTCGACGCCCGCGAAGGCCATGACCAGCGCGAGCAGCGTCGACCTCGGCAGATGGAAGTTGGTCACGAGCGCGTCCACGCGCCGGAACTCGAATCCGGGCGTGACGAAGAGGCTCGTCCGGCCCTCCAGCGGCGCTCCGCGCGCGAGCGACTCGAGGACGCGCACGGTGGTCGTGCCCACGGCCACGACCCGGTCGGCGGCGCGGATCCGCTCCCACGCCACTGGTTCCACGCGGTACCGCTCGCTGTGGATCTCGTGGTCGGCCAGGTCGTCGGCCGTCACCGGCCGGAAGGTGTCGAGGCCGACATGGAGCGTGATGCGCTCGACGTCCAGCCCGGCGAGGAGCTCGGGCGTGAAGTGGAGGCCCGCCGTCGGCGCCGCGGCCGAGCCCGCGTCCTCCGCGTAGACGGTCTGGTAGCGCTCGGCGTCGGCGAGGGGCTCCGTGATGTACGGCGGGAGCGGCGCCTCGCCCTCCGGCTCCCCGTCGAGGCGCACGAGCCAGCGGCCACCCCCAAGGTGCTCGACGAGCTCGGCGGGGCCCAGCCTCGTCCCGGGCCGCAGGCGCTTCGTCGGCCGAGCGAGCGCCTCCCACAGGCCGTCCCCGGCCGGCTCCAGGAGCAGCACCTCGGCCTCCCCGCCGGTCTCCCGCCGCACCCGCAGCCGCGCGGGGATCACCCGGGTGTCGTTCACGACGACGAGCGCCCCCTCCGGAAGCTCGGCGGGGAGGTCGCGGAACCGGCGGTGACGCACCTCGCCCGAGGCCCGGTCTGCGACGAGGAGCCGTGAGTCGTCACGCCGCTCGAGCGGCCGCTGGGCGATCAGCTCGGACGGCAGGTCGTAGTCGAGCTCCGAGGTTCTCATGCGATCCGACGCCAAGAGTAGAGTCACCGCCCATGGATCGCGACGCGCTGGAACGGGCCAGGGCACGCATCGCCGAGGCGCGCGAGGGAGGCCCGACCCGGGCCGATCTCGAGGCCGCGCTCGAGCGGGCGGAGGCCGGGCTCGACGCCCTTGCACAGACCGCGGCAGAGCTCGAAAGCGTCGTTCCGGAGCGCCTCGGCGCAGCCGTCGAGGAGGGTATGCGCGCAGAGGTGCTGCCGGTCGCGCGGCACATCGCGGAGGTGCGCGGCCTCACAGGCCAGATGGTCCGGCGGATCGAAGCGCTGCAGGCCGAGGTGGCAGCCGAGCGTCGCGAGCGCCTCGAAGATCTCGCCGTCCTCGTCGAGCTCATCGGCTCCGGCTGGCGCGCCGTTGAACGACGGCTCGACCGGGCCGAGCGCATCCTCGACCGCATCGAGCGTGCCCTCGAGGAGCGTCCCGGCGCTGCGCTCTACCGGATCGACAGCCGCCAGGCGCAGTAGGTCAGAGACCTAGCGCGCCGGCAGCCGCAGCTCGAACCGCGACCCGCGCCCGACCACGGAGTCCAGCTGGAGGTCGCCGCCAAGCGCGTGCGCGAGCTCCAGGGAGATGGCGAGCCCCAGGCCGGTCCCCTCGCCGTTCTCGGAGACGAACGGCCTGAAGACGCGGTCATGGTCCTTGGGAGCAATCCCGGGCCCCGAGTCGGTGACCGAGACCGACGCGAACCCGTTGTCCTTTGAAACCGCGAGCGAGATTGCCCCGCCGTCGGGCGTCCAGGAGAACGCGTTCGAAAGCAGGTTGGAGACGATCTGAAGGACGCGGTCGCCGTCGGTGTTCAACACCGGGCTGGCGCCGAGGGAGAGCTCGTAGCGGATCTCCCGGCGCCGCGCCTCCTCGGCAAAGGAGTTGTAGCCCTGCTCGACCAGCCGCTCGAGCTCGACCTCCTGCTCATCGAGGGTGAAGCTGTGCGCCTCGAGCCGGGAGAGGTCGACGAGGTCGCCGACCAGGCGCACGAGCCGGTCCGTCTCCGCGCGGATGACCTCGAGCGACGCCTCGCGCGATCTCGGGTCGTCCGCCAGGCCCTCGCGCAGCGCGGCGACGTGGCCGCGGATGGCGGTGAGCGGCGTGCGCAGCTCATGGGAGACGCGGACGAGGAAGTTCCGCTCGTGCGCCTCGGCGGCGGCGAGCCGCTCGGTCATCTCGCGGAACCGCTCCGTGAGGTGCGCGATCTCGTCGCTCGAGCCCGACTCGGGGAGCTCGGCGCCGTACCGCCGCAGCGCGACCTCGTCCGCGGCCCGCGAGAGCGTCAGCAACGGCTTGGTCAGACGGCGGGTCAGATACCAGACGAACAGGACCGCAATCGGCAGGCTTGCCAGGAACGCCAGCGCGAGCCGCTGCGAGAGGTCCATCCAGCGCTCCTGCAGCTCGGCGCGCGGCTTCGCCACGACGATCGCCCCGAAGGTCTCGCCGCCGAGCCTGATCGGGTAGGCGGCAGCGAGGAACACGTGGTCGGCCCCCGGAGGACGGAACTCGAACGTCTGCACGCGACCGTCATCGAGGGCATCCCGGTCGAGGAGGTCCAGGGACAGCTTGCTCAGGCCGGAGGCCTGGCCGGGGAAGATCTCGACGCCGGCGTAGTAGATCTCCGAGCCGGTCGCCTCCTCGAGGGTCGGCGGGGCGAAGCGCGGGGCCGAGCCGGTCTCGTCGATGCTCGCGTTCGCCTGCTGGGTGTACAGCTCGGCGAGCCCTTCGGCCTGACGCTCGAGCTCCGCGAGCGTGCGCGACCTGGTGTCCTCCTGGAAGAAGCGGACCGCGATCGCGACCGTGACGAGCGCGGCCACGAGCACGCCCGCGAAGAAGATCGCGGGAAGCTTGAAGCGCAGGGAGCGCAGCACGGCCGCTCCCTATGAGACTTTCGCGGCCTTCGGCTCCGTCGAGACCTTGTAGCCGACGCCCCACACGGTGACGATGGGGCAGGCTTCGCCCAGCTTGCGCCGCAGCTGGCGGACATGTACGTCGACGGTGCGCGTGTCGCCCGCAAACGTATAGCCCCAGACACGCTCCAGCAACTGATCCCGCGTGAGCACCAACCCGCGATGATCCAGCAGGTCCCAGAGGAGGTCGAACTCCTTGGGCGCGAGCTGGACCTCGTCGCCGGCGACCCTCACTTCCCGGCGTCCCGCGTCGATCCGAAGGTCGCCGTGCTCGAGCACCGAGCTGACGAACTCGCGGCGCTCCGGGCTCGACCGGCGCAGGATGGACTTCACGCGCGCGACGAGCTCGCCCGGGTTGAAGGGCTTCGTGAGGTAGTCGTCTGCGCCGACCTCGAGCCCGATGATCTTGTCGATGTCCTCGTCGCGGGCGCTCAGCATGAGAATCGGAACGTCGGAGCGCTGGCGCACGCGGCGACACACGTCGATGCCGTCGAGGTCGGGCAGCATGAGGTCGAGGATGATCAGCGCCGGCGGATCGGCGCTTGCCTTCTCGAGAGCATCCCCGCCGGAGCCGGACACGCGCACGGAGAACCCTGCGCGCTTGAGGTACATGCCGATGAACGACGCGATGCTGGACTCGTCCTCGACGACGAGGATGGACTGTTTCGTCCCGGTCACAGCGCCATATCCTGGCACAGGGCTCGGTTGGTGAGCGCCGGTCATCGTCTCCACAGCTCGAACGTCCGAGCCGTGCGGGGCCAATACCTGAGCGCGCCCCCGGCGATCCGGTACGTGCCTCGCGGGCCGGTGTCGAACGCGTCCAGCGTCAGCGAGCCGCGCACACTGCCGGCGGCGAAGATACGACGCCCGTTGATGACGGCCTGCCACGGGCCGCCGCTCGCGCCGCTCCAGACGCGGCAGCGAACGTCGGTGCCCCTGTACTGGGTCGTCGAGCGGCTCACCCGGACTCCGCGCTTGTTGCAGCTGCGGTTCGGCCTTCCGCCCCCCAAGAGGTCGACGACGCGGATGCGCCCCACCGCCACACGGATGAGCACCGAGCCCCGGCGCCCGATGACTGCGCGCCCGTAGCCGGCGCGGAGCTCGATCAGCTCGGCCCCGGGTGTGCGCAGCGAGTAATCCGCCTGCGCGTATGAGGCATCGCCGGCCCACATCGCGAGGGCCGCGACAAAGATCACTACAAAGCTGCGCCGCATTCGCTACGAACTATCTTCGCATGCCGTGAGACTTCGATTACGGCGCTGTAAAGAAATTGTAAACGGCAGTAACCCGAAGAGCAGTGCGGGAAGGAAACGTCCGGGCCCGCTCGTACCATCGAGAGACGGCCATGGACGAGCGATCCCGCCACGATCGCACGGCCCGCCTTCTGGAGGCGCGTCTGGAGGCCCTCGCGGTTGCCTCGGCCCGCGTACCCCGCGGCGAGCGCGATCTCGACCGCGAGATCGTCGCCGCGGTCGCCGCGACGCGCCACGCGGTCGCGCTCGAGCTCCTCTCGTTCGACGAGGCGGCAGCGATCTGGTCCGCGGTAGCGCAGAGGCACCCCGGCGCCGGCTGGTGCCGGACGAGCCCGCTGGCGGCGTGACGGGCTAGGCGACGAGCCTGACGGTGCCGCGCAGGCCGACCGCGTTCTGGACCTCGTGGCGGTCGGTTCGCTGCCAGCCGTCGCGCGTGGCCTCGGGCTCGCAGAGGTGGCAGACGACGCGTGCAACCTGGCGTTCCTGGATGCTTCGCCAGTAGCGGAACCGTTCGCCCGCGAGGAGGTTCCGGCGGCAGAGCGCACAGAGCGTCACTGCCCTACGACTGTAGGGAGGCGCCCGGACGGCGCGGGGCCGTTTCCGACGACCGCGCTCTAGGGCATACTCCCTTGGCAATGTCCAGTCGCCAGGGGTTTCGCGCCCCGAGGCCGGACGCCCAGGGGCCGGCCGAGCGAGAGGAGAACGTCGTGGAGCTTGCCCGACAGGCCGTCGAGCGCTTGTCCGCGCGCTTGCCCGGGACACACGTCTACTGCCACATGCGCGTCGGCGGCGCGCTGCGTGTGGTCGCGTCGGTCGGCGGGATCCGCCTGATCTACGAGGTCCCCCGGGACCAGGGCGGCATCTGCTGGCGGGCGGCCGAGTCCGGCAAGCCGCAGCTCGTCGAGGACGTCCGCCACGATCCCGACTACCTGGCGACGGACGAGCGCGTCCGCTCGGAAGTGGCGATCCCGGTGCAGATCGACGAGGAGACGCTGCTCGTCCTCGACGCCGAGTTCACGGAGCGGACGTTCACACCCGAGGAAGCCGCGGCCGTCGAGGCCGAGGCCGCCAGGCTCGCCTCCGAGCTCGTCTAGCCGTACTCGAAGAAGCCGCGGCCCGACTTGCGCCCGAGGCGCCCCTCGTCGCGCATGCGCACGAGCCGCTCGGGCGCGGCCATGCGCGGCTCTCCGAGCGCATCGTGGAGCGCCTCGGAGGCATGCACGTGGATGTCGACGCCGATGAGGTCGATGAGCGCGCAGGGGCCGATGGGCCAGTTGACGCCGCGCGTCATCGCCTTGTCGAGATCCTCGGGAGAGACCCCCGCCTCGTCCAGTACGCGGACGCAGTCGTTCAGGAGCGGGATGAGGATGCGGTTGACGACGAAGCCGGGCGTGTCGTTGCAGCGGATCGGATCCTTGCCGAGCCGCTCGGCGAGCCCGTAGGCGGTCTCCACGGCCTCGTCGGAGGCGAGCTCTGTGCGGACGACCTCGACGAGCGGGAGCACGGGGGCCGGGTTGAAGAAGTGCATGCCGACCACTCGCTCCGGGTGCTTGCAGGCGCTCGCGATCGCGGTGACCGAGAGCGCCGAGGTGTTCGTGGCCAGCACGGTGCCGGCGTGCGACACGGCCTCGAGCGCATGGAAGAGCGCCAGCTTCGCGTCCAGGTCCTCGACGATCGCCTCGATGACGACGTCGCAGCCCGCGAGGCCGGCCGGGTCGACCGTCATCGTTAGGCGCGCGAGCGCCGCGTCACGCTCCTCGGCGGTCAGCCGGCCCTTCTCGACCCCGCGGCCAAGGTAGTGGGCGATCCGCTCCCGGGCACGCTCGCAGAGCTCGTCGCTCACCTCGCGACCGACGGTCTCGAACCCCGCCTGGACGCAGACCTGCGCGATCCCGGCTCCCATGGTGCCGAGCCCGACCACGCCCACCTTCTTCACGTCCGCAGCGGTCACTGCTCGACGGTGATTCTGACCTGGAAGTCCTGCGGCCCGACGGCACATCCGTCCTGGCCCGCGCAGGCGGCCGTCCCCGACGAGGCGATCGTGGCCTCCCCCGGCTCCACGGCAGTCACAACCCACTCCGAGAACCCGGGGTCCTGGATGTAGTTCACGACCGCGAGCGACACGGCGTCTCCGTCGACGACCGGCTCGCTCCAGACCCAGTCGCTCGAAAGGCGCAGGCTCGTCTCGCCGCCGGTCGGGAGCGCGACCGCGGCGCCCGAGTCCGCCTGCGTCAGGACCTGTGGTGACTGCCGCGGCGGCGCCGGCTCGCTCGTGCTCGGGGAAGGCTCCTCGACCGGTCCGGAGGCTTCGTCTCCGCTGCAGGCCGCCAGCGGGACGAGGAGGAGCGCGAGAACGGCGACGCGAACCACGGCCCACACAGGTTGCCGCACGGCGGCCCGGCCTGCGTCGTGCTTGAATAGCGGCATGGCGGTCACGGCCCGCGAGCAGAAGCTTCTCCTGGGCGGCGAATGGATCGAGACGGGCACGTGGAGCGAGATTCGCTCGCCGTACTCGGGCGACATCGTCGGCCGCGTGGCGCAGGCAGGCGCCGACGAGACGCGACGCGCGATCGACGCAGCCGCGGCGGCGATGGCCGAGCCGCTGCCGGCGCACAAGCGTGCCGAGATCCTCGACCGCACCGCCGCGCTCGTGGACGAGCGTCGCGAGGACATCGCCCACACGATCTCGAACGAGGCCGGCAAGCCCCTGAAGGCTGCCCGCGTCGAGGCCGAGCGGGCCTCTTCCACCTTCCGCTCGGCGGCCACGGAGGCGCGCAAGCTGGCCGGAGAGGTCGTCCCGATGGACGCCTCGCCCGCCGGGGTGGGCAAGTTCGCCTTCACGGCCCGCATCCCGATCGGGATCGTCGGCGCCATCTCGCCCTTCAACTTCCCCTTCAACCTCGTCGCCCACAAGGTCGCGCCGGCGCTGGCCGCCGGCTGCGCCGTCGTCCTCAAGCCCGCCAGCCAGACGCCGCTCTCGGCGCTCCTCCTGGCCGAGCTCGAAGCCGAGGCGGGCCTCCCCGCCGGGTGGCTCAACGTCCTGGTCGGGCCCGCGTCCGAGATCGGCGACGTCCTCGTGGGGGACGAGCGGGTCCGCCTGATCAGCTTCACGGGCTCCGCCGAGGTCGGCTGGAAGCTCCGCGAGCGCGCCGCCCGCAAGAAGGTGCTGCTCGAGCTCGGCAACGCGACGCCGCTGATCGTCGAGGCCGACGCGGACGTCGAGGATGCGGCCTCCAAAGCCGCCGCCAACGCGTTCTCCTTCGCCGGACAAAGTTGCATCTCCATCCAGCGTGTCTACGTCGCCCGCGGCGTCTACGACGACTTCGTGGCGCGCTTCCTCCCCAAGGTCGAGGCGCTTCGCCCCGGCGATCCCGGCGACGACGAGACGGACGTCGGCCCCGTCATCGACGAGGACGCCCGCGAGCGGATCCTCGCCTGGATCGACGAGGCGAAGTCCCAGGGCGCGGACATCCTCACGGGCGGAGAGACGACCGACGACGGCGTCATCCGCCCCACGGTGCTCACCAACGTCACGCCGGAGATGAAGGTGTCCTGCCTCGAGGTCTTCGGGCCGGTCTGCACGGTCAGCCCGTACGACTCCCTCGAGGAGGCCTTCGAGCTCGCCAACGGGACCGAGTACGGGCTCCAGGCCGGCATCTTCACCAGCAACGTCAAGACGGCCCTCGCGGCCGGCGCTGCGCTCGAGTTCGGCGGGGTGCTCGTGAACGAGGCGCCGACGTTCCGCGCCGACCAGATGCCCTACGGAGGCGTCAAGGCATCGGGCAACACCAAGGAGGGCCCGCCCTACTCGGTCCGCGAGATGACCGAGGAGCGACTGGTTGTCCTGTCCCGCTGACGGCTGCTCCGGTGCGCCGGAGCGGTCCAGGCCGTCCGTTAGACTCGCGTGCTGGCTGCGATGCCCGGACGCATGAACCCCTTCTCCGATCACCGAGGCGGGCCCGAGCCCGGCGAGGAGGTCGTCGAGGTGGTCGAGATCGTCGAGCCCGGGCCGTCTCCGCCGCTCGAGCCGGATGTCGTCCGGCTTCAGCGCGAGCGCATGGCGCTGACACGCCAGCGCGAGATCGAGATGCGCGACGTGGGCGGCCTGACGGTCGAGATGGTCCGTCGCGACCGCTGGAAGGCAGACCTCCTCATCTCGCGCTCCGGTGAGGTCCTCGCGCTCGAGCAGCGCATGCACGAGCTCGACTCGCTCCTCGCGGCCGAGGCGACCGCGCGCACCTTCCCGCACGTCGCCCACTGCAAGTGCGGCGCGCCGCTCGCTCCCGGGGTGCACTTCTGCTCCCACTGCGGGCGGCCCGCGGCGACCTCACCTGCGGTCGTGACGTGTGTCCACTGCGGCCAGCCCCTCCCTGCGGACGTCAACTTCTGCCCGTTCTGCGGCAACCCGGCCGCTCCGGCGGAGTACGCTCCCGCGCCCGACCCGCTCGACGAGACGATGGTCCGCCCGGATCCGAACGACCCCGAGGGGCGCCTGTGACGACGCCGCCGCTCGAGCCGCCGCCCGGCGAGGGCCCGACGCCCGACGCGCCCGTGGAGGAGCGCCGCTGCCCGCGTTGCGGGGGACCGTACGAGCCGCTCCAGGAGTATTGCCTCGAGTGCGGCCAGCGGCTGGTGGCGCTGCCCAGCGAGGGCTACACGCGGACTATCGTGTGGTCGCGCGAATCGCCCGTCTGGCTCTGGATCGCGCTCCTGGCCCTCCTCCTCGTCGCTCTGGCGGCGGGGGCGATCGTGGCGCTGGCGGCCACCGACGACGACCCGGAGGGCGGGCCGGCCTCGAGCGCCACCGAGTCGACGGTTCCCGTGCTCCCGCCGACAGGCACGATCACGGTCGAGCCGCCGCCGACGCTGTCGACGATCTCCATCCCGACCTCCGGCACATCGACCGTCTTCCCGACGACGACGCCGACGTTCTCGACGACGTCCACCACCCAGCCGACGACGACTACCGGCACGATCCAGTTTTGGCCGCCTGGCACAGACGGGTTCACGGTCGTCCTCAAGTCGACGCCCGTCAGCGAGGGGCGCGGCCCGGCCGAGTCCTCCGCGCAGCAGGCCCTGAACGCCGGCCTGCCCGAGGTCGGCATCCTGGACTCGTCGAATTTCACGACGCTGAATCCCGGCTACTACGTGACCTTCACGGGCGTGTACGACTCGCAGAACGAGGCCGAGAACGCCCTCCCGCGCGCGCGCTCGTCGGGGTTTCCGACGGCCTACGTGCGGGAAGTAGCAGACTGAGACGTTTGTAGCGACCGCTCGCCGGGAAACTTTGTAACACCTTGGCCTGCCGTGTTATGCTCCTCGCCGGAGCGGATCGGGGGCGCTCCCTTAACCCGATGTTAACAGCGTTTTGCAGGTGTTTCGTGACGGCGAAGGATAACGTGTGAGCGAGCAAGTTCACGAGAGGATTCTGACCCGCATGTATCAATACTCCAGGGCGATCTACCGCTCCATCAAAGACCTCATCGATCCCTGGGCAGAGCCTGAGAAGCAGCTCGAGTATCGGCGGGAGGTCCTCGCCCTCTGCGAAGAGTGCGTCGAACGGCTCGCCAAGGACCCGCGCTACTTCGCACACCCCGACCGGACGCTCTTTCAGGACATCCGGCGCTACTTCCCCATCACCTACCAGGCGCAGGTCGCCTGGGCAGTGACCGAGGGCATCGGGGCTGCCGTCGAGTACATCGAGGCCCAGATCGAGGCCGGCGCGTTCGACGGCGGGGTCGCCCGCTGCCGTGCGACGACGCGCAAGGGGAAGCCGTGCCAGCGCACGCCGCTCCCCGAGCGTGAGTACTGCCCCTCGCACCAGCACCTCGAAACGCAGCGCCAGGCCGCGTAGCGGCGACTACCAACTTCCGGGCGGCGCGGCCTCGGCGTTAGGAGCCGCGGCGGCCACGGCAGATCCACCGACCCAATCCGCGGGTCGCACGGTCGGATCCTGCTGATCTCGCTTCGCGAGCCTCGTCTCAGGGTACGAGGAGACTTGTGGCTTCCTACACCGTGAACAGACGCGGAGTGGCTCAAGCTCGGAAGCTCATCAAGGCCAAGCAATACGTGCTGAACAGCAACTGGGGCGATGTTCAGCCGAACGCCGCCGATGAGAACGCCTTCCTGAAGGACCACTCGTGGCAGGAGTACGCGGGCTGGTTCCTGGGGCTGACCGAGGGCGCTGCCGACGAGACCAAGGCGCGATACGCGTTCGTATGCGGCGACTTCCGCCGCGTTCACCGAAGCGGCTTGATCGCCTGCGTGTACCGCGCCGCCGAGTGGCGGCACAAGGAGGTTGAGCGAGCCGCCTACAGACTGCTGCAAGAACTCGACGCCGCGACGTCCTAGCCCTCCGGAAGGCCCCCTACGCGAGCGCGAGCTGCTCGAAGTCCTCGATCTTCGAGACCGAGACGCCGACGAGACGCAAGGCGCCGGGACGGTCCGCGAGGGCGCGGTCGAGCAGGTCGCACGCCACTTGGCCGATGCGCTCACCGTCCGCGAGCCCGGCCGCCAGCGTGGTCGAGCGGCTCCGGATCGAGAAGTCCGGGTAGCGGAGCTTCGTCGTCACGGTGCGCGCGACCTGGCCCGACTCCGCCAGGTGCCCGGCGACGCGGAGCGCCATGCGGCGCAGCTCCTCGTGAAGCCGCTCGCGGTCCGAGACGTCGCGCGGGAAGGTCTCCTCGTGCCCGATCGAGATGTTGGCCACCGGCTCGTCGAGGCCGCGCGGGTCGATGCCGCAGGCGCGGTCGCGGAGGAGGCGGCCGACCTTCCCGGGCAGAAGGCGCGCCAGCTGCTCGTCCGAGAGCGCGGCCAGCTCGCCGATGGTCTCCACGCCGGCGCCGGCAAGGCGTTCCTCTGCCCGCGGGCCGACCCCCGGTAGGAGCCGCACGGCGAACGGCGCCAGGAACGCCGCCTCGCGCCCGGCGCGGACGACGGTGATCCCTCCGGGCTTCCTGCGGTCGCTCGCGACCTTCGCGACGACCTTGCAGCTCGCGACGCCGAGCGAGCAGGAGAGGCTCGTCGCGCCGCGCACGGCGGCCTGCACGGCCTCGGCAACGACACGGGCGCGGCGGTAGTCCGGCGCGACCTCCCCCACGTCCAGGTACCCCTCGTCCAGTCCCGTCCGCTCGATCGTGGGGACGACCTCGCGGATCGCAGCCCAGACGGCGCGGGAGTAGTCGCGGTAGGTGCGGTGGCGCGGGAGCACGAAGACCGCGTGCGGGCAGCGCCTGAGCGCCTCGGCGCAGCTCATTGCCGAGTGGATGCCGTAGCCGCGCGCGACGTAGTTCGCGGTGGCCACAACACCGCGTCCGTGAGGGTCTCCGCCGACCACGAGCGGCTGCGACGCGAGCTCCGGACGCTCGAGCTCCTCCACGGCCGCGAAGAACGCGTCCAGGTCGAGATGCGCGACGATAGCCACGGCGCTGACAGAATAGGAGCCGTGTCGCACGACACCGACAAGCTGATCCGCCAGCTTTCGCTCGTCGCCTTCCTCATGGCCGAGCGCCGGCCGCTCACCGCCAGGGAGATCAAGTCGGTCGTCGAGGGCTACTCCGAGATGTCCGACGAGGCGTTCGCACGCCGCTTCTACTCCGACCGCAGCGAGCTCGTCGCGCTCGGCGTGCCGCTCCATTCGCAGCGGGACGAGTTCACCGGCGAGGAGCTCTACACGCTTCGAGCCGAGCAGTACTTTCTCCCGAAGCTCGATCTCGACGACGAGGAGCTGGCCGCGCTCCAGATCGCCCTGCACCTGCTCGACGGGCAGTTCGCCTACGCCGAGCCGCTGCGCCTCGCGCTCCAGAACCTCGCGCTCGGCCGCCCGACCCAGCTCGAGGCCGCGCCGGAGAGCGCGCTGCGGGTCGAGGTGCGCGACCCCGACTACTCGGACGAGATGTCGGGCCGGCTCACGAAGCTCGAGGGCGCGATCTCCAAGCAGCGCACCGTCCGCTTCACGTACTGGTCGATCTCGCGCGACCGCACCCGCGAGCGCACGGTCAACCCGTACGCCCTCCTTCCCGAGGCCGGCTCCTGGTACCTGATCGGCCGCGACCTCGACGAGGACGACGAGCGCACGTTCCGCGTCTCGCGCATCATCGGCGACATCCGCTTCGCCACCCGCCGCGAGCGCGACTTCCGCATGCCGGAGTACGACCCCTCCGGCTTCCGGGGCCGCCAGCCCTGGCAGTACGGCGAGGACAAGGGCGAGGCCGAGATCGAGCTCGACCACGACACCGCCTGGTGGGTGGAGCGCATGGTGGAGCGCGGCGACGTCGAGGACGGGGCCTTCACGACCCCGTACTCCAGGCTCGACCTGCTCGCCGGCTGGGTGCTCCGCCAGGAAGGTCGCGCTCGGCCGCTCTCGCCGCCCGAGCTCGTGGACGAGGTCAACGACGGGCTCGGGCGCGTGCTCCAGCGCCATGAAGGCGAGCCGACGAAGCCGCCCAGGCCGAAGGCGCGCCAGGCAGTCGAGCCGCTCGAGCGACCGGCCGGCCCGCTCGCGCCCGAGCGCTTCGGCGTCCTTCAGGCCCTGCTCGCCCACCTGCTCGCGCGCTGCGGAGACGAGCCGCGGGCGATCATCCCCGCGCAGGAGCTCGTCGACCGCTTCCACATTCCGCCCGACCAGCTCGACGACCACCTCCAGCTCCTCAACCTCGTCAACTTCGGCGGCGGCTGTTACGCGGTCTACGCGTCGCTGGACGGCGACGACGTGCGCGTGGACAAGGAGCTGTTCGGCGACGCGTTCCGGCGGGCGCCCCGGCTCACCCCGCTCGAGGCGCGTGCGATCCGGCTCGCCCTCGAGTTCGTGGGCCCGATGATCGCCGCCGAGGCGCAGACGCCGCTCGAGCGCGTGCGCAGGAAGCTCGAGGAGACGTTCGGCGAGTTCGGCCAGCAGGAGGAAGCCGAGGAGGAGGTGCCCGAGGCCGCCTCCGAGGAGGAGCAGCTCATCCGCACGTTCTCGCAGGCCATCCGCGAGCAGCGCCTCGTCGAGATCGAGTACGTCGCCGTCGGCGAGGAGACCAGCGTCCGCGTGGTCGAGCCCCACGCCCTCGAGCGCGAGCTGCCCTGGTGGTACGTGCACTCGTGGGATCGCACGCGCGATGCGCAGCGCAGCTTCCGGCTCGACCGCATGCGCGGCGCGAAGCTTCTGAAGGAGACCTTCGACCCGCGGCCCGGGCTCGAGCCGCGCAAGCTCCGCGACGTGCGGGTCGCCCGCGTCCTCTTCGACCCGGAGGTCGCCAGGTGGCGGATCGAGCGCGGCGCGCTGCCGCTCGCGCGGGGCTACGCCCTCGAGGAGGTGGGCGTCGGCGGCACGGACTGGTTCGTCGGCGAGATCCTCTCCCACCGCGGCTTCGCCGAGGTGCTGGAGCCGGAGGACCTCCGGCGCGAGGTCGCCTCCCGCGCGAAGAAGCTCAAGGCCGCGCTCGCCAAGAAGCCGGCGCGCGCCTAGCTACTCGGCGGGAGCGAACGAGTCGACGATCTGCTGGCAGCCCGCCAGGATCTCCTCCTGGGCGTCGGGCGCGTACTGGCAGTTGATGAAGAACCCGGTCGTGCCGTCGTAGACCTGGATCGACCGCGTGTGCACCTCGCCGCCGCCCTCGACCGGAGTGGTGCTCGTCCCCTCGAACCGGTAGCCGTCGAGGCCGCCGACCGTGATGGGGATCGGCCCTTCCTCGATCGACCCGTCCGCCTGCGTGAAGAGCTGCTCTACGCCCGCCGTGATGTCGTCGCGGAACTGCTCGAGGTTATCGCCCGTCACCTCCACCGGGACGTCGAAGCTCCCGACGGTCACGAGGTTCACGCCGGTCTCCTCGGGCCCCACCGACACAGAAGCGGTGTTGTTGGGCGCCTCGGCGATGAACTCCGCCTCGAGCTCGCTCCAGCCCTCCGGGTACTCGAAGGAGTGCGTGTCCTCGTCGACGCTGTTCGGGCCGCTGTCGCCTCCGCCGCTGTCGCCTCCGCCGCACGCGGAGAGGACGACCAGCGCCACGAACGCGGCGACCCCGAGCACCGTGCGCCGTCTGCCTGCCACGACCGCCAGACTAGCGCTCCCGGCGGCTGCGCTCGTTGCCGCGCTTGAAGTTGCCCGTCGCGCGTGCCATGAGAAGCTGCTCGCCCTCTCGGTCTAATCCCTCGACCTGCTCCAGGAAGCGCGCAGCCGAGCCGCCGGCCAGCGTGGTCACGACCCTGCCGCGCCAGCTGATCCGCACCCGGCCGTCCTTCGTGGAAGCCCAGGCGAAGGTCACGCGGCGGAGAGCGGGAGGCGAAGGACGAACGTGGCACCCTCGCCGGCCTCCGACTCGACCTCGAGCGTCCCACCGTGGGCCTCGGCGATCGAGCGGGCGATGAAGAGCCCGAGCCCGGCGCCCGGCTTGCCGTCGCCGCTCACGCGCCCGAACTTCTCGAAGATGAGCTCCTGCGCGTCCGGCGGGATGCCCGGGCCGTGATCGCGGACCGACACGGCGACGGAGCCGTTCTCCTTCATGGCCGAAACCTCGACCTCGTCGCCGGCGACCGTGTACTTGACGGCGTTGGTCAGCAGGTTCCACAGAAGCTGGCGTAGGCGCTCCTGATCGCCATGGACGCGCGGAAGCGTCGGCGCCACCCTGGTCACCAAGCGCACCTCGTCCTGTCCGAGCGCGACGACGGTCGCCGTCTCGCGCACGAGCTCCTCGACGTCGATCGCGTCGAAGTCGTACGGGAACGACCCGGCCTCGATGCGTGAGGTGTCGAGGACGTCGCCGACGAGGTCGGAGAGGCGCGAGCTCTCGCTCTCGATCAGCCCGAGGAACGACTCCCGCTGCTCCTGGCTCAGCTCGCGCCAGCGCATGCGCAGGGTCTGGGCGCAGCCGATGACGGAGGCCATCGGCCCGCGAAGCTCATGGGAGACCATCGAGACGAAGTCGGCACGAAGCGCGGAGAGCCGGCGCATCTCGGCGGCGGCGCTGCGCTCGGCCTCGTACATGCGGATGTTCTCCACGGCCGAGGCGACCTGGCGGGCGAGCAGGGAGACGAGCTCCGTCTCCTCGGGTGTGAACGGCGGCCCGCCGTCACGGGCGACGACGAGGCGGCCGAGCGTCCGGTTGCCGACGGCGAGCGGGCCGGAGACCTGCTCGCCCGGCTCGGCGCCGGGAAAGCCGCCGGACGCGACGAGGAAGTCGTCGCCTCCCGCCGCGAGCCTCAACTCCACCCGGTCGAACGCGATGACGGTGTGCAGCTCGCGATTGAACGCCTCGAGCGCAAGATCCTGGTCGAGCGACGAGCCGAGCGCGCGGGCGGTGCGGTTGAGCGCGTCGAGCAGGTCGGCGCGGCGCCCGAGCGCGTCCCGCAGGTCCTCGGCTTCGGCCGCTCGTGCCTCCGCGACGGCGGTCTCCGTGCGGAGCCGGTCGACGAGCCAGCCGACGACGAGGCCCATGAGCAGCTGCAGCCCGACCGGGAGCGTCACGCGGTCCGGGTCGAACGGCGGCGGGCCGAACTCCTCGGCGCGCCACCATTCGGCGATCCCGAGGAACGGCAGGACGACGAAAGGCATGACCGCCCCGCCCCGGATGCCGTAGCGGATCGCGCCCTCGACGACCGGGAGATAGAGGATGCCCCATGAGGGCGTCCCCATCTCGAACGCGTGGACGAAGACGTAGGCGTAGACGATCGCCGTGTCGAACGCGAGCGCGAGCGCGCCGATGCGGCGGCGGCCGCGGAGATCGAGGTCCCGGTGCGCGAGCCAGAAGAACGCGACCGACCCCACGCCGAGCGCAATCGCGGCGCCCCACGCCCAGCGTGCGTACCCGGGCGGGTACTCCGCGCGCAGCCAGGCGACCTCGAAGACGGCGAACGGGACAGCGAGAACCCGGATCCAGGCGATCCAGATCTCGGTCTGCCGGAGCCGGGCGGCCTCGATCACGGGCCGTCTTCGAGACGCGCAAGCGCCCACTCGGCATGCTCGCGGAGGAGCGGGTCGTCGCCTTCGGCATACGGCCGTACGGCGTCCACGAGTGTCCTATCGGCCGAATTGCCCGCGGCAACAAGAGCATTTCTCCGCAGGTAGCGGACGTCGTTTCGCGGGTAGTACAGGCGGTCGTACCGGCCGCGGAGGCTCTCGTCGGACGCGGTCAGCCAGTCGGCGAGCGATACCACCGGCTCGGCCCCCGGCGGTGGGCCCGCGTCGGCGCTGCGCTTCTCGATGCCGCGGTTCCACGGGCAGACGTCCTGGCAGATGTCGCAGCCGTAGACCTGGTCGCCGAGCTCCTCGCGGTACTGCTCCGGGATCGGATCCGGCGCCTGCGTCCAGTAGGAGAGGCATTTCGTCGCGTCGACGACGCCCGGGTCGTCGAGCGCCCCGGTCGGGCAGGCCTCGATGCAGAGCGTGCAGGAGCCGCAGTCGAGGCCGAGCGGCGCGCCCGACTCGACCTCGACATCTGTGACGAGAGTACCGAGAACCACCCACGACCCGTGCTTGCGCGTGATGAGCATCGTGTTCTTGCCGTAGAAGCCGACGCCGGCACGGGCCGCACCCTCACGGTCGACGTGCTGGTTCTCGTCGACGAGCACCCGGTAGCTCCCGCCGAGCCGCCGGCCGAGCTCGTCGAGCTTCTCGCGCAGCTCCGCGTAACCGTCCGCCCACGTGTAGCGCGGCAGCCTGCCCTCCCCGGCCTCCGGCTCGGGGCCGGGCGCGTAGTAGCACTGCGCCGCCGAGACCACGGTGCGCGCTCCGGGAAGGAGCGTCTCCGGGTGGCAGGACACCTCCGGCTGGGCCATCGTGAAGCGCATCCCGGCGAAGAGGCCACGGGAGCGACGTTCCACGATCAGGCGCTCGGTCTCGGCGTACGGCTCGGCGGCCGCGGCCCCGACGACGTCGATCCCGAGCTCCTCCGCGAGGCGGTCGAGCTCGGTGGTCGTCATGCCGGGCCCACGGTACCACCGGCTAGGATCGCGCCGTGAAAGCCGTCCGGATCCACGAGGACGGAGGGCCGGAGGTCCTCCGGTACGAGGACGCGCCCGACCCGGTCGCGGGCCCGGGCGAGGTGCTGATCGGCCTCCGAGCCGCCAGCCTCAACCACCTGGACGTCTGGCTGCGCCGCGGACTCCCCTCCGCGCCCAAGCCGCGCATCCTCGGGGCCGACGGCGCCGGGGTCGTCGTCGCGCTCGGCGAGGGGGTCGACCGCTTCCGCGAAGGCGACGAGGTCGTGATCAACCCGGGCCTCGACGAAGGCGCCAGGATCGTCGGTGAGCACATGGACGGGACGCATGCGGAGTTGATCGCGCTGCCGGCCGACTACATCTACCCGCTGCCGGACGGCCTCACGTTCGAGCAGGCGGCCTCGTTCCCTCTCGTCTTCGAGACTGCCTACCGCATGCTCGTCACGCGCGGCGGGCTGCAGGAAGGCGAGTGGGTCTTCGTCTGGGGCATCGGCGGCGGCGTCGCCACTGCGGCAATGCAGATCGCGAAGGCGCTCGGCGCCAGGGTGATCGTCACCTCGTCGAGCGACGAGAAGCTCGCGCGGGCGCGCGAGCTCGGCGCCGACGCGACCGTCAACCATGCGGAGGCCGACGTCGCCGCGGCCGTGCGCGAGGCGACAGACGGCCACGGCGCGGACGTCGTCGTCGAGCACGTAGGCGAAGCGACCTGGAAGACCTCGCTCCAGGTGGCAGCCTCAGGCGGGCGCGTCGCAGTCTGCGGCGCGACCAGCGGCCCCAACCCACCGGCGAACCTGCACCGGATCTGGTGGAAGCAGCTCACCGTCCTCGGATCAACGATGGGCACGCAGGCCGACTTCCAGGCGGTCTACGAGCTCGTGGCGAGCGGCCGCGCGGAGCCGATCGTCGACCGCGCCTTCCCGCTGGCCGAGGCCGCGGCCGCGCACGAGCATCTCGAGGCCGGCCGCCAGCTCGGCAAGGTCGTCCTCACGATCCCCGGCTAGTCCCTAGAGGACGATTCGGCGGGCGACCTCGAGCGGGCAGCCGGCTCCGACCAGCCGGCGCACGTCGCCGAGGTCGACGGCGGCCTTCGTGAGCAGCGATGCCTCCGTCGGGGTGAAGCCCAGCGCGATGAACTGAGACCGCCTCCAGCGCCGCACCCGCGTCGCCTCCGGGAGCCCGTTCCGATTCGCCGCCACCTTCTCGCCCATGGCTAAGAGTGTGGGGACGAAAGGCGGACGGGCGACCGCCGAAGGGCCTGTCCCGGCCCCGCCGATAGTCGAGTTTCCGCAACAGGATCCGACCGACCTGTCTGGGAGCATTGCGCGGTGGTCCGGGTTGCAATCGTCGGCCACCGGAATCTCGGGGGCGCTCGGGCGAGCGCGTTCGTCGCCGACGCGTCGTACGACGTCCTCTCCGCCGCGCAGCGAAGGTGGCAGCAGGTAGCCGCGGTGTCGGCGCTCGCAGAGGGAGCGGACACGATCTTCGCGGAGGTCGCGCTGGCGCTCGACATCCCGCTGCGGGTGGTGACGCCGTTCCGCGACTACGAGTCGGACTTCGTCAGCCCGGCGACCCGCCGGCGCTACGCCGAGCTCCGCAAGGCGGCCGAGAGCGAGGAACGCCTGCCCTACGGCTCGCGCTCGCGCAGCGCCTACCGCGCGGCGATGCGCTGGGTCGTGGAGAACTCCGACCTGCTGGTCGCCGCCTGGGACGGGCGCCCGGGCCTCGGGCCCGGCGGGACCGCCGACGCCGTCCAGCACGCCGCCGCCATGGGCCGGGAGGTCATCCACCTCGACGTCCGGGCCCTCGACGTCCGGGCGTACCGGGAGGCCGCGTGACACGCACCTGGCGGATGAACGAGTCGCTCGCGATCGCCCTGTCCGTTGTCGGGCTGCTCGCCGTCGTGCTCGCCCTCGTCTACGTGTCCCAGTACATGATCGAGCGCGACGCGTTGAGCCCGGTCGACGACCCGGCACAGCTCCGCGAGCTGCGCGAGGTCGACAAGCTCTCGGCCGAGATCCGTCAGATCCGCAGCGACACCGGCGGGAGCCTCTTCTGGCTCAAGCTCGTCGGCGTCCTCGTGACGGTCGGCGGGGCGGTCGGCGGCTACCTCGTCGGCCAGAGCCGCTCGACGCGGAGGAGGCTCGAGTTCGAGGACCGCAAGAAGGTCGACGAGCTGTACCAGCAGATGGTGGTCGAGCTGGCCTCGCCGAGCGAGCTGCTCCGCACCGCCGCCGCCGTCAAGCTCGGCGAGCTGCTGCGCGCGTTCCCGCAGGAATGGCAGATCTCCGACTCCAGGCGCGAGGAGCTCGTCCAGCTGACGAAGCAGGTGCTGGCCGCGTCGCTCGCCATCGAGAAGGAGGCGAAGGTGCTGAAGACGCTCACGATCCAGGTCGTGCTGCACCAACCCTGGGCAGACGACGAGGAGGCGACACGGAGGTGCCATCCCTGGGACGACTCGGCCCAGGCCATTCCGAAGAGCGAGTACGGCGACCTTCGCGGGGCGGACCTCTCGAACGCGAAGGCCGAAGACGCTTACTGGGCGCGCGTCGACTTCACCGACGCCGACCTCTACCGGGCGCGCCTCAAGGACGCGTCCTTCAGGAACGCCATCCTCGTCCGCGCGCAGTTCCGCGAGACGCTGTTCGAGGGCGCCGTGCTCGCGGGCGCGGACTGCGAGGGGGCGAACTTCAAGCTCGCGGACCTGAGCGGGGCAGACCTCACGAACGCCAACCTGCGCGACACGCGCTTCGAGGCCTCAGACCTCCGGGACGTGAACTTCACCGGCGCCATGCTCAGCGGGACGACGTTCCTCCGCCCGAAGGTCGCCGGCGCGATCCTCACGGACGCCGTGCTCGACGGCGTCGAGGGGGAAGTCGACGTCTCACCCGAGGACGAGGGAGAAGAGCTCGTGCCCGCCTCGGTGTGGATCGCCCAGGCGCGGGCGAGCGGCTAGCCGAAGCCGAGGATGAACTTCGCGTCGTCGGACATGCGCTCCGGCGACCACGGCGGGTCCCACGTGAGCTCGGTCTCGACGTCGCCGACGCCCTCGAGGCTCTCGACCACCTCGCGGATCTGCTGCTCGATCATCGGCCCGACCGGGCAGCCCATCGACGTGAGGCTGTAGGTGACGTGCACCTTCGGGCCCTCGATCTCGGCGTCGTAGAGGAGGCCGAGCTCGACGATGTCCATGCCGAGCTCCGGGTCCTCGACGACCCTGAGCGCCTCGAAGATCTCCTCGCGCGTCGGCATCGCTTCCTAGGCTAGCCGAGAAGGCGCACCTCTTCGCGCCGGTCCCGGGCGAAGAAGTGGACGCCGTCGACGAAGCGCACCCAGTTGTGGCGGGTGCACATGACGATCGAGTGCGTGCGCGCGCTGTCCGTCAGGTACCGCACGCCGCGCAGCAGGTCGCCGTTCGTGACCCCCGTGGCCGCAACGATGACCTCGCCCGGCGCCAGCTCGTCGGTCTCGAACACCTTGTAGACGTCGTCGATGCCGTGCTCCTGGGCCTGCTCGATCTCGGAGCGCGCGGTGGGCCAGAGCTGCGCCTGGAGCTCGCCGCCCAGGCAGCGGAGCGCCGCAGCGGAGAGAACCGCCTGGCGCGCCCCGCCGATGCCTACCGCGAGATGGTCGTTCGTGCCGCGGACCGCGGCCGTGATCGAGGCGGTGACGTCGCCGTCCTGGATGAGCTTGATACGGGCGCCCGCGGCCCGGATCTCCTCGATCAGGTCGTGGTGCCGCGGCCGGTCGAGAACGATCGCGGTGATGTCGTTCGTCCGGCGGCCGTAGGCCTCGGCGATGGCGACGACGTTCTCGCCCACCGGCTTGCCGAGGTCGATCTTCCCGCGCGCGACCGGGCCGACTGCGATCTTGCGCATGTACATCTGCGGGAGCCGGGGGAACGACCCGGACTCCCCCACGCCGATCATGGACATCGCCCCGTAGTCGCCGCGCGCGACGACGGCGCGGCCTTCGAGCGGGTCGACCGCGAGGTCCGCCTCCTCCCCGCCGCTGCCCACGGTGGCGCCGATGGCGAGCGCGTCGGTCTCCTCGTCGCCCCCGACGACGATGCGGCCGGTGATCGGGAGCTCGTCCAGGCCCTCCCGCATCGCCGTCGCCGCCGACTCCTCGGCGCCCTTGACGTCGCCGCGGCCGAGCCAGCGCGCGCCGGCGAGCGCGGCGCGCTCCGTCACGGCGGCGAACGCCTCACACTGGCAGCGAGGCTGGGGGTCGCTCACCGTGCCGGGCTCACATTCGGGCCTGTTCCTGCGCCCGCTCGACCTCGGCGAGGACGAGGTGGAGCACCTCGTTCACGGCCGACTCGATACGCGCGTTGTCGATCACGGGCACGCCTGCCTTCTCGGCCCGCTCGACGAGATAGGCCTGGATGCGACGGATCTCGGGCAGCGAGCGGAGGTACTTGTCCATCGGCCGCAGGCCCTGCGAGCCAGAGTCGCGCACCCAGAAGTGGCGCGCGTGCTCGTCCTCTTCCTCGATCTCGAGCATGCACTGGACGACGACGGCGCCCTCGTAGGAGCGGGGAAGCGCCCCCGGGACGACGTGGACGCCCTCAACGGCGACGGAATAGCCCTCCTCGAGCGCCCGCGCGATCACCGCCTTCACCCCGACGAGCACGTTGCGCGTCTGCTCCTTGAAGCCGAGGAGCGCCGCGTCGTCGTCCTCGCCCTCGTGAATGCGCACGGCCGGGCCGGCCTCGAAGCTCGAGTAGTGGATGGACGGCATGAACTTCTGGGAGAAGAAGGCCCGCATCGTCTGCCGCACCGTGTCCGTCGACGTGACCCGCGTGATGCCGAGCCTGTGCGCGACCTCGGTGGCGACGGTGGACTTGCCGGTCCCCGTTGCGCCACCCACGAGGAGGACGATGGGGAGATCCAGCTCGCGCAGCGCCTGCAGGCGGCGCAGGAGGCGGACCGCCTCCTCGCCCTCGTGCTGGGCGAGCACGCCGGCGGCGACGTCGTAGAGCCGCTCGGCGCCGATCGCCGAGTCCTCGCCCGAGCGGACGAGCTCGCCCTCGATCAGGCGCGCGAGCTCGTAGGCGCGCTCGGGCCGGATGCCGGCGCCCATGAGGGTCTTCGCCATCAGGCCCTTCGAGTACGGGAGGCTGACGTCTCCGGAGACGAGCGCCTCGGGCGGGCGGCGATCGGGGTTCATCGCACCGCTGCCGGCCGGCCGGCGACCGCGTCGGCCAAGGCGCGCACCCGCTCGTCGAGGTCCGGCTCGCCGGGCAGCGGCAGGACCGCGTTGTCGGCGAACACGACATGGGTCCCGCGCGTCTCCGCCGCCTCGGCGACGACGTCGATCGCGGCCGCCTTGATCTCGACGAGGTAGACCTCGGCTTCGGCGGCCGCAGGGGAGTCGAGATCGCGGTGGAGCTCCTCGCGGCGGGCGAGGTTGCCGGAGACCAGGATGACCTCGGCGCCGTGCTCGCGCTCGAGATGCTCGCGCAGCCGCTCGTGAATCGCCTCGGGCGCCGTGGAGAAGAAGGCCACGCGACGGCCGGCCACGGGCTCGACCGGCCTCGGCCTGAGCACGGTGGCGATCACGGGCAGCTCGGGGTCGACCTCGGCGACGGCCGCGCGCATGGCGTCGACCTGCGCCGGGGAGGCCAGCGGCTCCTCGCACATCGTCAGGACGACGAGGTCGCTGAGGAAGAGGCGGTACGGACCCAGGTTGCCGGAGAGGATCTCGGGCTCCTGGTGGGCGCCGGCCACGATGATCCGGCGTCCGGCCTCCACCGGGGGGATCGTCGCGCCGCTCGCCTCGAGGAGGACGAGATCGGGGTTGAGCGAGGCCGCGACCTCCGCGGCCTCCTCGACGTTGGACAGGAACGGCGCGCCCGCCAGACCCCCGCCGCAGCGCCGGGCCCCGATCGTGACCACGCCCGCGAGAGCCGCGTCCTCGAGGTAGTCGGACGCCGCGTGGACGCCCGTGCGCGAGAGTGCCAGCAGGTCCTCGACCGTCGGCTTCACGTCGACGACGACCGGCTCGGGAGGGCCGCCGCGGCCCATCGCGACGACGACGACCTCGCGACTCTCCGAGAGCATGCGCGCGACGTGGCCCGCGACGGCGGTCTTCCCCACACGCTTGCCCGTCCCGATGACAGCGAGAGCCGGCTGTGCGTACGGCATGAAGGCCACCGGGTCGAGCCGGAAGTCCGCGCCGACGTACGGGATCCCCGAGGCGAGCGTCCGGGAGGCGAGGCGGAAACGCCTGCGCGGCCCGACGACGGGCTCGTCCGAGAGGTCGACGACGACGTCGACGTCGACCTCGGCGAGCGCGTCCTCGAGCTTGTCCCAGAGCGGCACGCCGTAGTCGGGCACACCCTCGCGGAGCTTCTCGCTGCCGCCGAGCATCACGGCGCCGACGACGTCGTACGGCACCTCCGCGAGCGCGGCGATGACGACGTCTGGATAGTGCTCGCCGTCGACGAGTGCGAGCGCCTTCATTGGCGCCCCGTCAGCTCGCCCTCGATCCGGGCTGTGTACTTCTCGTACTCGAGGGTGTCCACCGAGAACTGGATGATCCGCTCCTGGCCGTGGAACGGATACTTGCGCCAGACGTCCACGTGCCTGTCCTCGATCTCGATCAGGTTGTAACAGGGCCTCGTCTTGCCCCTGAGGCGCAGTGACGAAACCGTCCCGGCGTTGACGACGAAGAGGTTCTCGAGCCGCCACGCGTAGGGGACGTGCTTGTGGCCGGAGAGGACGAGGTTGACGCCTGCGTGCTGCAGCACCTCGAGCGCGTCGCCTGCGTCGTAGACGACGTTCCGCTCGCGGCCGGTGCCGGGCACCGGGAGCAGGTGGTGGTGGAGGACGAAGATGCGGAAGTCGGCAGGCGCGGAGAACTGCTCCTCGATCCATGGATAGCGGCCGCGGCCGATGACGCCGTGGTCGAGGTCGGGCTCGGACGAGTCGACGGCGACGACCGTGACCCCGCCCACCTGCAGCGTGCGCCGGCGCTCGCCGAACAGCTCCTCGAAATGGATGTAGCCGACGTTGCGCGAGTCGTGGTTCCCCGGTACGACGACGACGTTTTCGCACTCGAGTCGGTCGAGATAGCCCTTTGCCTCCGCGTATTCCTGCTGGAAGCCGAACGTCGTCAGGTCACCCGAGCAGACGACGATGTCCGGCTCGAGCTCGTTGACTTCCATGATCGCGCGCTCGGCGAGGTTCGGCACGAAGTAAGGCGAGCCGCAGTGGAGATCGGAGAAATGGGCGATGCGGAACAGCGGAGCCTCCGTCGTTCGGTAGCCGAAGTGTAGTGATGGGCCGTCCGGAGTGACTGCTACCTTTTCTTTTGGATGGCCCTAGAAAGCGGCGATTTCCAGGCAGATTCCGGGACGCCTTTCGCCAACGACGCCGAGGTGGAATGCGCCCGCCTGCTGGACTACCACGGCATCGCGTGGGAGTACGAGCCAACCTCCTTTCCGCTCGAGACCGACGCCGACGGCAGGGTCCTCGAGGCCTTCACGCCCGACTTCTACCTCCCCGAGCAGGATCTCTACCTCGAGGTCACGGTGATGAAGCAGTCCCTCATCACGCGGAAGAACCGGAAGATCCGCAAGTTCCGCGAGCGGTATCCGGACATCAAGGTCAAGCTCTTCACACGGCGCGACTTCGAGCGCCTGGGTCAGAAATACGGCCTGAACCTCGTCACGTAGAGGCTCCACGCCCCGGCGACGTCTATCTCTCCCGGGATGAGATCCGCTCGCGCGTCGACGAGCTCGGCGCGGAGATCGGGCGGGACTACGCCGCCCGCGACCTCGTGCTGGTCACCGTCCTCAAGGGCGCCTTCATCTTCGCCGGCGACCTCGCGCGGGCGATCCCGATCTCGCACGCGATGGACTTCCTCGTGCTCGCCGGCTACGGCGGCGACCTCGGCGGCCGCTCCCGCATCCGGCTGATCAAGGATCTCGACATGCCCATCGAGGGCCGTGATGTCCTCCTCGTCGAGAACGTCGTCGACACGGGGTTGACGCTCAATTACGTCGTCAAGACGCTCGCGCTCCGCAATCCGCGCGACGTCGCCGTCTGCACGCTGCTCGACCGCCCGTACCGGCGGCTCGTGGACGACCTCCCCATGCGCTACGTCGGCTTCACGGTGCCCGACCAGTTCTTCGTCGGCTACGGGTTCCACGTGGACGAGCGCTACCGGGGCCTCCCGGACATCCACGTCGCCGAGTAGCCCTGGCGCCCGGTCCGCGCGGCCGCCAGACTTGGGACCGTGAGCCAGCTCGTCGCGTTCCTCGGCGTCGCCGTCCTCGTGATCGTCACGCCCGGGCCGGACACGGCCCTGACGATCCGCAACACGCTGCTCGGCGGGCGGCCCGCGGGCATCGCCACGGCGCTCGGCGTCGTCTCGGGCCAGGCCGTGTGGGCGCTGGCGACGAGCGTCGGGCTCGTCGCGCTCCTGCTCGCGTCCGAGCCGGCCTTCGCCGCCGTGCGCATCGCGGGGGCCGCGTACCTGATCTACCTGGGCCTCCAGGCGCTCGTGGCGGCCTTCCGCCCCGGTGGCAACGGCAGGGTCGTCGCCGAGCCGCGCCGGGACCTCCCCACTCGGACGGCGGTGCGCCAGGGGCTGATCAGCAACCTGGGCAACCCGAAGATGGCCGCGTTCTTCCCGAGCCTTCTCCCCCAGTTCGTGCCAGCCGGAGACCCGACGTTCCTCCCGCTCCTGCTCCTGGGCCTGGTCTTCTGCTCGCTGACCTTCGTCTGGCTGAGCGCGTACGCGGTCGTCGTGGCGCGCGCCGGCGACCTGCTCCGACGCTCGCGCGTCCGCCGCGCGATGGAGGCCGTGACGGGCGCCGTGCTCGTCGCCCTCGGCCTGCGCCTGGCCGCCGAGCAGCGCTAGCCGGGACGCCTTTCACGCTCTCGGCACGATCCGCGCGCCACCGGTGCGCTTTTCGACGCTAGCGTCCAAAGCGGGTGGTGGCCCGGGGTGGCCCCTCGGTGAGCCGGTGGAAAACGCCGGTTAGAGGTAGCCCATCGGGTCGACGGCGCTGCCGTTGACCCGGACCTCGAAGTGCAGGTGGTTGCCGGTGCAGCTCCCCGTGCACCCGACCGCGCCGATGGCCGTGCCCTGCGAGACCGACCCACCGCCGACGTAGATCGCCGATTGGTGCGCGTAGGCGGTCGCGAGGCCGTTGCCGTGGTCGACGATCGTGAGGTTGCCGTAGCCGCCCATCCAGCCCGCATAGATGACCGTGCCGGCCGCCACCGCGCGGATCGTCGTGCCGGCGGGCGCGGAGATGTCGATGCCCTCGTGCATACGCCCCCAGCGGTAGCCGAAGCCGCTCGTGACCACGCCGCTGACCGGCCAGATGAACCCGCTCGACGAGCTGCCGTCGCCGGTCGACCCGCCTCCTCCGCCGCCACCGGAGCTCCGGAGCCGCTCGGCGAGCGCGGCGCTCGCGGCCTGGAGCTCGTCGAGGTCCTCCTCCGCGTGCGCCCTGTCCTCGCGAACACCGGCCAGGACGCTCTGCCTGTTCTCGCGGGCGGCGGCGAGCGCCTGCTGCTGCGCGATGAGCGCCGCCTGCGCGGCTTTCTTCTCGGCCGCCACCGTCTCGACAGCTTCGGTCGCCTCCGCCACCTTCTTCTTCGTCTTCCGGGTCTGGACGCGGGCGATCCTCATGTCTTCCCGCAGGCCGGCGATCTCCACGGTGATCCTCTGGTCCTGACGGCCGATGGAGTCGAAGTACTCGAGCTGGTCGAGAAGGTCGCCGAGGTTCCGAACCTGAAGGATGATCTCGAACGAGTCGGCCTCCTCGCTCTGGTAAAGCTCGACGAGCCGCTGCTCGAGCTCCTGCTGGGCAATCCGGAACTGGCGCTTCAGGTGCTCGAAGTCCTTGGTCTGCTCGGCCTCCAAGTCTGCCAGGACGGCGAGCCGCTCCCTCATGAGCGCGAGCTTGTTCTCGAGCTCCGCGATCAGCGTCTCGAGCGACCCGATGTCGCCGTCGAGCGCCTCGATCCGCTGGCTGGCAGCCTGGATCTCCTCGGTGAGAACGCCCTCCTTCGCCTTGGCGTCCTCGATCTCTTCGCGCAGGCCGGACATGCGGCGGTTGAGATCGTCCATCGACTGTCCGAGCGCCGAGGGCACGCCCAGCACGACGATCGCGGCTGCGAACGCAAGAACTAGACGGATGAGGCGAGCGTCAACCACCTGGACGAGTTCGGCAGGGACCTGGGCGTCCCTGCGCGGCCCCAACGGGGGGTTTTCGGTCTCGAACGGCCCCTGTTTTAGCACGCCGCCCGGTCGGCGTGCGGCGCTGAGCGCCTCGGCGGCGGCTCAGCCCTTGCGGGCGCGGGAGGCCCGCCGGCGCCTGGATTGGGGCGTCGGCGGGTGCTCGGGCTGCGGCGGCGGGTCGTCCGGAGAGGGCTCCGGGACCGGCTGCGGCATCGGTTCGGGCACCTGCGCGGGCTCCGGCGGGTCGCCCTCGTCGGGCGGCGGATAGGGCTCGGGGATGCGGGCGGGCTCCGGCGGAGCCTCCATGTGTCGGGTCGGAGCGCTCTGCGCCTGCACGCGGCGCACGCGCTCCTCGACTTCGTTTGCCAGGGTGCTGATCTCGGCCTCCTTCGCTTGGATGCGGACGACGACGTCGTCGAGCTGGGCCCGGGCCGCTTCGGCCGTGGCCTCGTCACCCGCGTGGGTCGCGCGGCCCAGCTCGTGATACCCACGGCTGCGCTCCGCCTGCAGCTCGGCAAGATCCCGGCGGCGGCGAAACAGCTCGAGCTGCCCACGCGACCGCGCGGCGACGAGCTCACGGTGCGCGCCGATCCGGGAGAGCGCCAGACCCGCTCGGCGGCGGCCCGCCTCCCAGCGGTACAGGAGCACGATCCCGGCCAGGAGCAGCGCGACGCCCGCCCAGAGCCAGACCTGTGCGCCGAGCAGAACGACCCCGACGATGCCCGCGACGACCCCGATGGTCAGCGGGATGTCGGGAGGCGTCCAGTACCGCCGCCGGGCGCTCTGCTCGCCCGCTTCGTGGAGCGGGTGGCCGCACTCGGGGCAGAAGCGGCTCTGTGTCGGGACGGCCGCGCCGCAGTTCACGCAGTCAACCGTGGACATCGGCCTTCACTCCTTCCCGCTCCGGGCGATCTTCATGCTCGAGCTCGCGCAGCGCCTCGGCCGCCTCCCTGCGCAGCGGCCCGACGAGGGCGCGGTAGTCCTCGTCGGAGACCTTCCCGGTGCGGTGGTCGAACTCGAGCTCCTTGAGCGCGGCGAGCGCCCGGTCGCGCCGCTCGAGGGCCCGGACGCGGAGCTGCTCGGCCGGATTCGCTCCCTCCAACGGCTCCTCCCCGGTCCGAGCCGTACGGAGGAGCGGCCGGGCGACGAAGACCACGCAGGCCACGGTCAGCAGCGCGCCGAGCACGAGAGCGACGGTTTCCACCTCTAGGCGCGCGCGAGGGCGCCCTCTCCGGCGAAGCGCTGCGCGAGGCGGCGCTGCTCGCGGGCGTCGGGCCACATGGCGACGGCCGCGCCCAGGACGAACACCAGCCCGGCGAGCCAGATGAGGTTGACGAGCGGGTTCACGATCACCTCGAGCTGGACGGACCCGTCCGCGAAGAAGCGGTCTGCGATCACGAAGAGGTCCTCGCCGCGCAGCCAGTCGGTGCGGATGCCGACCTCGTTCGAGGTCTGCTCCTCGGCGAAGTAGCTGTTCTTGCCGGCCTCCATCGTCCCGACGTGCTCGCCGTCGCGGAAGACCTCGAGGTGCGCTCGGACCTCCTGTGCGTTGGCGCCGCGCTGCTCCGAGCTCCCCGTGTAGACCACCCGATAGTCGCCGACCTCGGCAGCCTCGCCGCGGTCGAGACGCACCTCGCGGGAGGAAGAAAAGCCGCCGATGCCCACGGCGCCCACGAGCAGGAGCACGATCGAGGCGTGAACGACGTAGCCGCCGTACCGGCGCCGGTTCCTGGCCACGAGCCCCGAGAAGGCCGGCCACCAGCCGCCGGTTCCGATCGACTTCCGCGCTCTCGTGCCCCGGACGAACTCGAGCACGATCGTCGTGAGCACGAAGGCGCCGAGCGTGTAGCCGATCAGGCCGGCAGGGCTGGACCCGGCGCCTCCGGCAAGGAGCAGCACGCCGACGGCCAGCGCCACGCCGGTCGGCCACGCGAGCTGGCGGGCGAGCGAGCGGAGCGACGCCCTCCGCCAGGCCACGACCGGCCCGATGCCCATGAGCAGGACGAGCGGCAATCCGAAGACGATTGCGAAGAAGTCGTAGTACGGCGCCCCCACCGACACGGCGACCCCGCGCACGGCCTCCGACACGAGCGGGTAGATGACGCCCCAGAGGATCGTCAGTGCGAGCGCGACGAGGAAGAGGTTGTTGTAGAGGAAGGCGGCCTCCCGCGAGACGAGCGACTCCATGCGGGTCTTCGAGCGCAGCTGCGGCAGCCGCGTGATGATCAGCGCGATGGAGAACGCCGCGACCACTGCGATGAAGCCGAGGAAAAACGGCCCGATCGAGGACTGCGTGAAGCTGTGGATCGAGCTGATCACGCCGCTCCGGGTCAAGAAGGTCCCGAAGAGCGAAAGCGCGAATGCGCCCGCGACGAGGATGACGTTCCAGACGCGCAGCATGTCCTTCTTCTCCTGCACCATCACCGAGTGCAGGAAGGCCGTGGCGACGAGCCAGGGCATGAGCGCGGCGTTCTCGACCGGGTCCCACGCGTACCAGCCGCCCCAGCCGACCTCCTCATAGGCCCACTTGGCGCCGAGGAGGACGCCGAAGCCAAGGAACGTCCACGCGGCCAGCGTCCAGCGCCTGGTGACGACGATCCAGCGCTCGTCGACCCGTCGCGAGGCGAGCGCGGCCATGGCGAACGCGAACGGCACGGTCAGCCCGACGTAGCCGAGGTACAGCATCGGCGGATGGGCGATCATGTACGGGTTCTGCAGGCTCGGGTTCATGCCTGCGCCGTCGGCGGGCGCCGCCTGCGTGTCGAACGGGCTCGCAACGACGACGAGCAGAAAGGCGAAGAAGAGCGCGACGCCGCCGATGATCGGCACGGTCCAGGGAAGGACTTCACGCACGAGCCGCCGGTTGAGGGCGACGGCAGCCGAGGCGGCGCCGGTGAGCACGAACAGCCAGAGCAGGAGCGAGCCCTCCTGCCCGCTCCAGAACGCGGCGAGCGTGTAGCCGTTCGGGAGCTCGCGACTTGTCAGGCGCGCGACGTAGTCGAGCGAGAAGTCGTTGCGGGCGAGCGCGGCTAGGAGCACCAGCGACGCCACGCCGACCGCCGCGAACGCAGCGAAGAGCGCGTTCGTCGCCGAGTCGAGCAGCCGCCGGCGCCCGCGCCAGGCCGCATAGGAGCCCACGACCACGGCGTAGAGGATCAGGCCGAAGGCGGCGACGAGGGCGGCGCGGCCCAGTTCAGGCATCTACGACTCCGGCGCGTACTTCGACGGGCACTTCGTGACCAGCGAGTCCGGCGTCGCCACGAACGTCCCGTCCACGAGCTTGCCCTTCACGTAGACCTCGCGCCCCACTTTGAAGAGGTCGGGCACCGAGCCCGTGTAGACGACGGGCACGGTCGCCTCACCCTCGATGTCGCGGAGCGTGAACTCGAGCCTGGACTCGTCCTCGGCCTCGTCCACCGGGCCGACGACGATGCCGGCCAGCCCGACCTCGCCGGTCTTGCCGGCCAGCTGGCTCGGCTGGAGGGACGGCGTCCCGCCCGCGAGGCTCGTCCAGATGAGGAAAATCGCCAGCACCGCCGCGATCGAGAGGGCGACGACGAGGCGCACCGGATTGCGCCGCTTTGCCACGGTTTCGAGTTTACCGGGGGTTTCGCGCGCTACTCGGGGGTAGCCGCGTCGGCGTGCTTACGCTCGGGGATGCGGTACCCGTGATCGCGGCAGAGGCTCCCGGGCGCATCCTCGGTGAGCGCATCGCAGTAGCCCTTGCCGTAGGCGGCGCGCAGAAACGCGGCGACGACGTCGAGGTTCCACTCGGAGATGCCGCAGGCCTCGCCCCAGAGGTCGGCAAGCCGCAGGTCGATGTCCAGCTCGAGCAGCTCGATGCGCGAAGGTCGCTTGGCCATTGGCTGAAGGTAGCCGGGGGATCGGACGGAGCTCAGTGGCAGATACGCTCTCGCGGCATGGCGCAGACCCGCATCGGCCCTGCCCGCGTCCCCTCCCGGGAGACTCCTGAGGAGGCCGTGTCTTTGCTGCTCGAGCGCGGCTACACGGCCTGCGAGATCGACTTCGAGGGCAAGTTCTGGATGGACTACCCGTGGGCCGAGCGGTTCGGCGAGCTCGCGCGCGAGAACGACATCGCGCTCTCCGTGCACGCCCCGATCGCCGGCTTCATGGGCCATCTCGAGCGGGGCAAGAAATACAACATGGCCACGGGCATGCTCGACCACTCCGCGGGCGTCGCGGTCGCGTGCGGCGCAGAGGTTGTGGTCTTTCACCCGGGCTTTCTCCTGGAGCGGGAACGTGAGGCCGCGCTCGAGTCCGTCGCCGACCAGCTCGGCTCGGTGCGCGAGCGCCTGGAGGGCAAGGGTCGCGCCGTCCCCTTCGGCGTCGAAGTCATGGGCCGCGTCCGCGACCTCGGGAGCCTGGACGACGTCCTCTGGATCGCCGAACGCGTCGAGTGGGTCCGCCCGGTGATCGACTTCGCGCACATGCACGCGACCTCCGACGGCGCCTACGTCGAGGTCGGGATCTTCGCGGAGGCCCTGACGCGGGCCGACGCCGTGCTGGAGGACGGAGCACCGTTCCACATCCACTTCTCCGACATCGCGTACGCGAACCGGAACGAGACTAAGCACCTCCCCTACGGCGAGGGCACGTTGCGCGCCGAGCCGCTTGCGGAGGCTCTGGCGCGCTTCGATCGGCCGGCAACGGTGATCTCGGAGTCACCGGACGAGGAGAGCCACCAGGCGATCCGCTCGATCCTGCTCGGCTCGCGCGTCTAGGCGTTTCGCCCGCCGCGGTCGCGGGCAAGCCAGCGCGAAGATGGCGCTACAGCTGGATCGCATGCGTGAGAACGAAGAGCTGTTCCGTATGGCTAACGAGCGCCTTCGCCAACAAGTCGCAGGCTCTGTCACGGCCGACCGCCTCGTTCCCTTCGTGTGCGAGTGCGCGGACGAGCTCTGCCTGGAGCGGGTCGAGATGACGCTCGACGACCACCGACGCGTGCGCGCGGACGAGAACACGTTCGCAGTCGCGCCCGGCCACGCCGCCGCGGTAGGCGAGGTCGTCGTGCAAGAGTACGACTCGTTCCACGTGGTGCGAAAGGAGGCCGCATGAGTGGAGACGAACGCGGAGACCAGCGCAAGCATCAGATCGCGCGCAACGAAGCGCTCTTCCGAGAAGTGAACGAGCGCGTGCAGGAGGTCAGCGAGGACCGCGCCACGCTCACGACGGACTTCGTGTGCGAGTGCGGGAACACCGACTGCACGGAGACGATCCCGTTGCGCGACGAGGAGTACGAGCACGTTAGGGCGGACTCCCTCCTCTTCGCCATCGTGCCCGGACACGAGATCCCCGACGTCGAAGAGGTCGTGGCGGAGAACCAACGGTTCTACGTCGTCCGCAAGCACGTCTCCGAAGCCGTCATCGCCGAGCAGACCGACCCGCGCAGCTGACGCCTCGGCGACACTGCCGCGATGACGAGCCCTCCCCCGCTCTACGGGTCGGAGCAGTCGCGCTTCGCGCGCTACCTCGAGCGGCGCGAGACGCGCAACCCCGATGCGGTCGCGCTCGAGCTCCGGCGCCGTCTGCTCGCAGGGTTGCGGGGCCGGGTGCTCGAGGTCGGGTGCGGCGACGGGCGCAACTTCCACCACTATCCGTCCGGCGTCTCCGGGGTGGTCGCGGTCGAGCCAGACCCGAACGCGCGTGCCGTCGCGTTGGACCGCGCGGCCGAGGCGCGGGTGCCGATCGAGGTCGTTGAGGGCGTCGCCTCGCCGCTCCCGGCCGAGGACGCGTCCTTCGACGCCGCCGTCCTCGTCTGGGTGCTCTGCAGCGTGCCCGACCCGCCCGCCGCGCTCCGGGAGCTACGGCGCGTCCTGGTCCCAGGCGGCGAACTGCGCTTCTACGAGCACGTCCGCTCGGAGAATGCCGTCTTCCGCGCGCTCCAGCGCGCCGGCGACAGGCTCTTCTGGACACGGGCCCTGGGCGGCTGCGAGACGACGCGGGACTCCGTGAGGGCGATCGAGGACGCGGGCTTCGAGATCGCCTCGCTCGACCAGGGCTTTCAGGCATCGACGGTGCTGACGATCACAGCGGCTCCGTACGTCGTCGGCGTCGCGCGGAACCCCGAGGCCGACTGACCGAGGGCGAGGCCTCGCAGCAAGTCGAGCCCGCCTTGGCAAGCACTCCCATGTCGCGGGCGGCTCTCCAGGGAGGGTCGCCCGCGGCGCATCTTGGGGCGGGTGGCGAACGCGGAGATCCTCGCTGGGCTGGAAGGAGTCCGCTTCAGGCGCGGATGCTCTCCCCTAGGTGTCCGCGTCATCTCCCCTCGGACGCCGGCGCTCGACGTGCCTCCTTCGCCGAGGGCCGCCTTACGCCCTATCATCGGCCCGATGGAAGGCGAGGGCGTGTGGCGGGCTCCTTGCCTCACTCGCACGCTCACCGCTCGGCTGGGCGCCGCGGACGGGAAACCGCCCCATGACCGGGATGGTCGACGTGGAGCGTGAAGGGCTCGACGACGCCGAGCTCCGCCGCTGGGTCGAGCAGGCCGCCGCGGGTGCGCGCTCCCTGCCTCCGAAGGCGAAGACATAGCCGAGCGGCCCCCCGGCGAGGCGACTTCCCCGGAGCGCGTGGCCTGGATCGTCGGCCTCGAAAGCGATCCGGTTCGGCGCAACCTGCTGATCACCCAGTGCTACCACGACCTTTCGGCGGCGCTCGGGAAACGCCTCGGCGCGGAGCACGCGAACTGGTGCACGTTCGCCACGTGGGCCTCACGCACCGCCGGACGCTTCATCCGCGACGAGGAGGTGCCCGCCGCCTTCCGCGACGTGCTCACCGGCTCGACGCACCTCGACCGCGGGATCGAGCGGGCCAATCTGGCGCTCGGCCGGTTCCACGCCGACGCGACGATCCCCAAGGACGTCGTCCTCGACATCGCCCGTCGCATCGTCCACGAGGTAGGCGAGCTGATCACGCGGGGGAACCTTGCCGTCTTCAGCGAGCTCGGGCCGGCCTTCGCGCGCGCGATCGCCGCGCTCGACGAGGACGGGGACGGCGCTGCCCTGCGGCGGCTCGGCGAGACCCTGACAGAGGGCTCCAGCGACCGCGGCGGCCAGACGCGGCTTCGCCTCGCCCTCAACGGCTACGCGCGGGCGCGCTCCGAGCCGAGCCCGCACCGGCAGGCGGAGCTCATGCTCCTGGCGAACGCGCGCATCGGCCTGCACGAGCAGATCAGGCTTCAGCCCTTCATCGCCGGCTCGATCGAGGCGCCGGTCCGCCTCGCCCTGCTCGACCCGGCGGACGAGGCCGCGCGCCGCCTCCCGCGAGGGCTGCGGACGCTCTGCCGCGGCGCCCTACGGCTCGCCCTCCGCGACGCGTCCAAGGCGGCCGAGCGGCACTGGGAGGAGCTGTGCACGCGCGAGCTCATGACCCTCCAGCTGCCGGGCGAGACGCTCCGCCTCGGCCGGCAGCTCCCAGCCCCGAAGGGGCAGCCGCTCTACCCCGCGCTGCTCGATCCGATCGACGACTCCGAGACGCTGGACTTCCTGCGCCGGCAGGACGCCGACCACCCGGCGCCCCTGGGCGGCGCGGTCAACTGGACGGAGCTCGCCGACCGGATGCGCTACATCGTCGACCTGTTTCGGTCGCGCCAGCTGGACGCCGCGCTGCAGGGTGGGCCGTTCACGGACGACCAGCAGCGGCAGCTCAACGCGGGCCTGCCCGTGACGGGACCGCTCTAACTTCGCGCCGGAGGTAGCCGCAAGCGCAACCGTTATTTCACGGCTATCGCGCGACGTGAACTAGGCGGGCGGGGCGAGCCTGAGACCGCCGCTGCTGCCGCCCGCCTCCAGGACCTCGACCGTGCGTTCGTCGCCCGGCCGGCGCCACGACTCGCCGAGCTTTTCGTCGAGCGTCGCCTCGAGCTGGCCCGTCACCGCGAGCTCCTCGACGATGTCCGCGCCGCCGACGAGCTCGCCCGCCACGAAGACCTGCGGGATCGTGGGCCAGTTGGAAAGCGCCGAGAGCTCCTGGCGGATGCTCGGGTCGGGAAGGACATCGACCGTCGTGAAGCCGGCCCCCACGGACCGCAGCGCCTGCATCGCGCGGTCGGAGTTCCCGCAGTAGGCCTGCTCGTGAGTGCCCTTGACGAACGCGACGACGGGCTCCTGCTCGATCGTCTCCTTGATGCGCGCGCGGAGGTCGCTCATGCCACTCCCCTCGTTGTGATTCGCAGCTCGTGGATGGTCCCGTCCTGGAGCGGCTGCGCCAGGGCGTTATAGATGAGCCGGTGCTGCTCGACGAGCGAGAGCCCCTCGAAACGACCGTCCACCACGGTGACGTGGAAGTGGTCGCCCCCGCCGGTCCGGTCGATGACCGCCAGCTCGGCGGCGCCCGGAAAGGCCGTGCGGAGGAGCTCCTCGAGCCGTTCGCTCATCGCAATCGACGATACCAGCACGGACCACCGCTACGATCCTGGGCGGGATGCGTCGTCTCATCGGGGTCACGATCGTCTCGACGTTGCTTGTCCTCGGCACGGCCGGGCCTGCGGCGGCGATTCCCGGGCCGGAGGCGAAGGAGTGGGCCGCGAAGATCGCCCGCCTCGGCCAGCGCCCGGCCGGCGGCCTGAACGAGCGCCGCGCCGGCGAGATCGTCCGCCGCCGCCTGGCCACGCTGGGCTACGACGTGACCATCCAGCGCTTCAGGCTCCCGAACGGCCAGATGTCGCGGAACGTCGTCGGGCGCACGTCGGGCCCCGTGCGGGTGATCATCGTCGCGCACATGGACGGCGTCCACGGGACGCAGGCCGCGAACGACAACGCGTCGGGCGTCGGCGTGATGCTGACGGTGGCACGGTTCCTCGCCGGCGAGGACGGCGTCCTCGTTGCCGCGATGGGCGCCGAGGAGCGCATGGTGACCGGCTCGTCGTGGCACCTCGGCTCGCGGCGGCTGACGAGCGGCTTCTCTGCGGCACAGAAGGCCGGCGTCCGCCTCGCGCTCTCGGTCGACATGGTCGGCTTCGGGACGACGCTCAACATCCGCGGCCTCGAGTCGAGCCCGAACCACTCGGCGCGGCGGCTGCTCAACTCCGCCCGCGCGCGCGACATCCGCGCGTCCTACCTGCGGGACACCGGGCAGTCCGACCACGACGACCTCACGCGCGGCGGCATCCCGGCGGCCTGGATCGAGTGGCGCTGGGACACGTGCTGGCACCAGCCGTGCGACCGCATCGACAGGCTCCGGCCGAACAAGCTCCGCGACGCCGGCCGCGTCGTGCTCGGCGCCGCGCGCGCAGTCGTCCAGTAGCCCGCTCTTAGGTCTTCGGGGGACTCGGAGAGCCCTACCCCGTTCGGGGGACGACAGGCTCACCCTCCCGTGCCGATGATGCGACTGCCGCAATGAACGAAGACGCCGCGCGCATCCCCGAGTTCGGTACAGGCCTCAAGGCCTGGCTCGACCGGTCAGACCACGCCCACGTTCGGCTCGAGACGCCCTCGTGCCGCGACCTCCTCCTGCTGTACGGGGACGACGTCGCTGTCGAGCGCCAAACGACCGAGCGCGTGCTCGTGGGCGGCGATCTCGCGAGGCGCGGCGCGCACGGCGCAGCCGCCGCGTAGCGCCATGTCCGGAGGTCTGACCGACAAGCTGAGGGGCTCCCTCGAGGGGTACCTCGCGCGCAGCGCTGCCGAGCTCGACGAGCGGGGCGCCCAGCACGCCGAGCGCACGGCCGAGCTCGAGGCCGCAGCCGCCCAGCTGGAGGATGCAGAGCGCGAGCTCGACGAGCGCACGCGCCGACTCGAGGAGCTCGGGCCCATGCCGGCGCGGCTCGCCCGAGCCGTCGACGAGGTCCTGACCATCCTCGACGCCCGCGCCGGCAAGCTCGCGGACGAGTCCGCCGCGCTGCAGGACAGGCTCCGGGAGCTCGCCGAGGCCGAGGCCGAGCTGGCGGCGCGCGAGCGGATGTTCACCGAGAAGACCGACCGCCTCCGCGTCGAGCAGCGACGCCTCGCCGACCGGGAGAAGGAGCTCGCCGAGTACCAGCGCGACCTGCTCGACCCCGACGCGGCGCTCGGCACCCAGTGGGTGGCCCAGCGCGATCGCTCGTTCGCCGAGGCCGAGACCATCCTCGAGGAGCGGCGCCGCGAGCTCGACGCCCGCGAGCACGAGCTCGAGGAGCGCCGCGTGCACGACGGCACCTCCTTCCAGCTCCGCCAGGAGGAGCTGGACCGGGCGGAGCGGGAGCTGACCGAGCTGCGCGAGCGGCTCGAGCGCCGCGAGCAGGAGCTGAACGCGTACGTCGCCCAGCTCCAGGGCGGCTTCAACCGCGGTTAGCTACAACTCAGGGATCGTCCGCCTCCTCGCCTCTCTCTGTCCTCGGCGGCCGCGGTCACCGCGCTGAGCCTCCCCGCACCGGCATCGCCCGCGCCCATCGAGGACAGGCGCCCCGCCGTCTTCCTGGCGATCTGCCCCGTCGGCATCGCGCTCACCCGCGTGGTCACGTCGCGGGCGGTCGGCGACGGCGCGTACTCGTTCTACCGCGCCGCGTTCTAGAGGGTTCACGGCACGTCGCTCGACACAGCTTGCGTTCGTCGAGCCCTCGCTCTTAAGGGAAAGGAGGTTACCCACTCCTCTCCATCCTCAATTTATCGCGCACAGGGGGCTTGCGGCAAGCCCCGGGTCGTACCGCATAATCGCCGGGATGCCGGCCGGAGTGTGGCTATGACCGAGCATGCGGTGGTGATCGCCGGAGGAGGTCCGACAGGGCTGATGATGGCGGGCGAGTTGGCGTTGGCGGGCGTCGACGTCGCCATTGTCGAGCGGCGCGCCAGCCAGGACCTCCCCGGCTCGCGCGCAGGCGGTCTGCATTCACGCACCATCGAGGTTCTCGATCAGCGTGGAATCGCCGATCGGTTCCTGTCCGAAGGACAGGAGGCGCAGGTCGCGGCGTTCGCCGGGACCCCGTTGGACATCAGCGACTTTCCCACCCGGCATCCCTACGGGCTCGGGCTGTGGCAGAACCACATCGAGCGCATCCTGGCCGACTGGGTCGACGAGCTCGAGGTGCCGATCCATCGCGAACGTGAAGTGACCGGATTCGCGCAGGGCGACACCGGCGTCGACGTCGAGCTGTCCGACGGCCGGCCGCTGCGGGCGGACTACCTCGTCGGATGCGACGGTGGGCGCAGCGTGATCCGCAAGGCAGCCGGGATCGAGTTCCCCGGTTGGGATGCGACCACGAGCGCCCTGATCGCCCAGGTCGAAATGACCGAGGAGCCTGAGTTGGGCATCCGCCGCGATGCCTCTGGCATGCATGCCCTGGGCAAGGTGGACTACGAGATCCGCGACGGCGAAGTGGTCTACAAGGAAGGAGGGACGGTGGGGGTCATGCTGACCGAGTCGCACGTCGGATCCACGGCCGAACCCACCTTGCGCGATCTCAGCGAGGCGCTCGTCGCCGTCTACGGGACCGATTACGGGATCCACAGTCCCACATGGATCTCCCGGTTCACCGACATGACTCGGCAGGCCGCGACCTACCGCGCGGGGCGCGTCCTGCTGGCGGGCGACGCGGCGCACGTGCACTCCCCGGTCGGTGGACAGGGCCTCAACACCGGCGTGCAGGATGCGGTGAACCTGGGCTGGAAGCTGGCGCAGGTGGTCAAGCTGACATCGCCCGAAAGCCTCCTCGATACCTACCACGCCGAGCGTCATCCGGTCGCTGCCCGCGTGCTGCGCCACACGATGGCGCAGGTCGCGCTCATGCGCCCCGACGATCGCATCGAGGCGGTGCGCGACACCGTGTCCGAGCTGCTGAGCATGGACGAGCCTCGCCGACGATTCGCCGCGATGATGTCCGGTCTGGACATCCACTACGACCTGGGCGAGGGACACCCGCTGCTCGGACGCCGCATGCCCGACCTCGATCTAGTCACCGCCGACGGCCCGCTGCGCGTGTTCACCCTGCTGCACGACGCCCGGCCGGTACTCCTCAACCTCGGTGAGCCCGGCGGCTTCGACATCACCCCATGGGCGGATCGGGTTCAGGTGGTCGACGCCGCCTACGCTGGTGCGTGGGAGCTTCCGGCACTCGGGGCGGTCACTGCTCCCACCGCCGTGTTGATTCGGCCGGACGGATATGTGGCGTGGGTAGGAGACCGAACCCAGACGGGGCTCGCTGACGCCCTCACCACCTGGTTCGGACCGCCTACTGCGGCATAGCTGTCAGGGGTTCTAAGGTACGGGAGCGGATGCCCCGCGCACCCCTCCCACCCGAGCTCCAGCGCTTCATCGAGAAGCCGCGCCACGCCGTCGTCGGAACCGTCCGCGCAGACTCGACGCCCGTGACGACGCCCTGCTGGTACGGCGTCGACGCAGCGGGGCGCATCTTCATCTCGATGGGCGACGACAGCCACAGGCACCGCCACATCCAGGCGAACCCGCGCGTCGCGCTCACGATCCTCGGGGACAACTGGTACTCGCACGTCTCCATCGTCGGCCGCGCGGTCGAGCTCCGGCCGGATCCCGACCTGGCCGACATCGACGCGCTCTCGCAGCACTACGAGGGCGTTGCGTACGACGACCGCGAGTACCGAGGCGTGACCGCGTTCATCGAGATCGAGCGCTGGCACACGTGGGGCGACCCGGCCGGCGAGGCCTGACGGGCCGCGCCTACCGCTGGCTGCAGCGCCCGAGCCTGAACGAGCCGCCGGAGCCGGTGCCGAGAATGCAGATCCACTCGCCGTCGTCCGTCGGCTCGTCGTAGCGGGTCTGGAAGGACGGGCCGCGCGGGGCCGGCGAGAGGTCGCAGTACGCCCCGGCGAGAATGCACTCCTGGGAGCCCCAGCGCCCGGGGAACGCGTTCCAGGACGCCTCGTTTCCGTCCTCGTCGATCGGCAAGGG
The DNA here is from genome assembly GCA_963839745.1 of uncultured Actinomycetes bacterium. GTDB lineage: Bacteria > Actinomycetota > Thermoleophilia > Gaiellales > Gaiellaceae > JAIBJN01. The sequence continues at coordinate 55,403 of CAWIWC010000013.1, forward strand.
CTTGAGGCAGCCGTCGCAGGCGAGGTTGTGAGCCCACGGGATCCCCCCGTTGTAGCGGGCCTCGGGCAACGACCCCACCTCCTGCCTGCAGTTGCCGAAGCACACGTCCGGGTACGAGGCGTGGCTGTTGCGGGCGACGAACGCGACGGGGCGAACCCCGTTGTTGTCGACGGTCCGCTGAACGACTTCGTCCCAGACCACCGCGTCTGCCGGAGCCTGCGGCGACGGCAGGTTCCCCCACACCGGCTCGAGCGTCTTCGCCCAGGAGTACGAGAGCAGGTGGGCGTGCTGCGCGTAGCGCACGGAGGTCGGACCGAGGAGCTCCCCGCCCACGTCGACGCACGACTCGGATTCCGACTCGCACGGCGCCACGACGACGGTCACCCCCTCCCAGTCCCCCGCGTGCTCCTGACACGTGAACGGCGGCGTCCTGAAGCCGGGCCCGCAGAAGACCTTGTCGGCGACAGGCGAGGGATTCCGGGAGTAGAACCACCAGTAGTCGAGGAAGCGCCGGTCCCCGTCGCGGGTGACGTGGTAGTAGTAGGCGCTCTCGTCGCCGCCGCCGCGCGGCGCCGGAGCGGACTCGTCGATGTCGAGGTAGTCGAACGTCATGTCGATGTCCTCGGCGCTCTCGACGTCGTGGCAGCGGTCCACGACGAGGTACTTGCGGCACTGGTCGATCCGGTCGTCCTCGATCGCCTCGTCGATGTCGAGGGGGTAGCGGAGCTCGCCCGAGTCGAAGAAGAGAAGCGGCCGGAAGGTCATGGCCAGCTGGGCGTCCGAGCCCTCCGCGGCGGCGAGAGGCACCGGCAGCGCGTCGGGCACGGGATCCGAGGGCGTGAACGGCTTCTGGACGAAAAGGACGACGAGCAGGAGACCGACGGCGACGAACGCCGCGGGCCAGAGGGGCGGCACGGATTCCTTCCGCCACTTCCGGACGATCGCCACCACGAGCCACACGAGGAACGCCCCGCCGAGGATGAGGGCGCCGGCGAGCCAGTTGACCAGCGCGATGGGGATGCCGACGAGCACCACGAGCGTCGCTGCGAACGCACGCGTGAGGACGAACCTGTCGTCTCGCTTGAAGAGGGACAGCTGGAGCCGCCGGAGGATCCAGAGCGCGAGCGTCATGATCACGATCGCGAAGACGAGATCCCCCCACAGCCCGCCTCCGCGCAGGAGCCAGTTGATGAGGATCAGGAAGCCGAGCGCGAGCAGGAGGACGGCGACGAACGCCCCGACGCGCAGGCTCAGCCCCCGGTCGGGGAGGCCGCGGACCCAGGCCACGAACCTGTCCCGCTGCGCCTTGAGCCACGTGAAGAGCCTCATTCGCGGAAGTGTCGTCCTGTGGGCGGACGGCGAGGCCTTGACCTGCTTGGCCCGCGGCGCCTTCGTGCCGAGTGTGACGAGCCGCCTGCTCCAAGTCAATCGGCGACCGGCCCGGCGCCCTGCCGCGGCAGAGTGTTACGCGGGGTTCGACTCCCGCCGCCCTCCACTCGAGACGTGATCAGCCGGCGGCGTCGGTCGGCAAAGAGGCCGGGCGGTACCGCTTCCAGGTCACCCCGGCGAGAAGGCCGATTACCAGCGTGGGCACGATGGTCATCGCGCGATAAACGAGGACTGCCGCCACGACTTCCACCTGGTCGCCGTCGAAGCCAACGAGAGCGGTCGTCAGGCCCAGCTCGACGATGCCCAGCCCTCCCGGCGTGATCGGGATCGAACCGAGGAGTCGTGCGAGCGACCAGGCGGCAAAGGCTTCGACCGCGCTCACCTCGCTCCCGGAGACCCCGAGAACGCGGAGTGAGACGAGCAGGACGAGAAAGACGGTGAGCTGCCCGGCGAGGGTTGCGAGCGTGAGCACGTGCCAGCGGCCTCTGAGGAGCCGGTTCGTCCGGCTGCGAAAGCGGACGAACGACTCTCCGTCCCATCGCACGGGCTCCCGTCGGATCAACCGGAGCCCCCGGGAGACGATCCGGGCCGCGAGGTCACCGAGCCGGCGAGCGAGCCTGGGAGTGCTCAGGCCGGCCGCGAAGCCCGCCACAACGACGACGAAGATCGCCAGACCGACGGCGGCGATCGAGTCGAGGGCGGTGTGGGCGTCGCCGCTCAGGGCAAGGAGGGCGAGGGCGACCGTCGGGAAGGCCAGCATCGCGAGCTGGTTCCAGACACCCGTGACCGCGACCGCCAGACCGACCGCGGCGCTCGCGAAGCCCCAGGCGCGGAGCATCGCGAACGACAGCGCCATCCCGACGGCGACTCCCGCGGGAGCGACGTAGGTCGACGCCGTCGAGGCCTGGGTGACGACGAACGCCTGGCGGAAGCCGAGGCCCGGCAGCGCCGCCATCCAGGGCGGCGCGAACGTGACGAGGTTCAGCAGCGTTGCTCCGAACAGGAGAGCGATTTCCGTCCACGACAGCGTCTTGACGACGCCCCAGACGTCCCGGTAGTCGGCGATTTGCGGAAGGACGAAGAAGAAGGTCACTACGACGACGGCGACAGCGACGCCGGCCCCGAGCATGTGCCGCTTCGAAACTCTCCTTCGGCGATCGGCCACCATCCGTCGGGATTGTGAGCGACCGGCACCATCCATGTGCCGAGCCACCTTCCTGTGCCGCCCACGCAGCACACAACGATTCCTGAATCAGAGAGCTCCCTGACGTGCTGGCTCCCGGTGGAAGAGCGAGCCGCGCTCCGGGACACTTTCGGTCGTCCACTGCGGCCAGAGGCCGCGCCAACAGCGATTCGGGAGGCTCGACATGGATCCGTTCATCGGTGAGATCCGACTCGTTCCCTTCAACTTCGCTCCCCGAGGCTGGGCGCTCTGCGCGGGGCAACTGTTGCCGATCAACCAGAACCAGGCGCTCTTCGCTCTGCTCGGGACGGAATACGGCGGAGACGGACGGACGACGTTCGCCCTCCCTGACCTGCGCGGACGCATTCCGATCGGCGCCGGCCAGCCCCCCACCGGATCCAGTTACCCGCTCGGCGCAACGGGCGGACAGGAGACGGTCGAGCTGACGACGCGCCAGCTCCCAGCACACGCCCACGCCGTACACGCGACCAGCGCAGCCGGCACGACGAAGAACCCGGCGACAGCGTTCCCGGCGGGCGGAGGCGCGTACGCCGCGCAGCGAAACGTCCGCATGAAAGCGGCGATGATCGGCCGGACGGGCGGCGGCGAGGGGCACGAGAACAGGCAGCCCTATCTGAGCCTGAACTACATCATTGCGCTTCAGGGGATCTTCCCCGCGCAGAGCTGACACGTTTTCAAAGAAGAGGAAGAAGAGGCCCAGCGGCTACAGTCTGAAATCTGCCGGCGGGCAAGCGAGGGAGCGGCCTTGCCTGCGCTAACGAAGTCCGTCGGCATCCGTCGTCAAGCTGGAGAACTGACCCATCGGTGACTTCGAAGGTTCCCAGCCGCGTCGCCAAGCTCGCGCAAGCGGTGCGCTCCGCAGCGCGGGCGGTGGCCCCTGCTGCCGCCCTTCTACTGGTGGGCGTCGCGGCGTTCGCGCTGCTCAAATGGGTTCCGCTCGGTTCGGAGCGCGACCCTAGGGCCCGCGGCGGGAAAGACGAGCTGGCTATATGGCAGCTGCTGATCGCAGGCGAAGTCGTCGTGTGGGCGCTTTTCGCGGCCATGGGGTTCCGGATGCTGAAAACGCTCCGCGCTCGTCTGCCCGCCGCGCTGCTGCACGCACGCTGGCGTGAGACAGCCGAGTTCCTTTTCCTCGTCTACGGCGCGGTGGCGCTCCTGCTCGCGCTCGGATGGGTGGCGAACCTTGCGAGCCCGACCGTGCTGCAGGGGCAACAATGGAAGAACGCGGTGCTCCACTTGGTCGCAGGGGTCGCGATCTTTCCCTTCCTGGTCGTCCTGAAGCGGATTCAGCTGTGCGCGGACGAGGAGCGTCGTGGTCGGCGACGACGTGCGACATCGAGCTCCACCGTCTCTTGCGCGGGTATTTGCGATCGGCCACCATGTGCCTCGGAGCGATCATCGCACTGGCGGTGGTCGCGACAGGGGCGCTCAGAAACGCGGTCGAGGTCGCAAAGCTCGATCCGCTGCCCGAGACGTTCGTCGTCCTCTACGGCGCCTGGTTCACCGCCATTCTCGGCGCGATTTACCTTTACGTGTTCGGGGCCTTGAGAAGCGCGGTCGCCGGATCGTGGATGGGGCGGCCCTGCTCAAACGAGGCGATCTAGCGTCCGCACAGGACGACGACGCGACCAACCGCGTGCGGAAGGGCCTTACGAAGAGCTTGAGCTGGGTGGCGACCCGAGAAAGAATCTCGAAGGGCTCGTGGCGGTCTTCGCGCCGCTAATCGGCGCCCTCCTCAGCCAGCTCGGCGGACTATGACGTTTGCGCGCAACTGGCGAAAGCCTCGGGTAACCGGGGCTTTCTCTTTGAATGAGTAAGTACCGGACAGACGAGGGTGTAGCTGGGCGCTCGCCCCCTTGAGACGACAGTCCCGTAGGCGAGCGAGCGAAACCCGATCGGCCGATGAGGCTTCGGTCGGTTTCACGGGAATCCGGATCGGGGAACCAGCTTTCCATGGCAGGCATGGCAGGAGTCGTGGTCGCAATGATGGGAATCGCCGGACTCGCGATTCTTCCTACGATGCTCCTACCCGGCGCGGGTCTCATCGGCGCCACGGTCGTCATCGTCCTTGGCGGGGGAAGCGTTGCCTGGCTGCTGCTGGAGGTTGCCAACGGGCGAGCCCCAACACGACCAAGGAGGCTGCGGTGACGTGCACGAGTTACCTGATCACGCCGGTGACGTTCGACAAGTACGTCGATCCAGATGAGGTTGCACGGCAGTTCACAGAGTTTGTCCATCGTGCCTTCCGTGAGGCTCCGGGGATGCTGGACGACGTCGGAGTGACGTTCATCGGGACGAGCGTTGTCCAGCCCGGAGTTGACGACATCGTGCTCGGCTTCTCAAGCGGCCGTCCATAGCGCGTCCGTCGAGTCGCTTTCGCGTCGAGCGAAGCGGAAAGCGCGGCAACCGCTTTTTTCACCGCCGCCTTTCTTGCCGACGAGGGCGTGGCCGGCCGGCTCGCGGACGCGCCGGAGCCGTTCTGGCGCCATGTGCGCGCGGCGCAGCGAGTCAACAAGCCTGCGGATTAACAGCGTTTTAAGGACTGCGTAAGTCCCGCACAACCTTTGCCGCCTAGCGTCCGGCGGATCCGACAGAGAGGAGTAGCAGTGAGACGTTTGCTACTGCTGGGGGTGCTGACGGCAATCGCGACTGGGGTTTTCTCGGCGCCGGCCATGGCCGACGGGAACTCGCTCGGGCCGCCTGGCGGCACGATCTACGCGTTCGACGAAGCGTTCCTGGTGATTGCGACGCCAACGTCGCTTCCGGACGCGGGGCCGACGGACACTCTCTACAACTTCCCGGACTGCCAGAGTTGCGTATCAGTCTCCGAGGCGGCGCCCGGCCACCCCGGCTACAACGGCGGCCGCTGGAAGGTTGTGGACGCGTACGGGATCACAAGCCAGTTGACCAACGCGGACGATGTCGTCGCCACGGCGAGCGCCCTCGTTGACACCGGCGTCCGCTTCGTGTGCCCGCTCGTCAAGAGCTAGACGCCCTTTCCGTCAGGAGCGGGGCGGTAGCGCCCCGCTCCTGACGCGTCGCCAATAGTCCGAGCACCTGCCCGGAGTCACGCCCTCTTCGGCCATCTAGGCAACCGCGCCGTCGCCTCGTAGCCTGACCTGGCCGGGGCGCAGGTCAGGGCCGGGCCTTTCGGCCCTACGCCCCGGCCTGATCTCGCCTTTAGGGAGTCGTCGCCCTCGATCACAACCCCGTCCGCCGGCGCCTCCCGCTCATCCTTCTCGAACCGCGGCACCGGCCCGCCCGTAACCCTCCGCGATCCAGAGCGCGAACGCGGCCGGGTAGTGCTCCTCGGCGATGCCGCGCTCGTCGACGTAGCGGTCGAAATCCTCGACACCGGGCACGCCGGCAGCGTAAACGCCCTCGGTCAACAGCCCGCCGGAGCGAACACTGGGAGGCGCGGCTACCACCACAGCATGTACATACAGATGCACGAGACTCCCAGAACATGCGCCGCGGCCGTTCGACCTTCTCGAACCGCGGCACCCGCCCGCCGGTGACCTCGGCGATCCAGAGGGCGAACGCGGCCGGCCGGCCCACGCCGACAAACGGCGGGCCCGTCTGACCTAGATCCAGTTGCGGACGCGGGCGAATGAGAGTACGACCACGGCGATGGCGAGCATCGTGGCGATCACAACCCAAAATACCCAGGCTAGGTCGAAGAGGCCGACTTGGAAATTCATGCCCATGATCCCGCCGAGCACTGTTGCCGGTAGGAGGATCACGGTGACCAGCGTGAGCAACTTCATGATGTCGTTTGTCCGTTGTCCGATTCGGGTGACGAGGAGATCGAAGGAGCCGAAGGTCGACTCCTTCGCCTCGCGGGCGGCGTCCAGCGCCTGGATCACGCGGCGCTCGAGATCGGCGAAACGCTGTGCTGATTGTTCGCTCGAGAGCTGATCGAGTTCGGGGTGCGAGAGAGAAACGACCACTTCGCGATGCGGGGCGAGCGCCCGTCGCAGCGTCCCAATCGTGCGGCGGATCTCGACGAGCCGGTTCAGGTCTTCAGTAGCCATCTTGGGGGTATTGGTCATGACCCTCGCGTCGAGATCCTCCAGCTCCCTCTCGACGTCATCCAAGGCGCGGAGGTAGCTGGAGACGATCCAGTCGAGAATCGTGGCGACGAACGAGGGTGCGTCAAGCGCGCCGACTTGACCTCCCCCCTGGACGCGCTCGAAAAACTCCTCGAGCACGTCGGCCCGCTCACGATAGGCGGTGACGATCCAGTTCACACCGAGAACACACTCGATTGGAACGAGCTCAGGCGCATCCCCGCCGCTGTTTACGACGTACAGCGTCACGTACATGCGCTCGCCTTCATCGGCCACGGAGGCGCTTCTCGGGTGCTCGCCCAGGCGGTGCGCGAGCGCCTCGCCGAGATCGAGGGTCTCCCGCAGCGCCGCCACTTCCTCCTCCGTCGGGTCGTGCAGTGCGAGCCACAGCAGTTGGCCGCGATCGAGCCGCTCGATCGCGGCCCTCCAATCCTCGACCTGTTCGGACTGTTGCTCGTCGAACACGAAACCTGTGAGCACCGGCCTGTTGTTCCAGAGCCGCCTGCGTTTCCCTCTGTCCGCCGCCGGGCTGCGATCGCCAACGGCGCCGGAGCTTCGGGCGACCCTAAGGGGTAGGAACTGCCGGAGCCGGAGCGGGAACGGGTGGCCGGAGCGGCAGCCTTCAACTTTCGACCCTGTAGCGGGTCGGCGTTCGCAAGCCCCCTAGGCGCCTTTGGGCCACTGGCCGGGGCGAGGCCAGGGCAGTGCCGACCCTCAGAGAACGACGAAACCCCCGAGTTTCCGGGGTTTCCTTTAGAAGCGGACGACGGGGCTCGAACCCGCGACCCTTGGCTTGGGAAGCCAATGCTCTACCAGCTGAGCTACGTCCGCCCGAGGCCGCCAACGATACCACCGGGCCTTCGCAGATCCGCAGGACGGAATGACTCGTCGGGGGGATGCCCGAGAGGCCGGTCTTGACGACGATATGACCAAACTCGGACTGAGCGGCGCGGCCTCCGCTTACGTTCGCAGGAGGTGTCAGAGTGACCGCACGACAGGCGATCCGCCGTGAAGCAGGACAGACAATGGCCGAGTACGCCGTCATTCTCGGGGTCATCACCCCTGTCCTCGTGCTGCTCTTCACGTCGCTTCTCGACCCGATCGTCGATCGCATCACGACGCTCATCGGGTTCCTGACCTAGCCCTCAAGTCTGGCAGCAACCGAAGGGGCCCGGTCTCCCGGGCCCCTTCGTTCAGGGTGATGGAATACTTCTTCCCAGAGAACCTGGGAAGGAGCTGGTGATGGCGAAGGAAACGCTGGAAGCGACCGCGCACGCGCTGGTTGCCCCTGGAAAGGGCATCCTGGCCGCGGACGAGAGCACGGGGACGATCGAGAAGCGCCTCAAGTCGATCGAGGTCGAGTCCACCGAGGACAAGCGCAGGGACTATCGGGAGATGCTCTTCACGACGCCTGGCCTGGGCGACCACATCTCCGGCGTCATCCTCTACGACGAGACGATCCGCCAGTCCGGAAAGGACGGCGTGCCCTTCACGAAGGTGCTCGAGGACGCAGGCGTCATCCCCGGCATCAAGGTCGACATGGGGGCGAAGCCGCTCGCCGGCGCCGAGGGCGAGACGGTCACCGAGGGTCTCGACGGCCTGCGCGAGCGCCTCGAGGAGTACCGCGAGATGGGCGCGAAGTTCACGAAGTGGCGCGCGGTCATCGCCATCGAGGGCGAGAAGAAGCCGAGCGCCTACTGCATGCACGTGAACGCGCACGCGCTGGCGCGCTACGCCGTCCTCTCGCAGCAAGCAGGCCTCGTCCCGATCGTCGAGCCCGAGGTCCTCATGGACGGCGACCACACGCTCCAGCGCTGCTACGAGGTGACCGAGGCGACACTCGAAGCCGTCTTCAACGAGCTCTTCTCGCAGCGCGTCGTCTACGAGGGGATGCTCCTGAAGCCGAACATGGTCATCTCCGGCAAGGACTGCCCGCAGCAGGCCGGCCCGGAAGAGGTCGCCGACGCCACGATCCGTTGCTTCCGCAGCGTCGTGCCCGCGGCCGTGCCCGGGATCGTGTTCCTCTCGGGCGGCCAGTCCGACGAGGACGCGACGGCCAACCTGAACGCGATGAACGCCAAGGGGCCGCATCCCTGGCAGCTCTCCTTCTCCTACGGGCGCGCTCTCCAGGCGCCGTCCCTGAAGGCCTGGCGCGGCGACGACGCCAACGTCCAGGCCGGCCAGGACGCGCTGGCGCACCGCGCGCGCATGAACGGCGCCGCGCGCGACGGGAGCTACACGTCCGACATGGAGAAGGTGCCGGTCGGCGCCTAGCCGCGGCTAGCGGTACTCGCGGCCGGAGAAGCGCTCGAGCTTGTCAAGGGCGTGCTGGGCCTCGATCCGGCGCACCGTGCCGGAGCGTGAGCGCATGACGATGGAGTCGGTCATCGCCCCTCCCGGCGTGAAGCGGACGCCGCGCAGCAGCGCGCCGTCGGTGACCCCGGTCGCCGCGACGAACACGTTGTCGCCCCCGACGAGGTCGTCGGTCGTGAGCACACGATCGGGGTCGTAGCCGGCGTCGACGAGGGTCTGCCGCTCCTCGTCCGTGCGCGGCCAAAGGCGGCCCTGGACGATGCCGCCCAGCGACTTGACCGCGGCGGCGGCGATGACGCCCTCCGGCGTCCCGCCGATTCCCATCATCAGGTCGACGCCGGTGCCGGGCCGGGCGGCGGCGATCGCGGGCGCCACGTCGCCGTCCGTGATCAGGTTCACCTTGGCACCCGCTTCGCGCACGCTCTCGATGATCCCCTGGTTGCGCTCCCGGTCGAGGATGACCACGGCGATCTCGCTCGGCCGCACGCCCTTCGCCTTCGCTGCGGCCTGGACGTTCTCGCCGGGCGAGGCGTCGATCGAGAGCACGTCTGCGACCGCCTCGCCGCCGACGAGCTTGTCCATGTAGACGGCCGCGCCGGGGAAGAACATCGATCCGCGTTCGGCGACCGCGATGACCGCGATCGCATTCGGCTGGCCGACCGAGGTCAGGCGCGTCCCCTCGAGCGGGTCGACGGCGACGTCCACCTCCGGGGCCTGGCCGTTGCCGACCTCCTCGCCGTTGTAGAGCATCGGCGCCTCATCCTTCTCCCCCTCGCCGATGACGACGACGCCGCTCATGGAGACGGTGTCGAGCATCGCCCTCATCGCGTCGACCGCCGCCTGGTCGGCGGCGTTCTTGTCTCCCCTGCCGATCCACCGGCCGCGTGCCGAGCGCTGCGGCCTCGGTCACGCGGACGAGCTCGAGCGCGAGGTTCCGGTCGGGAACGGAGCCGTCGGCCATGACCGGAGCATCCTACGGCAAGCCCCGATTAGGATCCCGGCCACCGACCGAAGGGAGCGGCGCTGACTCTCAGCCAGCTGGCCGTGACGGTGACGGTCCTCGCCGTGCTCGGCCTCGTGGCGAGCCGCTTCGGCCTTTCCGCCATCCCTGCGTATCTCCTGGCCGGGCTCCTGCTCGGCCCGAACGAGCCGGAGGCGCTGGCGATCATCGAGCCGTCCGAGGTGACCGAGTTCGTCGCCGAGCTGGGCGTCATCTTCCTGCTCTTCTTCCTCGGCCTCGAGTTCACGCTGGAGCGGTTCAGACGCAGCAGCATGCACCTCGGGATCGGGGGAACGATCGACTTCGTCGTCAACGCCGGCCTCGGCCTGGTCGTGGGCGTGGTGGCGTTCGGGTTCACGTTCCCGGCGATCATCCTCGCCGGGGCGATCTACGTCTCCTCGTCGGCCGTGGCCGTCAAGGGGCTGATCGACTTCCGGCGGCTGGCCGACGACGAGACCGACCTCGTTCTCGCCATCCTCATCGTCGAGGACATCGTGATCGCCTTCGTCCTCGCCTTCGCGGGCGGGGGCGGCGGCGAGGTGACGGAGACCCTCGAGCTCGCCGCCAAGGCGATCGGCTTCATCGCGGCCTCACTGGCCGCGTCCCGCTGGCTCGCACGGCCGATCGACCGGCTTCTGGACTGGATGCCGCGCGAGTTCTTCCTCCTCTTCACCTTCGCGCTCCTGATCGGGATGAGCGCCCTCGCCCACGAGCTCGGGCTCTCCGAGGCGATCGGGGCGCTCATGGCGGGGATCATCCTCTCGGACACCTCCGCGCGGGCGGAGATCGAGGAGGGCTTCCTCAGCTTCCGCGACATCTTCGCCGCCCTGTTCTTCTTCGTCTTCGGCCTCTCCATCGACGTGAACGCACTCGACTCGCTCGGCTGGCTGATCGCGCTCGCCGTCGTCCTCACCGTCGTCGGCAAGGTCGGGGGGACGTATGCCGCCGGGAGGGTGGGCGGCTTCACCCGGCGGCAGAGCCTCAACGCCGGCTCGGCGATGGTCGCGCACGGCGAGTTCACCGTCATCCTCGCCCAGGTCGCGCAGACGAACGCGGCCCTCGGAGCATCGGCACGGCGCGACCTGGTCGCGTTCTCCGGCCTCTACGTGCTGGCCACGTCGCTCGTGGGCGTCGTGCTCATGAAGGAGTCGAAACGCATCGGGCGCAGGCTCTTCCCGGCGCCTCCTAGACTGAATCCCGAAGGAGGGACAGATGGCCCGCGAGCTCCGTGAAACACGCCTCCCAGGCGTCGGCGTCAAGTACACGGCCTTCACCGCGCACGGAGGCCGGCTGACCGTGATCCTCCACAACGAGGGCCAGCGCGAGATCTACTGGTTCCGGCGCTCGGACGACGAGGAGCCGACCGCGGTCATCCAGCTCGAGGACGACGAGGCCCGCCAGCTCGGCGCGATCATCGGCGGGGCCTACGAGCGCCCGAAGATCGTCGAGGAGCTCGAGATGGCCTTCGGCGAGCTCGCGATCGAGTGGGTGCCCGTTCCCGACACGAGCCCCGCGATCGGGAAGACGCTCGCGGAGTGCGCATTCCGCCAGCGCACCGGGATCACCATCATCGCCATCCTGCGCGAGCCGGAGCCGGTCGCCGGCGCGCAGCCGAACGACGTGGTCCAGCAGGGCGACACGCTCGTCACCGTCGGCAAGCTCGGCCAGTACCCGGCCTTCCGCAAGCTGCTGGCCGAAGGGCCCTTTGAGGAGGGTTCGGCCCAATAGTGGCGGTGCCGCCGGGCCGCGTCCCGACAGCGAGCACCATTCCGCCAAACCCTCCTAGCCCACCGATTCGACAGCGAGGATGTTGCCGTCCGGGTCGCGGCACCACGCCGCGCGGACGTCGCCGATCGTCGCGATCCCGTTCTCCGTCTTCATGTCGGGCAGGTCGTACTCCTCGAACACGACACCGTGCTCCCGCAGCGTCGCGACGGCCTCCTCGATGTTCTCGACCCGGAACCCGGCGACCGTGTGCCGGCTCTGCCCCGCCCCCACGCTCTCGTAGACGAGCAGCGTGCCGTCGGCGGCCTCGAACTCGGCCTCCCGGTTCTCGGGCAGGTCGCTGCGGCGCTCCTTCAGCCTGAGCCCGAGCGTGTCGCCGTAGAAGCGGACGGCGGCGTCGACGTCCGAGACGGGGACGACGGCCGCGATTCGCGCCTGCGCCAGCATTGCGCACCTCCTTGCGTGTTTGGCCCGGCGAGCATACGACGAGGGCGGCCCGGAGGCCGCCCTCGACTCACGGAAGGTGCGGGGAAGCTACGAGACGTAGACGGGCTCGAGCTCGCGCGTCCGCTCGTAGGTGGGCTTGAGCCCGGCCAGCCGGCCGAATGCGGAGCCGCTCGCGAGCGCGGCCTTCTGGAGGAACGCGGGGACGTGCGGGAGTCGGACGTCGGCGAAGTGCGCATTGGCGATGACGGCGAGGCGGATCGGGTTCGGCATGCCCTTCTTGTTCGTCTTGCCGTCGGCGGCGAGGGCGAACATCGTCTCGAGGAAGCGCTCGAACTGGAGCGCCGGGCGGACCTCGCAGCGGAAGCGGGCACATGTGTCGCCGGCGTTGCGGAAGCTGTGCACGGTGCCCGGCTCGACGGTGACGACCTCTCCGGGGCCGGCGACGACCTTCGTGCGCCCGTGCCGGAACTCGAGCGTGCCCTCGAGCACCTCGAAGCGCTCGCTCTGGTACGGGTGGACGTGCGCGGCGGCGACGGCGCCGTCGGGGACGACGGTGACCTCGATCTCGACGAGCTCGCCGTCGGTCTCGGCGGCGGTCTGCAGGAAGCGGATCTTCTCGCCGGTGACGGGGTTCTCGATGGTCTTGCCGGCGCGGATGGAGGTGGGCATCGTGTTCATTTTCGGGTGGTCTCCTTGGGGCTCGGGTTGGTGTGACCTGAACCTTGAGGCAGCGGGGGACGCCCTCCCACGGGGGAAACTCGCCTCTTGACCTGAGGAGAACCGGTGTCCGAAGCGTGCGGTTACCCGCACGCCCGATGACTACATCCGCTCGGGCGCCTCGACCCCGACGAGGTCGAGGCTGCGGGCGATCACGGCCTTCACGGCGGTCACGAGCGCGAGCCGGAAGGCCTGCGCGTCGCTCTCGAGCACGCGGTGATGGTGGTAGAAGCGGTGGAAGTCGTCCGCCAGACGGATGGCGTACGTGGGCAGCGCCTGCGGGCTGCGGCGCTCGGCCGCTTCGGCGACGACGCCCGGGAACTCCGCGAGCCGCTTGATCAGATCCCGCTCCTCGGGCGCGATCTCGGGCGGCGGCTCGGCCGACGGCCCGGCCCCTTCGGCGCGGGCGAGGATCCCGGCGATGCGCGCGTGCGCGTACTGCACGTAGTAGACCGGGTTCTTCTCGCTCTTCTCCCGCGCGAGGTCGACGTCGATCGTGATCGCCTGGTCGGGCCCCCGGTTGGCGAGGTACCAGCGCGCGGCGTCCACGCCCACCTCGTCGACGAACTCGTCGAGCGTGACGACGTCGCCGCGGCGCTTCGACATCTTCACCACGTCCCCGCCCCGGGTCAGATGGACGAGCTGGTAGAGGATCACCTCGACCCGCTCGGGGTCGTAGCCGAGCATCTTGGCGATGACCGCATACCAGCCGCGCACACCGTGGTGGTCGGCCCCGAGAACGTAGATCGCGCGGTCGAAGCCCCGCTCGAGCTTGTCGCGCAGGTAGACGATGTCCGCGGCCTCGTACGTCGGCAGCCCGCCGCGCTCTGCCGAGCGGATCAGCACCCTGTCCTTCTCGTCGCCGAACGCGGTCGAGCGGATCCAGACCGCGCCGTCGTGCTCGTACGTGTCGAGGTCGCCGAGCAGCTCCGGGAGGTGGGACGCGAGCTCGCTCTGGAGCGCCCACGAGTCGAAGTGGATGCGGAAGCGCTCGAGGCTTACCTCGATCTGGTGGAGCATGGGCGGCACCGGGTCGTCGCCGAGAGCAGCGAGCTCCTCGATGTAGCCGCCCGAGTAGCCGTCCTCGGGAATCGGATCGCCGCGCCGGGCGGCCTCCACCGAGGCGCGGAAGCGCTCCATCTGCGACCCGGCGTCGTTGTAGTAGTACTCCCGCTCGACCCGATGGCCGGCAAAGGCGAGCAGCCGGGCGACCGAGTCGCCGTAGGCACCGTTGCGGGCCGACGCGACCGTGACCGGGCCCGTCGGGTTCGCGCTCACCATCTCGACCTGCACGCGCTCGGGCGCCTCGGCCGAGCCGCGCCCGTAGTCCGTCCCGGCCGTCACGACCTCGCCCAGGGCCTCCCCGAACCAGGCCGGCGAGAGCCAGAGGTTCAGGAAGCCCGGAGGGGCGGTCTCGGCCCGCTCGACCCCCGAGAGGGACGTCGCCGCGGTGGCGAGCTCGGCGGCGATCTCGAGCGGCGGGCGCTTCTGCATGCCCGCGAGGCGCAGCGCGACGTTCGTCGCGTAGTCGCCGTGCTCCGGGTTGGCGGGGCGCTCGAGGGTGACCGGCGCGCCCGCGGCGCGGCCCAACTCCTCCTCGAGGCGGCGCAGCGCCGTCTCCGTCATGTTCCTCACCTCCATCCCCTATATCGTAGGGAGCCGTGGAGGAAGAGCCCCGAGAGCGGCAGCTCAACATCCATCTCGACCCGGAGAACCTCGCCGGCGTCTATGCGAACTTCGCCAACGTCAGCTTCTCGGACTACGAGTTCACGGTTACGTTCGCGCGCATCGACCACGAGGTCGAGGACGGCGACGTGCCGGGCGTCGTGGTCAGCCGGGTGAACATGTCGCCGCGCTTCATGCGGGAGCTCCTGGACGCCATGAACGACAGCTGGTCGAAGTGGTCGACCCGCGAGGGGATCAGGAACCTTCCGGAGCAGTCGTCGGAAGACGTCTGACCTCTTCGGCCATCGCGATCCGCTCCAGGGGCGTCGGATGCGTCCCGAGCCAGAGCCTGACCCAGGCCGGCGGGTCGGGGTCGGAGTGGCTCGTCGTCACGAAACGCTGCTCGAGCGAGACGGCGCTGTCCGGATCCTCCGTCGTCCGCAGGGCGATCCAGTCCGCCTCGGCCTCGTAGCGCCGCGAGACGGCGTTGCTCAGCGGCTGGGTCACGAGCACGTAGGCGAACGCGACGGCGAGGCCGAGCGGGACGAGACGCGGCTTCGACAGGCCGCCGTAGCGGTCGGTGACGCGGGCCAGCAGGAAGACGCCGGGGACTGCGAGGAGCGCGAACCACGCCAGTCCCTTCCACAGATGGCGCCGCTCCACGTGCGCAAGCTCGTGCGCGGCGACCGCGAGGATCTCGCTCTCGGTGAAACGGCCGTCGAGCAGCGTGTCGTAGAGGACGACGCGGCGCGTCGGCCCGATGCCCGCGACGTAGGCATTCGCGGTCGTCGTGCGCCGGCTCGCGTCGGCGACGCGCACGTCGTCTACCTCGACGCCCATTCGCTCCGCGAGCTCCTCGATGCGCCCGGCGAGCTCGCGGTCCTCAAGGGGCTCGATGCGGTTGAAGAGGGGCTGGACGACGAGCGGTTGCGCGAGGATGAACACGGCGGCGATCCCAACCAGGGCCGGCGCTCCCGCCATCCACCAGCGCCGGCCGAGGCGGCCGGCCAGCCAGAGCGTCCCCGCAACGGCGATTGTCACGAGCACGGCCTCCACCGCGAGTGAGGTGAGCCGGTCGACCAGCCAGCCTCCCCACCCCTGCTCGGTGAGCCCGTAGTCGCCGCGGCGCACGTGGGTGACGGCGCCGAACGGCAGGCGGGCGAGCCAGAGGGCGAGAACGACGGCCAGGCCGACGAGGACGCCCGTGCGGATCCGTCCCCGCCCGAAGCGGCCGAGCCAGGCTGCCAGCGGTCGCGCCTTCCAGACGCAGAGCGTGAGCACGGAGATCTCGGCGAGGAGCGAGCCGAGGAAGAGCAGGCGCGAGATGCGTCGGTAGTCCTCGATGCGATCGAGCTCGGCCGCGGAGAAGTAGGCGCCCGGATCGAGGTCGGGGAGAGCAAGGTCCGGGACCTGCGTGCGCCAGAGGAGAACGCCCGCGGAGACCGCGCCCGCGACCCCGGCAAGCACGGCCAGACGCTGCGCTAACGTCAGCCTGCTGTGCGGGTCGCGATCGTCTCTGACATCCACGGGAACCTCCATGCCCTCGAGGCCGTGCTGGAGGCGATCGACCGGGATGCCCCCGACGCGATCTGGTGCCTGGGCGACCTGGTGGGGTATGGCCCACGCCCGAATCGCTGCTGTGCCGTCGTGGCCGAGCGGGCGGATTTCTGCCTGATAGGAAATCACGACCTCGCGGTTCTGGGGCGGCTCGACCTCGATGACTTCCAGCCCGACGCGGCCCTGAGCGCCCGCTGGACGACCGCGGCCCTGGAGGACGAGCCTCGGGCGTACCTCGAGTCGCTCGAGTCGAACGGCGAGCGCGAGGGCATCGGCCTCTTCCACGCGAGCCCGCGGGACCCGGTCTGGGAGTACGTGCTCACGCCCGAGGTCGCGGCCGCGTCGATGGCCGCGGCGAGCCAAGAGCTCGTCCTGGTCGGCCACAGCCACGTCGCGCTCCACTACCGGGTTTCCGACGGGATGCTCCTCCTGGCCGGCGACGGGACGCACCTCGGCCTCGCCGGGGACCGCTGGCTCCTGAACCCGGGCTCGGTTGGCCAGCCCCGCGACACCGACCCGCGGGCCGCCTGGATGCTCCTCGACGTCGGGAGCCGGCGCGCGTCGTTCCACCGTGTCGAGTACGACGTGGCGAAGACACAGCAGGAGATCCGCGACCGCGGCCTTCCGGAGGCCCTCGCGGCCAGGCTGGAGTTCGGCGTCTAGAGCTCTAGCGCTGCGCGACGGGCTGGCGCGAGACCTCGACCTCGATGCCCTCGCGCTCGAGCGCGAGCTGCACCTCTTCGCGCGCCTTGAAGATCCGCCACTTGACCGTGGCGAGCGTGATCTCGAGGGAGTCGGCAATCTCCGTGTAGGAGAGGCCGACGACGTCGCGGAGGAGGAGAGCCATCTTGAGGTCGGGGTTGAGGAGCGCGACGGCGCGCCAGACGGCGTCGATGATCTCGATCCGTTCGGGCGGGGCGTCGACCACCTCGAGCGGCGGGAGGTCGTCGAGCGTGACGATCACCTGCGGCTTGCGGTCGCGGGCGCGTAGCTCGTCGAGCACCCGGTTCTTGGCGATCTGGAAGAGCCAGGTGGTGAAGCGGCAGCGGAGCGAGAAGCCCGGGAGCCCCTGGTAGATGCGCAGGAAGATCTCCTGCGTGAGGTCCTCGGCGAGCGCCCGGTCCCCGACCATGCGCAGCACGTAGTTGTAGACGGGACCCTCGTACATCTCGAGGATCGTCTGAAAGGCGCGTTCCTCCCGTTTTTGCGCTCGGCGCAGGAGGAGATGATCGGGTTGAGGAAGAGGCACGCGTTGGACCCGGGCCGCGGGGTGCCCGGAGTATAGCCCTGACGTTCGACCGGATGAGTCAGTTAGACCGGACGGATCAGGTTCCTGCCAGTCATCCCCTCCGCGAGGGGGATTCCCAGAAGCCACAGACACGTTGGTACTAGATCGGCAAGGGCCCCGGCATCCTCAACCCCAGCCTCTTCCAGGGTGATGACCAGCGGCACCGGATTGGTCGTGTGCGCCGTGTGCGGGCTGACACCGTCCTCCTCGAGCAGCTTCTCGGCGTTCCCGTGGTCGGCCGTGATCAAGCAGATGCCGCCGAGGTCGTGGACGGCCTCGACGAGGCGCCCGAGGGCCGCGTCGGTCGCCTCGACCGCGGCGACGACGGCCGGGATCACCCCCGTGTGGCCGACCATGTCGGGGTTGGCGAAGTTGACGATCGCAAAGCGGTAGCCGTTCGGGAGCTCCGCGGCGACCCTGGACGCGACCTCGGCCGCCGACATCTCTGGCTTCTTGTCGTACGTGGGCACGTCGCGCGGGGACGGGACGAGGATGCGCGTCTCGCCGGGCCACTCCTCCTCGCGCCCTCCGTTGAGGAAGTACGTCACGTGCGCGTACTTCTCCGTCTCGGCGGCGTGGAGCTGCGGCGCGTCGTGCGCGGCGAGCACCTCAGCCATCGTCTCGCGGACCTCCTGCTCCTCGAAGGCGACCGGGCAGTCGAAGTCGCCCCGGTAACGGGTCATCGTGGTCAAGTCGATTCGCTGCTCGAGGAGCTTCTGCGTGAGCTGGCGGGCCCGGTCGGGCCGGAAGTTGAAGTGGATCGCCGCGTCCTCCGCCCCGGGCCTGGGACCGGGCAGGACGACGGGCTCGACGAACTCGTCGGTGACCCCGCGTGCATAGGAGGCCTCGATCGCCGCCACCGGGTCAGCGGCCTGCTCGCCCTCGCCCGCGAGGATCGCCGCCAGCGCGCGCTCGGTGCGCTCCCAGCGCTGGTCGCGGTCCATCGCGTAGTAGCGGCCGCAGACCGTGACGATCCGCGCCCCTTCGGAGACCAGCTCGGCGAGGTCGCCGCGCGCCGACGTGGGCGACACGTCCCGCCCGTCTGTGAAGGCGTGGACGTACGTCCGCTCGGCCATGCCCTCCCGGCGCGCCAGCTCGAGGAGCGCCCTCAGATGGTCGATGTGCGAGTGGACGCCGCCGTAGGAGACGAGGCCGAGCAGATGGACGTTGCCGCCGCGCTCAGCGGCCCGGCGGAAGGCACCCTTGAGTGCCGGGCTCTCGAAGAGCTCACCGGACTCGATCGCCCGGTTGACCCGCATCAGGTCCTGGAAGATCACGCGGCCGGCCCCGATCGTGAGGTGGCCGACCTCGGAGTTCCCCATCTGCCCCGGCGGGAGCCCGACGTCCTCGCCCGACGCGCGCAGGGTCGTGTGGGGATGGCGCGCCCAGAGGTCGTCGAAGACGGGCGTGTCCGCCAGCTCGACCGCGTTCCCGGGGCCGGGAGGCGCACAGCCCCACCCGTCGAGGATGACGAGCGCTACGAGCGGGTAAGGCGGGCCGCCGTCTCGCAAATCGCGGTGAAGGAGTCGACCTCGAGCGAGGCGCCGCCGACCAGCGCGCCGTCGACATCGTCCTGGGAGAGGAGCTCCTCGGCGTTCTCGGGCTTCACCGAGCCGCCGTAGAGGACGCGCTCGACGGGATAGATGCCCTTGATCAGCGCGTGCGCCTCGCGGGCCATCTCGGGGGTTGCGGTCTTGCCGGTGCCGATCGCCCAGACCGGCTCGTAGGCGATGCTGAGCGCCGCGTCCGGCTCGGGGATCGCCTCGGCGATCGCGCCGACTTGCCGGCGGAGGACGTCCTCCGTCTCGTCTCCCTCGCGTTGATCGAGGGTCTCGCCGACGCAGGCGATGACGCCGAGCCCAGCCTCGAGGGCGGCAGCGGCGCGCTGGGCGGTGGACTCGTCGGTCTCGCCGAAGTACTGCCGGCGCTCCGAGTGGCCGACGATCGCGCCCGCGACGCCCGAGGCGATCAGCATCGAGCGGGAGACCTCCCCGGTGTACGCCCCCTCCTCTGCCCAGTGGACGTTCTGGGCGTAGACGCGGATGCCGCTGTCCTGGAGCTCCTCGACGGCCGCGTGGATCGAGACGAACGTCGGCGCGACCACGACCTCCACGTCGCCCACGTCGCCGAGTGCTTCCAGCAGGCCGACGCAGAACGCGGCGGTCTCCCCCGGCCCCTTGTGCATCTTCCAGTTGCCGGCGATCAACACGGACATGTCCTCCTGGGCGGGCGTTCGGGGGCGCCCCCCGATTTCAGCCTATCGCTGAAATCGGCGCGGATGGGACACGGGAGCGTGACGAGTGCGTGCATGTTCAGGCGGGTGGGATGACGGCGACTCCGGGGAGCTCCTTGCCCTCCAGCAGCTCGAGGGATGCGCCGCCGCCCGTCGAGATCCAGTCGATCCGCTCGGCCAGGCCCAGCTCCTCGACGGCGCGCACGGAGTCGCCCCCGCCCACGACCGTCCGCGCGTCCTCCGCGCCGGCGACGGCTTCGGCGACGGCCTTCGTGCCCTCCGCGAAGCGCGGCCACTCGAAGACGCCCATCGGCCCGTTCCAGAAGACCGTCCGCGCCTCGGCGATGCGGGCCGCGAACCGCTCGCTGGTCGCCGGGCCGATGTCGAGCGCGAGCCAGGCTTCCGGGACCTCGTCCCAGGCGACGACCTTCAACTCCGCGTCCGCCTCGAACGCCGACGCCGCCACGACGTCCTCGGGCAGCTCGTAGCCGGCGTCGCGGTCGACCTCCTCGGCCATCTTGCCGCCGACGAGCACGGTGTCGGCCTTCTCCCCCAGGGACTTCAACACGCCGATCTTGTCCTCCACCTTGGCGCCCCCGAGCACGGCCACGAACGGCCGCTCCGGCCCCTCGAGCAGCGAGCCGAGCTCGTGAAGCTCGCGCAGGAGAAGCAGCCCGGCATAGGCCGGGAGCAGGTGCGCGACTCCCTCCGTGGAGGCGTGGGCGCGGTGGGCCGAGCCGAACGCGTCGTTGACGAACACGTCTCCGCTCGCGGCCAGCTCGCGCGCGTACGACGGGTCGTTCGCCGTCTCGCGCGGTTCGAAGCGCGTGTTCTCGAGCAGTCGCACGCGCTCGTCGTCGAGCAGCTCCCGCAGCCGCGCCTCGACCGGCTTCAGCGAGTACGCCGGATCGGGGGCCTTCGGGCGCCCCAGGTGCGACATGAGGACGACCTCGGCCGCGCCCTTCTCCAGGATGAGCTCGATGGTGGGCAGCGCAGCGCGGATGCGCGTGTCGTCGGCAACGCGCCCGTCCTCGAGCGGGACGTTGAAGTCGACGCGGACGAGGACGCGCAGGCCGGCGACGTCGGCCTCCCGGACGGAGCGCGGCAGGACCAACGCGCCTAGAGCCGCTGCACCAGGTCGACGAGGCGGCTGCTGTAGCCCCACTCGTTGTCGTACCAGCCGAACACCTTGACGGTGTTTCCCCGCGCCATCGTCAGCTTGCTGTCGAAGATGCACGAGTACGGATCGCCCACGATGTCCGAGGAGACGATCGGCTCCTCCGTGTAGCGGAGGATGCCCGCGAGCGCCCCCGAGTCCGCGACCTCCGAGAAGCGCGCGTTCACCTCGTCCGCGCTCACCTCGCTTCCGAGCTGCACCACGAAGTCCGTGAGAGAGCCGTCCGGGACGGGCGCGCGCACCGAGATGCCGTCCACCTTGCCCTGCAGCTCGGGGATGACGACGCCGATTGCCTTGGCCGCACCCGTGGAGGTCGGGATGAGGTTGATCGCGGCCGCCCGTGCGCGCCGGAGGTCGCTGTGCGGCAGGTCGAGGATCTGCTGGTCGTTCGTGTACGCGTGGATCGTGGTCATGAACCCCGACTCGATCCCCCACGCGTCGTTGAGCACCTTGGCGAGGGGCGCGACGCAGTTCGTCGTGCACGACGCGTTCGAGATGATCCGGTGCTGCTCGGGGTCGTAGGCGTCGTCGTTGACGCCGAGGACGAGGGTCACGTCCGGGTCGGTGGCCGGCGCGGAGATGACGACCTTGGGCGCGCCGGCGTCCAGGTGGAGCTGCGCCTTGTCGCGCTTCGTGAAGAGCCCCGTGGACTCGAGCACGACATCGACTCCGAGATCGCCCCACGGGAGGGCGGCCGGATCCCGCTCGTTCAGGAGCTTGAGGTCGTTGCCGTCGATGGTGATCGCACCGTCGGTCGCTTCCACCTCCGCGTCGAGCGGGCCTAGCACCGAGTCGTACTTGAGCAGGTGGGCCATCGTCTTCGCATCACCGAGGTCGTTGACCGCGACGATGTCGAGATCGGCGCTCCCCTTGCGGGCCGAGCGGAAGAAGTTGCGACCGATCCGCCCGAACCCGTTGATTCCCACCCGCACGCTCATTCCATCTCCCCTCGACGTTTCCGGCGCGGCGATTCTATCCGGGCGAGCCGAGCGGAAAACGCTGGTGGAAATTTCTGGACGGGAGGCGCTTGCGCACCTTCGCGGTGCAGATTACGCTCGCCCAGAGAGCGGGTCTGCGCTCGTCGGGCGTCGGATTCAGACCCCGTCCGGCGTCACGGTCTGGAGCGTGGCTCGAAGCGGAGGGGGAGGTCGTCCTCGGAGCTTCCCCTCCGGCCCGCTCTCATTTTTTCTCCGTCAGGCCCTCGTCTCAAAGCTCGGCCAGGCGCTGGAGCTTGGACAGGCGGCGGTGCGTGGCCGCCTTCGTCGCCGGCGGGCTGCAGCGCCTCGCCAGCTCGCGCAACGACAGCGTTGGATGGCGGACGCGGAGCCGCGCGACCTCCTTCAGCTCCGGCGCCAGCTCGTCGAGCCTCCCCTCCCGCTCCAGCCGCCGGATGGCGCGGAGCTGCGCGTCCGCGGCCCGGCTCGTGCGGACGATGTTGGCGTGGTCGGCGTTCGCGAGCCGGTTGGCCCGCGCCCGCGTGGCCGACACGACCGCCTCCTCGCCGAGCACCAGGGCGGACTCGTGCGCGCCGAGAAAGGCGAGGAGCTCGCCGATCGTCTCCGTGCCCTTGGCGTAGGCGAGCGCGTGGCTCTCGCGCTCGTGGACGCCGAGCGAGAACCCCTCTGCGCCGGCGAGGCCGGCCAGGAAGCGTGCAGCATCGGCGTCGGCGGCCCGGAGCTCGAGATGGGCGTTGCGCGGGCCGCTCGCCGAGCCGGAGGCGAGGAACGCGCCCCGGAGGTAGGCGGCCCTGCAGCACGTCCGCGCCACGACGCGGCGGGGCGGCTCCGCCAGCGGGGCGAGGTTGGAGTCGAGGATCCCCGCCTCGTTCAGCACCTGGAGCGCGCGGGCGTCGTCCTCCAGGTGGATCTGGAACCGCGTGCCGCGCTCGAAGGCGCGCCGCTTGTACGTGCGAATCTCGCATTCGACGCCGTAGGAGCGCAGGAGCGAGAACGCCCGCCGCGCGACCGCGCCGCTCGCCACCTCCAGGTGCACGCCGATGCGCCCTCCTCCGCGAAGGTGGACGCTCCCCGCGCCGCGAACGAGCGCCGACAACTCGGCGAGGCGGCAGCACGGCTTGCGCGGCTCGATAGCCGCGAGCTCGGCGCGGACATCCTCGGAGAGCCTCACAGCTCGACGCCCTCGAGCGCGAGCAGCCGGCGCTTGTAGTCGGCACCGAGCGACCCGTAGCCCCCGAGCCCGGACGAGGAGACGACGCGGTGGCACGGGACGACGAGCGGGAAGTTGTTCTCGGCGCAGAAGGTGCCCGCCGCGCGGGGCGCGCGCGGGCGCCCCGCCATGGCCGCCAGCTCGCCGTAGGTGACGACCTCGCCCCAGGGAATGCCGCGGAGCGCGTCGGCGATCGCGGCCTGGAACGGCGTCGCCCACTCCGCCTCGATCTCGACGTCGTCGAACGACGTCCGCTCCCCGCGGAAGTACGCGCGAATCCGCTCCGCGAGCGGGTGCTCGCCCTGCTCGTCCGGCGTCGAGCCGGCGCGTGGGAGCTCGTGGTAGAGGAGCTTGTCGGTCCGGAAATAGAGCTCGCCGACCCCCCACGCCGGGATGTCGTACAGGACCACGTCCATGCTCACGCCACCATAGAATGCCCCGCATGAGCGCACCCGGGATCTTCCGTATTCCCACGCCCGTGAACGAGCCGGTTCGCGACTACGCGCCGGGCAGCCCGGAGCGGGCCAGCCTCCAGCTACGCCTCGAGCAGATGCGCAACGAGCGCATCGAGATCCCGCTCGTCATCGGCGGCAAGGACGTCACGACGGGCACCCTCAAGCAGGCCGTCATGCCGCACGACAAAGAGCACGTCCTCGCCGACGTGCACCTGGGCGGCCCCAAGGAGGTCGAGGCCGCGATCAAGGCATCCGCCGAGGCCTGGGAGGACTGGCACCGCGTCCCGTGGGAGGAGCGCGCCGCCGTCTTCCTCCGCGCGGCCGAGCTCCTGGCGGGACCGTGGCGCGACACGCTGAACGCCGCCACGATGCTCGGCCAGTCGAAGACCGTCCACCAGGCGGAGATCGACGCCGCGTGCGAGCTCATCGACTTCTGGCGCCTCAACCCTGTCTTCATGACGCGGATGTACGAGGAACAGCCGATCTCGAGCCCCGGCGTCTGGAACCGCATGGAGTACCGACCGCTCGAAGGCTTCGTCTTCGCCGTCTCGCCCTTCAACTTCACGGCGATCGGAGGCAACCTCACCGGCGCCCCCGCGCTGATGGGCAACACAGTGCTCTGGAAGCCCGCCTCGACGGCGATGCTCTCCGCGTACTACACGATGCGGATCTTCCAGGAGGCCGGCCTGCCGGACGGGGTCATCAACCTCGTCTACGGGGCGGGCAAGGACATCGGCGACGTCGCCCTGGCGAGCCCCGATCTCGCCGGCGTCCACTTCACCGGCTCGACCGCCGTCTTCCAGGACATGTGGAAGACGATCGGGTCGAACATCGCGAGCTACCGCAGCTACCCGCGCATCGTCGGCGAGACGGGCGGCAAGGACTTCATCGTCGCGCACCCGACCGCGGACGCCGAGGCGGTCGCGACCGCGATCCTGCGCGGCTCCTTCGAGTACCAGGGCCAGAAGTGCTCGGCGGCCTCGCGCGTGTACGCACCCGAGAGCATGTGGCCGGCGATCCGCGACCAGCTCGTCGAGCAGGTAGGCGAGCTCAAGCACGGAGACGTCTCCGACTTCTCGAACTTCATGGGCGCGGTCATCGACGCGAGCTCGTTCGCCACGCAGAAGGAGGCGATCGAGGAGGCGAAGGCCCACGCGAAGAGCGAGGTCGTCGTCGGCGGCGGCTACGACGACAGCAAGGGCTACTTCGTCGAGCCGACCGTGATCCGCACCGAGGATCCCGACTTCCGGCTCCTCCGCGACGAGCTCTTCGGCCCCGTCGTGACGACGTTCGTCTACCCGGACGGGCGCTGGGAGGAGACGCTCGAGCTGATCGACGACACGGCACCGTACGCGCTCACCGGCGCGATCTTCGCCGGCGACCGCGAGGCCGTGCTCGAGGCCTCCGACGTCCTCCGCTACACGGCCGGGAACCTGTACGTGAACGACAAGCCCACCGGCGCGGTGGTGGGCCAGCAGCCGTTCGGCGGCGCGCGCGCCTCCGGCACGAACGACAAGGCCGGCTCGATGTGGAACCTGATCCGCTGGGTGAGCCCTCGGACGATCAAGGAGACCTTCGTGCCGGCGCGGGACTACCGCTACCCGTTCATGTCGCCCGACGGCGGCTAGACCGCGCGCTCGGACAGCTGCTCCACCGCCTGCTCGAAGAGCTCCTCTGGCTGCGCGCCCATGACGACGAGCTTGCGGCCGAGGATGAAAGCGGGGATCGCGTAGATCCCGAGACGGTTCGCCTCCTGGGTCGACGCGGCGATGCGGTCCGAGTAGCGGCTCTCCGCGATGACAGCGGCCGCCTCGTCCCGGTCGAGGCCGGCCTCGGCGACGAGGGCGAGCACCGTTTCGTCGTCGCCGAGGTCCTTCCCCTCCGACCAGTAGGCGTGCATGAGCCGGGTGTGCACGGGCTCGTGCAGCCCGACGTCACGGGCGAGCTCGGTGACCTCGAGCGCGTGCAGCGTGTTGGGGAGCGACTGGGACGGATTGAAGGTCAGCCCGGCGCCCTCGATCATCCGCTGCGTGTGGCCGTGGACGCCCGGCCCGTACTTCTGCTCCAGCGTGCTGCGAGGAATCCCCTCCTCCGGGTACTCCGGGTGGAGGAAGAACGGCAGCCACTCGACCTGCGCGCCGAACCGGCGCTCGAGCCACTCGGCCCTGGCGAGGCCGACGTAGCAGAACGGTCAGGTGTAGTCGCTCCAGATCGTGACCGGAAGGTCGCTCACGAGGCCCAGGCTAGCTGCGAGCGCAAGTTCCTCGGCTTGGAGATCAAAGACACACTCGATACTATCCTCACGTCCTCCAATGGAAGGCGCGAGTGCCGGTTCGCTTGAAGAACCGGGGGGTGCGCGGAGCAGGGTGCCTGGCGGCGCTCACACTCCTCGTCGCCGGCTGCAGCCTCGGAGGCGAAAGCGAAGGCGACGGCGGAGGCCGCCGACGAGCAGACGGGAGCCGCCGAGACCGGGCCGGACGTCGAAGCCCTGAGGGCCGCGTGGGCGGAAGCGGCCGACGCCGCTTGCGCCGACAGCCGACGCGCAGATCGCGACGCTCGCTCAAGGGCCTACCCGCCGTCGTTGAGCGAGGATGGCCTCGCGGCAGCGGCCGAGCAGCTGGCAACCGCCGAGACGACGCTGCAGGAGGGCCTGGCAGAGGGCGAGCCCGCTCCGGGCGACGAGGCCCAGGTCGAGGAGATGGCGGCTCTCTACGAGGAGGCCGGCGCGCTGAGGCGCAGGCCTTCGGTGCGAAGCACGCCAACGGCCGACCGCCGCTACTACACCTGATGGCCCAGTCCGAGGAGGCGCGTCGGAGGCCGACGCCATCGCGACGGAGCTCGGCGCCGACGGATGCGCCGCCGAGCCCCAGGGCCCCTACGCGACACTCGACGGGACTGGCGGCGGTGCGCTGGGCCGACCGGGCGTCGCAGCTGTGCCTGGCGCGTGATCGAGCCTTCGCGAGCTTCCGCCCGACGGACATCGGCTCGATTTGACGCGGCCACCCGCCGCTGGCTCCGGCAGGTGCGCGCACTCAGGCCGCCGGAGGAATACGCCCCCAGGATCAAGCGCTTCCTCGCCAAGTACGCCGCGTCCATCCCGCGCAGAAGCAGGCGGATGCTGCGTACGCGAGTGGAGACGTCGCGAGCGGCGAGCAGCTGCTTGCCAAGGGCAACCGGCTCGTCTCGGAGAGCACGACGCTCATGTACGAGGTGGGCTTTGCGATCGGCTTCCAGAGCTTCTGCTCGGCGAAGCCCGGCTAGCGCGGCTCAGGCCCGCCCGGTGCGGTGCAGCGCCGCGTAGATCTGCCGGCCGGTCTTCGCAGGCACGCCGGGGACGCCCTCGAGCTCCTCGCGCGAGGCTGCGAGCAGCCGCTCGGGCGACCCGAAGTGCTGGATGAGCGCACGGCGCCGCGCCGGGCCGACGCCCGGGAGCGCGTCGAGGATCGACTCCCGCGCCTTCGCGTCGCGGCGCTTCCGGTGAAAGCCGAGCGCGAAGCGGTGAGCCTCGTCGCGGATGCGCTGGAGGAGCTGGAGGCCGGCCGAGTCGCGCGAGAGAACGACCGGTTCGGACCGGCCCGGCACGAAGACTTCCTCCTCGCGCTTGGCGAGCGCGATCACCGCGACGCGCGGAAGGTCGTGCGCCTGCATCGCCGCGAGCGCCGCCGAGAGCTGGCCCTTGCCGCCGTCGATGACGACAAGGTTCGGGATGGCGGCGAAGCCCTCGTCGTAGCGGTCGGCGGTCACCTCCTTCGCCCGCGCGAAGCGGCGCGAGATCACCTCGTTCATCATCGCGAAGTCGTCCTGGCCCTCGACGCCCTTGATCCCGAACTTCCGGTAGTGCGCCTTCTTCGGCACGGCGTCCTGGAAGACGACCATGGAGCCGACGGGCGACTCGCCCTGGATGTTCGAGATGTCGAAGCACTCGATCCGCAGCGGCAGGCTCTCGAGGTTGACGCACTCGCGCAGCTCCTCGAGCGCCTCGATGCGGCGAAGGCGCTTGCGCTCGCGGTGGGCGGAGTCGCTCTCGAGTGCGAGCTCGGCGTTCTGCTGGGCGAGATCGAGGAGACGCCTCTTCTCCCCGCGACGTGCGGCGCGCACCTCGACGCTCGAGCCGCGCCGCTCCGAGAGGTACTCGGCGAGCGCTTCGGTCGCCCCGGCCTCCGGCGGAACGACGATCAGCGGCGGGATCGCCGGCGCGCTCCCGTAGTACTCGAGGCAGAACGACTCCAGGAGCTGCGGGACGTCCTCCGACGCCTCGTTGTCGAGGTAGAAGGTATGGCGGTCGACGAGCCGGCCGTCGCGGAGCGGGAAGACCTGCACGGCCGCCGTCTGGCCGCTCGCGGCCAGGCCGATGACGTCGACCGTGCCGATCGCCCGCTTGTCGGCTGCCTGCCGCTCGGCCAGGTGGCGCACCGAGTGGAGCCGGTTGCGGTAGCGCGCCGCCTCCTCGAAGTCCTGGCGCGCGGCCGCGGCCTGCATCTTCTCCTCCAGCTCCCTGAGCACGGGCCGCGTCTCGCCCATCAGGAACTCGATCACGCGATCGATGATCGCCCGGTAGTCCTCCTTGGACACGTAGCCGACGCACGGAGCCAGGCAGCGGTCGATGTGGTAGTCGAGGCACGGGATCCCCGAGTGGCGCCCCGGCTGCGGGCCCTCGCACGGCCGGTAGGGAAAGACGCGGTTGAGGACGTCGAGCGTCTCGCGCACCTTCTTCGCCGACGCGTACGGCCCGAAGTAAACGACCCCACGCCGGTGCCGCTCCCGCGTGAACATGACGCGCGGGTACTCGTCCTCGACCGTGACCGCGATGTAGGGATAGCTCTTGTCGTCGCGCAGGCGGACGTTGAACGTCGGCCGGTGGCGCTTGATCAGGTTCTGCTCGAGGTGGAACGCCTCCACCTCGGTCTGGGTGACGATCACCTCGATGCGCTCGACGCGCTCGATCAGCCGGTCGAGCCCGAGGCGCGCGTCCCCGCCGCGGAAGTACGAGCGCACGCGCGACCGTAGGGACTTCGCCTTGCCCACGTAGAGGACGCTGTCCTTCGCGTCACGGAAGAGGTAGACGCCCGGCTTGGCCGGAATTTCCTTCAGCTGCGCCTCGATGCGCTCCGCGCGGGTGGTTTCGGCCGTCGTCGCCACGTCTCAAAGAGCGTAGCCCTCCTGGCCTCCCCTACAGGCGGGCGCCGAGGGCGTCCGCGGCCGCTGCGAGGACGTCACCGGCGCGGTCGCGGACGACGAGCGCCGCCTCGCGGTCGACCCACGTCGGCGTCTGGTTGACGACGGCCACCTTGCCCCCCGCGTCGAGGGTTGCCTGCGGGAGGCCGGCGACCGGGTAGACCTCGAGCCCGGAGCCGATCACGAGCATCAGGCCCGCCTCGGCCGCGAGGTCGGTTGCCCGCTCCATCGCTCCCGGCGGGAGGAGCTCGTCGAAGAAGACGACGTCTGGCTTGAGGATCGCCCCGCACGCGGGACACTCGGGCGCGCCGTCGCCTGCCTCGATGATCGGCACGACCTCGTCCAGCGGATACGCGGCCCCGCACGATGGGCACGACGACGTTCGGATCGACCCGTGGACCTCGATCACGTCCTGCGACCCGGCCCGCTGGTGGAGGGTGTCGATGTTCTGCGTCACGATCGCGCGCACGAGCCCCTCCCGCTCGAGCGCGGCGAGCGCCAGGTGGACCCGGTTGGGCTCGGCGGAGCCGAGCATGTCGAAGCGGGGCGCGTAGAAGCGCCAGACCTTGCGCGGATCGCGCTGGAACGCGCCGAGCGTCGCGTACTCCATGCGGATCGAACTCCGCCCAGATGCCGGTGGGCGAGCGGAAGTCCGGGATCCCGCTCTCGGTCGACGCCCCCGCGCCGGTCAGGACGACGCAGGGCTGGTTGTCGCGGATGAGGGCCGCGAGCTTGTCGATGGACGGGTCGACCGACCGCACCGCTGGGCGGTCAGTCTGCCGGGTGTTACTTCTCCGTGTCGACGCGGATGAACGGGGCCGGCCTGGTCGGGTGGTCGGCGGCTCCGTTGACGAGAACCACTCCGTCGAACGTGACCTGACCCGTGGCGGTGGCCGTCCGCTCCTGGCGCTTGCTGCCGGGACCGTTGACGGTGGTCTCGAGCGGCCCGACGCCCGTCCACGCGACGTCGAAGGTCACCGCGTGCGTCCCTCCCAGGTTGTCCCTGGCCGTCCCCGATCCCGTTGCCGTCACGCTCTTGAGGTTCTCGGTGCTGGTGATCGTCGCCGGAGCGACCGGCGCCGCCCAGCTGAACGAGGTGCCGTCCGGGCAGACCGCCTGGAACTGCACTCTCGCCGTGGGCTGCGGGTCCTCGGTGTCGGGTGACTCGAAGTCGCGTGTGCTGAAGACGAGGAGCGTCCCCTGCACGATCGAGCCGTCGGCACACTCGTGCGGGACGGCCCAGAAGGCTGAAGCCGATTCCTCGAAGAACAGGTTCTTCTCCGCCGTGGCGGATGTCGAGAGGGCCAGGGCGGCCAGGGCTGCGAATGCGGCGACGACCCGACGTCGCCTGACGGAAGGCGTGCTGGGCATGTTCCCCTCCTCGGACTGCGGCTGGTGGTCCCTGCGCCTGGTACTACCTCCCCTCCGCCGCGATGGATTCCCTCGAGGGAACAGCGAGTCCGGCGCCGTTCGTTAGAACTCTCTGGATGGATCTGAACGGCCGCCAGAGGATGCTCGACGCCACGTTCGGTGCCGTGTGCGACAGCGCGGGCTGCAGCGCCGAGCGCCGGCAGACCGTCGAGGAGGTCGTCAACCTCGCGGTCGAGCTCGCGCGCGAGGGCCGCGAAGGCCGCAAGATCGGGACGCTGTTCGTGATCGGCGACGTGGAGGCGCTCACCGCGCAGTCGCGCGCGCTCATCCTCGACCCGCTCTACGGGCACGCCGACGAGCTGCTGCACGTCGAGCGACCGGAGTTCCGCGAGACGGTGAAGGAGCTCGCCCAGCTCGACGGGGCCTTCCTGCTGAAGGACGACGGGACCTTCGTCTCCGCCGGGCGGTTCATCGACGTCGACGTGACCGCTCCCGAGAACTTCCTGCCTGGCCTCGGCACCCGCCACGCCGCTGCCGCCTCCATCTCTCGGACGACCAACGCGATCGCCGTCGTCGTCTCCCAGAGCTCCGTCGTGCGAGTCTTCGCCGCCGGCGAGGTCCGAGCCGAGATCATCCCCGAGCTCTTCCTCATGTCGCGCGAGAGCCTCTTCGCCCGCGCGGCCGAGGTGACCCAGATGCCCGAGGCGGGCATCACGGTCGCCGTCGCCAACGACTAGCGCAATCCGCGGCCTCACCTACGGTGAGAGCATCGCTGCGGTGCCGTTGACGACGAAGCTCGACGAGAGCGCACGCGCGCTCCTCGAGGCGAACACGCAGACCGCCGACCTGGACGGCCGGCGGTTCCGGTTCACGGTGCCCTCGGTCACCGCTTACCCGTTCCAGTGGTTCTGGGACTCGTGCTTCCACGCGATCGTCTGGTCGCGCTACGACGCCGAGCGCGCCGCGGACGAGCTACGAGGCCTCCTCGCGGCGCAGGAACCGGATGGTCTCATCCCGCACGTCGTCTTCTGGAAGGGCGACCTCGTCTCGCGCCTCCAGTGGCACCACCTGGAGAGCCGGACGAGCGGCCGCATCCCGTTTCATCGTGCGCCGCACACCACGGCGCAGATGCAGCCCCCCGTGATCGCACAGGCGGTCGAGCGCGTCGTCGATGCGGGCGCGGACGGCTTCCTGCACGAGGCCCTCCCCCACCTCGAGCGCTACTACCGGTACCTCGCGGCGCTCCGCGACCACGACGGGGACGGTCTCATCTCGATCGTCTCCCAGTTCGAGAGCGGGCTCGACTTCAGCCCAATCTACGACGAGGAGATCGGCGCCCGCGACGCAGGGCCCGCTGAGCTGCTCGCGCGAACGCGTCTTCCTCAGCTTCGCAACAAGCTCGCGAACTACGACCTCGACACGATCTTCCGCCGCTACCGCCACCACCAGGAGGACGTGCTGGTGAACGCCGTCTACGGGCAGGGCCTGCGGGCGCTCGCACGCCTCGCCGGCCGGGCCGGGCGCGAAGCCGTCGCGCGCTGGGCGACCCGCACCGCCGACGGGGTGACCGAGGCGCTCGTCGACCGTGCCTGGGACGAGGAGCTCGGGCTCTTCGTCAATCTCGTCGGGCCCGACGAGCGGCGCACGTCCGTGAAGACGATCCACGGGCTGATGCCGCTGATCCTCCCCGACCTCCCCTGGAAGACCGTGGAGAGGCTGGCCTCGCACCTCGAGGATCCGCAGACATTCGGCGCCCCGTTTCCGGTCCCCTCGGTCGCTCTCGACGAACCGACCTTCACGCCCGACCACCGGCTGCGCGGCTTCCGCTTCATCTGGCGCGGGCCGCTCTCGCTGAACACGAACTGGTTCCTCGTCCACGGGCTGCGCGGACACGGTCGAGACGAGATTGCCGCCCGGATCGCGGGACGCTCCCGCGAGGCCGTCGAGCTGGGCGGGTTCAATGAGTTCTACGACCCGCTGAGTGGGCCGCCCGGTGGGCGCCGAGCGCTTCGGCTGGGCGACCCTCGTCGTCGATATGTAGCGGTGGGCGGCGCGCCCGCCTGCCCGCCGGCGGACGCAGCGCGCCCGCGTTCGAGGCTACGAGGGAAGGCGTCAAACGAGTGGGTACGATTGAGCCGTGCCCGAGGAGACTTCGACGCAATACGTCGCGTACACGCTCTACAAGGCCGATCCCGCCTGGCTGCGCCTCCCCATCGAGGAGCGCGCGGCGGCCAAGGAGGCCTTCGCCGAGACGATCGAGGACTGGGCCGAGCGCATGGAGCTCCGCTCCTACAGCCTCGTCGGCGTGCGGCCGGAAGCCGACTTCATGCTCTGGAAGCTCACGGAGCGCTACGACGACCTGCGCGAGCTCGGCACCGCTCTGAACGCGACCCCGCTCGCCGGCTGGCTGACCACGCCGTACTCCTACCTCGCCGCCAGCGAGCCCTCGAAGTACTTCGAGCAGAAGAGCAAGCGGCCCCGCCGCGTCGTCCCGCGAGGGGCGCCCTACCTCGTCGTCTACCCGTTCGTGAAGAAGCGCGAGTGGTACGCGCTGTCCATGGACGACCGGCGCCGTGCGATGCAGGAGCATGCGTCGATCGGCAGTCGCTTCGTCACGATCACGAACCACACGACGTACTCGTTCGGGATCGACGACCAGGAGTTCATGACCGCGTTCGAGTGCGAGGCGCCGTCCGACTTCCTCCAGCTGATGAAGACGCTGCGGGAGACCGAGGCGAGCCGTTACACCGAGCGCGACACTCCGATCTTCGTCGGGACCGCGCTGGACATCCGCGAGATCCTCGACTCGCTCGACGGCGCGTCGTCGCGCGTCGCCTCCGGCTCCTGAGCGCACGCTCCCTCCAGGCTTCGACGATTGTTCGCACGCCTGTTCGGCGGTCGCGGGGACGTGACCGACGAAGACCGCGAGAGACTCGGGGCGCTCGAGGAGGAACGACGTCGCATGGCTCAGGAGGCGGAGCGGCGGACGAGCGGCGACAGCATCTCCGGCACCACCCAGTACTGGGGCGATCCCCGCTAGCTCGCGAGAGTACTAGCCGGCAGCGAGCTCGAGGAGGCTCTCGTGCTCCTCGGCGCAGGCCGGGCAGCCCTTGAGGTGCGCGCGCATCCCCGGCACGGCCGCGTCGGCGTCGGCACCGGCGAGCCCGAGGTCGACGTAGCGGTCGAGCTCGAAGAAGCACTCGTCGCAGCCGAGCTCGGGCTCCCCCGGCCCGAGCAGGCGCCGGACGAGGACGTCAGCGTCAGCCATGGCTGTTGCTCCCTTCGTTTCCGGGCGCGAGGCCCCGCCCCTCCAGGTCGGCCCGGAGGCGCACGCGCGCGTCGTGCAAGGTCTTGTAGAGCGCGCCCCGCGTCGTGCCGAGCCGCTCGGCCAGCACGTCGATGGGCACGTCTTCGAGGACGACGGCGAGCAGGACCCGCCGCTGGTGCGGGGTCAAGGCCTCCCGAACGCCGTCGGAGATGGCCGCGAGGAGCTCGCGCTGCTCGGTGTCGGCCTCGGGCGAGAGCCCGCCGGACGGCACCAGCGGCCAGCGCTCGGGCTCGATCGGGATCTCGCGCCCCTGCCACGCCCGGCGGCGAAGCGCGACCGCCGCCTCGAGGATGGCGAACTTGTAGGCCCAGGTCGTGAAGCGGCTCTCGCCGCGAAAGTCGGAAAGGCGCGCGAGGACGGCGACCAGCGCGTCGTCGGCGCTCTGCACGGCGATGTCGTCGAGCACCTCGCCGCGGAGATGGGGCATCACCCGCTTGCGCCGCGCCACCTCGAAGCGCGCGGCCCGCAGGAGGAGGCCGTGCAGCCGGGATACGGCCTCCTCGTAGCGAGCGCCCTTCCCCGCGAGCGCGTCGAGCCACTCCTGCGACTCCGCGTCTCCGGCAGGCACGCCCACGCGGGCGACGCTAACAACGGGCCCGGCGCTCACGGGAGCGGATCGACCTCGAGGGGTACGGCGATGCGAGCAGCGATCTCCGGCCGGCAGCCGCGCTCGACGAGCTCGATCAGCGCGTGGACGTCCACGCGCGGGTCGTCGGCGAGCGGGGCCGCCAGCCGAGCTGGGAAGCCGGCCTCGTCGAGGTGGCGGCGCCGCCAGGCCGCGACTGCGGCGCGCTCTGCTCGATCGGCTCGAAGGACGGTCCCCACGTTGACGTTGGTGTCGCGACGGCACGGATTCTTACCGTCGTCGACGACCCGCGTACGAACGCGGCGGTCGGCGCCACCAAGACGTGATGCAACCGACCGACAGGAGGCGTCATGCCCTGGGGTGACTGGATCAACGAGCTGCCGATGGGGTTCTTCCTCGCCGTCCACCTCGCCGCTCTGGCGATCGGCGCGTTCTTCGCCTGGACGGCGTACAAGCGGGACCTCCCTCTGCTGGCCTGGGCGTTCGGGCTCTTCGCGCTCGCCGAGGTCAGCTACATCACGTACCACCTCGACTGGACCGTGTTCCTCTTCGCCCACACGATCGCCGAGGTGCTCGATCTCGTCGCGTTCATCCTGGTCTTCGGAGCTGCCGTGGCGCGGGTCGTGGAGCCGCGCCGGGCGTCGCTCGAAGCCGGCGGGGCGTGAGCACCCCTCGCCTCCTCCCCGCCCTCGCCGCGCTCGCCGCCCTGGCGGCGGGCTGCGGCGGGGGCGACCCGCTCGACTCCGAGCCTGTCGCGACGACCGAGGTCTCGCTGCCCAAGAGCTACAAGTTCGAGCCGGCCGTGATCGAGGTGGAGCAGGGCGCAACAGTCACGTGGGAGAACGAGGACAGCTTCACGCACACGATTCGCTTCGACGACGAGGACGACACGGCCGAGCTCGAGCCCGGGGACACGTTCGAGCGCGAGTTCGCGGAGACCGGGGCCTTCCACTACGTGTGCACGCTTCACCCCCGCGACATGGAGGGGGAGGTGCGAGTTCGCTCGGCCGGCTAGTAGCCGTATGTGTGCTCGTCGCGCCAGACACGCCACATGGCGAACCCCCCGGCGGCGATGCCCGCCAGGAAGACGATCGTCTCCATCCCGGTGTTGGGGAACCAGGGCGTGAACGCGAGGCCGATCGTGACGATCGCGAGGGCCGCGCCGCCGTAGAAGACGATCCGCGAGCGCAGCGACCACATGGCGATCTCCTCCCGCCGGCGCATCCAGAGCATGAAGAGCACGTAGACGATCGCCAGGAGGAAGAGGACCTGCAGGAAGTAGAGGACGATCCGCAACCCCACGCCGATCTGGAGCGCGGTGATGATCGCCGCGATCACGACGAGGATGGCGAACGCGCGAAGGCTCGGGCTGACGCTCACAGGTCACCCGGCCTGTGAGCGAGGGGAGGGTGTGTGAGGGAACCGGGAGGTTCCTTCACTGCATCAAAGAAGGGGGCACGTGGGGGAGACATGGTTTCACCCACGGGAGCGAGCCGAAGGCGAGCGACGCTCATCGCGTGCTCACACGCCTGTGACGTAGGCGCGGACGGAGAGCGCGGCGGCCACGAAGGCTGCGCCCGTGAACCAGGCGAGCCTGCGCGCGGGCACCGGCGGCGCGTAGACCCAGGGCGAGAGGACGGCGACCAGCGCGAGGCTCCCGTACACGGCGTGGAGGTTGTCGGGAGACGAGTACCCGTCGGCGAGCAGCAGGAGGCCGATCGCGACCTGGGCGATCACGAGCGCCTGGGCAAGAGCGAGCACGTGCGCGTACACCCGCCCCGGCGTCCGTCGGCGGCGGAGGTAGACGAAGCCCCAGCCGGCAGCGAGCAGGTTCGCCGCGATCACGACCAGCGCATTCAGCACATGCAGCTCGCGCACCGCGCCTCAGCCTACAAATTCCAGGGTCAGGAAGGCATGCAGGCCGCGGACTTCGAGCCGCTGAGCGACTCCAGGGGACGCCCCCGGGGGGTCAATACCCTACCGAGGAGGGGGTGTTCCCACAGCGACCCATCCCTTCGTCCAGTCTATGCTCCGGATCCTTGCGAAGTAAGAGGCGCGTCCTTACGCTGGCCTCTCCCGAGGAATCTGCGGAGGCGTCCCTCGAAGTCCCTAGTCGTAACGATCGCCGTCGCGGTCACCCTGGGCGCGGTGGGGTCTGCGCTGGCGCAGCCAGCGCCCGATCCGGCGCCCGTTCCTGAGCCTGCGCCGCCGGCGGCGACGCCTGAGCCGAGCGTCGCGCCGACGCCTTCGCCGGCAGCCGAATCCAAGCCTCGGCCGGTGACCAAGAAGCCCAGGAAGGCCGCGAAGAAGCCCAAGCCGGCGAAGCGTCCGGATGCGGAGCCGCTGCACGATCCGCCGGAGGACGCCAGGGCGATCGTCGCCGCCTCGTCGTTACCACCTCCCCTTTCATCCGACGCGGCAGCCCCGGTGGTCGACCGCGGGGAAGCGAACGCCGGGGTTTCCCCGGCGGTGCGGGTGGGCTTCCTCGTCCTCCTGGCCGCCGCGTCCCTGCTACTCGTGTTCGCCGCGATTCCACGGCAGGTCCTTGGGAACGTCTCGACGCGGCTCACCGAGCACCGGGACGACATCGGGCTCGCCGTCACGCTGACCATGACGGTCACCGTGGTCACGTTCCTCCTCGTCGTCGTCTACGTGACATGAGCGTGCGCCGCCTCGCCTTGCTCCTCGCCGTCATCGGCGTCGCCGGAACCCTGACGGCGTCAGCGGGCGGGATCCTCGCCCCGGCGAGACCGACGCTTTGGACCGACGTCCAGAAGTGGAGCACCTCGACCACTGCGACTTTCAACTTCAGCGGCTCCGGCTCGGGCTTCATCTGCCGGCTGGACTCGGGCGCGGCCGGTTGGGCGCCGTGTACGTCACCGGTCTCCTTCAGCTCACTGGGGGAAGGCAACCACACGTTCCAGGTGCGGGCCGTCGACGCGTCCGGCGAAAGCCCGCCGGCGACGTTCGAGTGGACGACCGACGTGACCGCTCCATCGCTTCCGGGCGACGTGGTCGTGGAGGCCACGGCCCCCTCCGGAGCCGTCGTCGTCCTCGCCGCACTCGACAACCTCGACCCGTCGCCGCGGCTCGACTGCGCCCCCGCCTCCACGTCGACCTTCCCGCTCGGGACGACAGCGGTCTCCTGCACGGCAACCGACGCTGCCGGAAACACGAGCCCGAGCGGCACGCTCACCGTCACCGTGCGGGATACGACCCCGCCGACTCTCGCACCTCACCAGGACGTGATCGCGGCGCAGCAATCGCCGCAGGGCGCCGTCGTCCCATACGCGCTCCCGGCCGCGGACGACGCGGCCGACCCGAGCCCCGCGGTGGCGTGCGACCCGCCTGCCGGGTCGACGTTCCCTCTGGGCGTCACGACGGTGACGTGCAGGGCCACGGACGCGGCGGGCCTCATGAGCTCGCCGCTGAGATTTGACGTCATCGTGCAGGCAGGCCCCAAGCCGGCCGCGCCGACCATCGTCGCGGACGTGCCGCGGCTCACTAACCGCTCCGCCGCGTCCTTCGAGTTGAGCGTGGAGCCCAATGTCTTGGTCGAGTGCAGCCTCGACGGGCCGCTCGGCGCCGGCGGTTTCACTCCGTGCTCGGAAGACGCGCCGCAATCCTTCTCGGGGCTCGTCGACGGCAGCTACCTCTTCACCGTGCAGGTGACGAATGGGATCGGCAACCTGAGCCAGGCCTCGTACGCGTGGACAGTCGACCTGACGCCGCCGGCCGCGCTGGCCGGTCTGGCCGTGCGCGCCCGCAACCGGGTTGTGACGCTGACCTGGGCCAAGCCCGCCGATGCCGACTACAACCGCGTCAGGATCTGGCGCAGGCGAATCAGTTCCACTGCATGGAAGCGCCTCGCCGACCGGTTCACAGCGACGTCGTTCAGCGACCGGACGGTGACGAACCACGTGATCTACCGCTATCGCGTCGCGACGCTCGACGTGGCCGGAAACATTGCGGCGCCCTTGGAGGTCAACGCGCGCCCGAGCCCCGTCTTCGCCCCGGCCTGGGGTGCCGTCGTCCATAGGCCGCCTCTTATCGACTGGACGTCGGTCCGAAGGGCGACGTACTACAACATGCAGCTCTGGCGGCACGGGCGGAAGATCCTCAGCGTGTGGCCCTTCGACTCGCGGTACCGCGTCCGCTCTACCTGGGTCTTCCGCGGCAAGCGCTACTCGCTCTCCGAGGGTCCGGTGACGGTCTACGTCTGGCCGGGGTTCGGCCCGAAGGCCGCCGCCCGCTACGGCGGGGTCCTGGGCTGGACGACGTTCAGGATCGGCTAGCTCCCGGAAAGCCATCGCGCTCGCACCCCGCCTCGATACCCTCTCGCTGTTCACAGGGGACACGCGAGGAGGTACATCGGGTGATTCGCGAAGGCGAGGCGGCTCCAGACTTCACGCTGCGTTCCGACGCGGGCGAGGACATCACGCTCTCCAGTCTTCGAGGGCGCCCGGTCGTCCTCTACTTCTATCCCAAGGACGACACCCCGGGGTGCACGAAGCAGGCCTGCAGCTTTCGGGACGCCTACGGCGAGTTCGAGGAGCGCGGCGCGACGATTCTCGGCGTCAGCCGGGACTCCGAGAGCTCCCACGTCCGCTTCAAGGAGAAGTACGGGCTGCCCTTCACGCTGCTGGCCGATCCCGAGCACGAGGTTGCGGAGCAATACGGCGTGTGGGTCGAGAAGAACACCTACGGCAAGAAGTCGATGGGGATCAAGCGCTCGACGTTCGTCATCGACGCCGAGGGGAACGTCGCCCGAGCGATGTACGGCGTGAGCCCGGACGGGCACGCCGACCAGGTTCTCGAGGCGCTTCCCGTCGGTTCCTAGAAAACGGCGAGCGCGAGCCGGCGGCCGCCGTGCCAGAGCGCGGCGAAGAGGAGCACGGCCGCGCCGGCGAGGATGACGAGGGCCTGCGCGCCGACGGCGAAGGAGACGGCACTCGAGGTCCCGACGCCGCTGGCGATGAGGATCGCAGCGCCGGCGCCCACCTGGGTGGCCGCGCCGGCCGGGGCGATCGGAAGCGCGCCGGAGGCCGCGGCCGCGCAGAGGAACGCGATGGCGAGCGGCAGCGAAAGCTGGAAGCCGAGGGCGTAGAGCAGGAGGAAGAGCCCGAGGCCCCGCGCGATCCACGAGGCGAGAACGAGCACCCAAGCTTGCCAGGCGTCCCGCGGGGAGACGGTGCGCTCGCCCAGCCAGCGGGCGAGGCGGAAGCGGATGAGCCGGCCGCTCGCGACGAGGCGCGGGAGGACGGCGATGACCACGGCCGCGCCGACGCCGGCGAACGCGACGACGCCCATCGCGGCCCGAACGGCCGTGGACGTGTCGGAGGTGGCAGCGGCGGTCGACGCGAGCGGCATCAGGGCCGCCGTGTCGACCAGGCCGAGCATGAAGAGCGAGAGGCAGACGGGAGCGACGCCCGCGCGGCCGCCGCTTGCTCGCCGCACGACAGCGATGCGAACGACTTCGTCGAAGCGGCCCGGGAGGGCGGCTCCGGTCACCGACGCGGCCCCGCACGAGGCGGCCAGCGTCAGCGGCTTCGGGCGCTCCTCGGGGGCGAAGAGGCGGTGCCAGCCGTACGCCTTGAACGCGAACGCGAGGAGAAAGAGCAGGCCGGCTGCGGCCACGAGCCGGAAGTCGGCGCCCGCAAAGGGCCAGCCGATATCGGCGAAGTGGCGGGCTGCGAGCACGGACACGGTGACCGCGAACACGCCCACAGCGAGGTTCAGCGCCAGCTTCCCACGGGGGGAACGGCACACGTTGATCAGCCCTCTCATCGAGTGTCTCATCGGTCACAGAAGGGACGACCTCAACCCACGATCGGGGTATGCCCGACATACCGCATGGGGTGAAGACAGCGCCCTGGCGCGCGTCCCCGTTCGAGGGATTGTAGGTGCGACTGCCCGCGCGTACCGTCAGAACTGGAAAGGAGTCGCAGCATGGCCTTGACCGCAAGCCATGCGGCAGAGCACAACCGATACGAGGTTCACGAGCTCCTGGGTGGCGAGCCTGCCCTCGATCTCGGACGGCGCTTCGAAACGTCGGACTTCGGAGCGGCCGTGGACTTTGCGTTCGACTACCTCGAGCGCCGTGACCCACGGCGCGAGGGCATCGTCGGCGCGCTCGAGATCGTCCGTGTCGCCGGGTCGGCACGCGAGACGGTCTGGAGCTACGTCCACGCTCCCGCCCCCGTCAGGCCCGGGGACATGACCCGGGTGTGGGGCTACGACGTCACGCGCTCGTGGAGCAGCCCGTATCGGACTCCCGCTCGGCCGACGCCCGCACGCAACTATTAAGAAACCGAGAGGCTTCTTGGCCTGACGGAGCTGCCTGGGCTATCTTGGCCGAGCCGGATGTCCCAACACGGATTTGACATAAGCGAGATCGTCGCGCGTCTCGTCGCCGACGTTCGCCGCCGAGAGGGATTGACGACCGACGAGCTCGCCAAGCGGGCCGGCGTCCACGAGACCTACATCGGGCTCGTCGAGCGCAACGCGAGGCAGCCCACGCTCGCGGCTGCCGCGAACCTGGCCGAAGCGCTCGGCATGAGCCTCTCCGACCTCATCGCCGAGGCCGAGCAGGACGCCAACGGCGGTTTCGTCCCCGAGGTCGAGCTCGTGCACGCGCCGCCGAGGCGCTACGCGAAGGCGGACTGCATCGTCAACTCCGAGCGACTGACGGAGGCGACGTGGCTCTCGGGCCACATCGTCCGCAAGGCAATCGACGCCGCCTACCGCAAGATCGACGTGATCGACGAGCAGATGCGCGAGTCCGGATCGCCGAACCTCGTCGAGCTCGTCGGAGTGGAGCACCTCGACGGCCTGCTCGCGGGCGCCCTGGCGAGCGGGGTCGTCAAGTCCGCCCCGACCCTGTACGTGCAGAACAGCCCTCGCCAGCACCCCGAGCTGCTCCCGCTGCAGCACGGGCTCCCGGAGATGGTCGTCAAGACGGCACTCGAGACCGACCGTCCGGTCGCCGGCCCGGATCTCGCCGGGATCTACCTCGTCTTCCGCTACGTGCTCGTCGACCGGAAGGGCGACTTCACGCGCGGGGAGTCCGCGCGCGGCGACATGGTGGCCGTCTGGGAGGCCCGCTTCGGCGTGCTGAACGAGGCGAACTTCGTTCCGGCGCGGGGCCAGAAGGGCCCGACGCTGCGGAAAGACGCCCTCGACCGGATGGAGCTCGTGTACTACGACCCCGCGCTCCTGCCGTACGCGAAGGCGACGGGCGACTACGCGCGGCTCAAGCGGCGCTAGCTCTCACGGAACCGGCGCAGGCCGCGAAACGGCCGCACGACGCGACGTCCGTCTCGAAGCTCGATGAGGACGTTCCGCGGTCCGCCGCCCGGCCCCCAGCGCACGAGGACACGGACTGCGTTGCCGTGCAACAGGTACTGACGGCCGGTCACCCCGAGAGCGTACGAGCTGATCACGACTCAGTGCCCAGTTCGCCACCTCGTTGGGTCCATCGACGGATCGCGCCGGCGCACCGTGCGATCGGCCGTCCCGGCGAGAACGCCGACGAGCGCGAGCAGGAACAGCGGGAAGAAGAGGAACAGCGCGAAGATCGCGCCGCCCACGACCATGAGTGAGGCGACGGTCAGGAAGAGCGTCGCCGGTATCAGGAATGTCATGACACACCTCTTTCAGCCAGGGTTGTCTTGGGCGTTGCCGGCACTGCAGTCGGCTTCGCGTACGCCGCTGCGAAGCCCTGCCGCCAGCTCGGGTAGCGCAGCGTCCAGCCGAGCTCGGACTTGGCCTTGGCGTTGGAGGCGCCGCGGGCCGTGGTTCCGAGCATGACGGCGGTCTCGCCCGCGAACAGCCGCGCGAGCCAGACCGGGAAATGTCGTGGCGGCTTGGCTCCGAGCGCGTCCGCGAGAACGGGCAGCCATTCGTGCACCGGAGCGGGCTCGTCATCGACGATGTTGTAGATCGCCGGGCCGTCGTGCTCGAGCGCGAGCACGGTCGCGGCCGCGGCGTCGTCGAGGTGGATGAAGGAGGAGACGCCGCCTCCGTCGCCCACGATCGGGAACTGTCGCTTGCGCACCGGCTCGACCATCCCGTCGTTGGAGGCGCCGTAGAAACCGCCGTAGCGAAGCGCGATCCCGCCGGCACTGGTGACCGCCTCGTCGAGATACCGCATGGCGGCTTCGGTCTCGCGCATGCCCGACACGGGGTCGGGGTCGAGCGGATCCTCTTCGGTCTTGACCCGCCCGCCCTCGCGCGCGTACCGCGTGCTGGCGTAGCTCTGCGCGACGAACTTCTCCACGCCGGCTTCGCGCGCAGCGGCCAGCAGGGCGTCGGTGCCCTCCCTGCGAAGCCGGTTGGTCTGCGCAAAGCTGCGGTCGAGGTTCCTGGAGAAGCGCACATCCGACAGGGCCGTCGACTGGTTGACGATCGCGTCGGGCTCGGTGTCGAGGACAGCCTTGCGTACGGCGTGCGCATCGAGCAGGTCGAGCGCGATGGGCTCGGCCCCGAGCGCGCCTACGCGTTGGATGTGTGTCGGCGTCCTGTAGGTGCCGATCACCTCGTGCCCTCGAGCGATCAGCTGAGGAACGAGCCGGGTGCCGATCGCACCGCTCGCCCCAACGACGAGGACTCGCATCGTATTCTCCTTTCGCTCGTCACATCCGCGGGATTTCGCGGGTCTACCTGTATGACCCGACGCGACGGAGGAATGTGACCGATGGATGAGCGCGACTGGCTGGCCGAACGATTCGAGGAGCACCGCACCCACCTGCGAGCTGTGGCCTATCGGATGCTCGGCTCTCTGAGCGAGGCGGACGACGCCGTTCAGGAAGCCTGGCTGCGGCTGAGCCGCACCGACACGAATAAGGT
Organism: uncultured Actinomycetes bacterium; assembly: GCA_963839745.1. Classification (GTDB taxonomy): domain Bacteria; phylum Actinomycetota; class Thermoleophilia; order Gaiellales; family Gaiellaceae; genus JAIBJN01. The sequence continues at coordinate 98,116 of CAWIWC010000013.1, forward strand.
CGAGAACCTCGGCGGCTGGCTCACGACCGTCGTCGCTCGCGTCTCGCTGAACATGCTCCGCTCACGCAGGTCTCGGCAGGAGGCGCCGCTCGGCGTCCACATGCCCGACCCCATCATCGATCGCGCCGACGGCACGGACCCGGAGCACGAGGCTCTGCTGGCGGACTCGGTCGGCCTGGCGCTGCTGGTCGTGCTCGAGACGCTGACCCCGCCGGAGCGCATCGCATTCGTGCTCCACGACATGTTCGCTGTGCCCTTCGACGAGATCGCGCCGATCGTCGACCGCTCGCCCGACGCGGCACGACAGCTCGCGAGCCGCGCGCGCCGACGCGTCCAGGGCGAGAACACGGTTCCCGACGCCGACCTCACCACGCAGCGCAGGGTCGCCGACGCCTTTCTGGCAGCTGCGCGCGGCGGCGACTTCGAGGCCCTGCTCGAGGTGCTGGACCCGGATGTCGTGCTGCGGGCTGATCTCGGCCCCGCGCCCGCAGGCGCATCGAGGGAGGTCCGCGGAGCCAGGGAGGTCGCCGGCCAGGCGCTCTTCTACTCGGGGCTCGGGCTGGTCATGAAGCCGGCGCTCGTCAACGGCGCCGTCGGAGCGGTCTCGACGCGCGACGGAGTGCCGTTCTCGGTCGGGGCCTTCACCATCCGAGGCGGGAAGATCGTCGCGATCGACATCCTCGCCGACCCGGAGCGGATCCGCGCGCTCGACCTGGCGATCCTCGACGAGTGAGCCGGGGAACAGCCGGGAGTGCGGATGAGAGAACTTGAACCTCCACGGGGTTCTCAGGCGGGAAGGCGGGTGAGGGGCCTAAGTGGCGGGAACTGGCTTGACTCCTAGGGTTGCGGGCCGTCCCTGCCGTTCAGGTCGTGAAATGCCGCGGCCGTGTGGTCTCGGTGTGGTCTCGTTCGCAGAAGGCGAGCCCGCCCCACGTGGCCCGGCAAGCGCACGCTGGCCTACGTCGACGAAGCGGCCGCCTTTCGGCGGGCGACGGTTTTCTCGTGGCAGCGAGGGCACTCGGGCTCGGGCTGCCCCGCCAAGTCGCTGGTCTCGTGCCAGCCCGGCGCCGGCTTGCTCACCTGCAGCGCGCCGTGCTGTGTGTGGATGCGGCCGCAACGACACACGTACTGGGCTACGACGTAAGGAAACACATGCGAGCAGCCGTAGTACACCGGCATGGCGTCTGGATTATGCCCCTTCGGCTGGGCTACTACACCTCCTCGCGAGGCAACATCGCAACGTGACGACGGCCGAAGCGAGCCTGAGTGGATCGAGTTGGCGCGGCTATGAATCAGCCGCAGTCTTGACGTCGAGGCGGTCGAGGATGGTCCAGGTTTGCGTGCGGATTGCCGACGGGGTGTCGGCTCCAAACGCGACGTAGGCATAGAAGCGGCGGCCAGACTCGCTAAAGGGGATAAAGCGGTCGAAGAATGCCTTGCGCCGGTCCAGGCACTCCGCCGCCTCGCTGCGATAGCCGTTGCTCGGGCCGAAGTGCTCGGGTCGCTCTGGATAATCCCGGAGGGTGGCCTCGGAGCCTTCGAGGTCACCGACGCGCTCCTGGACGACGATGAGAGCATCCCCCGCACCCATGTCCTCGATGGCGTTCTCCGGCAGGTGTGCGCAGATCGAGCGGGAGCCGCCGGCGGACTGGGTTGTGATCGAGGGCGACGCCCTCTAGGCGCCGGGCTCGTCCCTCGGCGCGGGCTCGAGCGGCGATGCGTGCTTCGGTGGCCGCAAGGTCACCCAGGACCGAGGCGACAATCGTCGTGTCTCCGCGCCACGTCCGCGCGGGGAGGACGTTGCCTCCAGTCCCTCACCAGGTATTCACCTTGTTGCACTTGACACACAACTTCTTGCGTGGGAACCTCGCCGTGATCTTCTAGCGGAGACGAGGTTTTTGGGTAAGCGTCTCGTGATCGACTGCGGGGGGACGCTTAGGGCTTTGTTGACCGACGGCTCGTCTCCCCGTACGGGCCCTCCGCCCGCCCTTTGTGCTCATCGAGAGGCGACTGACGACGACCTCTCGCTCTGCCACTCGAAGGGAGGTGATGCCTTCCCGCATCTTGTTCGGGGGATTCGCAGGCGCAATCCCAGACAAGGAGGACTGCGGTAATGAGACGACTTGCGGTGATGATCGCGGCCATGGCGGTCATGGGCGTGTTCGCCCAGGAGGCCCTGGCCCAAAACGCGCACCTCAAGGGGCGAAACCCCATCGCCTTCACCGATGCCGGGCTCACGCTTTCGGCCGCGGTGAGCTACGCGGGCCTGGGGAACTTCGACACCCTCCAGGTCCTGACGGCGTCGGGAGGCACCGCCTCGACCTGCACGAACCAGGGCGGCAACCAAGCACCGGGGCAGAACCCCGCACCGGTCACGCTGGTGGGCGAAACGCCGATCCCTGCCGGTGACATCAAGAACGGGAACGTGACCATCTCGACCACGACGGCGGCACCGGTGAGTCCGGTGCCGGGCGCTCCCGGCTGCCCCAACTCGAACTGGACGGAAGTGGTCACGGACGTGTCGTTCACGTCGGCCTCGATCCAGCTCTTCCAGGACTCGAACGAGAACGGGATGTTCGAGACGGGCGAGCTCGTGCTCTCGGTGAGCTGCACGTTCAGCCCAGCCACGTCGAACGGCCCGGTGCCGCGTACCGGCTTCACCTGCACGTAGGAGGACCTGCTTGCACTCTCAGACAGGGGCACCGACAGGTGCCCCTGTTTCTTTCCGGGCCCGGGGCCACCGGATCGTTGCGCGATCACAATCTGCTCAAGTGGCGCCTCGAGTTGTGAAAGGTCGCGCAGGGCAAACCGTTAGCGCACGTACGACCCGAGTGCGGGCCGGCCGAGGGTCAAGAGTCGCGCCGGGACGCGGGCCGAAAGTCTCCCTAGGACCCCGGCGCATGACTGGCCGAGCTTGTAGGTCGAAACCGCCCGAACGGTGGGCGCAATGACGCCTGCGATCGCCCTCCATGAGTAGGGGCGGGCCCTCGCTGCGGTGGGGGCTCGTCCCTCAAGTGCCGACAAGCCGGGGGCTGGAGGCGTGTGCTGCGGCCTTCACACGCCTCCGACCCAAAAGGGTCGTTGCCACCCGGCTTCTCTAAAGACGACGTCGATCCCCAGTAGTTGACGCACGTCTCGGCCCACTGGGACGGCCCAGCGCGCCTCCTCCTCGAGGTAGGCCCACACCTTCCCGGAGTCGAGATAGATGTTTCGCTCACCAGTCTCGCGACGGGTTGAGGAGCTTCGCAGGCTCGTTCGAGCGGCGGCCAGCGTTCGTCACCGCGGCGCCGTTCCTCGCCCCCGCGACTCGCCCCGGCATCAGGCTAAGACGTGGGTGTGAGGGAACGCCATTAGCCAGATTGGATCGACGCACGCGAACGCCTCTCGAGCGGCTGGTTTTTGACCTCCTGCGCGTGGGAAGGGACCGCCATGAGGGAGCCGGGCAACACCCCCCACTCCCCCCGGGGGAAGCATTGGGCTGGGCGAGTCCTCTGCGGCGCCCGGCTTCCTCACCGCACCTTCGATTTCGGCTGCGGCGCGGCACGGCGGGCTCGATCGCGCGGCGGCGCGCCACCGCCGGGTCGCCTCACGGTGGCAGGCGGCACACCACGAGCTCAACCCGTCCCGCATCCGCCGGTTCAGGCGGAACTCGGACTGCTTCTTCTCCTTCCCGCATTTCCTGCGGTCTTCACTGTTTCCCCCGCTTAATCCCCAGGCGCTTGGGCTGGGGGTCGGGCCAGTCCAAATAGAAAAAGCGATGTTCTTACGGGCCGAGGCAGGTCAGCTCGAAGCGCTCAACCCTCACCGTGTCGGTCGAGAGGTCGAGGACGAACACACTTCGCGCCCTGAAGCGCTCGCCGGTGGAGGCGTTCGTCATGATGTCGGTTTGTCTGAACTTCACGACTTGGCCGTTATTGACGAACGAGTCCGTCCCGTGGCCAACGAACCCATCACTCGTCGTAATCGTCCTTTGAGCGCGAACGACTTCGCGGGAACCGTGGGAGTGGACGAAAAATGTTCCGGTGAACGTGACCGTCATGGGAGTGTCGGTACACGGGTTCACGTCAGCGAACACGTCTAGGATTGGGAACTCCGCTGGCGGATCCGCGGCCGCCGGAGCGGCGGACGCCAGGGCAACGACGCTCAGCAGGCTGATAACGAGTCTCTTCATGGTCACACCTCGCCGCAGGATTATGGGATCCGGCGATAGTGGCAGATCGTGTCAGGCATTACAAGCGCCCCGCAAGCGAGTCAAGCGGCTACGACCTGGCGGCGAGCTCGCCTAGATGGCTCTTTCGGCCGGCTAGACGAAGGCGAAGGCGGGTTCCCGTTTGGCCGGCGCCCTCGCCGCCCGGCCTCGGCGAGGCGTGATGAAACAATGACGGCGGGTGAACCCGTGAGGCCAACGATCAACAGCGAGTCGCTCTGGCCGCGGCTCGCGGGGCTGCCGCTCGTCATCGAGGCGTGCGAGTACGACCGCCTGCACGCCGTCCTCGCCTACGAGTTCGAGCGCATCACGACGCACGTGCGCCTCGTCGGCGCCGACGCGGACGGGCTCGGCGAGGACGTCTCGGTGTTCCGTGAGGACGGCACCGCGCTGCACGAGACGTGGCCTTCGCTGCCACTCGAGGGCGAGTGGACGCTGGCCGGCTTCTGCGACCACCTCGCCACGCTCGAGCTGTGGCCGGAGCCACCGGAGTGGGACGTGGCACTGCGCCTCCGCAACTGGGCGTTCGAGTCGGCGGCGCTCGACCTCGCGCTGCGCCAGTCCGGCCGCTCGCTGCACGACGTGCTCGGACTGGAGCCGCAGCCGGTGCGCTTCGTCAACTCGCTCGGCCTCGGCAAGGAGCCGTCGATCGAGCCGGTGCGCCGGCGGCTCGCCCGCTCCCCGGGTGTGCGCTTCAAGCTCGACGCGGAGGCGACCTGGGTTCCGGACCTCGTCGACGAAGTCGCGGCGACCGGCGCGGTCGACACGATCGACTTCAAGGGCCAGTACGGCTTCGAGGTCGAGGATCCGGAGGCGCTGAGTGCGCTGTACGACCACGTGATTGCCGCGTTCCCGGACGCCTACCTGGAGGACCCGCACGACCTGCCCGAGATCGCGGAGCGGCTCGGCGATCATCTCGAACGCGTGTCATACGACTCGCCGATCCGCAGCGCCGAGGACATCGGCGCGACGCCGCTGGCCGCGCGCGTCGTGAATGTCAAGCCCTCGCGCATTGGCAGCCTGCGCGCGCTCTTCGAGGTCTACGCGCGCTGCGAGCGGGAGCGGCGGCCGATGTACGGCGGCGGTATGGGCGAGCTCGGCGTGGGCCGCGGGCAGATCGAGCTGCTCGCCGCGTTATTCCACGCCGACGCGCCCAACGACGTTGCGCCGAGCGCCTACAACGAGGACGACCCGCCGGGCGGCCTGCCGGCCAGCCCGCTGGCGCCGCGCCCCGCGGCGACCGGCTTCCGCTGGACGGCATAGACACGCACTACCGCGCGCCGGGGCGCCGCATGACGTCACACAGGCAACCGCACAAGCCGCCATTGCACCGACCGCTGCCGAACTCGCAGCCGAACTAGGGGTTGTCTCGGGCGGAGGACGATTGGAGAGGCGAGCACCCTGCGTCGAGAATCTGCGAGACTCGACTCTGGTGGTTCGCTAGCCTCTAGGAACGCTCAGGAGGGCTCGATCGTGACCAGTCAGGAAGCGCCCAGCGCCGGGAGCGGTCAGCTCCTCCTCGCAGACATCAGCGGCTACACGTCGTTCCTGCAGTCCGTGGCCCTGGCCCACAAAGACGATGCCTTCGCCGATGGTGCCGTCCCGCCCGCATACGCCGTTCTTTCGAACCTGCTCGACGGAATCGTCGGGCGCGTGGTACCCCCGTTCACTCTGTCGGACCTCGAGGGGGACGCGGTCTTCGCATACGCAACCAATTCGGACCCGCTACCACGCGGGGCGGCCATGCTCGACTGCCTCAACGAGTGCTACGCCGATTTCCGCCGTCGCGTAGGCAAGGCTCTCGACATCTGGCAGTGCGCGTGCGATGCCTGCGCACGGATTTACGTCCTCGACCTCAAATTCATTCTCCACGCCGGGGCGTATGTGACCCACGAGATCGCGGGCAAGAGCAAACTCGCCGGGCCCGAAGTGGTCATGGCGCACCGCCTGCTCAAGAACAACGCGGCGACCCTGGTGGGTCACAGCGCGTACGCACTGATCACGACGGCCGCGGCGGCCCAGCTCGACATTCCCACCGAGGACGCCGTCCCGATCGCCGAGACCTACGAGCACTACCCGCCCATCAGCGCCCACGTCTTTCCACTGCGGGAGGCCGAGGCCGCGGGCCGCAAGCTGACCTAGGACTACCCTGGCGAAGGTGGTGCTCGGAAGGGGTTGAGGCGCGGCTGCCCCACGTCGAGCCGGGGGTGCCGGCGAGCTCGTTCCTTCGCGGCGACCCGTGCCCCGGGGTCGCGCGAGAGTCGGTAGTTGACCGTCTTCTGCGTGCTGCTGAGCCCTTGTCCGCTGGACGAGATCAGCGTAGAACTCGTCATGAGCCAAAGCCTTGCGACGAAGGAGGAGACATGTATGCGCGGGTGGCGACATTCGAGGGCGACCCTTCCCGTGTCGACGATGCAATCGAAATGGTCCGCGCCCAGGTCGAATCGGGGGAGACTCCGGATGGGCTCGAGGGGGCGAAGATGCTCATGCTCGTGAATCGTGAGACTGGCAAGGGCGTCGGTGTCACTCTCTTCGAGAGCGAGGACGCGATGCGGCGCGGTGACGAGGCACTGAACGCCATGAATCCTGGGGGAACTGAGCGGCGAACGTCCGTCGAGTTCTTCGAGGTTCCTGTGCAGACCGTTCGCTAGAGGTCCGAGGCAGTCGGTCCTGGCTGGCCGTCGGTTGGCGGAAGAATGCTGGTTAGTCCAGAACCCCTGCTCAGGCGATAAGTGCGGATGAGAGGACTTGAACCTCCACGGGGTTCTCAGGCGGGAAGGCGGGTGAGGGGCCTAAGTGGTGGGAACGTCGATCCTCGGCGTGATGGGCCGGATCGGCCCCGTCCGTCCGAGCTCGTGGCCATTGGGCTTTGGCTACTCGCAGGCGGTTCCTCGTCGTCGTCGCGGTCGTCGGGCCGGAGGGCGATGCACCCGCGCGAACCACGAGGCCTACGTCGCTGGGCGCGGGGCGTCGCCGCTCCGGCGTTAGCCGCCGGGCCATTTCGAAGAACTCATCGTTCGTCGAAAGCGGTTCCCTCGTCGACGATCACGGGCAGTCGCCGTCTGAGCACGACCTCGACCTTTCGCGACCCTCGATAGAGCCTTCTGAACACATCCACGTCAGCGGTTCGCCTTCGCGCCTGCACATTGCGCCGAAGAGCGAGCGTCCTCCTCAGCTCGTGGCCATTCCAAAGAAGACCTGCCATCAACTCCCGAGCGGTCTTCCGGTTACCCAGGAGACGGAGCGCGGCCGCGGTCACCAGCGTCTGGATCACGTACGCCGGCACCATGAGAGCGAGAGTGAAACTCCCCCAGCATTTGATCATCGTGGCAAGCGTGTTCCGCTCGCGAAGTCCGATCCTGAACGAGCTCGATTCGATCCTTCCATCGCGTTCGTATCCGCCCGGTGTCACGGCCCCTCCCACGTGGAAGGCCACTGCGTCACGGGCGACGCGGATGTCGAACCCCTGAAGAAGAGCGCGCCAGCAGAGATCGACGTCTTCTACGAACATGAAGTAGCGGTCGTCGAACCCGCCAAGCTCCTCGAAGAGGCTCTTCCGCGTCGCCAAGGCACAACCCGTTACGAAGAGCGGCGCGGCCGGTCCTGGAAGCGATACAGGATGGCCGAGCAGATCGAGCGTGGCGCCGTAGTCCACCTGACCCGACACGCCCTGATGGACGCACGGTGCGCCGACGCCGACATCGGGGTCAATGAAGATTTTCCGGAGCGCGCCGAGGCATCCTGGTGCAACCCGCACGTCCGGATTGAGGAACAGGAGGAGCTCTCCCTCTGCCCGTTCCGCACCGGCGTTCGCTCCACCCGCAAAACCCAGGTTGCGAAAGGGCCGTACGACCGTGACCGCGGGGAAGAGCGTCGCAACTGTGTCCGCCGAGCCGTCCGCAGAGCCGTTGTCGACTACGATCACGTCGACGTTTTCTTCCTGCTCGTAGAGAGAGCGTACGCACTCAGCCAGGAGATCGCCGCTTTCGTAGTTGACGATCACGGCCGAGAAAGTCATCGCTTACCGGCGAGCCCGCGTGATCGGCGGATCGTGGCCGGTTCACGTTCGGTCGCACTTCTCAACGCTGAGACCGGACGCTATCTGAGCACACTCCGGGCCCTCCCCGAGGAGCGAGGCGCCGAATCCGACACCAGATGCTCGTCGGTCCCTCGATCGTATCCAGCGGCCATCGCTGTCTTAAGGAGTTCGCTCAGTTCGGCGGTGCGTACCTTTGAAGCTTCGGGTCTTCCGCGCCCGTCCTCCGCGACCTGCACGTACTGCTTCCTGAGCTCCTCCAGCAGCCGCTAGCGGTTTTTGCGCCGCCCGAGCAACGGCCCAAGAAAGAGCGCGAGCACGCCGAGGGGAATGGCCACGAGATCGAACCTGCGGGCCGCCTGAGCGAACCGCTCTGGACGGTAGGAGATCGTGAGCTCGTACGATCCCGTCCACGGGATGCGCCATCCGTTGGCGTACCCGTTGACACGAAAATGCGTGACGTCGCCGGTGTCGCGTCCCGAGGTCTCGATTTTCCATCCGGGCGCGAACGTTTCCGCTGCGACGAGTACGAACGGATGATCCGCGCCCCGGACCCGCACGCGGAACTCGCCCGGGGCGGTCCGCCGATAAGAGATTTCGGGAAGTCGAGCCAGTGGGCGTACGGCCAGGCCTACGTCGGGGGCGCGCGCGGCAACCGTGACTCGGCGGTACTCGGTCTCGGTCGCGCGCCGACCACCGCGATCGCCATCGGCGTAGAGGAACAGGAACGCGGCTCCCGTGCCTGCCGCCGGGGTAAGTGTTTCATCGAACTGATGCCAACCGGGTGAGGCGTCGAGCGGAGGTAAACGGCGCATCGATCGGGGCCCTCCTGCCAGAGACAGAGGCGCGCCGAGTGCCCCGTTACACCTCGGTAGAAAAGTTGCAGCCGCAGCGCCTTACCGGCCCGGGCCGCGTCGATCGGAATCGCCACGCAGGCCGAATGCTCCCGGGCCGTAAGTCGGAGTGTCGCCCCGTCGCCGCTTCCGGTGATGCCCGCCGAGATCCCGACTTCTCCCAGGGAGCGGTCGTCGTACTTGTTGCAGTCTCCGACGCGTTCTGCGTGCGACGGCCGGAATGCGATCGGTTCCGGCGGATAGAGCGTTCGGCCCTCAGGCAGGTCCGCCGGATTCAAGACGGCAATCCGCCGCCTGGCGTCTTCCGATTCCCCGACCGCAAAGCGCCGCGAGCCGACGCTGACGGCGAAGGGTGGCTCGGGGGCCGGTACAGAGACAAGAGGTGGACGGAACGCGTTGTCGGCCTTCTCTCCGAGCGACCGAAGGACCACGGCGTCTCGCTCGACGTCGACGGCGAGCCAATCGCCCGGCGCCTTCGGCTGCACCACCCGCGTCTGCCCGGTCGGGATCCCGTCCAGCGTGCCGCCGGCTTTCGGCTGAACAAGCGCGGCATGTTGCGCCATTGCAAGTGTCCGATAGAGAGCGCCGAGGCTGCTTCCGTCCTGAATCAACGGCACCGCCGGGTACACCTCGGGTGTCCGCACTCCCGGCGCCTCGTAGATGACGGCTTGCCCAAATCCGCGGAGGCGGCGAAGCCCGTCCACGCCTGCCAGGCGACTCGCCAACAGGCCGGGCGACACGAACGACCGATCAGGGAAAGCAGTATCGAGGTCGTGCCGAAGAACGACGTATCTCGCTCCCAGCGCCTGCAGAACTCCGGTCACATCACCTTGACCGCTCACGACCTCCTCCTGCAGTTGGCCGACGAGGGAGTCGACCACGGGATCACGGAAGTACGTTTCGGGCAGGGGCTCGATAACCGGGCGGTCGATGAGATGGTGCAGGAACGAAGCGCCGTAGTAGCCCCACGTGGTTGGTGTCTGGTAGTAGTCGAGCCGCGGCAGGACCACGACTTTGCCGCCGTCCGGTTGGCGCTCGAGGTACGCGGCGGCGGCTCGCCAGCCGGATGGGACGCGAACGTGCGCCGAGGGAAGGAGTGGGCGCTCGGTCGGAACAACGGCTCCCGTGAGCAGTGGATGCGCGTAAACCGCCCCGCCCGCGATCACAAGTGCCGCGGCGGCGGCTCCGACCCACCGCGAGAGCGAGACGAGCCGGGAGATCGCGAGCGCCGCGAGAAGGGCAAAGACGAGCACGAGCACGAGTCCCATCTTCGTCGGCTCGCGCAGGAGCCAGAAGCCCGGCATATTGTCGTAGAACCACCCGTTCGTCCCCGCGAGCGGGCCATGGAGCCCCTTCATGACCCAGATCGCCAGCACGCCGACTACCGCCAAGACGAGCGCCACGATGCGCCGCCGGCGTTCTACGAGGACGAGGCCGAGCGCTGCGGCGACGGCAGGCACGTATTGAAGCGCTGCGAATGGCGCTCGTTCGAGCCGGGCAGAAAACGGAAAGTACTCCGGATACGGCCACGACCAGAGAGACGTGAATGCAACGACGTTGGACAGGTGTCCGCGCACATGCGTCCAGGCCCACTCGTCGACGCTCTCGACCGCGAAGCGCTCGTCAAAGGTGGAACCCGTGATCGTGAGGACCGCGGGAACGATCCACCACAGGTTGAAGAGCAGCGCAAGGGGCATGCCGGCGAGCAGGAACCGACCCACCCGCCGCGGGGCGCGGCGACCGTGCGCGGCCCAAGCGAGCAGCCCGGAGATGGCGACCCAGACGAGCACAAGGGCGAGATGCGGCGGGTTCACGAAGACGAATCCGCACGACAAAGACGCCAGCGCGAACACGAGCGGACGCGGCCCGGCCTCGCCCCCGGCACGGATCACGAGGCCGCCCAGGACGGCGGCCGCGATCATGGCCACGAGCGGCACGGGGTCGAACGCGAGCGTCAGGCGGTAGGAGCTGAACAGCGGCACGAAGCCCGCGACGGCAGCGGCAAGCGGCGAGCTCACGAGGCCGCGGGCAAGAAAGACGACCGCCGCGGCAGTGCCGGCCACGAGCACCGTGAGCCAGAGCCGCTGAAACGCGACCTCGCCAAACCCGAGCCACGAGAAGAGGCGGAGACCCTCGTAATACGGCAGCGAGACGATCGGATACCCGGGCGCTCCCGCACCGGTCTCGAACCCGTTCCAGTGAGCCCGGTACTCGCTCCCCGGGGCGACCGGCGGTGCGAGATCGCCTCCCGCGAGCGCTGCATCGCCCCGGAACCACGTCTGCACCGAGAGTGCGGCGACGAGTGAAGGAACCGCGTAGGCGAAAGCGACCGGAGGAATCCTCGACCCGAGCCGGGCGACGGCCGAGAGGACCGCCCCGGACAAACCGCCCGGCGAGCGCGTTCGCCGGTCTTTCGTCAGCGTAGGCGCCGTCAAGGCCGCGCCACGTCGTGGCCGAGCCGCGAGCGAACGCGCGCCTTGGGGGTCTCGGTGGCCAGCGCGTCGACGGACGACGCGGGGAGGGTCTCCGACACAGACTGCGCGATCGCCAAGAGCTCGTCTGCAGTCGCCTCCCACGAGAAGGTGTTCCCCCATTCGATGGCAGCCCGTCGCACCATCTCGTATCGCTCGGGCTCGCTCACGAGCGCCACTGCTGCGCGCCCCAGGGCCTCCGGGTCTCCCGCTGGTCCCAGGAGCCCCGTCTCGCCGGGGCGGATGGAATCCCTGATCCCTGGAACGTCGTAGCCGGCCGCCGGGGTTCCGACGGAGTTCGCCTCGACGACGACGAGGCCCCAGCCTTCCCGGACGGACGGCACGAGAAGGCAGTGAGCTCTGGCCATCCGCTCGTAAAGCTCCCGCCTTGAGAGACGACCGAGCAGCTCGGCGCCCGGTGGAAGCTCACGACGCAGTTTCGCCTCGAGGGGCCCTTGGCCGATCAACCAGAGCCGCGCGTCGGGCACCGCGCGCTTGATGGTGCGGAACGCCTGCAGGGCGTGGTCTGGGCGCTTGTTCGCCGTGAGCCGCCCAACGAAGAGAAACGTCGGTGTCGGCTCCTTCGGCAAGCCGGAGAGCCCCGGCGGCGGCTCGTCCCGGCCGTTGGCTATCACGGCCACGTCTGAAAGCCCCACATCGCGAAGGTCGGCGCGAGTCGAGGGAGACACAGCGACAACCGGCGTCTCGCGATAGAGACTGAGAAGACGGAGCTCGAGCCAGCGACCCGCCTTGGCGAGTGGCCGGGGGAGCTCGGCGTCCCAGACATCCGCCGCCAACTGGTGGAACACGGCCAGCGTCGCCGGGAGCCGGCTTCGCCACAGCGGTGTCAGAAACGGAATCGTGTTCACGCTCTCGACCACGATGTCGAACCCACGCAGCCGGGCCAGCTCGCGTTGGACGCGAAGGTGGAACGCGCCGGTCCGAAGACGTCCGAGCCTCCGAACGTGGACTCCATCAATGCGCGCCGTCGCAGGCGCGCCGACGAACCGCGAGGAGAGTTGCGTGACGTCGTAACCGCGGCTTGCCCATCGCTTTGCAATCTCGTGAGTGAAGATTTCGGCCCCGCCTGCCTCCGGATTCTCCACATCGCGCCAGTTGATGAAGCAAACTCGCGGGTGCCGTAGCCGGCGATGCGGCACCCGGGCGCTCCGTCCCGCTGTGGTCTTCGAGCCGTCGCCCCGATACGTGTCGAGGATGTAGTGACGGTAGAAGATGGCCAGGGTGTCGAGGCCGATTCCGAGCGTGGCGCGAGGATCGACATGGCTTGCGAATCGGTAGTCGATTCGCACAGGCGCCTCGAACACACGCGCGAAGCCCAGGCTGCGGGCGACGACGAGAAACTCCAGGTCGAAGGCGTACCGCTTCTCGAGCATCCGCGGCAACACCGCGGCGAGGACGTCACGGCGAATCAGCTTCAGACCCGTCTGCGTGTCGTGCACGTTCACGCGGAAGAGAAGTCGCGTGAGCTTGTGGTACGTCCAGCTGAGCAGGCGGCGTAGCGGCGGGTAATAGACGTCCGAAAGCGGGTGCCGCTTCGAGCCCAGGACGACGTCAGGATCATAGAGCCGCATCAGCGTGAGGAAGGAGGGCAGCGCCTCCACCGCGATGTCGCCGTCGGCGTCGCAGAAGGCGACGTACTCCCCGCGAGCCTCTCTCAGTCCGACCCGAAGGGCGTGCCCCTTTCCCTCACGCAGCGGATACTCGATGACCCGGACGCGGTCGGAGCCGAACGAGTGGGCCGATGGAGACCGTCTCGTCTGTGCTGCCGTCGGAGACGATGATCAGCTCGTACGAACCAACCTCGTCGAGCTGCTGGAGCAGCCCTTCGACGACGGCCCGCAAGCCTCCGGCGGCGTTGTGGCAGGGGAGGACGACCGAAAGCTCGAGAGTCCCGGGCTGTGCGAGCGGAGCGAGGGGCTCAGCCGTCGGCCGGCCGAGCCGTGGTCGCCAGCGGCAGATGGATGCGGCAGCCTGGTACTGGAGGAATGCGACCACGGCCGCCACGATCGCTGTGACCATCGCGACCTGCTCGGCGGTCTCGTGAAAGGCGGCGATCGCCGCCGCCTCGACGACGACCCCGGCGAGCGAAAACAGGTACGCGCGCGACGCCATCGCGATGTGGAAGTAGACGAGCACGTTCACGACGGCCATCCAGCCCATCGCGACCGCGAGGATCGGAAGAAGATCTGCCGCGTCCGCGAAGCTCTCGCCGAAGGCGAGTACGATCAGCGGCTCCCGCAGCACGAACAGCCCGGCGAAGCCGATAAGCGCTAGGACTCCGACGCCGATTGTGCTCGCTCGCAGCCACCGCATTCGCTCGGCGTCATCGGCTCGCGCAGCGACGAAGCGCGGAAAAGCGACGATGCTGACCGCAGCGGGCAGAAAAAGAAGCGCCCGCGCGACAAGGCCGGCGCTCGAGTAGTAGCCGGAATCGTCTCCACCGAGGAAATGACGGGCGAGCGCGATGTCCGCCTCGGCTAAGACCCAGAAGCACGTCAGGCCGAGGAGGGCCGTTCCAAAGTCGCCGCGGACGGCGGTGAGCGTTCTTCGTGCCGCCCGCCACGCCCGGCGACTGATCCGCAGGACGCGGAACGCCAGCGGCACCGTGAGCACCGCGGCCAGTGCGGTTGCGAGAATGGCGCCGATGACGCCGAATCCCGCCCAGACGAGCGCGATCCCGAGAGCAAGGCGGAGAAGCGGGGCGGCGACCTGCAAGGCCGCGAGGGCCTGGAACCGGTGCTCGCCCTGCAGCACGCCCTGGGCGACGCTCGTCGGGACGGACGCCACGACGAAAGGCGCGAGCAAGACCGCCGAGACGAGATCGACGTCCAGGAAGAGGCTCACGAGCGGGGCGAGGAGGACGACCGCTACCCCCGAGGCCCAGGCGAAAGGCATCATGGTCTTGAGAGCGCTCTCCGCAAGCCCTTGGACGTCGTCCTCGCGGCCGGTGGCGCGCAGTGTCGCCGTCTTGTCGGCGACCGCCGTCTGGACGACGCCGAACGGCACCGACAGAACGAGCATGATTGCGAGGAGTGCCGCGAGCGCGCCGTAGTCGGACGGCCCAAGCATTCGACTGATGACGACGTGGAAGAGGTAGTTCGAGCCGTTGGCGAAGGCCAGGACGGCGAGCAGCAGAGCGGTCTGACCCCAGAAGGCGTGCAGCCCGGCGGACCGGGACGTAGCCCCCCACGCCGCTCTCCATCGGTTGACCCCGAAACCGCTCAGAGGACCCCCATCTCCTCGCTGGCCGCTCCTCTGTCCCGACTGGCAGAGTAGCGGCGGATGAAAAAGGCCGTGCAACGCGCCGTCCGTTCGCCTCGCCCGCTGCCTGACAGCTCGGCAGAAACGGTCGACCGAGGCGCGTGGTGGGCACCGGGAGCGACCGGCGGGTGGTCCCTCGCCGTTGCCGTGCCGCTGGCTCTCGCGCTCGTTTGCCTGCGCTCGTTCACGGACGGCGGGTACCTCCTGCAGGTCGACAGCGTCTTCGGGCCGCGTCCCGGTTCCGTGCCCTCCGGTTTCGGGGCGCCCGTCGCGTTTCTCCAGGCAGCTGGGGTCGAGCTGTTCGGCGGCGAGCTCGTGGGACGTGTCTACGCGGCCGGGGCGCTCTTCCTCGCGGGATTCGGGCCGATGGTCCTGCTGCGCCGGGCGCCGTGGTACGCCCGATCCGCCGCCGCTTTCCTTGGTGCTCTCAATCCATGGGTCTACGACCGTATGGTCGATGGGCAGTGGGGGGTTGTCGTCGCTGCCGCGGGGCTCTTTCTCTGGGTAGCTGCTTGGGAGGCGTTACAGGCGAGCCCGGGCGCCTACCGGGCGTTGATGCTTGCGCTCACCGGCGCGGCAATCGCGGCATTCGCCCCGCAGATGCTCGGCCTGGTCGCCGTGCTCATGATCGTTGGAAGCCTCTGGTACCGGATCTGGAGAGACCGCACCCGACTGCTTTGGACGGGCGCCTCGGCCGCGATGCTCGGTTTCCTTCTGTCGTACGCCGCGATCTCGTTCTTTCTCAGCGAGCAGGCGGGCGGCTACGGAACCGTCAGGCAGTTCAGTCGGGCCGACTTCGTGTTCTTCCGCTCGGTTGCAGGCGACGACTACGGGCTGCTCGCGAGCCTTGCGGGCCTATATGGCTACTGGGGAGAGCGGATCGGGACGGTTCCCTCCTGCAAACGAGGACGCCTCCTGGTGGCCGCTCGCCGCAGCGGTGATCGTGGCCGCCGCGCTCGCCGGGGCTTGGTTCCAACGGCACCGCGCCTGGCTGCTCATCTGTGGTCTCCTCGGCCTCGCCGTCAGCGCCAGCACGGCGTTCCCGGCAGGGTTGGAAGGTGCCGTCTGGCTCTCGGACCGCATCCCACTCGCCGGCGCGTACCGGGAGCCGCAGAAGTGGAGCGCGCTCTGGCTCCTCGCGCTCGTCACGCTCTCCGCCGGAGCGGTCGAATCGGTTGCAGGGCTCCTACGCCGGCGGCCTCGTTCCCTCGCGCGTGCCGTGGCTCCCGCCCTCGCTTACGTCTTGATCCTGGCTGCCTTGTTGCCCGCCGGGATCAATCAGATCCGCGCGCTTCCGTCGATAGTCGACCCACTCGAATATCCTGACTATTGGTATCGGACCGAGGACTATCTTCGGAGCTCAGTCCCGCGCGACGAGCCCATTATCGTCCTGCCATGGCACCTCTACCAGCCGCTCGCGGCGAGCGAGGGTCGTCTGGTCGCGAACCCGGCGCGCGCGTTTTTTTCCGGGAACCTCGTCGTGCCGCAAAACCTCGAGATCCCCGGGCGGTTCACGGACGTAACCTCACGCTATGACCGCATCGGTGCCGTCATCGAGCGCGAAGGATATGGATCGTGCGCCGTTGCGCGGGCAATTCGTGAGGAGAACGTGAACTGGATCCTCGTGCTCGACGGGATGGAAGCTCGGGAGGTGACCCTGTCTCTGAGGCGGTGCGGCCTCTCATTGGTGCAGGGCCGCCCTGGGCAAACCGCCCTGCTCCGGTCCTGAAATTCTTACTTTCGTCATCGCGGCGGCGCTGCTACACTGCCGCATCCCGCTAGGGGTTGCGGGGCAGAGGAAAGGGGTGAAAGACCGCATGGGAAGCAAACTTGTCGGCATCCTTGCGATCCTGAGCATCGGCGGCACCATGGCCTGGGCGGCCACGACCGGCCCGCCCCCGGGGAAGAAGGCCGACGGTCCGGGATACGGCTATGGGGGCGGGAAAGTGACGATCTGCCATCACACCCGCTCGAAGAAGAAGCCCTTCGTCACAATTAGGGTGAGCCAACGCGCCTTGAAGGCGCACCTTCGCCACGGCGATACCATCGGGCCCTGCTCCTAGCAGGAGGCCGCTGGGCGGATGAGGAGGCCGCGCCGGAGAGACCAGATTCCCGGCGAGGTTTCGTATGCCCTTGTCAGACTCGTCCGCAGCCGCGGAGGCATGAACGCCTGTTCGGACTCTGGTGCGCCGGGTGACTTCTTCTCTTCCAGCCAGTGAAGGCCGGTCCGACGATCTTGCGCCCGGCCGAGTGAGTTTTATCGTTCCAACCAGGAACTCGGCTCGAACTATCGCCAGTTGTCTCTCGTCGCTTCGTTCGCAGGATTACGCAGACGTCGAGACAATCGTCGTCGACAACGGCTCAACGGATGGGACGCGTGAAGTCGCAGATCGATTCGCCGATCTCGTTTTCTCAGCCGGACCGGAACGGAGCCGTCAGAGGAATCTCGGCGCAGCTCGCTCGACCGGAGAGTTTCTGGTCTTCATCGACAGCGACATGATCGTGCCGCCGAGCCTCGCGGGTGAGGTAGCCCGCGGCTTCCGCATCAAACCGGAGGTCGCCGCGTTGGTTCTTCCCGAGCGCGCGACTGGAACGGGCTTCTGGGCTCGGTGCCGCTCCCTCGAGAAGGACATCTATCTCGGCGACGAGAGTATCGAAGCGGCGCGAGCCTTTCGTCGTTCGATCTTTGCGGTAGCCGGAGGTTACGACGAGCGGATTCACGGCGGTGGAGAGGACTGGGACCTGCCGGAGCGGATAGCCGCGGCTGGAGGACGGCTCGACCGAATACGGGCGACTGTCGTTCACGACGAAGGTCGACTTCGACTCGGCGAGGACCTCGCGACCAAGCTGTACTACGGCCGTTCGTTCGGCGTCTACCTCAGCAAGCATCGGCGCAGAGCAACAGGGAAGGTGCTTCGGCTCGCGCTCCTGCGAAGGCCAGGATTGCTCGTCCGAGAGCCGGTGCACGCGGCCGGCCTGGCCGCTTTGAAGGTACTGGAGCTCCTCGCTCTCCTTACGGGGATCGCCATCGGGCGGATTTCCCCTCATCCGGCTGATCGGCCAACGGAGCGAGGGCCGCCGGTGTAGTGGCGGCCATCTTCGCGAATCCAACCGATGGCCATTTGCTCAGGGGACGACAGCGCGCGGTCC
>CAWIWC010000014.1:0-198389 GCA_963839745.1 uncultured Actinomycetes bacterium
ACCGAAGCCGGGTAGTGCGGGAGCATGAGCCCTCGCTCGTTCAATGCGCGCTCGAGTACCTCGCCGTTGACGCCCGCCTCTGCCGTCACCGTCAGCGATTCCTCGTCCACCTCGACGATGCGGTCGAGGCGAGTGAGGTCGAGGAGGATGCCGCCCTCGACCGGAACCGCTCCTCCCTGGCTTCCCGAGCCGCCGCCGCGGGGGACAACGGGGAGACCTCGCTCGTTGGCGAAGCGGAGCACTGCAGCGACGCCGGCTTCGTCGGCCGGCAGGACGGCGACGTCCGGAAGACCGAGCGGGCTCCCGCTCGCCTGCGCCGCAAGCGCCTTCCAGTAGGTGTCGGCGGCGTAGCGCTCGAGGCCGTCCGCGTCGGCGATGACCGCGTCGTCTCCTACGAGACCACGGAGGTCGCGCACGAACGTCTCGCTTCTGGGCGTTCCGACGCTCATGACGACCGCAGGGACCTCCAGGGCTCCTCGCCGGAGACGTCCACGAGCTCGTAACCTCCTTCACCGGCGCACGGACCGAGAGCGACCGTCAACCGCGCGGTCTCCTGCCCCGTGTTGAACGAGGCGTGGACGGTGCCCATCCCGATGAAGACGGCTTCGCCGGGCCCGAGGACGGTCTGCTCACCCTCGAGCCACTGCTCGATCTCACCCGCCTGGACGACGATCACCTCTTCCTGCTCGGGGTGCGTATGGAAGTCGTGGCCGTGGCCCGGCTCCAGCGAGACGTCGAGCACCGTGAGCTGTCGCGCACCGGTGGACGGTGGCCGGCTGATCCACCCGAGGCCACCCCAGTCGAGCTGCTCGCGCTCGATGTCGGTCTCGTGGACGAACCTCCCGTTCATACGTGTTCTCCTTCCCGCCTGCGGGCGGGGATCGCCTTGAAGCGCTTCACCGTCTCCGTCAGCGCGATTTCGGTCGGGAGCCGTTCCATGCTCGAGGCCCCGAAGAAGCCGACGACCCCCTTCGTGCGCTCGAGCACGTAGGCCGCGTCGTCCGGCTCCGAGATGGGGCCGCCGTGGCAGAGGACGAGAACCTCGGGCGCGACCTCAACGGCAGCGTCGTGCATCGCCTGAATGAGCTCGACCGACTCGTCGAGCGTCCTGGCGGTCTCGGCGCCGATCGACCCGCCCGTCGTCAGCCCCATGTGGGGCACGAGCACGTCGGCGCCCGCTTCTGCCATCGCCCGGGCATCCTCCGGGGTGAAGACGTAGGGGCACGTGAGCAGGCCGAGCTCCCGCGCGGCGCGAATCATCTCCACCTCGAGCGCGTAGCTCATGCCCGTCTCCTCGAGGTTCTGGCGGAAGGTCCCGTCGATGAGGCCGACGGTGGGGAAGTTCTGGACGCCCGTGAAGCCGGCCTCCTGCACCTGCCGGAGGAAGACGGGCATGAGCCGGAAGGGATCCGTGCCGCACACGCCGGCGAGGACAGGCGTCGACTCCACGACCGGCAGCACTTCGCCCGCCATCTCCATGACGATCGCGTTCGCGTCGCCGTAGGGGAGCAGGCCGGCCAGCGATCCGCGGCCCGCCATCCGATACCGCCCCGAGTTGTAGACGATGACGAGATCGGCGCCGCCGGCCTCCGCGCACTTCGCCGAGAGCCCGGTCCCGGCGCCGGCGCCGATGATCGGCCGGCCGTCCTCCACCTGCGCCCGCAGGCGCGCCAGCGCTTCCTCCCGCTTCATGCGCGCACCTCGCCGGCGGTCCAGGCCTGGTAGTGCTGGTGGAGGGTGTCGACCATGGCATGCGCGAAGGCCGGATCGTTGACGTCGGTGTCGAGCTCGCGCACGTCCACGCCGGGGTCGAGCGTGTCGCGAAGTGCGTCGAAGAGCGCCCGGTCGGCTTCCGGGTCGAAGAAGACTTGTCCCTCCACGTCGATAAGCGACACCCCGCGAAGCGGGATGAAGAGCGTCACTGGTCCGGTCGCAGACGAGAGCTTGCGCCCGATGCGGCGTCCCAGCTCGGCGGATTCCTCAGCGGTCGTCCGCATGAGCGTGACCGTCGGGTTGTGCTTGTAAAGGAGCCGGTCCCGGAACTCGACAGGCACCGTTTCCACGGGGCCGAAGTTGACCATGTCGAGCGCCCCGAGCGAGACCACCTGCGGGATCCCGAGCTCGCCGGCGGCCTCGAGCCGGTCCGGGCCGGCGGAGAGAACGCCGCCGACGAGGTCGTCGGCCAGCTCGGTGGTGGTGGCGTCGAGCGACGCGGTGATGAAGCCGCTCCGCATGAGCGCCTCCATCGACTGTCCCCCTGTCCCGGTCGCGTGGAAGACGAGCACCTCATAGCCGAGCTCCTCGAGGCGCTCGCGCGCCGCGGTCACGCAAGGGGTTGTGACGCCGAACATCGTGGCCCCGACGAGCGGCTTCCCGCCCTCAACTGTGGGTGGGTCCGCAGTCGCCATGCCCGCCATCGCAGCCGCCGCATTGGCCAGGATGCGGGCCGAGACGGCGTTGATCCCGGAGATGTCGACGACGGAGTACGTCATCGTCACGTCCGTCGCGCCCACGTAGGGGCGCGTGTCGCCGGACGCCATCGTCGAGACCATCAGCTTGGGGACGCCGACCGGGAGCGCTCTCATCGCCTCGGTGGCGACCGCCGTTCCACCCGACCCCCCGAGGGCGAGGATGCCGTCGAGGCGACCTGCGCCGTGAAGCTCAATCACGATCCTCGCGGCGCCACGCGCCATGGTCTCCACGGCGGCCCCGCGGTCGCCCGCGTCGACGAGTGCGCGGACGTCTGTTCCCGCCGCCTGCGCCACCTCCTCACGCGTCACGTCCGCGACCGCGCGAGGCTCGCCGAGCACTCCGGCGTCGATCAGGATCGTCTCGACCCCGTGCCCGCTCAGGAGCGAGCGGAGGTAGGCGTACTCGTCCCCCTTCGTGTCCAGCGTGCCGAGCAGGACGACAGTGGCCATGAACTACGCGGCCGCTCCCTCGACGCGGGAGACGCCGAGGTAGCGCTGCTGCGCATCCGGGTCGTCGAGGAGCGCCTTGGCGCTCATCTCTGTCGCGATCTCACCGGCGACCATGATCAGCTGACGCTCGGCGAGCGAGGTGGCGACGCCGAGGTTCTGCTCGACCAGGAGAAGCCCGACCCCCTCCTGGACGAGACCCTGGCAGGTGCCGACCAGGTTCTCGACGATCGCCGGCGCCAGGCCCTCGGAGGGCTCGTCCATGATCAGAAGCTTGGGATTGCCGAGAAGCGCGCGCGCGATGGCGAGCATCTGCTGCTCCCCGCCCGAGAGCTGGGCGGCGCCGATCTTGCGACGCTCGGCGAGGCGTGGGAACAGCTCCCAGATCGCCGCCTTGTTCCAGCGGCCGCCACGTCCGGCGCCGAGCATGTCGAGGTGCTCCTCCGTCGAGAGCGAGGGGAACAGTCTCCGACCCTGGGGCACGTAGCCGATCCCCGCGCCGGAGATCTTGTAGGGCGCCCGGCCCATGAGCTCCTGCCCTTCGAAGCGGACGGAGCCGTCCGCGCGGGCCATGAGGCCCATGATGGCGAGGCAGAGCGTCGTCTTCCCCATGCCGTTGCGGCCGATGAGAGCGACCGGCTCGCGACCGAACTCGAAGCTGACGTCGTGCAGGACGCGCGCACGCCCGTAGTAGGCGTTGACCTTGTCCAGGATGAAGACGGGGTCACTCATCGGCGTAGTGATGGCTCCCCAGGTAGAGGTCGTGCACGAGCTGGTTGGCGCGGATCTCGGCCGGCGTGCCCTCGACGATCACGCGGCCGTCGTGCATCATCGTCACCCGCTCCGCCACCGTGAGGGCGACGTCCATGTCGTGCTCGATGAGGATGAGTGTGATCCCACGGTCGAGCGTCAGCAGGAGATCGGTCAGCAGGACACGCTCCCCTCGGGAGAGGCCCGCCGCAGGTTCGTCGAGCATCATGATCTTCGGGTCGCCCGCGCGCGCCATTCCCACTTCGAGCTGGCGCTGCTCGCCGTGCGAGAGCGAGCCCACCTGCGTCGCGAGCTGCTTCTCGAGCCCGACCCGCTCGGCGAGCTCGCGGGCCCGCTCGCGGACGCGAGCGTCGCGGCCGGGCAGGCGCACTGGGCGGAGGTGTCCACCCAGTGCGCCGAGTGCGGCGAGGTAGAGGTTGTCCTCGACCGACAGGCCGAGGAAGAGTCGTGAGGTCTGGAACGTGCGTGTGAGCCCGAGCCTGGCCCGCTTGCGAGCCGGCATGCTCGTGACGTCGCGGCCGAACAGCTCGACGCGTCCGCTCGTGGGCGGGACCTCGCCGGAGACGACGTTGAAGAGCGTCGTCTTGCCGGCGCCGTTCGGCCCGAGCAGAGCACGACGCTCGCCGGGATGGACGTCGAGGTCGACGTCGTGGACGGCGTGGACGCCCCCGAAGCGCCGGCCGACGCCGCGGAGGCGGACGATCGGCTCGGCGCTCTGAGGCTGTGCTGCTACGGCTGCCACGGCTCTTTCCGGCTCGCCTAGCTTCCTCCGCCCTGCTCGGTCCACGGAGGCGGCGTGCCCTCCTCGCAGGCCGGGTTGGTCCGGTCGGGCGAGGGCGTCTCCGGGCTGAAAGCGCCCGCGAACGTCTGGTCGACCTCCGGGATCGTCGCGAGGGTCTTCACGTCGGGGACGCCGTCGCCGTTCTGGTCCTCGACGATCTGCTGGAGGAAGTTGTCCATGATCGCCTGGCGGTTCTCGTCGAGCTTGATCGTCCCCAGCGGGGCATCCAGCTCGAGGTTCGCCAGCGCATCCCTGAAGGCAGCGTGCTCGTCGGAGAGGTCGCCGTCGACCTCCTCGAGTGCCTGCGCGATTGCCTCCATGGCCGTGTAGTAGCCGTAGAAGAACACGCTCGAGCCCGTGCCGGCGAGATCCGGATAGGCGTCTTCGATCTGCTGCGTGTACTCGAGGTAGGCGGGCTCCTGCGAGTCGCCCGACGTCATGCCGGCCGTCACCACTCCGACGACCTGATCGCCGAGCTCCTCGAGGATCACGGGGTCGGTCATGAAGATGCCGCCCATGATCTTGTCGGCGAGGTTGCCGCGCAGCTGTCCGTACTGCTTCACGAAGGCCACGGTTCCGGTGCCGCCGACGCCCATGAAGAAGCCGTCGACGTCCTCCGGGATCTGGGTGATGTACGAGGAGTAGTCCTCCTCGCCGAGCGGCGGCCAGAGCCGCTGCGTCACGTTCCCGCCGATCGAGCAGAATTCGGCCACGAAGCCGGCGATCTGCGAGTACGGGAAGTCGTAGTCGTCGCCGATCGTGACGACGTTCCGCCAGCCGAGCTCGTTATAGGCGTAGTCGCCGAGCCCCGCGGTCCACTGGGTGCCGTCGTTGTGGAACCGGAAGAAGTTCGGAGACCGCACCTTGAGCGTCGTGTCCTGCGCGCCCGAGATGCCGTTCACGAACGTGACTCCTGGTTGCTCCTTCGAGTAGTTCGCGACGGCGATTCCCTCGCTCCCCGACAGGGGCCCGACGAGGATGTCCACGCCCTCCTGCTCGACGAGCCGCCGTGCCTCTTCGACCGCCTTGTCCGGGGTCGAGTCCGAGCCGCCGTAGACGATCTCGATCGGGTGTCCGGCGATCACTGCGTTCTCGACGCCGTCGGTCGGGTCTCCGCTGACGGGCGTCGCGCCCCGGTTGATCAGCGGGAGCATCGCACCGCCGAAGGTCTGGCCCTCGAAGGGCGCGAACGCGCCCTCGTTGTTCGAGAAGACGCCGATCTTGATCGGCTCGCCGGTCGCTTCGCCGCCGGTCTCCCCGCCGCCCGTGTCGGTCGTCGGGGTGGCCTCGCCGTCACCGTCGTCGTCGTCACCGCCGCACGCTGCGACGGTCCCTACCAAGACGAGCACGAGCGCGGCGAGCAGGGCCCAGAGCCGGACCCTCCCGCCTTCGGTGAAAACTCGCATCCCTACCTCTCCTCCTTTTGGATCAATCCGAACGCCCGGTTCCCGACCGGGGTTCCCGTCGTGCGGTTGGCGCGCTTCGTTCCTCCCTTCTGGGTCATGAAGGCTGTGGACTGTTCGAGGCCGCTCGGGCCTCGTCCGCCGGGCCCGCGGAGGGTCGCGCGGGGGGTTTGCCTGAGAGTTGGCGCCCGATGTAGTCGGTGATCGACTGCCAGATGCCCATCAACCCTCCGGGCGAGAGGAGGACGATGGCCAGGAAGACTGCCCCAATCACGGTGTTGAAACGCTGGCCGACGATGTCGAGGCCTCGCGTCCAGTTGTCCAGCGCAACGAAGACGAGCGCTCCGATCCAGGCCCCTTCGAGCCGGTAGAGCCCGCCGATCACGGCGATCACGAGCACGTCGATCGTGCGCGAGAGGTCGATCGAGCCGGGCGAGATCCTCGTGTTCCACCAGACGGACAGAATCCCCGCGAAGGAGGCGATGAGCGCTCCTAGGCCGAACGCGAGCGCGCGCAGCAGCGGGACGTTGTACCCGAGCGCGCGCATCCGGGAGGGGTCGTCCCGAACACCCTGCAGCGCAAGGCCGAACGGTGTTCGCGCCAGGTAGCGCACGAAGACGTAGACGGCGGCAGAGACTCCGAGCGCGATGTAGAACAGGTTCTGGGGATCCGTGACGGGATTCGAGACGATGCCGGGCCGGGTGACGTTGTTCACGCCTCCGAAGCCCGAGAGCTCGGTCACCTGGGCGAAGAAGTAGTAGGTGAGGACCGCCACCGCGAGCGTGATCATCAGGAAGTAGATGCCGTAGCTGCGACTCGCGATCGCACCGAAGAAGAGGCCGACCCCGACCGCGACGAGGATGCCGACCAGGGTCGCCACCCACGGGTTCCACGCGATCGTGGAGCCGCCGTCGGCCTCGACGAGGTTCGCCATCGCGAAGCCGGCGACGCCGTAGAGGGCAACCTGGCCCAGCGACACCATCCCGACGTAGGCGGCCAGGAAGATGAGGCTGGCCGCGGCGATCCCGAGCCAGAGCGCCTTCGTGATCACCTGACTCAGATAGAAGTCGGTGAAGAGCAGCGGGGCGAAGACGAGGATCAGCACCAGCGCCAGCCCGGGCCCCCACCAGAGGGCGCGCTCCACGGTCAGAGCCGAGCGGTTCACGCGGGTCTCCCGAAGAGTCCGAGCGGCCGGACGGCGAGGACGAGCACGAGCAGCCCGAAGATGAGGAGGATCGAGTAGTTGGTGTAGCCCTCCGGCAGGTAGACGTCGCCGAAGGAGTCGACGAGACCGAGGGCGAGCGCCCCGATGGCCGCCCCGGCCAGGCTCCCCATGCCGCCGATGATCACCACGATCAGCGAGATGAGCAGGTACTGGGTGTCGTTGGCCTTGTCGACCGAGATCATCGTCCCGCCGAGGACGCCGCCCAGGCCGGCGAGCAGCGCCCCGAGGAAGAAGGCGCCCGCGAAGACGAGCTGGATGTTGATCCCGAGCGCCGAGACCATCTGCCGGTCGTCGACCCCCGCGCGGACGATCATGCCGAAGCGGGTGCGCTGGATCATCGCCCAGAGGAAGAGCCCGACGGCGATCGCGACCAGGAGGACGAAGATGCGGAAGAAGGGATACGCGAGGTCGGAGAACGGGAGGTCGACGCTCTCCGGGAAGGCATCCGGCGCCGCGAGCGACTCGGCGATGCCGCCGAAATGGGCCAGTGTCTGGTCGGCGATGATGATCCCGATCGCGATCGTGATCAGCGCCTGACGCAGGTCCTGCCCCTGGTTCCAGCGCAGAAAGAGCTGCTGCATGACGAGGCCGATCACCCCGACCCCGAGGGAGGCGACGACGAGCGGGATGATCCAGTCCCCGATGCCCGCCTGCGACGAGCCGAACGCCGACGCCGCCTCTCCGTCCGTCAGGGTCGTCTGGAGCTCGAGCGCGAAGAAGCCGGCGAGCATGTACAGGGAGCCGTGCGCCATGTTGACGACGCGCATGAGCCCGAAGATGAGCGTGAAGCCGCTCGCGACGACGAAGTAAAGGCCGGCGAGCGTCAGGCCGTTGAGCCCGACGATCACGAAGGTGCGCGGGTCGCCGAACGCCTTGTATGCGACCCACGCGGCGACCAACACGAGGACGAGCGCGACGCCGGCGCGAACCGCGAGAGCGCCTGGTGACACCGCGGTCAAGCGGGACCGCCAGGCCGGCTCCGCCGCAGTCGCCGTCTGCCCGCTCACGTGAGCCGCGCCACCGGACCCCCGCAGGATGATCGCTTTTGAAGGGACATGAACGGTTTTGAAGCGCGAACGTAACAGGATGATGAATCGGTGTCAACGACGGCGTTAGACTCGCGCCGCTCCACTTCTCCCGATCCGCCTCGACGTTCAGACCGGCCGTGGAGAGGATCGAGCCCACCACGATTCGAGGAGACACGCGACCATGAGCAACGGACTGAAGACCAGCCTCGGCATCTGGGCGCTCGGCCCGATGGTGACGCGCTTCGTTCCCGGCGGCTACAAGCCGGAGCACGCGGGCGAGACGACGGCCGTGCGGGTGCGCAGGGCTGTCGAGGGGCTCGGCGACCTGATCGACGGCTACGAGTTTCACTACCCGCAAGAGCTCAACGAGGACAACCTGGACGAGGTCCGCGACGCACTCGACGGGCACGACGTGTACTGCATGGCGACGGGCCTCCACCTCGATCCGCGCTTCAGCCGCGGGGGACTCGTCTCTCCCGACGACGCCACGCGGGCCGAGGCCCTGCGCCGGACGACGGCCGCGATCGACTTCGCCGGCGAGCTCGGCGCGCACTTCATCATCTGGCCCGGGATCGAGGGCTACAACTACCCGTTCCAGAGCCCCTACCGCGAGAGCTGGGACTGGCTGGTCGAGGGAGTCGGCCAGGCGGCTCAACGCTGCGCCGACCGCGGGATCCTGCTTTTCCTCGAGCACAAGAACTCCGAGCCTGCGATGAAGATCCTGATGCGGAATATCGGCATGACCCTGCACGTCATCCACAAGCTCCGCGCCCAGGGCCTGACCAACGTCAAGGTCAACATGGACTGGCAGCACCTGCTCATGAACCGCGAGAGCCTCGCGGAATACGCCGCCCTGCTCGGGGCCGAGGGGCTGCTCGGACACCAGCACGCAAACTCGGGTTGGGGGGACTTCGACGACGACAACATGGTCGGCGCGACCGCTTTCATGGAGACGCTGGAGCTGGCCCTCGAGCTGCGGCGGGCAGGCTACGGCGAGAACGGCGAGCGGCTGGGCTTCGACCTCTACCCGTACACCGAGGACGCCGTCGCGGCCGTGCGCCGGAGCGTGCTTCAGTGGCGGTTCATCGACAATATTGCCGCTCGCATCGACGACGACGCCCTCCGCCGGGCGCAGATGTCCAAGGACGCGATCCGAGCCTACGAGCTGGTGTACGCCGCGATGGGAGAAGAATGAGCGCTCTGTCGCACCGCTCGTAGCGCTCCCCACGAGCTCGGCTGGTCGACGCCGAAGCCGCGCCCTCGGGCTACCGTCGAAGCGTGCAGAGCCTCGCCCACCGGCTCCGGAACGCGCCGCTCGTCCTCCGCGCCACGTTGGCCGTGTTCGTCGTAGCTTGGATCCTCGGCGTCCACGACCTGCGCTCGACGATTCCCGTCTGGGTCGCGTTCGTGATCGCGCTCGGGCTCGAGATCAACTTCTTCGTCGGCGCGCTCGGCCGCCCGCCTGCGCCCCGGCCCGACCGCGGGCCGCAGCCCCTCGACCGCGAGCTCTACGGCTACCTCGCCTTGCCGGAGGATGAGGACGAGGAGGACGACGAGTACTGGGAGGACGAGAGCCGCTGGCCGGCCGTGCGCCGGTTCCTCTGGGGCGTGGGGATCATCGCCGCGCTCGCGCTCACCTTCTGGCTCGTGGACCGGAACACCGGGTGGGACTCCCTCTCGACCGAGACCCGCTCCGAGGCGCAGGAGCGCTTCTCAGCGGAAGCCTCGCGGATCGCCGAGAAGCCGGTCCGGATCCGCTGCGACGAGTCAGGCGAGTACGTGGGCGCCGTGCAGCACGCGGACGGGGTCGCGCAGGTCGGCGGCGATCTCGCCTACCTGACGCCCGAGCGCTGCCTCGACCTCTACCGCCTCGCCTTCGAGGGCGACGTCACCTCGAGCCAGACGGCGCGCGGGATCGCAGTGCTGGCCCATGAGGCCTGGCACCTGCGCGGTGAGCGCGACGAGGGGACGACCGAGTGCTACGCGCTCCAGTCGGGCGTCGAGCTCGGGTCGCCGGCTCGGGCTCGGGCGAGGACGAGGCGCGGCGACTGATGGCGCAGCAGCTCGCGGAGAACAGCGGCCGCGGGGTCGGCACTGCCGAATACCGGGTTCCGCCCGAGTGCAGAGACGGCGGGAGCCTGGACCTCGATCCGGCCGGCTCGCGGTTCCCGTAGGAACCCTCCCTACCGTGTCGCGCGCGCCGCCCGGCGCCGCTGCCAGAGGTTCCATCCTCGCCGCGCGAGCCACAGGAGGACCACCCACCGGAACCGTCTGAGCATGAGGGGATCATCGCCGCTCCAGGCGACCTGCAAACACGCGGGAAAGGGCCGATTAACCCAGATTGTTAGAGATTTGTACAGAAGTGCTCAAGAGAGCCACCCGGACGACCGATACAGGCTGCAGAAAGCGAGGAGTGCGGACATCCTCGGCGGTCGCCGCAGCCGGCCGAGGTGAGAGTTTCCGGGCTCCTCGTTTTCGTTTGCCCGGGGGCCTACTGAGGCGCGAGAGGGAGCGGTCGCTTCAGCATCCGCGCAGCGACGCCACGAATCGTCCACGTCCCGTACGTGTGGCTCGGGTTCCACTCGGTGATGACGGAGAGCGCGATTCGCTTCGTCGCCGTCCTCAGCAGCGCGGACTGGTGCGTGACGCGACCCGTGCCCGTTCCCCAGCCGCCCTTGAAGTGGATGGACCAGCCGTCCGGCTTCACGGGCGGGATGCCCCAGCGCTGCGAAGGGACGATCCGGCGGAGGAGGTTCATCCCGTACGCGCGGTGCCGGGCGGGCATCAGGCGGTCGATCCGGTAGAAGAAGCGCACCTGGTCGGCGGCCGTCGTGGTCGAAAGGCCCCACGGCACGCGCAGCTCGAACCAGCGCATGTTCGCCCGCCTGGCCACGAGGTTGAGTCCGGACTCGCCGACGATGTTCAGCACCGAGCCGGCCGTCACGTTGTCCGACCAGCGGATCATTGGCCCGAGCAGGCGGCGGTCGGAATCCCTCAGCGCCCGCCCACGCACCGAGTCTCGGTTGAGATAGGCGACGAGCAGCATCGCCTTGAGGAGGCTCGCGGACGGCGCCCTCACCCACGCGCGGTAGCTCCACAGACGACCGCGGTCGTCGATGAACGCGAAGCTCTCGACGCCGGAACGGTTCTGGAGGTAGCGGATGGCCGCGGTGCGGCGCTCACCCCAGCTCTGCGCGCTCGCCGTCGACGCCGCCAGCAGGAGGACGGCCAGCGCGACCACGACTACGAGTCCCATGCGACCCCTCACGGAGAGCGGATTGTACTGGCGGCTCCGCGGGTAGAGAGACGCGGTGACCGAGTACGTCCACCAGAGCACGTGGGTCGAGCGGGGCGCCCGCTTCGGGCTCGCGACCAAGGGCTTCTCGTACATCCTCGTCGCGGTCATCGCCCTCAGGGTTGCCGTCGAGGGCGGCGGCCAAACCGAGAGTAGAGAAGGCGCGCTCAAGACGCTCGCGGACGAGCCGTTCGGCTGGGTGCTGCTGGCGATGGTCGCGCTCGGCTTCGCGAGCTACGCCATGTGGCAGCTCGTCCGGGCGGTCTTCGACCGCGACAACGAGGGCGACGACCCGAAGGGGATCGGCAAGCGGCTCGGCCAGGCCGGCAAGGCCGTCCTCTACGGCGCGCTCGCGGTGATCACGGCCTCGTTCCTCTTCGACTCCGGGGGAGGCGGAGGCGGCCAGAGCGAGGACAAGGCCACGGCCATGGCGCTCGACTGGCCCGGCGGCCGCTGGATCGTCGGCGGTGTCGGCCTGGCCATCATCTGCGCGGGCGCGTTCAACGCCTATCGCGCGCTCTCGGGCTCGTTCCGGGACGACCTCCGCGAGGAGCAGATGAGCGGTGCCGAACGACCCTGGTACACGGCCTTCGGCGTCATCGGGCACCTCGCACGCGCGGTCGTCTTCGGGATGATCGGCGTCTTCGTGCTCCGCGCCGCGTACGAGTACGACCCTGACGAGGCGATCGGGCTCGACGGAGCGCTCCAGAAGCTCGCCGGCGAGACGTACGGCCCCTATCTCCTCGGCGCAGTCGCGCTCGGGCTCGGGATGTACGGCCTCTTCTGCCTCGTCGAGGCGAAGTACCGGGAGGTCTAAACCACGCCCTGCAGGGCCGCGATCTCGCGGCGGACGGCCAGCCGCTCGAGGGCGTTCGACTCGATCTGGCGGACGCGCTCGCGCGTAAGGCCGAGCTGCCGGCCGATCTCCTCGAGCGACGCCGGGTCGCGCTCGCCGTTGAGCCCGTAGCGGAGCTTCAGGACCTTCCGCTCCCGGTCGGGCAGCTCGTCGAGGGCGTCGTGGAGCGCCTCCTGGGCCAGGTTGATCGTCACGGCCTCGTCTACCTCGTCCTCCTCGCCCGCGACGAGCTCCTTGAAGGTCGTCCCGCTCTCCTCGGCGATGGGCTTGTCGAGACTGGTGACGGCACGCGCGGCGCCGCGCACCTCCGCCACCTGGTCGACGGTGATCCGCGCGGCCTGCGCGACCTCCTCGTCGGTCGGCATGCGGCCGAGCTTGGGCGCCAGGTCCCGCTCCGCGCGCGACATGCGCTGCTCGCGCTCGACGATGTGCACCGGTACGCGGATCTCGCGCGACTTGTTGGCCACGCCGCGCTGCACGGCCTGCCGGATCCACCACGTCGCGTACGTCGAGAACTTGAAGCCCTTGCGCCAGTCGAACTTCTCGACGGCGCGGATGAGCCCGATGATCCCTTCCTGGACGAGGTCGAGGAGCGAGAGCCCGTGGCCCTGGTAGCGCTTCGCGATCGAGATGACCAGCCGCAAGTTCGAGTTGATCATCTGCTCCTTGGCCTCGAGGTCGCCACGCTCGACGCGCTTCGCGAGCTCGACCTCCTGCTCCTTCGTCAGGAGCGGATACCGCCCGACCTCGTTCATGAAGAGCTGGAGCGCGTCCGTCGTGGCGGTTGCGAGGTCGCCGTTCACGTACGTGGCCTTGGCCTCGCGCCCGCAGTCGTCGCGGAGCTCGATCCCGCGGCGCTCGACCTCCTCGTACAGCGCCTCGATCTCGTCTTCGCCGAGGCCGAGCGAGTCGACGAGGCCGTCGACCTCGGAGTACTCGAGGCACTCGTTCTCCTCGCCGCGGTCGAGCATCGCTTGGAGCTCGCGTTCCATGAAGTCTCCTCCTCACCTTACGCGAGATCATCAATCGAACATATGTTCTATACTGAGCCGTGACGTGGCTCGTGCGCAGTACCTGGAGGACACCTGCAAGACGGCTCTGAACCGTGTCCCGGACGTGAGCCGCATTCCCTTCCGCTGGACCGTGAACCCGTATCGCGGCTGCATGCACAGCTGCCACTACTGCTTCGCGCGCGCCTTCCACACCTACCTCGACATGGACATCGGCGACGACTTCTCCTCGAAGATCGTGATCAAGACCAACGTCGCCGAGGTCCTGCGTCGCGAGCTGGCCGCGCCGCGCTGGGAGGGCGAGACGGTTGCGATGGGGACGGCCACCGACCCGTACCAGCAGTGTGAGGCGCGCTACCGGCTCACCAGGAGCATCGTCCAGGCGCTCGCCGACTTCCGCAACCCGCTCTCGATCCTGACGAAGTCGACGCTGATTGCACGCGACCTCGACGTGTTCAAGCGGCTGAACGACGTCGCAGCGCTGTCGGTCTGCATGAGCGTGGGCACACTCGACGAGGAAGTGCGCCGCGTCGTCGAGCCCGGGACCCCGCCGGGGCGGAAGCGCCTCGAGATCCTGCGGCGCTTCTCGGAGGCCGGCATCCGCACCGGCGTCCTCGTCGCCCCCGTCCTCCCCGGCCTCACAGACGACGAGGAGCACCTGGACGAGGTGCTCGCCGCCTGCGCGGAGGCCGGAGTCGCGTGGGCCTCGGTGATCGTCCTCCACGTCCGCAAGACCATCCGCGGCCACTTCATGCCGTGGCTGAAGGAGGCCTACCCGTGGCTGTACCCGCGCTACGTCGAGCTCTACGGGAACCGCTCCTACGCGCCCAGGACGTACACGGAGCAGGTCGGCGAGCGGTTCGCCCGCCTCCGCCTGCGGCACGGCCTCTCGGCCAGCGGCGGCTCGCGCGCAGTGCCGGCGAGCCGCGAGCAGCAGCTCGCGCTGGCCGTCTGAGCCCGGCCGCCGACGCAGTCTCCACGACCCTCGCCAGTAGGATCGAGGCATGGCCGCGCCCGTTCGCATCGGCACGTGCTCATGGGCGGACGAGGCGCTGACCAAGCACTGGTATCCGAAGGGCGTGAGCTCCGCCGAGGAACGCCTGCGCTACTACGCGGACCACTTCTCGACCGTGGAGGTTGACTCGACGTACTACCGGCTGCCCGACGAGACCATGGTCGGGAACTGGGCCGACCGCACCCCGGAGGGCTTCGTCATGCACGTGAAGGCCTTCGGCGTGATGACGCGTCACCCCGTGAAGCTCGAGCAACTCCCGCCGGACCTGCGGGAGGCCGCCGACGTGGACGACCGCGGCCGCGTCAACCGCCCGTCGCGCGAGCTGCGCGGCGAGGTCTTCGAACGCTTCCACCGCGCGCTCGAACCGCTGCGGTCGACCGGCAAGCTCGGCGGCATCCTGCTCCAGTTCCCGTCCTACATCGTGGCCAAGGACCTCTCGCGCGACTACCTGGCCTGGGCCGTCGAGCAGCTGCGCGGCGACCGGCCGCTCGTCGAGTTCCGCCACCGCAGCTGGCTCGACGACGAGAACCGCGAGGCCACGCTGTCCTTTCTGGAGGAGCTCGGCGCCACCCACGTCGTCGTCGACGCGCCGAAAACGGAGGCCAAGAACCTGGTTCCAACTGTCATCGCGGCGACCTCCTCCCTAGCGTATGTCCGCATGCACGGCCGCAACGCCGGGACATGGAACGCCCGCGGTGGGAGCGCGAGCGACAGGTTCGACTACCTCTACTCCGACGAGGAGCTGCAGGAGTGGGTCGAGCCGTTGCGCGAGCTCTCCGACCGCTCCGACGAGGTCTACGTCCTGTTCAACAACAACCGCTGGAGCAAGGCGCCCGGAGGCGAGCTGTGGGCCCAGGCACCGACTAATTCGTCCGCCTTACGGAAAATACTGGCGAAATCGGGGGTTCCAACCGGATAGCCCGAGCGGTACCGTTCAAGTCGGAGGGAAGAACAACCGATGGGACTGATGTGGGGAGCCGTCTAGGCACACATGCGCTTTGGACCGTCGCGCTCAGCGCGGTCATCACGCTGCTCGCCCTGGCGCCTGTGATCCTGCCCGGCGATCGGCCGCTGGACATGCTTCCCGCACCCCTCCAGGGCACCGGCGAGATCGGCGAAGTCGTCGCCAACCCGCTTGCCCCTCCGAAGCCTCCGCAGCAAGAGCAGGCCGAGCCTGAGCAGACGGCGGCGCCGTCCCCACCGGCGTCCGAACCGACTACTTCCGGCGTGCTTGGAGACACGGCTTCTTCCTCGGATCCTTCCTCGGATCCCCCGCCCGCCGAGCCGGCCCCCACCCGGCCCGGCGGCGGCGGGTCCACCCCGTCGAGGCCGAGTCAGCCCCAGGAGCCGGAGACCCCGCTTCCGCC
Source organism: uncultured Actinomycetes bacterium (assembly GCA_963839745.1). Taxonomy (GTDB): domain Bacteria; phylum Actinomycetota; class Thermoleophilia; order Gaiellales; family Gaiellaceae; genus JAIBJN01. The sequence continues at coordinate 15,670 of CAWIWC010000014.1, forward strand.
GCCTCCGCCCCCCGAGGGGCCGGAGCCGCAGGAGCCTTCGCCTCCGCACAAGCCGCCCAAGCCCCCCCACGGCGGCAAGCCGGGGACGGACCGCGACGACCGGCGGGAAGAGCGGAGAGAGCGCCGCGAGGAGCGCAGGGCCGACCGCGACGAGCGGCGGACGAGAGCGCGCGGACAAGGAGAAGCGGCGCGGAGAGGAGCGCAGGGCCGACCGCGACGAACGGCGTGACGAGAAGCGCGCGGACAAGCAGAAGCGCCGCGGCGAGAAGTCGCACCGCGGCGACCGCGACGACCGTGGCGACCGGCACGACCGTGGCGACCGGCACGACCGGCGGGATCGCGACGACCGCGGCAACCGGCACGGCAAGAACAAGCGCCACAACCGCAACTAGCTCCTAGACGCTTGCCCCGCGGGGGCGCTTCGAGCGATCTCTAAGCTGGACAGGTGGCACCTGAGCGGAGCCCGATCGTCCATCGCGTGCGGCCCGCTTCGGGCGAGCCTGCGGGCGCACTCGTCCTCTCGCACGGCCGGGGAGCCGACGAGGTCGACCTCATGCCGCTCCTCGAACTGCTCGACCCGGAGCAGCGCTTCGTCGGCCTCCTCCCCCGCGGCCCGCTCTCGCTGCCCCCGGGCGGCGCGCACTGGTACATCGTGCGCGAGATCGGCTATCCCGACGCGCCGACCTTCACGGAGACCTTCGCCGCCGCGTCGGTCTGGCTGGACGGCGCGCTCGAGGAGGCCGGCGTGCCGATCGAGAGGACGGTGCTGGGCGGCTTCTCGCAGGGCGCGGTGATGTCGTACTCGCTCGGCCTGGCCGCCTCGCGTCCACGACCGGCGGGGATCATTGCGATGAGCGGCTTCATCCCCACCGTCGACGGCTTCGAGCTCGACCTGGAGAGCGCCGCGGGAATGCCGGTCTCGATCTCGCACGGCACGTACGACCCGGTGATCGGCGTCGAGTTCGGTCGCGACGCACGCGACCGGCTCCGCGCCGCCGGCGCCGACGTCGACTACCGCGAGGATCCCGTCGCGCACCAGATCGCGCCCGGCGCGCTCACCCAGGCGCGCGCGGTGCTCCAGCTAGCACTCCCGTAGCTCTCAGCCGAAGCGGTGGCGCACCGCGACCCGGACGCCCTCCAGGGCGAGCGCGCCCGCGATGACCAGCGCGACGATCGGGTCGGCCCACCACCAGTCGAACGCGGCGTTCACGACCAGCGCCGCGAGCGTGGTGGCCGCGAGCGCGGCGGAGGCAAGCGTGAGGATCGCGTCGCCCCGCATCGCCCCGCTGGAGAGACCCGCCGCGACGTCGAGCTTCAGCTTCCCCAGCCAGGGCAGCACGAGAACGGAGGCCGTGGCGATGACGGCGCCGAACACGGAGGCCTCGGGGTGCTCGCCCGATGTGAGCCCTCTCACCGCCTGAAAGCCGACGTAGAGGGCGACCGCGATCATCGCGAAGGCGACGCCGTACTGTGCGCGCCGCTCCAGCCGCTCCGCACCGACCGGATCGCGCCGCTCCCGCGAGAAGCGCCACACCAGGATCACCGACGCGGAGGAGTCGAGCAGCGCGTTCAAGGCGAACCCGGCCAGGGCAGGGCTGTCGTCCAGGATCGAGACGACCAGCGCCAGCGATCCGACGACGCCGTTCCACGCGATCGTGAAGAACGACAGCCGAAGCGCAGACGTGAGCAGCTCGGAACGGTTGCGACTCAACGCGCCTCCTTTCGGTGGGCGCGTCCTCCCGCCTCCTCAGTCTCCGATACGGAGCGCTATCCAGCGCGGCTGGGTCGGCGGACGCTCGAAGACGATTCTAGCCCTAGGAGGTGAGCTCGCCGAAGCTCTCGGCGCGCCGTTTCTCGCCCGCGACGACGAGGACGTCGCCCTCCTGCACCACCGTCTCGGGCGTCGCGTACGTGAACGACCCGCCCGTGGGCTTGATGCAGACGACGGTGACGCCGTAGCGCTTGCGCACCTCGGCGTCCGCCAGCGTCTTGCCGACGAGCTCTCGCGGTGCGGTCGACTCCACGAGCGCGAAGCCCGGGTCGAGCTCGAAGTAGTCCAGGATCGACCCGGCCAGGCTGTGGCCGACCCGGATCCCCATGTCGCGCTCGGGAAAGACGACCTTGTGCGCGCCGATCCGCGTGAGGATGCGGCCGTGCGGCTCGGTGACCGCCTTGGCGACGATCCTCTCGACGCCGAGATCGACGAGGACGCCGGTCGTGAGGATGCTCGCCTCGAGATCCGTGCCGATGGCGACGACGGCCGTCGAGAACTCGGTGACGCCGAGCTGGCGCATGCGCCTCCTCGCTCGTCGAGTCCGCCTCGACGACGTGGGTGAGCACGCCGGAGAGGTCCTGGACGATCCGCGGGTCAGCGTCGATCCCGAGCACCTCGTGGCCCATGCCGACGAGCGTCGCGGCGAGGCCGCCGCCGAAGCGGCCGAGGCCGATGACGACGAACTCCCTGGTTGCCTTAGCCAATGATCGGACGCTCCTCCGGGAAGCGGTAGAGCTTCCGCCGCTCCCGCAGGACGAGAGCGATGCCGAGTGTATGCGGCCCGACGCGCCCGAGATACATGAGCGCGATCAGGACCCACTCGCCGAAGCCGCCGAAGTCCGCGGTGACGCCCGTGGAGAGCCCGACCGTGCCGAACGCAGACAGCGCCTCGAAGAGCGTCTGCGAGAGCGTGAACTCGCTGTGCGCCATGAGCGCGAGCGTGCTCGACGACGACCGCCATCAGAGCGATCGTCGCGACGCGTGAACGCCTGGCGCTGCGCATGCGCCGGAACGCGCCGGCGAGAACGCGTTCACGTGCGGGTCGCCGCGGAGCTCCGCCCAGACCATGAGCGCGAGCACCGCGAGCGTCGTCACCTTGATCCCGCCGCCCGTCGACGCGCTGCCGGCGCCGACGAACATGAGGAAGTCGGTGACGAACAGCGTCTCCGGCTCCATCTGGCCGTAGTCGACGGTGTTGAAGCCCGCCGTCCGCGGTGAGACCGCCTGGAAGAACGCCCGCGAGGAGCTTCCCGCCCGTGTCGAAGCGGGCCGAGCGTCGCCGGGATTGCCCCATTCGAAGGCGAGCGACCGCGACGTGCCGCCGACGAGAAGCAGCGAGGTGACGACGAGCGTGAGCTTCGTGTGCAGGCTCCAGCGGCTCGGGCAGCCTCGGCGTCCGCCAGAGCTCGAGCCAGACCGGGAACCCGATGCCGCCGGCGATGATCGCCAGCGCAATGGTGACGCAGATCCACCCGTCGGTCGCGAACGGCGTCAGGTTGTCGGTCCAGAGCGCGAAGCCGGCGTTGTTGAACGCGGTGATGGAGTGGAAGACGCCGAGGTAGAGCGAGCGCCCGAACGAGTAGTCGTAGCCCGTCCACCAGCGGATGGTCAGGACGGTGGCGAAGATCGCCTCGAAGACGAGGCTCATGGTCGCCACCGCATAGACGAGGCGCTTCACGTCCGAGAGGAGCGGCGCCGCCACCTCGGCCTGGGCGAGCAGCCGTGCCGCGGAGCCCGAGCTCGCCGCGCGACAGATGAAGAGGAGCAGCGAGGCGAGCGTCATGATCCCGAACCCGCCGACCTGGACGAGCCCCATGATCACGACCTCGTCCGAAGGACGACCAGTAGGTCGGCGTGTCGACGACGACGAGCCCGGTGACGCAGATCGCCGACGTCGACGTGAAGATCGCGGTCAGGAACGGCGCCCGGTCGCCGCTCTCGGTCGCGAACGGCAGCATGAGCAGCCCCGCGCCGAGCAGGATCCCGACCGCGAACGCGGCGACGACGAACTGCGCCGGGTGGCGCCGCGCGAGCCAGGCCCTCAGGCGCGCCAATACGACCTCGTGAGCAGGACCGCGACCGGGATGATCTCGAGCCGCCCGATCCACATGAGCACGATCATGATCCCCTTCGAGACGTCGCTGAAGGGGGCGAACGAGCCCATCGGGCCTGCGAACCCGAAAGCCGGGCCCGACGTTCCCGAGCGTGGTCGCAGAAGCGGAGACAGCATCGAACGCCGAGAGGTCGAGCCCGACGCGATGGGCGTCGATCAGGAGGAGCACGGCTCCGACCACGAAGATGCCCACGTAGAGCAGGACGAACGCGATCACCGCCTGCACCATGCGCTCGTCGACCGACACTCGGTTGACGCGGATCGGCGAGACGTACTCCGGATGCATGGTCTGGGCGAGCTCTCTCCGGAGCACCCTGCCGATGACGAGGTGGCGGACGACCTTGATCGACCCTGCCGTCGAGCCGGCCGAGCCCCCGGGAAACATGAGCGCGACGATGATCATGGCCGCGAACGGGGCGACAGCGAGCCAGGTGTTGTAGTCCGTGCTCGCGAAACCGGTGGTCGTCATGATCGAGACCGTCTGGAAGACCGCGTGGCGGATCGCGGCCTCGCCCTCCTGGATGCCCGACTCCCAGAGGACGACGGCGAGCAGGGCCGCGGCGCCGGCCATCAGGGCGAGGTAGAGGCGGAACTCCTCGTCGCGGACGAGCGACGCGGGCTGCCGACGGACGAACGCCCGGTAGAGAAGGGCGAAGTTGGCCCCCGCGATGGCCATGAAGAGCACGATCACCCACTGCGACGCGGGGGCAAAGGGCTCGAGGGAGCGGGGGTCGGTGCCGAAGCCGCCGGTCGGCATCGTGCCGAACGCGTGGGCAACGGCCTGGAAGAGGTTCATACGCTCGTCCACGCCCGTCCATCCGAGCGTTGCCAGGACGAGGATGAGAACGGCCGTCAGGGCGACGTAGAGAACCCAGAGCCGCCGGGCCGTGTCGCGAATCGACGTGGCGAGCGCGTCGAACGCCGGTCCCGGAGCCTCGGACTCGATCAGCATCCGCCCGCCGATGCGAAGACGCGGCAGGACGGCGAGCGCGAGCACGATGATCCCCATGCCTCCCAGCCACTGGCTGAACTGCCGCCACATCGCCATGGACTTGTCGAGCCCGGCGAGATCGGCGACGACGCTCGACCCGGTCGTCGTCATCCCGGACATGGCCTCGAAGTACGCGTCGACGGGGCGCGAGAGCTGCGCGTCGCTCGAGAGCACGTATGGCAGGGCGACGACCGCGGCGACCAGGAGCCAGGTGAGCGAGACGACGAGGAATCCCTCCCGGACGCCGACGGTCTCCTTGCCGTGCGTGACCAGCCCGATCCCGATTCCGAGCGCCGCTGTGATCGCGCCCGCAGCCAGGAACGGCCAGGGCGCCTCGGAGTAGCCGAGCGCGAGCACGACCGGGAAGAGGAACGCCAGCGAGAAGTAGCGGAGGAGCGAGCCGACGAGGTTCAGCGAGGCGCCGACGTCGACGCCGAGTGTCCGCCGCAACCGGTCGACCGCGGCGATCATGCGCGCCAGTACGCCCGGGTGAGCAGGACGGCGACGGGCACGATCTCGAGGCGCCCGATCCACATGAGCACGATCAGCAGGCCCTTGGACAGATCGCTGAAGGGAGCGAAGGAGCCCATAGGACCGGCGAACCCGATCGCAGGGCCGACGTTCCCGAGCGCGCTCGCAGAGGTCGCCAGCGCCTCGAACGGGGTGAGCTCGAGATCGACCCGGTGGGCGTCGAGGAGGAGCAGGAGCGCGGCGACGACGAAGATGCCGATGTAGAGGAGTACGAACGCGATCACTGCGCGCACGATGCGCTCCTCGATCGGGAAGCGGTTGATCCGGATCGGCGCCACGTACTCGGGGTGCACCGTCTGGTCGAGCTCGCGCCGCAGGACCCGGCCGATCACGAGATGGCGGGCGACCTTGACCGACCCGCTCGTCGAGCCGGCCGACGCCCCCGAGAACATGAGTGCCACGAGCACGATGACGGCTGCGGGGGCGACCGCGGTCCACAGGCTGTAGTCCGTGCTGGCCAAGCCGGTGGTGGTGAGGATCGAGACCGTCTGGAACACGGCATGGCGGATCGCCTCCTCGCCTTCGTGGAGGCCCGCGTCCCAGATGAGGACGGCCACGGTGGCGGAGGCGATCGCGAGCAGCGAGAGGTAGAGCCGCAGCTCGTTGTCGCGGAAGATCGTCGCCGGGTGCCGCCGCACGAAGGCGCGGTAGAGCAGCGCGAAGTTGATGCCGCCGATGACCATGAAGAGCGCGATAACCCACTGCGAGGCGGCCGCGAACGGCTCCACGGAGCGCGGGTCTGTCCCGAAGCCGCCCGTCGGGAGTGTGGAGAACGCGTAGGCCACGGCCTCATACAGCCCCATCCGCTCGTCCACGCCGGTCAAGCCCAGGATGGCGAGCACGAGCGCGAGCACGACCGTGAGCGACACGTAGAGCATCCAGAGGCGGCGGGCCGTGTCGCGGATCGAGGCGGTGAGCGCCTCGAGGTCGGGCCCCGGCGTCTCGTGCTCCATGAGCTGCCGCCCGCCGACGCGGAGGCGGGGCAGCACGGCCAGCGCCAGGACGACGATGCCCATCCCGCCGACCCACTGGCTGAACTGCCGCCAGATCATCATCGACCGGTCCACCGCGGCGTAGTCCGTGAGGATCGTCGCTCCCGAGGTCGTCATGCCCGACATCCCCTCGAAGAGCGCGTCGACCGGACGGTCGAGCTGCGACTCGCCCGAGAACAGGTACGGCAGCGCCACGGCGCCCGCAGCGAGCAACCAGGTGAGCGAGATGACGAGGAATCCCTCTCGTACGCCAACGTGCTCCTTCCCCTGCGTGAACCGCTCGAGGCCTAGCCCGAGGCCCGCAGTGATCGCTCCAGCGGCGACGAACGGCCACGGGGTCTCGGAATGGCCGAGGGCGAGCGCGATCGGAAAGAGGAAGGCCAGCGAGAAGTACTTGAGAAGCGCCCCGACGAGGTTGAGAGCCGCGCCGACGTCGACGCCCATGATGCGTCGCAGTCGACCGGCCGCCGGAGTCACAGAGCCTTCTCGACCTCGGGCGCGCGGCTCGACTCGGTGAAGATAATCGCCCGGTCGCCGGGCTCGAGCTGGTCGTCGCCGTGCGGGAAGATGACCGCGCTGTCACGCACGATCGCCCCGATCAGGGAGCCGGTCATCGGCAGGTCTTTGAAGGGCCTGCGCACGAGCTTGCTCGAGTCGCGCACCGTGATGTCGAGGATCTCGAAGCGGTCGCCCTCCAGCATGGCGAGCTGGCGGACACGCGGGTCGTGGGCGAAGCGCACGATCTCCTCGGCGGTGATCGAGCGGGGGTTGATGGCCACGTCGATCCCTGCTCGCTCGAAGACCTCGACGGACACGTCGTCGTGCACGATCCCGACCGTGAAGCCGACCCCGTGCACCTTCGCCAGCATCGCGGCGTAGAGGTTCTTCGAGTCCTCGCGCATCGCGAAGACCGCCGCGCTCGCCTGCCCGATGCGCTCGCGCTCGAGGAAGTCCGCGTCGACGCCGGTGGCGTGGTAGACGCGCGCGCGTGGCAGCTCGTCTGCCACCTCGCGCGCTCGCTCTTCCTTCGCCTCGATCACGCGCACGCGTATTCCCTGCTCGAGGAGCACACCCGCGATCGCCAGCCCCGTCCCTCCGGCTCCGAAGACGACGACGTCGTCGACGCGTTGCTCGCCGCGGGCGACGATCCGGCCCCATTCGCGCGCGGCGTCGGGCGAACCGATGATCACGATGCGATCGCCGGGCATGATCGACTCGTCGCCGCGGGGCACGAGCATGCGGCCGCCGCGGATGATGCTCGCCACCTTCGAGTCGGCGGGGATCGTGGCTTTCTTGAGCGGGAGCCCGACGACCTGCTCGTAACCCCCGCCGCGCACGCGCCCCGCGGCCCGCTCGGCCGCCTCCGTCAGCGGGATGCCGGTCAGGTCCTCCCCCGAGCCTTCCTGCGGGACGTCGAACTCGACGATCTGCACCTGGCCGTCTGCGAAGACGTCGGTCTGCTTCGCGGCCGGGACGCCGATGATCTGGGAGACGGCGTACGCGGTCTCGAGCTCGGAGGAGACCATGAAATCGACCTCGATCTGGCGCTCCTGCCAAGCCTCGATGTACTCCGGGTTCGATGTCCGGACGATCGTCTGTGCCTCGGAGGCCTTCTTCACCAGCGTCGCCGCGACGAGGTTGATCTCGTCGCGCGAGGTACACGCGATCATCAGCGCCGCCTTCTCGATGCCGGCCTCCAGGAGTATGCGCCGGGTGGCCCCGTTGCCGGTGACCGTGTGCACGTCGTAGCGGTACGAGAGCGCCTGGAGCCGCTTCGAGTCGAGGTCGATCACCGTGATGTCGTGGTCGCCGTGCAGCGCCTCGACGATGGTGGCGCCGACCTGCCCGGCCCCGAGGAGGACGATCTTCACGCGCGGAGCCTAGCTCCGCTGCAGGTCAGCGCTCGGGCCAGTCCGGCTCGTCCTCGATGCCCACCGCGTCTGCGATGCGGTTGATGTAGTTGAAGTACGAGATCACCTGGAAGGCGTCGTGGATCGCCGCGTCGCTCCAGCCGAGGCCGCGCAGCTCGTCCACGTCTTCCTGCCCCATCTCCGCCGGCTTGTACGTGAGCTTGACGGCCAGGTGGCACAGGGCCATGACGCGCGGCTCGAGATCGGCCGCGCGGTAGTCGTGCTTCGCGTGCTCGGCCAGCTCGTCGGTTGCGCCCTCAGCACGGAGGTCGTTGGCATGCGCCTCGATTCAGTAGTGGCAGTCGTTCGCGTTCGAGACGACGACGGCCAGGAGCTCACGCTCGACGCGCGAGAGCTCCGAGGGGCCGAACATGATCGCCTTGTAGAGGCCCATCGAACGCTCGAGCACCAGCGGGTTCAGGCTCATCGACTTGACGATGTTGTAGACCTTCCCCGCGCGGCCCATGGCGGCCTCGTACTCCCGCTCGAGCGGGCCGGTTGCCTCGTCGACGTCGATCAGCCTGATGTGCGGCACGAATGCGTAGTCTGACGCAGCCCGGGCCGCATTTGCATCTGGCTCGAAGGGATGCAATAAGTTCCCTCCCCTGCCAAGGGAAAGTCCCCAGCCAAGGAGAGTGACGTGCTAGGTCGGTCAGACGACTCCCATCGCGAGTTCGAAGAGGAAGTCACCCCGCTCGAGCAGTCTGCGGCTCCGGCACGGGAATACACAGACGTCGGTGATGCCGTCGCCGGCGTGCTCCGCGCAGCCGAGGAGGCTGCGGAGAAGATCCGCACCGAGGCGCAAACGCAGGCCCGGGAGATCGTCGAGCGCTCCAGGGGTGACGCGGCCACCCGCGTCGACGAGCTCACCCGCGAGGCCGACCGCACGCGCCAGGACGCCGAGGAATACGCCCGCGACATCCGCCAGGCCGTCGACAGCTACGGCACCCAGCAGCGCCGGGAGGCGGAGGAAGAGGCCCGCGGGATCCTTGCCGACTCCGAGGAGCAGGCCCGCGCGACACGTGAGGCCGCGCAGGAGATGGCGCTCCAGATCGAGGGCGACGCCCGCCGCCGCCAGGAGCGGCTCCGCGAGGAGGTGCGGTCGCTCGAGGAACGGCGCCAGCGCGTGATCGAGAGCCTGCGGGAAATGGCGGCCCAGCTCAACGAGCTCTTCCCCGAGCTCGAGCCGAGCCCGCGGGAGACCGAGATGCTCGACGCGCTCGAGGTCGAGCGGCGCAGCTGAGCCTGCTCGGCGACGAGCTCCGTTCCCTCATCCGAGGCTTCCCGGCCGGGGTGGCCGTTCTGACCGTGGACGCGGACGGCGAGCGCCTGGGCCTGACCGTGGGGACGGTGGTCTCGCTCTCGCTCGAGCCGCCACTCGTCGGCGTCTCTGTCGCCCGGCAGGCGGCGATGCACGAGCTCCTGCGCCGCGCCGGGTCGTTTGCGCTCAGCCTGCTCGCGGGCGACCAGGCCGCGGTCGCACAGCATTTTGCGCGCGGGGTGCCCCCCGTAGCGCACTGGCACGGGATCGAGTGGCGCGAGGGGACGACCGGCGCGCCGCTTCTCGAGGGCGCGCTCGGCTGGATCGAGTGCCGCCTCGACCGTGAGCTCGAGACCGGCGACCACACGTTCTTCGTCGGAGCCGTGGAGTCGGTCGAGCGCGGGCGCGACGGTCTCGCGCTCGTCCATGTCGGAGGACGGTACGAGGCGCTGTGATCGAGGCCGTCGTCTTCGACCTCGACGGCGTCATCGTCGACTCAGAGCACGTGTGGGACGACGTCCGACAAGAGCTCGCCGAGGAGCGCGGAGGCAGCTGGCACGACCAGGCCTCCCGGGACATGATGGGCATGAGCTCGCCCGAGTGGTCGCGCTACATGCACGACGTGATCGGGCTCTCCGAGCCGCCCGAGGAGATCAACGCCGAGGTCGTGCGCCGGCTGGAGGCGCTCTACCGTGAGGAGATCCCGCTCCTCCCGGGCGCGGTCGAGGCCGTCCAGGCGCTGGCCGCCCGCTGGCCGCTCGGGCTCGCCTCCTCCTCGAACCGCGAGCTGATCGACCTCGTGCTCGAGACCTCGGGGCTAGACCGCTGGTTCAAGGCGACCGTGTCCTCCGAGGAGGTGCCGCGCGGGAAGCCCGCGCCCGACGTCTATCTCGAGGCGGCGCGCCGGCTCGAGGCCGACCCCACGCGCTGCGCGGCGGTGGAGGACTCGGAGAACGGCATCCGCAGCGCCAAGTCGGCCGGAATGCGCGTGATCGCGATCCCGAACCCGCAGTACCCGCCCGCCGACGACGCACTCGCGGTCGCGGACGTCGTGCTGCCGGCGACGACCGCCCTCACGCCCGAGGTCAGTGGAAGCCGAGCTAGCGCTCGGCCGGCGCCGCGGCCTGGATGTTCTCGATCGTCTCGCGGAGCTCGCCGATCGACAGGAAGCTCCCCATCGCGGCCTGAGCGGCCTCGAGGTCGCCGCCGCCGGCGAGCCCCTGCGCACGGCTGAGCTGGGTGCGCAGGGAGAGCAACCGGTTCGCGAGCTTGGCCTTCTCGGACTCGAGCTCCTCGGGGGCGTCCGCGTCCGAGACCTCCTCGACCGCGGTCTGCACCTCGGTGCTGATCTGCCGGAGCTCGGTCGTGAACGCCTGCTGCGTGGTCGTGCTCTCGCCGAGCGCCTCGATGCGGTCGAGGATCAGCCCGACCTCCTCCGCCTCCTGGGCGAGATCGCCGCCGCCCCCGCCGCCACCGCCGCCGCCCCCGCCGCAGCCCGCGGCGAGAAGAATCAGCGCGCCTCCGAGCACCACCCAAGAAGGGACTCGGCGTGTCAACGTGCGCGGGACTGTAACGCCCTGGACGGTCGTTGAAAAGTGGTTACGGTCGGGTGATGCGCCGCAGGCGTCAGTCGTCGACGCGGCCGATGAGGACGCAGCCGTTGTGGCCGCCGAGCCCCATCGCGTTCGAGAGCGCGACCCGCACGTGGGCCTCGCGCGCCTCGTTCGGGACGTAGTCGAGGTCGCAGTCGGGATCGGGCTCCTCGTAGTTGATCGTCGGCGGGAGCACGCCCTCGTGGATCGCGAGCACGCACGCCATGGCCTCGATCGCCCCGGCCGCCCCGAACATGTGCCCGAGCATCGACTTCGTCGACGACACGGCCATCTCGTACGCGTGGTCGCCGAAGACCTCCTTGATGGCCTGCGTCTCGGCGAGGTCGCCGAGCGGCGTCCCGGTCCCGTGGGCGTTGATGTAGTCGACCTGGCTCGGGTCGACACCGGCGCGGTCGAGCGCGGCACGCATCATCGAGACAACGCCGCCGGACTCCGGGTCGGGCTGGAGCATGTGGTGCGCATCGTTGGAAGCGCCGTACCCGAGCACCTCCGCATACACGCGCGCGCCGCGCGCGCGGGCGGCTTCGAGCTCCTCGAGCACGAAGACCGCCGCGCCCTCCGCCATCACGAAGCCCTCGCGGCGCGCGTCGAACGGGCGAGCCGCCTTCGCCGGGTCTCCGTCACCGACGGCGAGTCCCCGCATGGAGCAGAACCCGGCGAGGATCAACGGATGGATGCAGCTCTCGGTGCCGCCGGCAATGACCGCGTCGGCGTCGCCGCGACGGACGAGCTCGGCAGCCTCCCCGAGCGCGTGCGAGCCGGTGGCGCACGCGGAGACGACCGCGTAGTTCGGGCCGCGGAAGCCGAGCTCGATCGCGAGCTGCCCGCTCGCGGAGTCGACGAGGACGTTGGCGAGGAAGGTCGGAGAGACGCGGTCGGGCCCGCGCTCGCGCAGGACGTCGTGCTGCCGCATGAGCTCGTTGAAGCCGCCGATGCAGTTCCCGACGATCACGCCCAGACGCTCGGGCTCGTAGCGGTGGCCGTTCATGTCCGCGTCGGCCAGAGCCTCCTTGGCGGCGGTGAGCGCGAAGAGGACGTTGCGATCGAGCTTGCGCACCTCCTTCGGGGTGGTGGCGCCCGCCGGGTCGTAGTCCTTCACCTCGCCGGCGATCTTCACCGGGAAGTCGGTCGCGTCGAACGCCTGGATCTCGGCGATCCCGCTCCGCCCTCCCGTCAGGCCGGCCCACGTGGTCGACAGGTCGTTGCCGAGCGGCGTGACCGCGCCCAGACCGGTGATCGCTACGCGTCTCATTGGCCTGTTAGACGCGCCGGGCGCGCAACCGGTTTCCTCGGATTCGAATCGCCTGGCAGAATCGGCCACGTGGCTGAAACGAAGACCGAGCCGGAACCGCCCAAGAGCCTGCCCTACCCGCCCATGGAGGCGCAGCTGGTGGACGAGCTTCCGGAGGGCGACGGCTGGCAGTACGAGCCGAAGTGGGACGGCTTCCGGGGCATCCTCGAGAACCTCGACGGCGAGGTGCACCTCTGGAGCCGCAACGGCCGGCCGCTCCTGCGCTACTTCCCTGAGCTCGTCGAGCTCGGCGAACGGCTGCCGAAGCGCTCCGCGCTCGACGGCGAGATCGTCATCGAGCGAGAGGGCGGCCTCGACTTCGACGCGCTCCAGATGCGGCTCCACCCGGCCGAGAGCCGTGTCCGCAAGCTCTCCGCCGAGATCCCGGCAGGGTTCGTCGTCTTCGACGTCCTGCTCTGGGACGGCAAGGACCTCCACGGGAAGCCCATCGAGGAGCGGCGGAAGACGGTGGAGCAGCTGCCCTTCGACATCTCGCCCGTGACGCACGACCGAGGCGAGGCCCAGAAGTGGCTCGACCGGCTCGAGGTGGCGGGCTTCGACGGCGTCATCGCCAAGCGGCTCGGGCTTCCCTACATGCCCGGCTCCCGGGAGGCCGTCCTGAAGGTGAAGGGTGAGAGGACCGCGGACTGCGTCGTCGTCGGCGTGACCTGGAGCGAGAAGGGCACGGGCATCGCGAGCCTCGCGCTCGGCCTGCACATCGACGGCAAGCTCGTCCCCGTCGGCTCGGCGCCGGCGAGCGGCAAGAAGCGCACCGAGATCCTCGAGCGGGTCGAGCCGCTCCTCGGCCCGAACCCCGAGCGCAAGCCCCGCGGCGCGCCGAGCCGCTGGAAGCGCGGCGTCGAGCTCGAGTGGAGCTCCGTGCCGCCCGAGCTCGTCGTGGAGGTTCGCTACGACAAGTGGCAGAAGGGCAGGTTCCGCCACAACGCGCGGTTCCTCCGCTTCCGGCCGGACAAGGACCCGGACCAGTGCACGGTCGACCAGGTCCGCCCCCGCCCCCGCAAGGGCGACCCGACCGTCGCCGGCCTCCTCGGGCGCGACTAGACGAATGACCCGGCGCGAATCACCCCTTAAGGGGACGGCATCGGCCTGGGTGCGAGGGATGATGCGTGGGCCGGCTCCCCTCACATAACCCCCGGCGTCTGGCGAATGCCCGTTTCGGTAGTGCGGCTCCTACCCCACCGAGGCGGGCTTCGTCTTTGCTGGGGCCGGGAAGCAGCTTGGTACCATGGCCCGGCACGGAGAAGTGGCCGAGTGGCTGAAGGCGGCGCCCTGCTAAGGCGTTAGGGGGGTGAATACCTCCCTCGAGGGTTCGAATCCCTCCTTCTCCGCTCCGCAGAGCGCTCGCACGAACCCGTGGAGGGGTGGCAGAGCGGACGAATGCGGCGGTCTCGAAAACCGTTATCCGTCGTTAGGCGGATCGAGGGTTCGAATCCCTCCCCCTCCGCCTTTCCCTATACGCGCCGCTGAGGCCGGGACGAGACGACCCCGGACGGTGGCCGGGGTCGTCTCGCCCTCCTGGTGATGGCCGTCGGTCAGTCGGACACGTAGTCGTTCGAGCCCGCGGACCAGATCGCGGCCTGGAACGGAACCGGCACCACCTGGTCGCAGCGCCCCTTCGAGCTCTCCTGCAAGCGCGTGCCTCCGACCATCGGCTCGGCAGCCTGCTGGTCGAGCAGCGGCGGGATGAGCCCGCGTAGCGGCTGGGCCATTCGGACGAAGTAGCCGGGGCCGAGCTCGTGCACGAGGTAGTCGGGCGCGGACTGGACGGCGATCCCGTGCAGGCCGAGCCGCAGCTCCACGCTCCCCTCCGGCAGCGCTTCGGTGTACTCCTCCTCGGCGAGGAAGTAGCCGCACGGTGGATCCTCGAGGATCGCGGCCGGCTCCGGGGCGTCGACGTCCGGTGCGCTCGGCAGCGGCGGGAACGGCGGCCACGGGTACGAGCCGCGGAAAACGACCCGGCCGACGTTGGCCCGCTGGAACATGCGCGAGTCCGCGACCAGGCTCCGGATCGTGGAATGGTTCTCGTAGTGGTAGTCGAGCAGCTGCTTGATCAGCCAGAGCTGCCCGTAGCTCTTGCGGTTCTCGTTGCCCGCGAAGGTCGCGCCCGGCCGGGTAACTCCCGCGTTCGGCCGGTTCTCGGACAGGATGCCGACGATGCTCTTGAGGCCGAAGGTGTTACGCAGGATGGTCTCCTGACTGGCGCCGCCGTTCGAGTACGGCCCGGCGTACCAGCCGGCGAGCGCGGCGTTGTCGTAGATCCAGCTCTCGATCAGCTCATTCTTAGCCTCGGAGTAGAGCCCCTCGTAGACGTTGAGGTGCCGTGGGCCGAGGACCGGGAGGTCCTCGTTGTCCCCGTTGTGACCGTCGACCGCGACGTCCGGGGTGTAGTCGCGGAGCATCGCCGAGAAGGCCTTCGTCTCCGGCTCACGGAGCAGCGAGTGGTCGCGGTTGAGGTCCTGACCCGTGGAGCTGCCGCGCGTGTCGGCGGCGCGGCCGTCTCCGTTGAGCGTCGGGACGATCAGCACGGTCGACCGACTCATGATCCGGAGGAGCGTGCGGTCCTCGGTGAAGGCAAGCTCCCGCGCGAGGATCAGGCACGACTCTCGCATAGACGGCTCGTTGCCGTGCACGTTGCACTGAATCAGCGTCGCCGTCGACTCGGAGATCTCCGCCGCGCTCCGAAGCGGCTCCGGATAGCCGAAGACGAACATGTTGATCGGCCTGCCCAGCAGCGTGCGGCCGATCTCCACGACGCGCACGCGCTCGCTGGCCGCGTCGAGCGCGGCGGTGTAGAGGTACTCGTTGACGTCGCTCGTGTACGACGCCCCGTTGGTCTGCTCGAACTGCGTTCGCAGCGATGCACCGGGGCCGACGCCCCACTGCGGCAGCGTCGTTCCGCAGGCAGGCGCTGAGAACGTCTGCGGCTCTATGCCGAACCGCGCCCGGACGCGCCAGCAGAAGCGTTCGCCGAGCACGAATCCGGACTCGGCGAACGTCGGCGCGTCAGGCCTGACGGTGCGCGTCGGCTGCCAGAGGCCGACGATCGTGGCCGGGCCCGTGGGCTGGTCGGCGCCGTCCACCGGAGTTCGCTCGACCTGGTAGTCAGTCGCCCCCTCCACGGGGTCCCAGCTCAAGGTGACGAACCCCTCCTCCTGGACGGCAGCAAGGCCCGTCACCTGGTTCGGCGCCTGGGCCAGCGCACCGCCGGCGTGTACCAGCGACACGGAGGCAATGATCACCGCGAACGCGATCCATCGAAGTCTTCTACGCATCGTGTCTCCCCCTCCTCGAAAGACGGTTACCCCACTCGAAGCGCGTCATCGAGACGCTCCTGCTGCCAGCGGGCGTACAGATCCGCAACGAAATTGCGCCAGAGGAGGACGGTGGCCGCGTACGCGACCTGAAGCGACCCCAAGTGAATCAGGTCGACGGCAAGACGCCGTCTCATCCACCACCCCCCTGCTGCCGGGCACCGTATATGGAGGAGTCCTCTTGGCGCCACCCGTTTCCGCGGACTACCCAAGGACCGGCGAGAGTTCAGAGCCGGAGCGGTTTCTAGAGTGAGGTCGAGACATGGCCAAGGCTCCAGATCCCCAGGACCTCCGAAGGGACGTGTGGCACTACGAGGATCACGGAGAAGCGGGCCATTCCGGGTTCTTCCTCGACCGCGAGAAACGCGCGGGCATCCAGTTCCTGATCTGGGGTCCCTGGTATCCACGCAGGGACGTCGGTCGCCTCGTGAGGCACGCTGTCGGTATCGACATCGTCTTCCTCGGGGTGACGGGCTACGCGATCGCCCTCCTCGTCTAGGTGCAATCGACCCGCAGGCCCCTTTATGTACCCCCGGTCGTCCGGGAACGGGCTCGAGGACGGATGTTTCGGTTCGAGCGGAAGACGTTCTCGGGGTCGAATCTCTCTTTGACCTGGACGAGGCGGTCGAAGTTCGCGCCGTAGGTCGCCCGCACACGCTCCTCGCCTTCGTCGGCGGTCTGGAAGTTGAGGTAGTTGCCGCCTGCCGAGAAGGGCCTGACGCTCTTCCAGGCCTCCCGCACCCAGGCCACGTGCTCGTCGTCGGGAACCTCGGGCGGCCACTGGCCGGCGAACGCGGTCATGTACCGGGCGTCGCGGTTGCCGACTGCCCCGTCGTCGTCGGCCCGTTCGTTTAGCGCCCCCGCGAGGTGGATGATGAGCGAGTCCGACAGCGGGGACGTCACCTTCGAGGCACTTTCGCGGAACGTGTCGAGGAACTCATTTGTCAGCTCGGCCAGGTACTCGGTCTTCCAGTAGTAGTGGTTCCCGTTCGGCTCCATGCCGTCGAACATCGACTGCTGGTCGGTGTAGGGCTTTTCGGTGACGAGGTCGGCGATCGGGTCGCCGAGGGCCCGAATCGGGGCGAGGTCGCCTTCCACTCCGGTGCCGCTGTGACACAGGAGCAGCCCGACGATGGGCTTGCCGTGCCACTTCTCGGGGAGGAACGGGGCCGGCGGCGCGAGGCGCACAGCCACGGCCATGGTCAACTCGCGCGGCGCCGACTCGGCGACGTCGCGGTAGGTCGCGAGCACGTCGCCAGCACGGTCGGCGCTCCAGACCATGAGGCCGCCGGAAATGATCGGACCGACCTCGTGCAGGCGGAGGGTGAACCGGGTGACGACGCCGAAGTTACCCCCACCGCCACGGAGCGCCCAGTGCAGTTCGGAGTTCTCGTCACGGTTGGCCGTCAGGATCTGGCCGTCCGCGGTGACGACCTCGACCTCCTCGAGGTTATCCGCCGTCCAGCCGAAGCGACGAGTCAGGTAACCCAACCCGCCGCCGAGCGTCAGGCCGGCGACGCCCACGTCCGAGGCGAAGGAGCCCAACGGCGTTGCCAGTCCGTACGCCTGTGTCGCCCTGTCGACATCTCGCAGGAGACACCCAGGCCCAACCTGCGCTAGCCTCGCATCGGGGTCGACCGTGACGTCGCGCATACGCGACATGTCGAGCGTGAGACCGCGCTCGGCGATTGCGGTTCCGGCCATGTTGTGACCCCCGCCCTTGATGCTTAGCGAGAGACGGTGGTCGCGCGCGAATGCGACAGCGGCAGCGACGTCGCCGGCCGAGGTCGGCTGGAGGACGAGCGCAGGGACTTTCGCAACCATGCCGTTCCAGACCAGCATGGCGTCGGCCCAGCCCGCGTCACCTGCGCGAAGCAGAGGACCCTCCACCCGCGCGTCGAGCTTGTCTAGCTGCTCCGCCGTTAGCCTCACGGGACCGCCGTCGAGTGAGGCGACATCAATGGTGCTCGCCTCGCGCCGGACAGGTGCTGTTTCTTGCTTGGTCATGTCGCTTCCTCTCGCCGTTATCCCGTCCCACGCTACGCCGTCGACAGCGCGACGACTAGCGGGATTCGGCCAATTCAGTGGCCGGTCCACCGAGGTGGCCGAAAACCGCTGATACGCTCGACGACAGATGCGACGATGAGCAACATCGTCGAGGACTTCGAGAGCTGCTACCGGCTGAGCGAGAGCCGTGACCCGCGCTACGACGGGATCTTCTTCATCGCCGCCACGTCGACGAGGCTGTACTGCCGGCCGAGCTGCCCCGCGCGTCAACCGAAACGCGCGAACGTCCGCTTCTACCCTACGGCGGCAGCCGCGCAGTCGGCCGGCTTCCGCGCCTGCAAGCGCTGCCGCCCCGACGCGGCTCCCGGCTCACCCGATTGGAACTGGCGTGCCGACGGCGTCGCGCGCGCCATGCGCTTGATCGCAGACGGCATCGTCGACCGTGAAGGCGTCCCCGGGCTCGCCAAACGATTGGGCTTCAGCGAACGCCATCTTCGGCGGCTCCTCGCCGAGCAGGTTGGCGCCAGTCCGGTTGCGCTCGCGCGCGCCCAGCGCGCCAATACGGCGCGGCTCCTGATCGAGTCGACGGCCATGCCCTTCGCCGATGCCGCCTTTGCGGCTGGGTTCCACAGCGTGCGCCAGTTCAACGACACGATCAAGCACGTTTTCGCTTCGACCCCGAGAGAGATGCGGCGCCGGTCGACCGGCGGCAGCCCCCGACCACTGGGAGTCGTCGAGCTACGCCTGAGCTGCCGGGAGCCGTTCGACGGGGCCGCCCTGATTCGGTTTCTCGAGGTGCGCGCCGTGCCCGGTCTCGAGGAGGTAAGCGGCGATACCTATCGGCGAGCACTCACCCTTGCCCACGGCACCGGAGTCGTCGAGCTGACCCCGGAAGCGCGTGCCGTCCGCTGTGTACTCCACCTCGATGATCTTCGCGACCTCGCGGCGGCAGTCGCACGCTGCCGGCGCTTGCTCGACCTCGACGCCGACCCACTGGCTATCGCCGAGGCGCTCGGCAGCGACGAGGTGATCGGCCACCTCGTCCGCGCACGTCCGGGGCTGCGTGTGCCCGGCTGTGTCGACGGTGCCGAGCTCGCTCTGCGCGCAGTGCTCGGTCAGCAGGTGTCGCTACGGGCCGCCCAGAGGCAAACAGCTCGTCTCATCGAAACATTCGGTACGCCACTCGAGCAGCCGCTCGGGACGGTGACACATCAGTTCCCTGACGCCGCGGTTCTCGCGGAAGCTGAACCGAGGTCGTTCGCCGGGCCGGCGCAGCACCGTGAGACGTTGCAGACCCTCGCGGCCCGACTCGCATACGGCGAGATTCGCATCGACGACAGCTCAGATCCGACGGAAGCGCTTGCCCGGCTACTCGATATTCCTGGTATCGGACCATGGACTGCTGGATACGTTGCGATGCGAGGGTTTCACGATCCCGATGCGTTCCCGCCCGGCGACGCCGGCGTTCGCCGCGCACTGAGAGCTTTGAGTCGCCCGGACGACCCCCGCTGCGTCGCCGTCATGCAACAGCGATGGCGACCCTGGCGTGCGTATGCCGCCCTTCAGCTCTGGACGAGCTTGAACCATTGACCATGCCCGCTTAGGTCGCATTCACCCACTGCGACGGGTTGCCGATCGACGCCATAGGGGATCGACCGTCACGGGGTGCTTGGCGGCCGCTCCGCCCCACTGGAGACGACGGGTCGACGATCGCATTCGCGCCCCTGCACCGCGACAGGAATCCGACAGCAGAATACGAGCATGACCTCGGCCGCCTCCGATGTCATCAGCAGGGAAAGAGAGCTTGCCGCCGTCAACGGCTTTGTCGCATCGGCGGATTCGCTTCCGGGCGCGCTCCTGCTCGAGGGCGACGCCGGGATCGGAAAGACGACGCTCCTGCGCGCCGGGATCGCCGCGGCCGCCCGGTCAGGGATCCGCGTTCTCTCCGCACGCCCGGTGGAGGTCGAGTCGGGTCTTTCCTTCGCCACGATCGGCGACCTGCTCGAGCAGCGGCTCGAGGATGTCCTCCGCGCCCTCCCACGGCCACAAGCGCACGCGCTCGAGGTCGCCCTCCTTCTCGTGGAGCCAGACGGACCGCCGCCCGATCGGAGGGCCGTCGGCGTCGGCGTTCTTGGCGCACTGCGGGAACTCGCCGCGGCCGAGCCTCTGCTGCTTGCCATTGACGACCTTCAGTGGCTCGATCGTGCTTCCGCAGCAGCGCTGGAGTTTGCACTCCGCCGGCTCGAGGACGAGCCGATCGGACTCCTGGCTGCAGGACGAGGCGGATCGGACGCGCCGCTGCGCCTCGAGCGGGCCTTCCCAAAAGAGCGGTTGCGCCGCATTCCGGTCGGGCCGCTCAGCATGGGCGCGCTCAACAGACTTCTCCGTGATCGGCTCGACGCCGTCTTTCCCCGCCCGACGCTGCGCCGCATCCACGAGACCTCCGGCGGCAATCCCTTCCTCGCGCTCGAGCTTGCCCGCGCGCTCGAGCGCCGCGGCCGGTCCCTCGACGCAGGCGAGCGCCTGCCTGTGCCCGACGACGTGCACGAGCTCGCTCGCGGCCGGCTCGCCGCGCTTCCTCCCGAGACGGTCGCTGCCCTCCGCGCTGCTGCGGCCCTCTCCCAACCAACGCGGACACTCGTTTCGGCCGCAGCCGGCGACAGCCGTGCGCTCCAGCCCGCCATCGATGCGCAGATCGTGGAGCTCGACGGAGACCGCGTTCGCTTCATCCACCCGCTCCTCGCCGCAGCAGCCCACGGAGGAGCGGAGAGCCAACGTGCGCTCCACGGCCGCCTCGCAGAGCTCGTAGGCGATCCCGAGGAGCAGGCGCGCCACCTCGCGCTCGCCGCGACCGGCCCCGATCCGTCGGTGGCAGACGGGCTCGAGGCGGCTGGACGCGGAGCTGCCGTGCGCGGCGCGACCTGGACGGCCGCCGAGCTCACCGAGCAGGCCGCGCGCCTCACGCCTCCCGACCGTGGCGAGGACCTTCGCCGCCGGAGTGCTGACGCCGCCTACTACCACTTCGAATCCGGGGACAGCCGACGCGCGCGGGCGATGCTCGAGCGGCTCGCCGGAGAGCTGTCCGCAGGGCCCGAGCGAGCGCGCGTCCTCGTTCGACTCGCACTCACGCGCGCCTACGACGACGATCTCCACGCGGCGAGCGAGATCAACCGCCAGGCACTAGAGGAAGCCGGCGACGACTCGCTCACGCGAGCCCGAGCGCTCGTAGGCCTCGCCGCGACGCTCTTTCGGCGCCGAGAGCATCTCGCCGACGCAGTCGGGTACGCGAGCGCCGCCGTCGAGCTGGCCCGCGGCCTTGGTGAGAGTGGGCTCGTCGGGGACGCGCTGGGCGTGCAGCTCCTGTCAGAGGCGGCCTTGGGCCGCTCGGCAGCGGGTGCAACACTCGAGCGGCTTCTCCGGCTCCGGCCGCCGAGCAAGCAGATTCGGCTGCAGGCCGCGCCGAAGTGGCATGCCGCGATCGTCCGCATGTGGTGGGAAGAACTGGAGTGGGCCAACCACGCGTTCCTTGAGCTTGTCGACCTGGGACGCGAGAGGGGCGACGAGGCCTTCCTGCCGTACGTCTACGTCCTCGCTGCGCAGAACGACTGCCTCCGGGGCGACTTCGAGCGCGCCGGCCTCCACGCCGACACAGGCCGTGAGATCGCCGAGCAGGTAGGACAGGAGACGCTCTTCAGCTACGCACTCGCAATGGATGCGCTCGTGCAGGCGCACCTCGGCCGCGTCGACGAAGCGCGAGAGAGGGGGGAGCTCGCCCTCGAGATCGCCCGTCGCACACACGGCACTCCCACGCTCCACTTTGCGAGCTGGGCGCTCGGTCTGCTCGAGCTCTCGCTCGGCCGGCCCGAGGCGGCGGCGGAGCGGCTCGAACCGGTGGTCGAGTTCGCGCGCGTGCAGGAGATCTGCGAGCCGTCCCTGACGAGATTCGCGCTGGACTTCGTTCACGCGCTGATCGAGCTCGAGCGGCTCGAGCAGGCCGAGGAGATCTGCGCCTGGTACGAGGCCAATGCGGCGAGGCTCGGCCGTCGGGGCGCCCTCGCATCCTCCGCGCGCTGCCTCGGTCTTCTCGCCGCCGCACGCGGAGACCTCGATGAGGCGCTTGCGATCCTCGAGCGCGCACTCGCCGATCACGACTGCGTCCCGATGCCGTTCGAGCAGGCGCGGACGTTGCTGGCGCTCGGCTCGGTGCGACGACGAGCCAGGCAGCGGCGCCTGGCTCGAGAGTCGCTTGAACGGGCACAAACGATCTTCGAGGACCTCGGCGCGGCGCTCTGGGCGAGGAAAGCCGGCGCCGAACTGGCCCGGATCGGCGGGCGGACCTCCCACCCCGGCGGTCTGACTCCGGCCGAGCTCCGAGTCGCCGAGCTCGTCGGCCAGGGCCGGTCGAACAAGGAAGTGGCGGCGGAGCTCGTCGTGACCGTTCGCACGGTCGAGTCGAACCTGACCCGGATCTACCGAAAGCTCGACGTGCGCTCTCGTGCCGAGCTCGCACACCGCCTCAGCGCTCGAGATCCCGCAGAGCCCGCGTAACTCGCTGTTCAAAGCGTGTGGATTTCCACGTTTCGACGGGCCGTCGGCGGGCGTAGCGTCGCTCTCGATGGAACCGAGATGGGAGGAACAATGATGAAGAGGAGAATCGCCCTCGTCTCCGTGCTGACGGCCGTCGTCGCGGCGTTCTCGATCGTTCCGCTGGCTGCCTCGTCCAGCGGAGACGCCCGACTGGTGGCGAGCGTCAGGGTCGACTTCACGAGCTCGACGCACGCGGTGGGAACGTTCGCAATCTGCTGTGTGGCCAACGACAGCGGGCCTGCGCAAGCCGACGTGACCTCGTTCACCCCGCTGCCGAACAACACGGCGCGCTTCGAGGCGACGGAGACTCTCGCCGGCTCGAAAGGCGACATCGTCCTGGCGCTCCGCGGAACGACCGGACCCCTGGATAGCCCCAACCACATCGCCCGGGGCCAGTGGAAGGTGATCGGCGGTACGGGCGCATACGCGGACCTGCAAGGGCGCGGAACCTTCACCGCCGTGACCAACCAGGCCACGGGAGCCCTTACTGCGGTCAATGATGGGAAGGGCCGCTGAGCGCGGCGTCAGCGGTTCGAAGACTCCTGCGTGCAGACTCGGCGCGCCCTGCTCGCCGAGCTGCGCGCGGGGCCCTCGGCCTCTCGTGGGCCGGCGGGCCTATGCCAGCTCCGCCTGCGTTGCCACGTCGACTCCCCAGAACGACGAATGGCGGAAGGACAGCTCCAGGGCGTCACTGCGACGGTGCGCCTCGCGGAGCAACTCGACGATGAGCCGCTCGTCGTCGGTCATCGGCTCGTACATGGGCACGTGGAGCGTGACGTCCGACTCGAACCTCGCGAAGAAGAAGTGAATGGTGTTGAGGCGTGTGACCCCGACGGCGAGCGGGACCTGCGGGCCGGGCAGCGGCTCGTCGGCGACGAGCCGGCGCTCCCATGCGTAGAGCGCCCGAGTCGGGTCGATCGGCACCATGTCGCTGTCGCCGGGCGGGTCATTGCCAGGATCCTTGCGATCGACAACGGCCCAGAGCTCGAAATGCAGCGTCGGGTCGTCCGGCGCGGCCGAGACCTGGGCGATCGGCTCGCCCGTGCCGACGAAGTCGCCCTCGGCGAACTGGACGCCGGTGATGTGGTTGTAGTTGGTGACGAAGCCAAGCCCCCGGGGGTGATGGTCGATGCTGACGTTGGCCGTGTCGCCGCCCGGTTGCACCTCGACCTTCACGATGCGTCCGCTGTAGGCCGCGTAGACGCAGTTCCCTGCTTCGGAGGCGAGGTCGACAGCCTGATGCACGCGGTTGAAGAAATGGACGTCGCGGCTCGTTGGGTTCCCAGGATCGCCGGCGAGGATGATCTGGGTCGTGTTGCACTCCGGCGGGTCGGCGAGCGGTCTGCGCCGGAGCGAGTCGAAACGCCCGTTCTCGAGGCGCGGCTGGAGCGGCAGCTCCAGCGGCGGGCTGAACAACCAGGACTGGTGGGTGACCGGAACGAGCGGCATGATCTCCTCCCGCGGTAAGGGGTTACGGCTTGCGTCCAAGGAAACCATCGGACGGCCTCTCCAGCGAACTCCCTCGCCGGGACATGGTCACGTCAGGAGATGCTCGGCCGCTGCGGCCTACCCATGGCGCCGCCTGAGAAGCGCGCTGCTACTCGCGAGGGTGCCGGGTCGATTCGGTTCGCAGCGTGATCGCCACCCGGCCCTCAGCCGAGCGGTGAGAGACGACGTTGATGAGCGTCCCACTCGGCTCGCGAAGCATGAAGCGCCGAACCCCCCACTCCTCATCGCGGAG
This sequence comes from uncultured Actinomycetes bacterium, assembly GCA_963839745.1. Classification (GTDB taxonomy): domain Bacteria; phylum Actinomycetota; class Thermoleophilia; order Gaiellales; family Gaiellaceae; genus JAIBJN01. Next base: position 39,813 of record CAWIWC010000014.1, read on the forward strand.
CGAATAGGCGATCTCCAAACCTCGCTCCACGGCCCTGGCGTGGACGGCATCGACATCAGGCACCTCCACCGAGATGCCTGGCGCCGCCATGTCGTCGTTCCCGATGATGGTCACCTGGGCCGAGGGGTTGGTCGGCGACGCCACGGTCACGACCCAGCCCATGTCCATCGCCACCTCGAAGCCGAGCAGGTCGAGGAAGAAGTCGCGCGTCTCAGCGGGCCGATCGGACTTGATGTTGGGTACCGCTCGGTTAGCGCTCACGCCCCGTGTCATATCGGAAAACCGCTGATCAGGCGGTGACGCGAGCGGTGAGTTTCGGGCTCTCTCGACCGAGGTACGGCACAAGAGTGGGATGAATCGATGACTCTCGAGAGTCGCGCCGCGCTCGGCTGGGGCCAATGCCAAGCAGTCGGGTGGAGCTCGCGATGACTCACGGAATGGAGGAAGGAATGGTCAAGACGCAGTCCGAGGTTGGAGTGCTTTTCGACAATCGATCCGAGGCGATCTGGACGAAGGACATCGATCGACTCATTTCGCTCTATTCGCCTGACATCGTCTATTTCGACCTGGTGCCGCCGCTCCAGTACGTGGGAGCGGATGCGCTGCGACAGAGGTTCCTGGACTGGTTCGACGGCTTCGAGGGCCCGATCGGCCAGGAAATCAGCGACCTGAACGTCATGGAAAGCGGAGATGCCGCGATCGCACACATGCTCATCCGGGCAGGCGGAACCCTGAAGAACGGGCAAGGGGTCGGCTTCTGGGTCCGTGCGACCGACGGCTGCCGGCGGTCGGACGACGAGTGGCTGATCACCCACGAACATATCTCGCTGCCCGTTGACCCGATGAGCCGGAGCGCGGCGATGGACCTTTCCCCCTGAAGGGAGACCCAATGAGCACATCCACCACGAACCAACCGAGCATCGTTTCTCGAGAGGAGTGGCTGGCAGCCCGCAAGCGGCTCCTGGCGAGCGAGAAGGAGCTCAGCCGCCACCGGGACGAGGTGAACGCCGAGCGCCGACGGCTGCCGATGGTCGAGGTCACCAAGGACTACGTCTTCGAGGGGCCGGAGAAGGCCGGGCTCGTCGACCTGTTCGACGGCCGCCACCAGCTGCTCGTCTTCCACTTCATGTTCGAGCCGGACTGGGACGAAGGCTGCCCCTCGTGCTCGTACGTGGTCGACAACATCGGCCACCTGAGCCATCTGCACGCCCGCGACACGTCGCTCGTGCTCGTCTCCCGCGCCCCGTTCGAGAAGCTCGCGGCCTACCGGCAGCGGATGGGCTGGACACTTCCCTGGTACTCCTCGTACGGCAGCGACTTCAATTACGACTTCCATGTCACGATCGACAAGGCGGTCGCACCGGTCGAGTACAACTACAAAAACGAAGAGGAGCTCGTCGAGCAGGCTCCGTCGTGGGCGGGATGGTCCGGTGAGCAGCCCGGAACGAGCGCCTTCCTGCGCGAGAGCGACCGCGTCTTCCACACGTACTCGGTGTACGAACGTGGCCTCGACCTTCTGATGGGGACATACAACTGGCTCGATCTCACCGCACGAGGCCGGCAAGAGGAGTGGGAGCAGCCACCCGGGCGAAGCGACGGGCCGGCCATGAGCTGGCTTCACCGCCACGACCAGTACGAAGACGACTAGCGCACATTCGCCTGGCGCTTCCCATCGGCCTGGCGGTCGTCGGACTCGCGGCGGTCGGATGCGGCGACGGCAACGACGAGGGATCCGCCACGACGCCGACTACAGGCCTCCCGAAGCTCATCGGCACCGTCGGATCCACGGACGACCCGGATGCCTACGAGATCAACCTCACGACCGAAGACGGGGCTGAGGTCACCACGACGCTCCCGCCCGGCGAATACATGCTCGAGATCACGGATCTCTCCACCATCCACAACTTCCATCTCGACGCGCGGTACGCCGGGGTCGACGTGGCCACCGATGTCGCAGGTACGGGTGAGAAGACGACGATCGTCGTGCTCCGGGACGAGGAGTCGTACATCTACGCCTGCGACGCGCACCCGGCCACGATGAACGTGACGTTCAGCATCCACGGGGCCGGATACGGACGCAGAACATTGAACGCCACCAGCGGGTGTCATTTCGTCCGGCAACGCAGTGGCGCCCGCACTCTCGGCAAGCGGACACTACGCCAGAAGCGGGCCCGCTTCATCCCCTCAGATCCGTTCCGGCCCACCGGCCGTAAAGCGGGTGGGTAGGCAACCGGCGCCGAGGCGCCGTCACCGAGGGAGGAACAGGATGAGCCGCAGTCCTTTGTCCCGCCGTGCCGCGTGCGCTGCAGTTGCGCTCGTCGCAGTGCTTCTCGTCGCGCCGTCGGCCTCGGCGGCACCGCTCGCAGGCCCGACGAACCTGCGCGTCGCCGCGATCACGCCGCACAGCGTCACGCTCGCGTGGAACGCGGCGACGAACCCCGGCAGCTTCACGTACGTGATCGAGGCGAGCTTCGGCTACCGACTCGGCGTGAAGCCGCCGAGCACGAGCTTCACGTGGACGCGCGACATGGTTCCCGGCAGGACGTACTCGTTCGTCATGTGGGCGGGCAACGCGAAGGGGCAGGAATCGGCGAAGAGCAACAAGCTGACGGTCACGCTGCCAGTCGACCGGACACCGCCCGCCGCGCCCGTAGTGTCGGTGACCGGCACGACCTCCTCGAGCGTCGGCCTCTCCTGGCCCGCGGTCGCGGACGACGACCACACCTGCTGCACGTACCGGGTCTTCGCGAACGGCACCCAGGTCTCGCTGGACAACCTGGTGTGGACCGGCGAGCGAGCCGTGACGGTGCTGCGGCTCGCCGCCGCGACGACGCACTCGTTCTCCGTTGTCGCCGTCGACCCGTCGCGCAACGTGTCGGCGCCGAGCACGGCCGTGACCGCGACGACGCAGCCGACCAGCGACACGACCGGGCCGAGCGCCCCGGGCAACTTGATCGCGTGGGACTTCGGGTGCGAGACCTGGCTCTTCTGGGACAGGTCGGTCGACGACGTCGACCCGCAGGTGTCGATCCGCTACGAGGTCTTCGTGAACGGCGTCCCCGACGGTAGCCAGACCAACGCCGACCGCTGGATCACCTACGGGACGCAGAGCTCGAACACGTTCTCCGTCCAGGCGATCGACAGCGCCGGCAACCGTTCTGCCATCAGCTCTGTGAGGCTCGACAACCAGGCCTGCTGAGCCCGTAGCCCGCTACCGCGTCAGGCTGCGTCGGCTAGACCGAGCCGCTCGGCGAGGCGGTCGCGCTGCCACGCGCGCTCCGCCGCGACCCCGGCCTCGTTTCCCGCCGGGTGAAGTCCCGCTGTCGAGTGGGCGACGACGAACGCCACGTTCGCAGCGATTGCGCCGGGCGTGGCGCCGCTGGCGGCGACTGCCTCGAGGTGCGACCGCAACTGCGGCTCGCGGGCCTCGAGCCGAAGGCCCTCGGCGATCGCCGTTGTATCGGCGGCCATGAGCACGAGGCCGCCGATCTCGGCCGGCAGCCGCGCCGCAAGACCGGGTGCACTCTTCACGTAGCCCTCGGCGTCGCGGGCCCCGAGCTCCCGCGCCTCCGCTTCGTGACCCTCCAGGCGCAGCGCTTCGACCACCTGCTCCGTGTCTCGAACCGGCCTGCGGGGACCTCTCGAGCGCTTGCGCACTTAGTAAGTAGCTGATATATATACCCGCTACTTATGAAGTACCCGTTCCTCGCACTCCTCACCTCCGGGCCGCGCTACGGCTACGAGCTGAAGCAGGCGCTCGAGCTCCAGTTCGGCTCGGCGCTCGCCCCCATCAACGCGGGGCAGGTGTACACGACACTCCAGCGCCTCGAGCGGGACGGGCTCGTCCGCGGCGAGGACGTCCCCGGAGACACGCGCCAGAAGCGCGTCTACACCCTCACCGACGAGGGCCGCGAGGCCCTCGGAGGCTGGGTGACCGAGCCCGCGTCGGCGACGCGTCTTCGCGACGAGTTCTTCCTCAAGCTCGTCCTCGCCGGTACGTCGGGCATCGCCGACCCGCGTCACCTGATCGAGCAGCAGCGCCGGGTGTACCTGATTGCTCTCCGCGCGCTCGGCGAGGCGAACGGCGCGTCGCCCGATCCCGTGGCGTCCCTCCTCGCCGAGGGGACCGCCCTCCACCTCGAGGCCGACCTGCGCTGGCTCGACCTCTGCGAATCACAACTCATCCAGGAGGACACAGATGAACACGGCACTGTCGGCTAAGGGTCTCGCGAAGACCTACAAGGGCGACGGGGTCGAGGTGCTCGCGCTCCGCGGAGTCGACCTCGACGTCGCCGAGGGCGAGCTCGCCGCCCTGATGGGCCCGAGCGGTTGCGGGAAATCGACGCTGCTCCACCTCCTCGCCGGGCTCGACCGGCCGACGGCGGGCTCGATCGAGCTCGGCGATGCCCGCGTCGAGTCGCTCTCCGAGGCCGAATGGGCCGTGCGACGGCGCCGCGAGATCGGCTTCGTGTTCCAGTTCTTCAACCTCGTCCAGACGCTGACAGTCGCAGAGAACGTCGAGCTGCCGGCGCGTCTCGTCGGGACCTCCCGCGCCAAGGCGCGGCGGCGGCGCGAGGAGCTGCTCGACCAGCTGGGCGTCTCCGTGCGGGCCGACTCTCTCCCGTCACGCCTCTCCGGCGGGCAGCAGCAGCGTGTCGCCCTCGCGCGGGCGCTCGTCAACCGGCCTCGGCTTCTGCTCGCCGACGAGCCGACGGGCAACCTCGACAGCGAGAACGCCCGCGAGGTGGTTGCGCTCCTGCGCGGGCTCGTGAGCGAGGGTCAGACCGTCGTGCTCGCCACGCACGATCCGCGCGTCGCCGCGAGCGCCGACCGTGTCCTCCAGCTGCGCGACGGGCTCCTCGTCGAAGAGACGCGCCTCGAAGGCGCCGAGTCTGCGGCCGCCGTCGTCTCGTCCCTCCTGCGGCTGGAGGTGTGAGATGGGAGCGCTGACACTGAAGCTCGCCTTCGCCGGCATCCGCGCGCGCCGCGTTCAGGGCGCGCTCTCGATCCTCGTCGTCGCCGCGGCCGCGACCGCGCTCACAATCGCCCTCGCGGCGTGGACGGTTGCCGACCGGCCGTTCGAGCGGACGTTCGCGGCCACCAACGGCGCCCACGTGACCGTCGAGTCCCCGGATGCCGCAGCCCTCGAAGGGATCCAGCGGCGCCCCGGTGTCGTCGAGTCGACGGGCGTCCTGCCGGTCGCCTGGACGGCGTTCGATCGCGACGGCAAGCGCTACGGTCTCCGGCTCGTCGGGGTCGGCGACCCGCTGCCGACGGTGTCGAGGCCCCTCGTCGTCGAAGGCGACCTGCCAGGCGCCGGAGAGGTGGCCCTGGAGCGAAGCTTCGCCTCGTTCCACAACCTGGAGCCGGGCTCGACGCTCGACACGCCGGGCGGGCCTCTCCTCGTCTCGGGGACCGTCGTGGTCTCGCTCGGCAACGCCTATCCGCAGAGCCAACCCGGCTTCGGCTTAGCTAACCGATCGACGCTCGAGTCGGTCGTGCCCGACCGCGGGGATTGGACGAACGTCCTCGGGCTCCGGCTCGACGACCGAGATGCGGCCGCTGGGTTCGCCGCGGACGCCGCAACGCTCCTGGGAGACGAGGGCATTTCCCGTACCTGGCTCGACGACCGCGGGGAGACAACGGCCCCGACGTACTTCGTCTCGGTGATCGTCTCGATCTACGGCACGCTGCTCCTGCTCGCGACCGGCGCCGTGCTCGCAACGCTCGTCGGCGGGCGCGTCGTCGCGCAGGCCCGCGAGATCGGGACGCTCAAGGCGACCGGGCTCACTCCACGCCAGGTCGCCCGCGTGCTCGTCGTCGAGCAGCTCGGGCTCGCAACCGCCGGCCTCCTCCTCGGCCTGGTCGCTGGGCGGCTCCTGACCCCGGTATTCACGACCAGGGCATCCTCGCTCCTGAACGCGTCGGAGACGCCCTCGTTCGACCCCGGGCGCGTCCTGATCGTGGCCGCGATCGTGCTCGGCGCAGTCGGGCTGTTCGCCCTCGTCCCCGCTCTGCATGCGGCCCGCCGGACGACCGCGGAGGCACTTGCCGGCTCGGCGGGCGGCGCCGTGCGCCGGTCAACGAGGGTCGGTCGCCTGGCCGATCGCCTCGGCCTCCCGGTCCCGGCAACCGTCGGCGCCCGGGGCGCCTTCGCACGGCGCGGGCGCACGACACTGACCGTGCTGGCGCTCGCCGTGACGGTGACCTCCGCCGTGGCGACGCTCGGGATGGAGGCATCCATCGACGTCGGAACCGACCCCGGAACGGCGCCGCCGCTGACGGGGCTCGAGACCCCACGGTTCGACCCCGTGAACGACGACGCGGGCGAGGAGGCGATTCTCCGCCCGGTCGTCTACGGCCTCGATGCCCTGCTCCTGTTCGTCGGGCTCGTCAACCTCGTCGCGACGCTGCTCCTCACGACGCGGGAGCGCGTGCGTGACCTCGGTGTGCTCGGTGCCGTCGGGATGACCCCGAGACAGGTGTCGGGGTCGCTCGTATCGGAGCAAGTGCTCATCGCCGCGATCGCCGGGCTCGTCGGGTTGCCCCTGGGCCTGTTGTTCTTCCGGGCTGCGGTGGGCCTGACCGGGGGCTCGGACGAGTTCGCGTACCCCTCCTGGTGGTCGCTGGCCCTGCTCGTCCCCGCTCTCGTCGCGCTCGTCGCACTGCTCGCCATCCCACTCGCGCGCCGTGCAGCGTCGATCAGGATCACCGACGCCCTCCGGTTCGAATGACGGCCGCCGACGGTGAGCTACGAGGACCCTGCGTCCTTCCGCCGCCTCTTCAAGCGCATCACGGGCGTGCCTCCGGGCGTCTACCGGCGCAAGCTCCAGGTTCCCGCCTTCGCGCGCACCCCGGCGAGGAAACCGGCACGGCCTCTCGCCCCGTAGTTCACAGCGGGGAGTGGTGAGAGGGCGCCCTGGGCGCCCGGAAAGGAGAGCCGACGATGAGATGGCTCCTCGCGGCCGCGGTGGCGACGCTTGCTCTCGCGCTGGCCGCCCCGACGGTTGCCGCACCGAAGAAGCCGAAACCGCCGCCACCGCCGCCGCCAGACACGGCAGCGGACTGCACGTTCACGGCCCAGGCCGACGTCCCCGACTACCTCGTGCTCGCGACGCTGATCCTCAGGGTCGACTGCGCGACGGTGAAGCAGAGGATCACCGTCACCGCCACCGAGTTCACGAGGGACGGGGCTTCCCTTCCCTTGATCCCCTTCAGCACGATCACGTGCTCGAACACGAGCACCTGCATCTACGGGATCGACCTCTTCTCGTACGACAACCATCCAGTCGCGTCCCCCGGAGACCAGCGTTACTGCGCCAGCGGCTTCGGGCTCGTCGGAGGACGCACCCTCGGACCGGCCGGCGCCTGCGAGAACGACCCGCGCCTCTGACGGGCGATGAGACGCTGTGGGCCGGTCGGCTCGAGGCCGGCCCACAGCTCTCAGAGCACGATGCCGTCCGGGGCGTCGCGCTGCGTCGCAACGCCGAACTCGGTGGCGCGCTCGACTGTCCGCAGCCATTCCGCCCCGCTGTCAAGCAGGGGTTCCGGCCTGCGGGAGCCGTGTCAGCGGGCGGGTTGTTTCGAGCCGCCGCCAGACACGTCATCCTCGAGGGCACGCTCGCGCGACTCGTCGGGGCGCAGCAGCCCGATGGCGATCGCCTGACCCAGCCGGGCCACGGCCTCGGCGACCGCGCTGCCCTGACGGATGGGCGTGAAGACGGTGCGGTGGACAAGGCTCTCGACGAAGGGGGACGGCCTGGGCTCGCTGTCCATTCGCCGAATGTACCAGTCGCCTTCGGCCCGTCTCACTCCGCGAGGAGCTCGGTCAGAAAGCGGTCGATCTGCAGGGATTCCGCCTCCGTCGCGCCCCATGCATAGTGCCCCCAGACGCTCTCGACCGTGCGCAGCTCGCTCCCCGGAACGAGCGCCTGCTCGGCCTGGCAGTCGCCGGCCGGGAAGACGGCGTCGTGCGAGAACGGGATCACGAACGTGCGTGCGGAGATGCGGCCCAGTGCCGCGCGGAGGTCGCCCTGTGCGAACCGCGAGACGTCCGCGCGCCTCCACTTGCCGAGCTGGCAGAGGAGATTCTCGGCGTCGAGGCCGGCGAAGTCGTCGACGAACAACCGTTGGACGAGGTCGTCGACCGACGCGAAGCCGGCGTCGCGCCAGGCGCTGCGCCGGAAGAGCTCCGGAGAGAGCGTGGTCGCGGCCCAGTAGCGGGCGTGAGCCTCGAGACCGCCCGTGCGCAGCGCGTCGGCGGCCGCTTCGACCATGAGCCCGCCGTGCCACGTCGTCTGCGCCGTCCCGGCGAAGAGCGCGAGGCGACCCACGCGTTCCGGGAAGCGCACGCCCCACTCCCACGCCTGCTGGGCGCCCATCGAGAAGCCGAGCGCGAGCTCGACGCGCTCGATCCCGAGGTGATCGAGGAGGCGGCGCTGCGCCTCGACGTCGTCGCCGATGGTGAGATTCGGGAAGGGAGCCTCGGAGTTGCTGGGGGAGGATGATTCCCCGTTTCCGAGCTGGCCGGGGCAGATGACGAACCAGCGTTGCGGGTCGAGCGGCCGCCCCGCGCCGATCCAGCGGTCGAGCGAGGCCGGCGTGCCCGAGTACTGGTGGGGGAAGAGGACGACGTTGTCCCGCGCTTCCGAGAGCGTCCCGTGCGTCCGATAGGCAAGCCTCGCGGCAGGGAGCGTCCCGCCGAGCTCGAGCTCGAATTCGTGGAGGTCGAAGGCGCCCGTCCTGGGGGAAGACACTGTGCTCTCTAGAGAAGGTCGGGGTCGGCGCGAGCCGGGTTGACATGGGCAGCGCGACCTTGAAGCGTAAAAACTAATTCCATACTCATTAGTTGCCTGGCGAGCCGCGGGCCCTGGCCCGCACGAAGCCTGTGGGTGCATCTCGCGACCCGGCCACGCGACGCAGCGCACAGGCGGACGCGGTCGCGCCGCGCGCGTTCGCCCTCTTCGACGCCTGGTGGGCGGGCGCTACAGGACCTGCCTGATCGCCCGCTCGAACGCGGTCACGTGCCGACGGGCGACCTCGCTCGCGCCGCCGGCGTCTCCGGCCTCGATCGCCAGGAGGAGCTCCCGGTGCTCGCTGACGGCCTCGGCCAGACGCGCGACTCCCGCCGAACGCGCGCGGGTCTCGGGACAGGAAGACCAGCTTGCGGTGCTGGTCGACGTCGATGTCCTCGTTCTCCCACATGTCGTCGAACGTGCCCTTGCGCGGGGCCTGCGACCCGTTGCCCGGGTTCGCCTCCTCCACGAACGGGTCGCTCGATGTCCGCCGGGTCGTACACTGGAGCTGTGACGACTCTGGTTCGGGACAGATCCGCTCCCGTCGCGCCCGCGAAACCGCTGGACGACGTGCTGCAGCGCGTGAACCGAATCCGCATCGAGCACGGCGTCGACCCTCTCTACGAGCTGCCGGCGGCCTGCACAGCCTGGGACGGGGGCGGATGCGTGCTCGAGCGCGCGTTCGAGGATCTGGGCGTCGTGGTCGTCGACTACAAGCGCGCGTACGGGCCGGGCGTCGAGTTCGAGCACGGGCTCAGCCGCTTCATCTGGGACTTCGACGCGGGTCGGCACACGGCGCTTCTCGCCGGCCGCTGAGGCTAGGCCCTGCCGAGGCGCGCTCGGGCCTGGCGGGCATACACCACGTTCTCTTTCGACACGGCTAAGCCCAGTGCCTGCTCGAGCGCGGGAGCCGCCCGTTGCGTGTCCTGCAGGATGTCGGCGAGCTCGATGAGGGACTCCGCCTGGAGGTTGAGGTCGTCGGTCTCGGAGGCCAGCGCGACGCCCCGCTCTGCGGAGGCGGCGGCCTCGTCGGCCTTCCCCTCGCGGACGAGCAACCGTGCGCGCGTGCCGAGCGTCCAGACGACCGTGATGAAGTCGTCGCTCGCGGTCGTCGCCTCGGCGGAGCGCAGGGCCTCGTCCGCCTCCTCGTAGCGCTGCTGGTGGAAGCGCGCCCGCGCGAGGCCCGCCGCTGCGGTCGGGTAGAAGTTCCGGTCGCCTCGCTCCTCGAGGAAGGTCGCTGCCGCCCCGAACGCCTGCTCGGCCGCGGAGTGGTCGCCGGCGTAGAGCTCGAGCTCGCCCAGCCAGATGTCGCCGACCGCGAGTGTGAACGCGAGGCCGAGCTCCTCCTTGATCCGGCGGCTGCGGCGCTCGGCCCGACGGGCCTCGTCGAACCGCCCCACCATCGCCTCGAGGAGCGCGATCCCCGCCAGCGCTCCCGCCTCGGCAGGGAGGTCGCCCTCCGCTTGCGCGAGAAGCTCCCGGCAGCGTTCGAGCGCCCGCCCTGTCGGGACCGGCCCGCGCGCGAGCCGCGTCGGCAGCCAGGCGAGGATCTCCGAGCGGATGACGGCGTCGCCCGCCTGCTCGGCGTGGACGAGGCCGCGCTCCAGGGCCTCGGAGGTCGCGCCGTAGCGGGCGAGCGTGTTCTGGGCGTACGCACGCATCCGCCAGGCGCGCGCGAGCCCGCGGTCGTCGCCCAGCGCTTCGAGCTCGGGCACGACCTCGTCGGCGAGCCTGAACATCTCCGAGACCGCGCCGTCCGGCCGGATGATGTTGACGACGTCCATCCACTCGATCCGCGCGCGGAGCTCGACCCGCCTGTCTCCCGCAGCGGCGCCGCGCTCGACCACGCGGCCGAAGAGCTCCTCGGCCGCCGCGAACTCGCCCCGCTGGGTGAGGGCCCAGCCGAGGACGAGCTCGATCTCCGGCAGGCGCTCGTCGTCCTCCGGCAGCAGCCTCGCTGCGCGGGCGAGGAGCTTCGTGGCCGCCGGCATGTCCCCGCGCTTGGCCGCGCGGTCGCCGGCCGATGCCAGCCAGCGTGCGGCCCGCGAGGCGGTCGCGACCGTGTCCTCGTCCGACCTGCGCCCAAGCTCTGCGTGGTAGCGACACGCCTGCTCCAGGTGATAGCCGAGGATCTCCTCCTGCTCGACCACCCGCTCCCCGGACGCCTCCTCGAGCCAGCCGGCGAAGCGGCGGTGCAGGTCTGCCCGCACCTCCTTCGGGATCGCCGAGTACGCGGCGTCTCGGATCAGGAGGTGGCCGAAGCGGTACGCGTCGGCACCGCCGACGGTGCTCCGCGCAGGCTGCAGGAGCTGCTTGCGGACGAGGCTTTGCAGGGCGACGTCGAGATCGGGCTCCCCCTGGAGGACCGCGACCGCGTCGCGGTGGAACACCTCGCCCTCGACCGCGCCGCGCTCGAGCAGTCGGCGCTCCTCGTCTGGCAGGCGATCGAGGCGCGCCGCGAGGAGCGCCTGGATGGAACCGGGGAGCGTGAGCTGCCCGAGGTCGGCTGCGAGCGACCAGTGGCCGTTCTCGCGCTCGAGCAGCCCTTCCTCGAAGAGCATCGCGACCATCTCCTCGACGAAGAACGGGTTGCCGCCCGAACGCTCGACGAGGCTCGCCCGGGTCGCCTCGTCGAGCTCTCCCTCGCCGAGGATCCGCTGGACGAGCAGGCCGCAGGCCTCGCCGGGCAGCGGCTCCAGGTGCACCGACGCCGCATTGGGCCTTCCGTCGCCCCAGCCCGGCCGGACGTCGAGCAGCTCCGGCCGCGCCAGGCATACGAGCAGAACGCGTGCGTCGCGGGCGTGTTCGACGACGTGCTCGAGCAGGTCGAGGAAGGTCTCCTCCCCCCACTGGATGTCGTCGAAGACGACGACGACCGGCTGCTCGCGCGCGAGCGCCTCGAGGAGTCGCCGGAACGCCCAGAACGCCTCCTCCTTCGCCACCTCGCCGTCGCCGAGGCCGATCGCGGCCGAGAGCTTGGCCGCGACGAGCGTACCGTCTTCCTCGCCGCGCAGGCGAGCGCTCAGCTCCTCGCCACCCGCGAGCCCCTCCACCGCCTCGGCCACGGGCCAGTACGTGATCCCTTCGCCGTAGGGGAGGCAGCGGCCCTGGGCGACGAGCGCCTCCGAGGGGACGACCGAGACGAACTCGCGCACGAGCCGGGACTTCCCGATCCCCGCCGGCCCGACGATCGTGACCAGTCGGCAGGCGCGCTCGTGCGCGGCCTGCCCGTACGCCTGCTCGAGCAGCGCCAGCTCGTCGGCGCGGCCGATCATCGGCCGATCGAGCCGACGGGCGCGGCCGGCTTCCCCGGGTCGCACGGCGCGGAGGCGGCGCGCCTCGGACACTGACGCCCGCCCCCTGAGTTGCAGCTCCTCCGGCTCGTCGAACTCGACCGCGTCGCGGACGAGGCGGTAGGTCGCCCGGCCGACGAGGATCTCCCCCGGCTCGGCGCTCTGCTCGAGGCGGGCGGCGACGTTGACGGTGTCGCCGACGGCGAGCGACGGGCCGGAGGAGGCGCCGCCCGCCACGACCTCGCCCGTGTTCACCCCGACCCGCATCTCGAGCCGCACGCCCCACTCCTGCTCGAGCTCGTCGTTCAGGACCGCGAGCCGGTCGCGCATCTCGGCCGCCGCGCGGACGCCGCGGAGCGCGTCGTCCTCGTGGACACGTGGGATCCCGAAGACGGCCATGACGGCGTCGCCGATGAACTTCTCGACCGTGCCGTCGTGGCGTTCCACGACCGCGCGCATCTCGTCGAAGTAGCGGATCATGATCCGCCGCACCGACTCCGGGTCGAGCCGCTCGCCCAGCCCGGTGGAGCCGGTGACGTCGGCGAAGACCACCGTGACGGTCTTGCGCACCTCGTTCGACGCCGCATCGTGGGCCACGATGGGAGTCTAGGAAGCGCGCCGAGCACGCCGCGGGGCCGGCACGTGGCCGGCCCCGCGCAGCATCCTCCGAACTAGGTCAGTTCTGCACCCTGCCGCCCTAGTCCATCGAGGTGTGATTCGTCTGTGGGTTGAGGTACTCGAGCTTGAGCTCGGGTCCCGCGAGCTCGGGAGCGCTCACCCTCCAGACGTAAAGGCCGCGCCTCGTGTCGCTCTCGTAGATGGCGCCGTTGTACCAGTACGACGACCAGTCGCCGCCGCGGAAGTTGGTGCGGCCGCCCGGGCTCGTCGGGGACGGCGGGTCGAGCGGGTCGGGATCCATCCAGGCGACCTCATACGCGTTCGTCGGATCGGTGAAGTCGACGAGCGCCGTGCCCGACTGGTACGAGCCGTGCACGAGGAGGTTCCTCGTCGGATGGGGCACGAGGTTGTAGTTGTGAATCGTGCAGTTCTCGTACTGCGACTGCGGTCGCGGCAGGACGTACTTGCCGATGATCTCGCCGGTCTCGGCGTCGTGGAACCAGGCCGTCTTCATCTCCTCCGTCTGGACCGAGCTCCCCTCGATCGGCGGGTCCAGCGGCGCGCCCGTGGCCTGACACGCCGGGCGAGTGCCGCCGCCGGGCTCCCAGCCGGAGACGATGATCTTGCCGTCCCAGGTGAACGCCGCCGAGTGGAAGCGCTCGACCGTCGGCGCGGTCGTCGTGTAGAGATGCATCGGGTTGGCCGGGTCGGTGAGGTCGAAGACCGCGATCCCGTGACCTGCGCAGGCGCCGCGGTTCACGTTCCCCAGGATGACCCCGAAGTCGTGGCAGATCTGGACGGGCTCCCCCTCGTGCTCGCCGAGATCGAAGGAGCCGAGAAGGTGGGCCGAGGCCGGGTCGTCGAGCGGAACCTCGACGATGTCCTCACGGTTGAACGGCGGGCCGGGGCAGCGGTTTCCGTACTTGCCCGGGTTCGGCTGCAGGGTGTTCCCGCTGACGCTGTTGTAGATCAATACGCGGTCGTTCTCGGGGTCCGGCACGACCGTGTGCGTGTGCGAGCCGCAGTCGAGGGGCACCGACGCGATCAGCTCGATGTCGTTCAGGTTGGCGATGTCGAAGATCTGGATGCCCTCGAAGCCGGTGCACGGCGACGGCGCGGGTGCGCACGCCGCGCCAGTCGGGCTGCCGTTCTGGCTCACCGCGGTGCACCCGTCGGTCATCTGCGGCGAGTCGACCGAGCGGAAGACGAGGTTTCCGTACACGCCGACGTCGCCCTGCGGGCTCACGCAGGGGAAGAACGCCAGCTCACGCGGATTGCCGGGAGCTTTGATGTCGATGACCCGGAATCCGTCGTAGCGGCCCTGGATGGCCGTCTTCCCCCAGAACGCCAGGTCGGTGTTGCGCGTGTCCCAGGGAACGGTTCCCGGGCCGACCGGCGGCGGCCCGGTGACCGCTCCGGCACGGAGACTGGACCCGATCAGGTGCATGTTCTGGCTGTGGGGTCGGTCGGCCGTGTCGTCGGGCGGTACCGCTCCACCGGTTGGAACGGCGACGGCCACGAAGGCCAGGGCAAGCGCGAGAACCGGCAGCACGAATCGCTTTCCGGATCGCATGGGCGAACCTCCTTCACGATTTGGGGAGGCACCGCCGAACCACGCTGTCAGACCGCCCGGCCCCACCAAACCAGGACGTGCAGATCCCCCAACGCCTCGGTTACGGAACCCCCCGTGACGGCGTTCCGCCAGCCTACGACAGGTCGCGCGATTGCGCCACCCAGGTCCGCCAGTCGACGATGTCGACGGCGAGAACGGGCGGACTCGGCGGATCGTCGCGGTACTGGGGGTACTTCTCCATCAGCGCCTGGAGCGCGGAGTCGGCCTCCTCGCCCTGATCGAGGACGCGTGCCCGTCCGCTGATCCGCACCCACCACAGAAGCGTCCAGTCCTCGTCGTCGTAGCAGTCGACGAGCACGGTCACGTCTGGCCGCTCGCGCGCGTTCTCGATCCGTCTGAGCGTGCGGGAGCGCTTCGGCTTGGCGTCAACCGCCGAGTAGAGCGTGCCCCCGGCGAGCGCGAAGACGATGGGGACGAGGTGCGGGCGGCCGTCGGCGTCGAGCGTCGCCAGACGGGCGACCCGGGAACGGGCCACCTCGTCGGCCAGCTGCCTCATCCCGCGAGCCTAGCGCCGGTCGGGGAACCAGCCGCGATCGCTCAGAAGCCGTGAGTCCGCCCCGTAGAAGTACGAGAGCGGTGCGACGACGAGAACGAATGCGAGCACGATGGCCGCCATGACTCCTCTCCTTCCAGTTCGTTGCCTCAGTAACTAATTAAACGTCTCGCAGGCCGCCTTGATTCCCGCAGGTAGGCTCACGGCATGTGCCGAAGCATCCACACGCTCCACAACTTCGAGCCGCCCGCGACCGAGGAAGAGATGCGCGCGGCCGCCGTCCAGTACGTCCGCAAGGTAAGCGGCTACAACAAGCCGTCGCAGGCGAACGAGGCGGCCTTCGAGCGCGCCGTCGACGCCGTCGAGTCCGCGACGAGGCGCCTCCTGGACGAGCTGGTCACGAACGCCGCGCCGAAGGACCGCGAGGCCGAGGCGACGAAGAAGCGCGAGCGCTGGCTCGAGCGCCAGGCTCAGGCCGTCTAGCCGCCGCGATGGCCGAGCTCTCGCTCGTCGAGTTTCCGGCGGACGACCCGGACCGCGCCCGCCTGTTCTGGGAGGGGCTGCTCGGCCGGCCGCTGGTCGAGCGCGAAGCAGGCGAGGGCCAGGGCCGACAGACACGCGGCGACGCGGTCGCGGTCGGCATCCATGAGCGCGGCCGAGGGCCGGGGGACCGCGTCTCGCTCCCGTACTTCACGGTGTCCGACGTCGGAGAGGCGCTCGAGCGCGTCCGGGAGCTCGGAGGCGAGGTCATCCACCCGGGCGAGCATTGGGCGATCTGCCGCGACTCCGAGGGCAGCCCCTTCGGGCTCGCCCGGGGTTAGCTCGGCCCGGGCCGGGCTGTCATCCTTGACATCTCCGCGAGACGGGGTAGGAGAAGCCCGTTCCGAGCAGGCAGGCTCTCCCTGGGCTTCTCCTCGTACGAACCCCGTCGCCGAAGAGCGCCGGAACGGGCGGCCCTCTTGGGAGCAGGCCGCCCGTCCGGGGCTTCCCCCCAGCACCCGGCGCCGATCGTGCGGCGCGACCGGCGTCGAGTTTCTCGTGCGGACCGTGGGGGCGGCACCTTGGGGAGGCCGCCCCCGGTCCGTGTCTCCGCGCTTCGCGGGATCTAGCGGTCGATCAGGTACTCCTGCGTCTGCGGGTTGGAGTACGGCGTGCGCAGGTACGTGCCGACGCGATCGTCGTCCAGCCGCCAGATGATCAGGCCACGCTGGATGTCGGACTCGTAGATGCGCCCGTTGTACCAGTAGGTCGACCAGTCGCCGTAGTCCGCCTCGGGGACGACCGGCGGCGGGTCGGCGTAGGCGATCTCCTTGGCGTTTGCCGGGTCGGAGAAGTCGACCACGGAGATGCCCGCCTGGTAGTTGCCCGCGACGAGCACGTAGCGCGGCTTCCCGTTCTTCTTCTTCAACGGGATCATGTTGTAGTTGTGGATCGTGCAGTTCTCGGCAACCGTCTGGTTGCGCGGGAGCACGAACTTGCCGAGCTGATCCCCGGTCTCCGCGTCGTAGAAGAAGTACGACTTCATGTCGTCGGTCTGCACGAGGCCGCCCGGCAGGACGGTGCCCGTGGCGGTGCAGCGCGGCTGCGTGCCGCCGCCGGGCTCGTGCCCGAAGACGAGGACCTTGCCGTCCGTCGAGAAGATGGCCGAGTGGCCGACCGTGACGCCGGGCACCTCGACGTGGTGCATGGCGACGGGATCCGTGAGCGTGGCTCCGTCCATCGGGTCGAGCGAGAAGATCTCGAAGCCCGTCCCGCCGGCGCAGCCGAGCTTCTTCGCCTCGGCGTTGTAGATGATCCCGATGTCGTGACAGGGGTGGTCCGCGGTGGGCTCCTGCCGGATCACCGCAGCCGCGGCCGGGTTGGCCAGCGGGATGCCGATGATGTCGATGTTCTCGCAGGTTCCGCTCGAGGAGCCGTTGAAGACGATCAGGCGCCCGTTCGCGAGATCCGGAAGCATCGACGCGGTGTGCGACCCGCACGCCAGGTCGATGGACGTCAAGAGCTGCGGGTTCTGCTTGTTGGCGATCGAGAAGATGTGCAAGCCCTCGAACCCGCCTGGGACCGTCTGCCCGTCACAGGTGACCGGGGTGGCGGATGGGGCGTTCGAGTTCCACGATCGCACCAGGATGTCGCCGTAGATGAGCACGTCCCCCTGGTTTCCGGCCGTGGAGTCGGGTGCGCACTCCTCGTAGTTGATGATCTCCTTCGGGCGCGAGGGGTACGTGACGTCGATGAGTCGGAAGCCCTCGTACGTGCCCTGCACGACCATGTCGCCCCAGAAGGCGAGGTCGGAGTTGATGCGGCCCGCAGCGGGGCCCGGGAACTCTACGAGCCTGGGCGAGAAGCCCAGCGCGGTCATGTTGTCCGTCTTCGCCCAGTTGGAGACGAAGTCCACACGTGGGTTGGCCGCCAGCGGAGTGGCGAGTATCGCAACCCCCACCACGGCCAGTGCAAGCAAGAACCGTGCTTTCACCACCTACCTCCTGATCTCGAGGAGAAGCAGTTCGGGCGCGTGGCCCCCTTCCCCAAGTGCCTGACAGATCGAGGTCCCTCTCTAACGGCTCCTCCGAAGCCTCCCCCTTCCGACCCGACAGCCAAGTGAAGCTCCCGAAGCCCCACCCGCCTCGGGTTACGTCCCACTAAACAGTTAGTGAGGCTAAACAGGACTTCCGCCGCTGTCAACCGCCGAGGGTAGGCTCGGTTTCCCTTGCCGTCGGAGCCGTCCGGAGAAACGCGCCTGGGAGAGCGATTGCGCGCTCTCCGCCTCGATCGGGGCCTGTCCATCGCCCAGGTCGCGGAGAGCACCGGGCTGACCAAGGGCTTCCTCAGCCAGCTCGAGCGCAACCTCACCTCCGTGTCGCTTTCGGCGCTCGCACGCATCTGCTCCGCTCTCGGCGTCCGCTTCGGGGACGTGCTCGACGAGCCGCCCGTGGGCGCGGTGATCCGCCGCGAGTCGGCGATCCGCTGGACCGAGGTCGGCAACCACGAGGACGTCGTCCTCAGCCCGCCGGAGGAGCAGCGGCTCAACCTGATCGAGTCGCGCATCCCGCCCGGCGTGAGCGCGGGCGACGACGTCTACACGTTCCCCGCGGACGTCGAGCTCATCTACGTGCTCGCGGGGTCGCTCGAGCTGACGATCGGTGACGAGCTCCTCACGATCACGGCCGGCGAGACCTTCACCTACTCCCCGCGCGACCCGCACGCCTGGCGCAATCCGTCGGACACGGAGGAGACCGTGGTCCTGTGGTTCGCTGTCCCGAACCCGTACTCCAGGCCGTCCCGGCGCTGAGTAGGCTGCCCGGGTGGCAGAGGCCAAGCCCAAGGCCGAGCTCGACCAGGAGTGGGGAGAGCTCGTCGAGGAGCACCGGCTCGCGATGCCGGGCGTCCAGGTGCTCTTCGCCTTCCTGCTCATCCTGCCCTTCCAGAACCGCTTCGAGCGGCTGACCGAGAACCAGGAGTACGTCTACTTCTCCGCGCTCCTGTGCGCGACGCTCGCGATCGTCCTGCTGATCGCGCCGACGGCGGCGCACCGCATCCGCTGGCGCAAGCAGGACAAGGAGGCGCTGCTGCGCATGGCGACGAAGTCGGCCATCGCGGCGACGGTGTTCATCGCCGCGTCGATGACGGCGTCCGTCTACCTGATCACCGACTACCTGTTCGGCGAGCCGGCCACCGCGATCGTGACGAGCTCCGTCTCCGCGGCGTTCATCCTGTTCTGGTACGCGTTCCCGCTCTGGCGGCGCTTCCAGGACACGCGTTAGAGACGGTCGAGCTCCTCGCGCACGACGGCCAGCGCGTCCGCGAGACGAGCTCGGTTCGCCGTGTCGTTGAGCCAGCCGCTCGCACCCGAGGGGTGGGGAAGCGGCACCGCGGTCGCATCGCCGAAGGCGTAGCGCTGCCCGATCGTCTCGGTCAGGCGCGGAAGACCCAGAAGCCGCCGCACGGCCAGCCCACCCACGACGAGGACGAGGCCCGGTCGCAATAGGCGAAGCTCCCAGTCGAGCCAGAACGAGCACAGGTCGAGCTCGGTCGGCGTCGCCGGGCGGTCGCCCCGCCCCGATGCATGCCTCCCCGGGTAGCAGCGCGTCGCGGATGCGCAGTAGAAGGTCTCGTAGAAGGCGTCTTCCTCCAGCTCGAGCCAGGCTCTCAGGGTGCGGCCGGCCCTGCCGCGCCACGGCCGCCTCTCGACGCCTTCGACGACGCCGGGCGCCTGGCCGACGATCATCGCGCGCTGGCCGGGACGGCCCTCGAAGACCGGCAGGGACTCGAGCGGGAAGCCCGCCTCCGCGCACGCGCGGCAGACCCTGTTGTCCTGCTGGAGCGAGGTGAGCGAGCGGTACGCCTGCCGGCGGCGGGTCACCGCCGGCAGGGTAGCCCTCGCGTTACGACTTCTTGCCTGCGATCGCCCGCTGGAGCTGGGCCTTCGTCATCTTCGAGCGGCCCTCGACTCCGAGGTTCTTGGCCTCGTTGTAGAGCTGCTCCTTGGTGCGGCCCCTGGGCCGGTTCGTGCCCGAGCGTAGGCCGCCGCGGCGGCTCGAGGACATGTCGCGCGTCGACGTGCGCGAGCGCGTCCGGGCCTCGCCGGAGCGGGCCCGCTCCTTGTTCACGGTGCGCGCCGCGATCTCCTCGGCGCGGTCTGTCGAAGCGCCCTGCTTCTTGGCGCCTTCCTTGATGTGCTCGTACTGCCTGGCTCGCTTCGTTCCCTTCTTGACCCCACGAGGCGGCATGACCCCTCCCGTTTCGCTTGCCTCACGCTTGTACCGCGGACGGCGTTTGCAAAACCGGTGAGGCTAGGATGAGGCTGCCGCGGAGAGGTGTCCGAGCTGGCCTAAGGAGCGCGACTGGAAATCGCGTACCCGGTGAAAGCTGGGTCGCGGGTTCGAATCCCGCCCTCTCCGCCTCAACTTTCTCTACGTCGCTGAGGCCCGGATCAGGACGCCTCGGCGAGCCAGGCCTTCGCGGGCTCGAGCTGGTCCGGCTCGAACACACGCAGCTCGCCCGGGCTCACCCACCCGAACGCGGCGATGGCGTTTCGCATCCAGTCCTTGTCCGTCACGACGGCGAAGCGCTCCCACGATGCGTGGTGCTTCAGCCCGACCGAGCCCGCCGCCTTCACGTCCTCCCAGAGCGCCCCGAGGTCGAGGCCGTGGAAGTCGGGGGCGGTCACCACGAGGTAGCGCACTTTCTCTCCACGCTCGAGCTGCTCGTGCACCGGCGCCAACAGCTCGTGGTACTCGTCGCGGGTGATCGTCCCCGAGATCCTGAACCCCAGCGTCCCCGGGGGCATATCCGCGAGCGTCTCGACCATGCGGGCAGCATAGCCCGCGCCCTCACGCTCAAAGATAGGGGAGGGCGAGACCGCTCGCCCTCCCTCTTCCGCACGCCGATCGTCGTTCAGTCGCTGGTGAAGGGCGCGACGAACGGGTTGGTGCTGGCGTAGAGACCGTCCGGGTTCGGGTACCACAGCCAGACGTGCAGAGTGATCAGGCGCGGGTGCCAGAACGTGAACGCCGCGCCGCTCCCGGGCGCCGTCGGCGCGCAGGCCGACTCCACCGTCTCGGGCACAAACTGCCCGTCGGCGTAGTGACAGGCCGCCGGGAACGAGCCGTACTTGGCGCCCTTGAGCGGCGGCGTCCGCGGCCGCTCGGTGAACACCCACTCCAGCGCCCCCAGCTGCCAGTCGCCTCCGCGCTTCACGTAGACGAGGATGGGCGGCTTCGTCACGTCGAAGCCGGACACCGAGGGGTTCAGGAAGTGGAACCCCATGTTCGGCATGTTGGGCGTGATCTGGAGGCTGTAGCCGTCCGCCTTGGCAGCGTCCAGGCTCAGGGCGTAGCCGGCGGTCGCGAGCCGGGCGTCGGCCAGCTGCTCGGCGAGCTTAGCCTGGCCTGCGTTCCGCATGCCGCTGTCGTTGTGGGCGCCCGCCGCTCCGGCCACGACCAGGACGAGCATGGCCGCCAGCGCGCCGGCGCGCAGCGTCAGGACCTTTCTCATCTGCGTTCCTCCTTCGCTCTTCCGGCGAGCCGCTCAGGCGTAGAAGTACGGATCCAGCACCCGCACCTCGGTGATGCCCTCGACCGGGAGCCCGTTCCGCGAGGCGGCCTTCCTGATCGACTCAGGGTCGGGGCCGTCGTAGATGCAGAACGAGAGCTTCCTGTCGGGCCGGACGTACGAGTGCACCCAGGTCACTCCCTCGAGTGCGTTCTTGCCGACGACGTCGAGGCATGCGGCCGCCCCGTTGTCGTTGATCGGAATCTCCAGCCCGTCGGGGAAATTGCGCTCGACGAGGTACCGGGGCATCTTCGTCCTCCCTTGGCTCGCGTTTCGGTTGCTTCACCGTACGAGCCGGGAGGCGGCGCCGACATCGGGAGAACTCCCCAGATTGGAGGGGACGGCCACCGATCTTGGGAGGCGATGTCCTCTACGCGCGCGTGGGGCGCGCCAGGGGCTAACCGTCCTCGTTGGCGACGACGTAGGCGGCCACGTTCTGGATCTCCTCCTCGGAGAGCTGGCCCTCGAAGGCCGGCATGCCTCCGCCACCCTGCGTGACCTGCTCCTCGACCGCACCCTGGTCGAAGCTCGAGTCGTTCAGGTTCGGGCCGATGTTCCCGCTCGTGCCCGCCGCCTCGAGCGTGTGGCAGCTGCCGCAGTTGGCGATGAAGATCTCCTCGCCGGCCGCCAGGTCGCCGCCGCCGCCTCCACCACCCCCGGTGTCGCCCTGCTCGCCGGTGTCGGTGGCGCCGGACTCGGTGTGCTCCGCTCCACCCTCGCTCTCGTGCGCCTCGCCGAAGACCTCGACCGCCCCGAGCATGGCGACGACGAGCAGGACGGCGACGACCGTGAAGACGCGGATGTTCCGGCCCGGAAAGCCCGGGTCCCGCCTCGGGATGACCAGCGAGACGACGAGGCTGAAAACGACGAGGACGAGCGCGGCGACCCCGAGGATGACGTCATTTCGGCTCACCGGAGCCGTACGATAACCCGTCCATGCGTCGCGCCGGCATTCTGGTCGTCGCCGGCGGGGCTCTCGCCGTCGCCGCCCTCCTGGCCATCGCCGGAGTCGGCGAGGAACCCGGAGCGCTCACCGACTGGCAGGCGTTCGTGCTCGGCGTCGTGCAGGGCGCCACCGAGCTCCTGCCGATCTCCTCGTCGGGCCACCTGATCCTCGTCCCGTGGCTCTTCGAGTGGGAGTACCTCGAGACGCACGAGGAGTTCAACCAGACCTTCGACGTCGCCCTCCACGTCGGGACGCTCGTCGCCGTCGTCGCCTACTTCTGGAACGACGTCAAGCGCCTCGTGGCCGCCTGGCTCGCCAGCGTCCGGCGGCGGAGCATCGCCTCGCCGGACGAACGCGTCGCCTGGTTCGTCGCCATCGCCACAGTCCCGGCTGCGGCGATCGGGGCGCTCGGCGAGAACCTGATCGCCGACCACCTGGGCGAGCCGTGGCAGATCGCCATCTTCCTGGCCGTCTTCGGCGTCCTCCTCTGGGTGGCGGACAAGACACCTGCCACCAAGGAGATGTCGGATCTCGGCCCAGGGACCGCCCTCGCGGTCGGCTTCGCCCAGAGCCTCGCGCTGATGCCGGGCGTCTCGCGCTCGGGGATCACGATTACCATGGCGCGCTTCCTGGGGCTCGACCGGGATTCCGCCGCACGGTTCTCCTTCCTGCTGCTGATCCCCATCGTCTTCGGGGCGTCGCTCTGGAAAGGCGTCACGGACGTGCTGCTCGGTGACCTCCCGCCGGGGTGGCAAGGGCCGTTCCTCGTCGGGATGATCGCGGCGGCGGGAAGTGGCCTCCTGGCGATCTGGGGCCTCCTCGGCTACGTGCGGCGGCACAACTACACGCTGTTCGTCGTCTACCGTCTCATCCTGGCGGCATTCATCCTCCTGCTGATCGCCACCAACGTGCGGTCGGCCACGTTCTAAGATTCCTAGCCCGTAAGGAGGGAGGCACGACGGCAACGTTGGCGAGATTTGCACCGCGAGCGGCGCGCGGGAAGCTCGCGCTGGCTCTCTGGGCACTGCTGCTCGTAGCAGTCGTGGTCCTGGTCGCGACCTGGGTGGCGGGCAGGATCGCCGAGAGCCAGGAGCGCGACACGGTCGACACGCGGCTGACCGCGAGCCTGCGTGTCGGCCGAGAGGAGTTCGCCGACGCGCTGGCCGAGGCGGAGCTCCAGGCCCAGCGCCTCGCGGCTTCGGAGCAGGTTCAGCGCGCTCTGGCGACCGAGAACGTCGAAGCGGCCGAGCGCATCGCGCGCATGGAGGAGAACGTCGGCCTCATCGCCGGGGACGAGCTCCTTGCCGGCAGCGAGTCGTTCCCTGCCAGCCGAGCCGTGGACGTTGTAAACGAGGACGGCGAGACCGTCGGCCGGGTCGTCGTCGGCGTTCCTCTGGACGAGTCCCTCGTCCAGCGCCTCGCCAGAGCCGCCGGCGTCCTCGAGATGGATTCGATGGTCGTCGCCGAGGGGGACGAGGTCATCGCTTCCTCCCCGCCGGTGGCCGAAGACACTGTGGTCCCGCCAAGCAGCGAAGGCAGCACGCGCCAGGGCGGAGAGACGTACCGCTTCGTCTCGACCCCGCTGCTGGAGGGAACCGACATCCGGCTCGCCGCACTGTCCTCCGAGGCTCCCGTCGCGGCGGCGGTCGACGACACGCGCAAGCGCGCCTTCGTGGCCGCGCTGGCCACGGTGTGCCTGGCACTCGTGCTGGCGTGGACCGTCAGCGCATTGCTGCGCCGCCGGGGGGAGGCCGCGCGCGAGGCGGAAGCCGTCGAACGGCGGCGCACGCGCGACGTCCGCTCCGGCGCCGACGTCAGGGAGGCCGTCGCCCTCGTCGGCGACGCGCTCGCCGCCACACACGATCCGGAGGCGTTGCTCCCCGTCATCCTCCAGAGCGCGATCGAGGCCACGGGCGCGGTGGGCGCGACGCTCGTCAGCGGCGGCTCCGAGGTCGTCCGCGCGGGCAGGCCGGACGAGGGCGGCAAGCCGCTCGCCCTCAAGCTCGGCTCGGACGACGAGGGCATCGGCAAGCTCATGCTCTACCCGCCCCGCGGCGGCTCGTTCGACGGGGAGGCCGAGCAGCTGGCGCACTGGCTGTCCGCGCAGGCCTCGATCGCGATCGAGAACGAGCGGCTCCACCGCACCGTGAAGCGCCAGGCGATCACCGACGAGCTGACGCAGCTCTCCAACCGCCGACGGTTCACGGAAACCCTCGCCGTCGAGGTGCGGCGCGCCGAGCGCTTCGGCGACCCGGTGTCGCTCGTCCTCGCCGACCTCGACGACTTCAAGCAGATCAACGACCGCTACGGCCACCAGACGGGCGACGAGGTCCTGCGCCGCTTCGCAGACGTGCTGCGCGAGAACGTGCGCGACTTCGACCTCCCGGTGCGCTACGGCGGCGAGGAGTTCGCAGTCCTCCTGCCCGAGACCGGCCTGGACGGCGCGGAGCAGCTCGCCCGCCGCCTGCAGACCGCGCTGCTCCGACTGCGGCTGCCCGAGATCAGTGGCGACCGGCCCCCGGTGACGGCGAGCTTCGGTGTCGCTGCGTTCCCGGCGGCCCGGACCGCGGAGGAGCTCCTCTCGGCGGCGGACGGCGCCCTTTACCGCGCGAAGGCGGCTGGGAAGAACCGCGTCGTCTCGGCAGGGGAGGACGGCCGGCGCAGGGATTGATATAAGACGCGCGATGCGCTGCCGGATTTGCGGCCGTGAGTTTGATCCGCGCGGTTTCCAGGTCGTCGTGCCTGGATTCGGCATGGGCTTCGACCGCGTGGACTGCGCGCTCGAGGCGAGCGCGGCCGGCGTCCCCCTCGTGGAGAGCCCTCCCCCGCTCCCGATCGCCGCGCGGCCGCAGGCGCTTGCGCTCCCAGTGGTCGCCATGGCCGGCGGGCCCTCTTTTCCGGCAATGGCCGCGGCGAGCACCGGACCGACCCTCCTGGTCGGCGCGAACCTCGCGCTCCTGGCGGCGGGGGCCGCGGCCACGATCTATCTCTGGCTGAGGGTCTTCAGCCCGGACGCCGCCATCCTGCTGGCGCCGGCGGAGAACGCGGCGGTAGCCTTCGCACGCTCGAGCATTGCCGCCGAGATCGACCTGACGCTCGAGCCCGCCTCTCGGCCGCAGCCCGAGACGGTCGCGTTCGGAGGCGGTCGCGGCGCGCCCGCCTCGCCGGCGGCCGGGTCGGAGACCGTCGCCGTCTCGAATCCCGGCCGCGTCACCACGCGGACGGCGTCCAACCCGAACGAGCCGGCTCCCTCCACGGGAGGCGGAAGCGGCGGCCCCGTGGTCAGGCCCGCCCCTCCCCCCGCTCCGGCGCCGCCGGTCCCGACCTCACCGCCCGACGACCGCGTTCCCGGCCCGACGCTTCCCACCCCAGGAATCCCCGACTCCGGGCCCAGCGGACCGGACGACGGCACGCGGCTGGGCAGCTGATCTTTCCCGCGCGGGCCTGAGCCCGGATGCGCTGGATCGTCGCACTCGTCGTCACGGCCGCAGGGGTCGCGCTCGGCTTCGCGGGCCTGGTCCTGCTCCGCGACGACGGGCCGGAGGAGCTCCTTCCCGACCTCGACCAGGCCGTCCCCTCTGAGCTCGCAATCGTCCAGGAGGGCGACACGTACAGGCTCACCTTCGCCTCGGCGGTGGACAACGTCGGGCGAGGGCCGCTCCTCATCGCAGGCGAGCGCCCCGACCTCTCCGTGCGGGTCATGGAGGTGCAGCAGGTCGTCCGCAGCTCCGACGGCTCGACGAGAGAGCGGTCGGTCGAGGGTGAGATCCGCTACGTCCGCTCGGAGACACACGCGCACTGGCACCTGCTCGACTTCGAGCGCTACGAGCTGCGAAACGCCGCGGACGGCGAGCTCGTCGACCCCGACTCGAAGACGGGCTTCTGCCTGGGGGACCGGTACGAGACGGACCGCGGCACGGAGCTCGAGAACGAGCCGGCCCAGCCCGTCTGGACGGAGGAGTGCGGCCGGCGGCGGCCGGGTCTCCTGACGGTGAGCGAGGGGATCTCGCCGGGGTACGGCGACGACTACGAACCGGCGCTCGAGGGCCAGTACCTCGACGTGACGAGCGTCCCGCCCGGCCGCTACCTCCTCGTCCACCGCGCGAACCCCGACAGGTCGCTCGAGGAGAGCGCCTACGACAACAACGCCGCGTCCGTTCTCATCCAGCTGCGCCGAACGACGGGCGTGATCCCGGCGGTGCGCGTGCTCGCCCGTTGTCCGGGCTCCGAAACGTGCTCGGCCTAGGAGCGCTTGGCGGGACGGTGCTCGCCGCCGTTTCGTCAAGCGCTCCCTAACTCAACATTAAGCTCGGGTTAGGACCCGACGAGCGGGGAATCGATCGGGTGAGGCTGTGGTTACGGTGATTGAACTCCCACGCGAAGGGAACGCCCAGCCATGCTCGAGCCTCTGATCGACCTCCTCAACACGAAGACGCCGCTGTACCCGCCGCTCGGGCGGATCGTCGTCATCGTCGGCCTGTTCGCTCTGGCCTGGCTGGTCGCGCGCTCCAGCGGATGGGTCGCACTTCGCGTGCTCGACTGGCACGACCGGCGCCACAGCTCGACCAACGTCGAGGCGACGGGCAAGATGGCGAACCTCAAGCGCCGCGAGACGCTCGTCTCCATCATCCGCGCGGGCGTCATCTACCTCGCCTTCGGAGCGGCGATCGTGCTCTCGATCGCCCAGCTCACGGGCGGCGTCGACCGGCTGACGGCGATCGCTGGTGCGTCGTTCCTGATCATCGTGGCCGGCTTCGCCACGCAGAGGATCCTGGTCGACATCCTCGCGGGCCTGACGATGTTCGCCGAGCGCTGGTTCTCGGTCGGCGACACGGTCACCGTCCACGCGGGCATCGAGCTCCAGGGCGTCGTCGAGGAGGTCTCGCTCCGCCGGACGCGGCTGCGCTCGGTCACCGGCGAGGTCATCCACATCCACAACTCGCAGATCACCGCCGTCCAGGTGCTCCCGCGCGGCGTGAAGGAGCTCGCGATCGAGATCTTCGTCAGCCAGCGCGAGGAGGGCGAGCGACTCGTCGCCGACGTCGCCTCCATCCTCCCCGAGGGCCCGACGACGTTCGGCCGCCGGCCGTGGATCGAACAGATCGACGAGCTCTCACACAACCTGACCAGGATCCGCGTGCGCACGACCGTCGCCCCGGGCCGCGAGTGGCTCGCGGAGGGCTTCTTCGCAGACCTGCTCAAGGAGCAGGCCGGCGACTCGCTGATCGTGCACGGCCCGGTGACGCTCGCGGTCGACGAGCGCGCGACCTGGAGCTACGCCCGCGCGAGCGGAGCGACACGCGGGACGTTCGCCCGCGGCCGCCGCTCGCCCGTCGGCGTTCCCTGAGCCGCGGCCGACAGGCACGATTTGAAGCGCATGCGCCTCGTCACCCTCGCGTCCGTTCTCCTGCTCGCTGCGGGCTGCGCCACTGAAGGCGCCGGGGCGGAGGACCTGAGCCGCCAGGCGCAGACGCTCGTCCCCGAATCCGCGGAGGTGGTCGACATCAGCGAGGGCGCGTGCGTCCAGATCGACGGCAACCCTGCGTGCGCGCGCATCTTCCTCACCCTCGACGGCTCGGAGGACGAACGTGCCGACGAGCTCGTCCGCACGGCCGAGGCGGCAGGCTGGGAGGTCGCAAAACGCGACGAGCTCGGCGGAGGGACGGCGCTGGAGCTCGAGCGCCGCGGCTACCGCGCCATTGCCGCGGTGTGGACGACCACGTGTCCCGCAGACGCCGTCGACGAGGCCTGCGCCGACGAGATCCAGGTGATCGAGGATCCGTCAGCCGGCTAGAGGAGCGACGCGAGGCGCTCGATCCCGGCCTCGATCTCGTCCTCGGTGACGCGGCTGTAGGAGAGGCGCACGTGGCGCTCGCCCCCGCCGGCCGGGAAGAACGGCGGCCCGGGGACGACTGCGACGCCGGCCTCGAGCGCCTGACCCGCGACCGCGACCGCGTCGGCGCCTTCAGCGAGCTCGAGCCAGGCGAAGAACCCGCCCTGCGGCCGCGTCCAGGTAGCGCGGTCACCGACGTGGCGGTCGAGGGCGGCAAGGAGGGCGTCGCGCCTGCCCTTGTAGAGGCCGCGCGCCTGCTCGATCTGGCGGTCGAGGTAACCGCGACGCGCGTACTCCTCCAGGAGCCGCTGGCCCATCGCGCCCGCGCACTGGTCGGTGTTCTGCTTGGCCCAGACGAGCTTCGCCACGATGTCGGCCGGGCCCGCCGCCCAGCCGAGGCGGACGCCCGGGAAGAACGTCTTGGAGAACGTCCCCGCCTGGACGACGACGTCCGGCGCAAGGCTCCAGAGGCTCGGCGGACGCTCCTCGCCGAAGGACAGCTCGCGGTAGGCGACGTCCTCGATGACGAGCAGGCCGTGGTTGCGGGCGAGCTCGACCAGCGCGTGGCGCCGCTCGGTAGACAGCGACACGCCGGCCGGGTTCTGGAAGTCGGGGATCGTGTACAGGAGCTTCGGGGCCCGGCCCGTGGCGAGCATGCGCTCCAGCTCATCGACGGCCAGGCCGTCCTCGTCCAGCGGCACGCCGTCGACCTGGGCCTCGAAGCCCTGGAAGGCCATGATCGCGCCGAGGTAGGTTGGCGCCTCGACGAGCACGCGGTCGCCCGCGTCCACGAACGCCTTGCCGACCAGCTCGAGGGCCTCGATCGCGCCGCTCGTCAGCATCAGCTCGCCTGACCCGGGCCGGAGCCCCTCGAGCCGCTCCAGCCGATCGGAAACGAGGTCGCGCGGGCCCGCGAGCCCTTCGGTCGGCGCGTACTGGAAGGGCGAGGCATCGCCCTGCTCGGCGAGCTCGGCGAGGATCTCGGCGATCACCGGGCCCGGGAACGTCGCCGGGTCGGGGAAGCCACCGGCAAACGAGATCACGTCCTTCGCGCCGGCGAGCGCGAGGATCTGCAGCAGGCCGTCGCCTCCGCCCGCGCGCGTGCGCGCCGCGAAGAGCTCGTCCCAGGTGCGGACGTCCGGCTCGACCGCCATGGGGAGATTCTGGCGTATCGGGCGGATCAGGGCGCGATGGTCACGTCGACCGCGCCCAGCGGGCCGAGGTCGAAGTGGATCTCACCGCCGTCGGCCACCTCGAGCGCGGGCACGACGGTGCCGGCGATGACGACGTCGCCCGCGCGCAGGCGCTCGCCGAAGGCGTCGAGCAGGTCGGCGATGTAGCTGAGGAGCTCGACGATCTCGCCCGTCATCTCCTGTGGGTCGTCCGTGCGGGCGACCTCAGCGCCGTCGCGGACGACCCGTCCCTCGACGCCGGCCAGGTCGCCGCCGGCGCCGGCCTCGCTCGCCGGGCCCAGCACGACTGCCCGCTGGTAGACATTCGCGGCGAGGATCGCCTCGGGGTCGTCGGGCGGGAAGTCGATGTCGGCGAGCTCGAAGGCGGCGCCGAGCGCGCCAATGGCCTCGCGCGCCGCGTCCTCGCCCGCCCCGCCGGGAAGGTCGCTCCCGAGGTGGACGGCGACCTCGGGCTCGAGCACTGCCTTCGTCCAGCCGGCCACCGACACCGAGCCACCGGAGGGCACGACGGACTCCTGCAGGAGGTAGCCGACGAGCGAGCCCTCGGTGCCGAGCCGTTCGAGCGCCGCGGGCGAGCCGAAGCCCGCCTTCCAACCGAGGTGTGCAGACCCGGCCCCGAGCCTGTCCCCGCGCCGCGCCAGCTGCGCACGAAGACCGCGCGCGACGCGGGGATCGTCCCAGGGCCGGGTCAGCCTGCCTGCCTCAAGCCAGGTCCGCGAACGGGCCGGTTGCGTGCACGACCTTTCCTCCCTGGAGGGTGAGGAGCGAGGTCACCTTGCGCAGCTTCTCATCCGAGACCTTGAGGTAGTCGTCCGAGAGCACCGCGAGGTCGCACTTCTTGCCGACCTCGAAGGAGCCGAGCTCGTTCTCCTCCTCCGAGAACCACGCGCTTCCGACGGTGTACATCTCGAGCGCCTGGAGCCTCGTGACCTTCTGGGCTGCATTCGTCTCCACGCCGGCGAGGTTCCGGCCCGTGGACATGTAGAAGAGCCCGAGCCACGGGTTGAGCGGTGCCACGTTGGTCGAGTCCGTCCCCGCGCCGACCGGGATCCCGCTGTCGTAGATCATTCGGAAGGGCGGCCCTACGTTGGAGCTCAGGTACAGCCAGTCCTGCAGGGTCGCGCCGGCGCCAACGCCCTTGAGACCCTGAATGTCCGCCTCGGTCGCAAGCGGGAGATGCGCGAGCGACCACCGCAGCGGAGCGATGTCGAACTCCTCCCCGACCATGATCATGTCCGGGATGTGGTGCTCGTGGTCGGTCGCCGAGAGCGTGTGCTGCTGCACGCGCCAGCCGGCCTCCGCCACGACTCTGAGGTTCTCCATGAACTGGTCGCCGTTGCCGATCTGCTCCCCGACGCCGTTGATCCGGTACGTCTCGTCGCCGACCTCGCGGTAGATCGGGTCCATGTACGTCCGGAGCTGGTCGGTCGTCGCCGTCGGCCCGAAGTAGCGGTAGTGGCGCATACGCACGTCGAGGCTGCGCCCGCTCTGCTGGTAGAGCGTGTTCATGACCTTGTAGTCCTCGGGCTGGTTCGTGAGGTTGCTGGTGTCGTGGATCGAGGTCAGCCCGGTCGCGGCGGCAAACGCGATCGCGTCGGCAGTGCCGCGCACCTTGTCCTCGAACGTCTGGATCGAGCGAAGCGCGGTCGTCGCCGCGCCGGCGTTCGAGACCTGCCCGGTGACCGGGTCGGTGGTGATCCCGAAGCCGGCGAAGAACGCCGCGCCGAGCGTGTTCGTGCGCCCGTTGAGGTAGACCGCCCGCGTCGAGGTCGCGGCGTCGAGCTCGGCGAGCGTCGGCAGCCGCGCCTCGGCGAGCTGGTTCTGGTTCCAGCCGCCCGCGGCAGTCACGAACGCGCCCGCCGGGATGGTCGCGGCCCGATCCGCCACCGCCTGCTGGAGCTCGGCGATCGAGAAGACCGTCTCCATCCAACGGGTCTCGTAGCCGGGGTTCGTGCCCGTGCGGGTGAAGTGCGCGTGCGAGTCGATCAGCCCGGGGATGACCGTGCGGCCGC
Organism: uncultured Actinomycetes bacterium; assembly: GCA_963839745.1. Classification (GTDB taxonomy): domain Bacteria; phylum Actinomycetota; class Thermoleophilia; order Gaiellales; family Gaiellaceae; genus JAIBJN01. The sequence goes on from CAWIWC010000014.1 coordinate 70,680, forward strand.
GGAGGTTGATGCGCCGCGTGCAGGTCCCCAGGTTCTTCCCCCGGTCGACGACCACGATGCGGCCGTCCTTCACTGTGAGCTGGGACGCCACGACGCCCCGGTAGTCGATGAACCTTCCGTTGTGCAGGATGATGTCGCGCGTCCCGTCGCACACGTCCGGGTTCTGCGACTTCCCACCTCCTGCCGCCCCGGCGGGACCGGCGCCTGCCAAGAGCGCGCTCCCTCCGGCGGCGAAGGCCGCGCCTGCTGCGGCCCCCCGGAGCAGCTCGCGTCGCGAGATGCTCCCGTCGAACGCCTCCTCGTGCACGTCGTCAGCCATCGAAACCTCCCCTTTCACGGCGGCCTGCCTGCGACGGACTGTCCGATTGTCTGACAGTCAGCGGGACGGTGTCAAGGCACACCGTGAGACGTGCTGTGGTTCACCCGCGAGGGCCTAGGGAGCCGGCGGCGCGGACGGCGTCTGACGCTCGAGGATCCGCGTCTCGATCCGCCGTGTTCGCGAGCGCAGCGCGATCCAGAGGAGCACGCGCGAGGAGCACCACCGGGCTGAGGACGATGAGGAGGAAGAGGGCGATCGCACCGGCGTCCCCGAGGAACCGGAGCGCGTCGTCGGCGGCGCCGGCGGCTCCTCCTTCGTCGTCCTTGTTGGCGGCGGGCGCCTCCTTCGTGTGCAGCACCAGCGTCAGCTCGGAGGTTGCGGCCTCGCGACGGTCGCTGCGAGTTTCGCGGCGGAGATCGCTGAGCTGGTTGCGACGGTACTCGAGGGTCAGCCGTAGGTCGATCTCCTGTGCCGGCGTCAGGTCCTCGGTCTCCAGCCTGAGCTCGAGCGCTCTGATCGCCCGCTCCAGCCTCTCGATGCGGATCTCGCGGCGGTCGATCGCCGCCTGCAGGTCGACGGTCTCGACCTGCTGGCCGGTGACAGTGCCGAGCTCGCCGAGGCGCACGATGGCGTCCTCGACGCGTGTCACGGGAACGCGAAGCGCCAGCTCGGCGCGGCCCTCGTTGCCCTGCGTGTCGATCTCCGTGGCGGCCACCCACCCGCCCAGCTCGCGCGTGATCGCCATGGAGTCGTTCGCCGCGTCGGAGAGCTCCTCGGCGTCGGCGAGGCGGACTTCCATCCAGAGCTTCACGTCGGTCGCCCGGCCAGAAGAAAGCTCGGGAACCTGAGAAGCGCCCGTCGCCGCTCGAGCAGCCGCCTCTTCCTCGGTCACGTCGCCCGAGAGCGCAACGCCAGAGTCCTTCTGAACCCACGCAGGGGCATCCTCGCCGGACCGCTCGAAGGCGGGAGCCGGCCTCGGCGGAATCGCCATGACCTCCGGCAGCGTGACCGTGGCCGGCGCAGCAGTGGCGCCGTTAGCAGGGCTGTCGTCGCCGGTTGTGCCTCCGCGAAACATGGAGAGGAGTCCGGCGAAGGCAACGAGGGACACGAGGAAGGCCGCGACCACATACGCAGGGCGGAGCCGCGGAAGAGCGAGCTTCCGCCTGGGCGGCTGCTGGCCGATCTCCCGCACGCGCTCCAGCAGCGTCGGCGGAACGGGCGGCGCCTCGGCGCGCAGCTCCCTGACGAGCCCCTGGAGGCGCGCCTCCCGCTCTCCCTCCGGGAGGGCGCCGCCGAGGAGCTCCTCGATCCGGTCTGGAGCGATCAGGTCAGGCGCGGGCATCTGCAGCCATCCTCTCCTCGAGCTTTCCGAGCGCTCGCGTGAGCCTCATGGAGCACGCCGACCTGCCGATGCCGAGCACGCGGGCAGCGGCGTCGGCGTCGAGGTCGAGCACGACCCGAAGCGCCAGGACCTCCCGCTCCCCGGCGCTCAGCGTGCGCAGCGCGGCCTCGAGCTCCGGTCCGAAGCCGAGATCGGGCATGTCGCCCTCGCGGCCGGTCTCCAGCGCGTACCGCTCCTCGCGCCGACGTCGCCGCGACTCGCTCCGGAAGTGGTCGAGAGCGACGTTCCGCGCGATACGGCAGAGCCACGTTCGCTCCGAGGCCCGTCGCGGGTCGTAGCGGCGCCAGGACCGGAACGCCTTCTCGAACGTCTCGGCGCTCAGATCCTCGGCGAGTGTGTGGTCGGCGGTGAGCATGAGCAGGTAGCGGTGGACGTCGTCCAGGTGCTCCTCCACGACCTCGGCAAAGCCCCGCCGAAGCGGAGCGCGCCTCGGCAGCGGGGGCGCGAGCGCATTCACGACCCTCATACGTCGCAGCGCGCCCGTTTGGTCACGCCGGCCCATGACCGGATTGTGACTCGCGGATGCCGCGCTTACGAGGAGGTCTCGGCGAGCGGCTTGTCGAGGATCGCGCGCCGGCGGCGTGCGCGCAGCTGCTCGGCGGCGAAGTAGCTCCCGAGCACGAAGACGATGGCGGCTCCCTGCGCCAGGAGGCCCTCCCACGTCGGGAAGATCCCAAGCCAGAGCCCGGCCCAGTACGGGAGGCGCAGCCCCTCGACCGGCGTGACCGGGATCCAGCCCACGACCTGCAGGGTCTGCACGGTCGTCCCCACCATGACGACGAGCACCCAGAGGATCAGCAGGCCGGTGGCAACGAGCATCTTCTTGTGCGGGAGCTTGCGCTGGAGGCGGATGGTCAGGTAGCCGACCGCGAGCGTGGCCGCCAGCCCGATGGCGACGCCGATCAGCACGATTCCGGCCCCCGCCTCGAGCACGATCGCCTGGAGGAAGAGCACGGTCTCGAACCCCTCGCGGTACACGCTGGTGAACCCGAGCATGGTCAGCCCGATGAGCTGGGCCACGGCGGCGCCGACGCCGATCCCGATGATCTTCTTCTTCTTGCTGTGCAGCCCGGCGAGGTGCTCGCCCCAGTACACGCGGTGGTAGAACCAGTTGAGGATGAGGAGCAGCACCCCGATGGCGACGAGCGAAACGATCGCCTCCAGCTTCTCGCCGTAGCGGCCCAGGCTCCCGAGCACCGTCTGGGCGATGCCCCAGGTGGCGACGCTGGCCACGAACGCCGCCGCGGCGCCCAGCAGGAGCGGCTTTCGCAGCTTGGCCTGCGCGCCCACCATGCCCGCCATCAGCGCGGCGAGGATCAGCACGGCCTCGAGGCCCTCGCGGAAGACGATGATCGCGGTGTTCGAGATGACGGCGGTGTTCGAGGTCGGCCCGGCCCCGACCGCCGCCTCCGCGTCGGCGAGCGCCAGGTCGAGCGCCTCGCGCGTTTCCGCCACCTCGGCGGGCTCGGCCTTCCGCTTGACGAGCTGGGCGAGGCCGGGGAGCCCGTCCGCCCCGTACCAGAACAACCCTTCGACCTCGACGAACAGGTCGTTCGCGAGGCCGCGGAGCCGCTGCTCCGGCCCGAATTCGAAGAACGCGTAGGCCTCGAGCCGGGCCTGCTCCGCCTGGGAGAACTGCCCGGCGGCCATCGCGCTCTCGAGGCGGTCGAGCGTGGCGGCGATGACGTCGAAGTCCGCCGTCGCGCCGGCCTCCTTCCACTCCTCGGGGTAGAGCGAGTCGATGAGCTCGAGCGCTTCGTCCGTCGCGCCCTGGATGTCCTCGGGGTCGGCGACTTCCTCGTGACGGGCCGCCGAGCCGAGATCGCCGGCCAGGCCGTCGAGGATCTCGCCGAGCCGGCGCGTGTCCTCCTGGTTCTCGAGCGCGAGGAGATGCTCGAGGTCGCCGAAGGCCTGCGCGGCGCCGTCGCGGAACGTGACCGCTTCCTGGATCTCGAAGTCGAGCGTGACCCTGCCGTCGTCGACGCCGCGCTCATACTCGATCGGCACGAGCGCGAGGAAGCGCTCCAGCTGGCCGGCACGCCGCAACTCCTCCTCCTCGCTGAGCGGAGCGGCGCGGAAGCCCTCGAGCGCGGCCTCGATCTCGCCGAGCGCGGATTCGACCGCTGCGTCGTCGCCGTCCTCGGCCGCCGAGACGAGGCTCTCGAGGGACGCCGAGGCCGCGGCTGCGTCGGACGCGCTGCGCTGCTCCTCGTAGGCGGCGGCGAGCAGGGCGAAGTACCCGCGCGCGAGGGCCGCCGCACCCGCGCGGCTGATGTCGAAGCCCTGGCCGCCCGAGGCGACGACCGTGTCGAGAGCCGAGCGGAGCCGCGCCTGGTAGGTGTCCAGGAGGTCGGCCCGGACTGCCGCCGCTGCCGGCCGGGCGCCCATCCGCCCGGCCTCGAGCGCCTGAAGCGCGAGCGTGGCGTCGGCGCCGGGACGCGTGAAGCGCGTCGGCTTGCGGAACTCGCGCACGAGGAGCCAGGCGCGCGCCTCGTCCACGTCGCCGGCAGCCGCGGCAGCCGTCGCACGCTCGAGCGCCTCGGCGAGGATCGCCGTCCACGTCGCGGCGCGCGCGACCTCCATCGCGACGGCATCCTCCGCCGCCACGGCAGCGCCCGCAGCGTCGAGGCCCGGGCGGGCGGCGGGCTCGAGGGGCCCGAGCTCGAACGCGGCCGCCTTCGCGACCAGGTTCCTGGCCTTGTCCGGCTCGCCGAGGACCAGCGCGCGCTGCGCCTCGGCCAGCGTGGTGCGAACGTCGGCCGCCGCCTGCCAGGGCTCCTGAGGAGCTGCCGAAGCAGTCCCCGCGAGAGCCAGGCAGACGGCGGCCGATGCCGCGACGATGAGCGGCCGAAGCGCCATTCGGGCTATTGCTCGATCGTCACCCCGAGCTCGGCGGCAGCCTGCGAGACCTGGCCGGCGATCGCCGTCGCGCGGTCCTGTGCCTCCGTCCCGAGCACTTCTGCCTGCTCGGGGTCGAAGCGCTCGCCTCCCTGCTCGCGCGAGTAGAGATCCTCGACGAAGGCGCGCAGGTCGGTGAGCTCGCGCCCGGTCTGCTCGGCCTGCTCCGGATCGACCTCCGCGAGCCGGCCCTCGACGCCTTCGAAGATGACCTCGAGGCCGGCGAGGATGTCGTTGATGTCCGAGAGCCGCGAGACGACGTTGAACGACTGCGACTCCGAGGCGTCGCCGAGCACGAAGCGCGACTCCTTCCACTGGCCGAAGTACTCGCTCATCGTCGGCACCATCACGACGAGAGCCGTGAAGGCATCGGACTCGCTCGGCTCCCACGCCTCCGCCGAGTCGGCGAGCTCGCCCGAGTAGCGATCGAAGGCCTCGGCGGTCGCGAGCAGGAACGGCGCGTGCGGCAGCACCTCGCCGAAGTCCTCCGTCCCGTTCCCGTCCAGGTCGGCGGGCGTGCTCTGCGGCATGTCCTCCGGGAGCGTCCCCCAGAGGGCGCCCTCGGTGAGGTTGAAGAGGTTGCCCGGCTGCTCCAGCGTCGTGCCGTCGGAGAGCTCGAGGTCGAAGGGCACCGCGCTTTCCGGATCCTCGGCCGCGCTCGACCCGGCGTCGAGGATGACGTCGTACTCGGCGAGCGACGGAGTTCCGGCGACGACGCCTTCCATCTGCTCGTAGTACGGGTTGCCCTCGATCCAGTTGGCCTTCATCTCCTCGAGCATGGGAGCGAGGTCCTCGCCGTGCTCCGCCCAGAGCGCTTCGTAGTCGAAGCCGGCCTCCTCGGCGAGCGAGTGATACTCCTCGGCGGCCGACTCGAAGTCGGCGGTGAAGCCCGTCAGCTGCTCGGTGTGGTCGAGGAGGTAGTCCTTGACCCCGTCGAGCTGCGGCGCGGCTGTCGCCTCGGTCGTTGTCGCTGCCCCCGTGTCGTCGGCTGCCGGCTCGTCGTCGCCGCCGCACGCTGCGAGTGCAAGTGCGGCGACCCCCGTGGCGACGAGCGGCGCTAGTGCTCTGGCACGAATCACTGCGCGCTACTCCCTTCGGATCGGATGTCAGGCGCACCTTACACAAGTGGTCAGGAACCTACGACGGTTCGCGCGCGGACCGGTTGGGTACGCGTTTCTCGTGAGCCGGGCACCGTGGACATACGAGCTGCCGGCAGCCGGCGGCGAGACCGGAGGCCTGGAGGAATACGTCGTGTACGCCGCCGACGGCGAGCCCGTCGGCAAGGTGACGGTCGTGCTGCAGGCGGAGGACGACCTCTACGTCGTCGTCGACCGCGGAGAGCCTCCCGTGACGCACGATCGGCGCGCCGTTCCGTGGGAGGCCGTCGAATCCGTGGACCACTCGGCGCTGGCTGTGAAGCTGGCGCAGCCTGCGTCCGAGCTCGACCGCGCTCCCGAGCTCGACCCCGGGAAGGCCGTCGAGCCGGAGGTCGGCGAGCAGAGTGCCCGCGCCGACGCGGTACGGGTCACGCGCCTGCCCGAGGACGTGATGCCGATCACCGTCCCGGCCGACGCGCCCCGGGCTGCGGATCGGCCTTTCCTCTACGGGGGCGCCCTCGGCGTCGGGCTCGTCGCAGTCTTCCTGGCCCTCGCCGGCGTCATCCTGCTCACAGCGGGCGCGGGCGCTTGGAGCGTGATCCCGTTCGCCGGCGCGGTGCTGCTCGGCGGCATCGCGGGCGTCCTCGCGTACCGGCTCTGGCGGAGGCCCTACGAAGGCCCTCCGGAGGGCAGGGCCTAGACCCTCCGGGCCGCCCGCCAGACTCAGCGGCGGCCCGCCGGGTGGAGCTATCTCGTCGCCTGGGGCGGCCTGCTCGCGCTCGAGGTGCCCGAGGCCCAGGCGACCGGCGCGGCGATCGGCGGCGTCGCGGGCGTCATCGTGCTCTTCGAGGTCGAGCGTTTCCACCGCCGGGCCGGCTGGCGGGCGGCAGCAGCCCGGTAGTCAGCGCGGGGCCGGCGGGCCCTCGAGGAGGATGCGCCCGGGCGCGAGGCGATAGCCGAGGGAGGCGTTGAGCCTGCGGATCGGCTCGTTGCGCTCCTCGTTGGCCGTCTCGAGGTACTCGTAGCCCTGTCGTTTCGCCCACGCGATCTGCGCCTGCTTGAGCGCGCGGGCGACTCCACGCCCGCGCCAGTCCCGGCGCACGCCGGTCATGTCGTGGAAGGCCATCGTCGGCCTTGCTTCGGTGAGGAAGTACTTCGCGTAGCCGACGACCTCGCCGCCGGCCAGGGCGACGAAGGTCGCCTCGGGCCTGTCGCCCGAGCCCTGCATGTCGTGGGCGAGCCAGTCCTCGAAGGCCTCCATCTCCTCGGCGTCCCCGCCCGGGACGTCCGCATAGGCCTCGACTGCGACCTCGTACATCCCCCGCGCCACCTCGGGTCGCTCGGCCCAGGTGACGATCTCGATCCCGGGCGGCAGCTCGACGGCCGGTTCTTCGATCGCGGCGAGCTCGAGCAGCAGGCGGGGATACCGCTCGATCTCGCGAAACCCTCGATGGTGGGCGAAGGCAAGGCTCTCGTCGTCCGCCTCCGAGACGGAGGCGTGGATCACGTCGAGGTCGCGCTCGCGCAGCCAGTCCGACACGGTCGCGTACAACGCGCTCCCGGCGCCCTGTCGGCGGCCGTCCTCCAGCGACGGTGAGCAGGAGGAACCCCGCGTGCGGGCGCTGCGGGAGGATCGCAATCGCCGCCGAGCCCTTGTCCTCGCCGTCGACGGCGGCCAGGAACTCCTCGTAGTCGTTCACCCCAGCCTGGAACGACCTGACCTCGTCCATGGTCACAGCGCGGTGGGGCCAGACGGCGTTGTGGATCTCGAGGCCGATCCTCTGCTCTTCCTCGCCCGCGCACGCGCGCACGTCGATTCCCGCGGCGGCCATGCCCCAACCTAACCCGCCCGCGCCGAGAGGGCCCGACAAAGGGGGGATTTCGGCGTTCCGTCGCGCAAGGTTCGGCCCGCCGTGCCGTCCTCCAGCATGACAGCCCCCAAGACGAGGAGATCAGAATGCTGTCGGTCAAGGATCCCGTGGACACGCTCGAGCTCACCGTCGACGCCGACGCGAGAATGCCCGCGGAGGAGCTGGCCGATCGGTTCAGGGCGTTCCCGACGGCGAAGCTCAGCTGGCGCCTCCGAGTGGCCCGCCGCGACGCGGAGGCGGCGAGCCGTCTCGCTGCCTCCGCGCGTCAGCCGGCTTAGTCGGTCCGTCCGTCCGTGCGCTCCGAGACCGTCACCTTTTCCTTGGTGACCGTCCGGGACGCAGCACCCGAAGGCCCAAGGGTGTCGCCCTCGATCTCGAGGGGTGGCCCTGGAGCGCGGTCGAGGTCCGAGCCCGCGAACCCGAGGCTCTTCGCGAGAGTCCCCTCGGCGCTCCCGAGAATCACCTTCGTCCTCCGTTCGGCGAACCCGGCGAGGAACGCGACGGTGCCGTAGTAGAAGAACGCCGTGTCGTCGTCCGGGAGCTCCACCTGCGGGAGGCCGCTCGAGATCAGGAAGTACATGGCGACGCCGAAGATCGCCCCGATGAACGGCCGGAAGGCGCCCAGCTTCCGCACGGTCGGCCGGCCGACCTCGTAGTCGATGGCGAACTTGTCCTCGTTGGCCATGCGGAACATGACGCTGACGATGGCGCCGATGCCGCCGGCGGCATAGGAGACGAAGAACGTCTCGATCCCTTCGACGTGCGGCTGCTCCATCCAGCCGCCCAGCCAGAGCGCGAGCGCGCCGATGCCGGCGAGGATGGTGGAGTAGAAGGCGCCGAGCATCATCCCGGCGAAGTAGACGACCCTCGCGGTCTTGTCCCCCGCCCGGTCGTAGTACTGCTCGATGGCGATCAGCTCGCGCTTCTGGGAGGTCACGATCTCGTCGATCTGAGCCTTCGTCGCCTTGCCCTCCGTCCGCTCGATGAAGCCGAGCAGGTGGCTCTGGACGGCATAGATCCACTGCATCGCGATGCGCTCGCTCGTCCCGCGCAGGATCTCGCCGACGCGGATCCCGAGCGTGTCGCAGTGGTGCAGGAGGTCCGCGATCGGCGAATCGCGCGCGATCCAGTCGGTCACGCGGTGGAGCCGGATAATCGCGTCCGGGTCGGTAAGGGGGTCGTCGATCCGCTGGGACCTGCCGCGCAGAGGCCACCAGCGCCTGAGCGTCCCGGGCTTGTGGCGGCGGCGCGGCCGGACCGTCAGCGCGACCGCCGAGGGCCGGCGCCGCGACCAGTACGCGTGGAGAAGCGCCCCCTCCTTCTGCTGGAACTCCCGCAGCTTGTCGCGGAAGAGCTGCTCGAGCTCGTCGTCGGGCGTCCCGCGCCGCATCGCGCGTTCCCACTCGTAGTGGACGCGGACGACCTCGGCGAACGAGACGGCGCCGGACTGGCCGGAGGCGAACTCGCCGGCGGTCGACGGGACGACGGCCTGTTCGCTAGCCCCGGCTTCGGTCTGGAGGGCGGTGTCGGTCATGGCGGCGTGCGCTGGGAGCCCGGCCGCATGCAGGCTTGTGCGCTTCAACTCAAGATACGCCGGTCGGCGGGGCTTCACAAGAGCGGGCGCTGCCATCCGGCAGCAACGGCCGCGGCTCCGTGCGCTAGACCGATGCCGTTGCGAAGCGGATGACCGACACGCGAAGGCACTCCGACTCGTCAGGGGCCCGCCCGGCGTCGCCGAGATGACGCTCGGTCGAGTAGGCTCAGCGCCAGATCGAGGCCGTCGGGGGAGCATGACGAGATTGGGAACGGTCACGTTCCGCGTAACTACGGCGCCGGCGTTTCGTCGGGGTCGGCTATGGCTGCAGTCGGCGCTCCCGCAGAGGAACGAGGAGGATCGCATGCATCGTCGATCGACAACACTTCCGGCAAATGGCCGGCTCCTGCTCGCACTCGCACTCGCGCTCGCGCTGGGTGCGGCCGGCGCCGGATCTGCGAGCGCCGCTTCTCTGGCCGGCGGGTCGGCTGGAAGCCTGCCCGGCTTCGGCCCGAACGTGATCATCTTCGACCCGAGCATGCCGGTCAGCGAGATTCAGGCAACCGTCGATGCGATCCATGCCCAGCAGGTCGACGCCGAGATGAGCACGAACCGCTACGCGTTCCTGTTCAAGCCGGGCGTGTATGGAACAGCCACCGAGCCGCTGCAGATGAAGGTCGGCTACTACACCGAGGTCGCCGGTCTCGGTGCCTCCCCGACGGACGTGACGATCAACGGCAAGATCGAGGTCTACAACCGCTGCCTCGAGAACGGAGGCACGAGCAACTGCGTTGCCCTGGTCAATTTCTGGCGCACGCTGTCCAACCTGACCCTGAACATCAACAGCCTCAACCAGGACGGCTGTCGCGCCTCGGCAAACTTCTGGGCGGTCTCGCAAGCCGTGTCGATGCGCCGTCTCAACATCGGCGGCGCCAACCTCTCGCTCATGGACTACTGCACGGCCGGGCCGCAGTTCGCCAGCGGCGGCTTCATCGCCGACTCGAACCTCCCGTTCGTCATCAACGGCTCCCAGCAACAGTGGCTGATCCGCAACAGCCAGATCGGCGGCTGGTCGAACGCCGTGTGGAACCAGGTCTTCGCGGGTGTCGAGGGCGCGCCGTCGGAAGCGAGTTTCCCGAATCCGCCGTACACGACCCTCGAGACGACGCCCGTCAGCCGTGAGAAGCCGTACCTGTTCATCGACGGGCAGGGCAAGTACCACGTCCGCGTGCCCTCGGCGCAGACAGACACCCGCGGCATCTCCTGGGCCGACGGCATGACGGCGGGGCGCACGATCCCGCTCCGCCACTTCTTCATCGCAACCCCGTCGGACTCGGTGAAGACGATCAACAACCAACTGGCCCGCGGGATGAACCTGCTGCTTACGCCGGGCGTCTACGACGTGGGGAAGAGCATCGTCGTGAAGCGCGCCAACACGGTGGTCCTCGGCATCGGGCATGCGACCCTCACCGCGGTCGACGGCGCGGTCCCGCTGACGGTCAACGATGTCCCCGGGGTCATCATCGCCGGCGTCACGATCGACGCGGGCACCGTCGAGTCGCCGATGCTCCTGCAGGTCGGCAAGAAGCCCAAGAAGAACGCGAAGAGCGACCCGTCCAACCCGACCACGCTCTCGGACGTGTACTTCCGCGTCGGTGGACCGCACATCGGCAGAGCTGACGTCGCGCTCGAGGTCAACAGCAACGACGTTCTGATCGATCACACCTGGGTGTGGCGTGCCGACCACGGCGTCGAGGGCTTCTCCGGCGACACGGAGCGCTGGAACACCAACATCGGCCGCAACGGCGTCGTCGTCAACGGGGACAGCGTGACGGCGACCGGCCTGTTCGTCGAGCACTTCCAGCAGTACAACACCATCTGGAACGGCCAGAAGGGCACGACGATCCTGTACCAGAACGAGCTGCCCTACGATCCGCCGACCCAGGCGGATTGGATGCACGACGGCATCGAAGGCTGGGCCGGGTACAAGGTCGGCGACCAGGTGACGACGCACAACCTCTTCGGGGGCGGTGTGTACGTCTTCAACCGGAACAACCCGTCGATCCACACCGAGAACGGCTTCGAGGTTCCGGTGACCCCGGGCGTCCGGTTGCATCACATCATGACCGTCAACCTGAGCGCGGGCACGATCGACCACGTGGTCAACGGCGTCGGCGGCCCGGCCGATACGAGCAACATCGGCGCACCCGTGTTCGTCGTCGACTACCCGTGACTCACCGGTCGAGCTGAGCCCGGCCGGCGCGGGTGTCGGGCGGGCCGGTGATCGCGAGGAGCCGCTCCATCACACCGGGGCGGCCTGGCGCGCGGTAATACTTCCGCGTCCGACGGCGACTGGCGCCATTCGGAGGAAAGGGAGGACGATGCCGCTCTATCTGACGAGGTTCAGCTACACGCCCGAGACCTGGGCGAGGCTGATCGGCAATCCGGAAGACCGCCGAAAGGCTGCTCAGTCGTACATCGAGTCGGTGGGTGGGAAGCTCCATGGCTTCTGGTACGCCTTCGGCGAGCACGACGGCTACAACCTCTGGGAAGCCCCTGACAACGTGTCCATGGGGGCGGTCGCTCTGGCGATCGGTGGCGGCGGGGCGCTGAGCTCGATCGAAACGACAGTCCTTCTCACCGTCGACGAGACGCTGGATGCTCTGCGCAAGGCCGGCGAAATCAAGTACCAAGCGCCGGGCGCGTAGCGCCGCCTCGCACGGGGGCGCACCCGGTGCCTCGAAGAAAAACTCGGCCACCTGACCCCCAGCCCAGTGGGATTTCTCTCCCCGTGTGAGGCCCTGAGCGGTGAAAAGCGGGCTTCTCAGCAGTGTCGTACGGAAGCGGTGAAGTGCTTGGAGCCGCGTGCACACCGCTTGCGCTCGCGTGCACGAAAGTCGACGTGACCGCCGTGGAACTCCGCCTTCGGGGCGCTCACGAAGGCCATGAGCGCCCCGTCAGGATTTCGCGGGGTCGAGACTACGTGAGGGCCTCGACAGCCATCCAGACGATCATGAGCGCGAGCATCGCGCCGGCGATCACGATCGCCGCGACGGCCATTCCGCGGCTTTCGGAGCGGCGAAGCGCAAGCACGCCGAGGACGACCGCCGCGATCGCGGGCGGAAACCCGAACACGAACCCTCCGCCTGGCAGGTCCCAGGCGAGCGTGGAGCCCGGGACCGACAGCACTGCGAGGGCCAGCGCAGGCCCCGCAAGGGTTCGCCTGCTCGCAAGATCGACGGCGGGGCGGCTAGTCGTGGATTCCATGACGACTCCTCTCGGTTGTGGAAGCGACGTATCCGACGCTACGAGAGCCGAGGGGCTGCGTCATCGAGGCTGCTACGCGAATGCGGGCCGCACCAGCGCGCGACTATGGCTCCGTGCTGCTACGGAGCCTCGCGATCGCGAAGGTAGGCGAGCACCGCAAGGACGCGACGATGGCCGTCCTCGCCGCCGTGAAGGCCGAGCTTCGAGAAGACGTGGCGCACATGGCTCTCAACCGTCCGCTCGGTCAGGAAGAGACGGGCCGCGATACCCGCGTTCGTCAGGCCCTCGGCCATCAGGGCGAGGATCTCGCGCTCGCGGGGCGTGAGGTCGTCGTGCCACCGCTCGCGCGGGGCAACGAGAGTCGCGACGACCTCGGGGTCGAGGGCGGACCCGCCACGCTGGACGCGCTCGGCCGCGTCCATGAACTCGGCCACGTCGAGCACTCTGTCCTTCAGCAGGTAGCCGAAGCCCCGCTGCGAGACGAGCTCGACCGCGCCGGCGATCTCGACGTGCTGGGAGAGCACGAGGACGCTCACACCGGGATGTGCCTCGCGAATCCAGCGAGCAGCCTGAAGTCCCTCGTCGCTGAAGCTCGGGGGCATGCGCACGTCGACCACCGCCAGGTCGGGCTCGTGCTCGCGGATCGCGGCGCGGAACGCGTCCGCGTCGCCGACCGTCGCCACGACCTCGTGCCCGGCATCGCCGAAGAGCCGAGCGAGCCCCTCGCGGAGCAGCGCCTGGTCCTCCGCGATGACTACGCGCACGGGAGCTCCGCGACGATCGAGGTGCCGCGGCCGGCGTCGCTCTTCACGACGAGCCGACCTCCGAGAGCGACCACGCGGTCGGAGAGGCCGGCGAGGCCCGAGCCGAGGGCTGGCGCCGCGCCCCCACGACCGTCATCGGAGACCGTTAAGACAAGACGACTGTCGCTTCGGCTCGCGTGCACGACAACGCGCGAGCAGCGTGCGTGCTTGATGGCGTTCGTCAGCGCTTCGCTCGCCACGAAGTAGGCGGCCGCTTCGACGTCCTGCTCGAAGCGCTCGTCCGTCGCCTCGACCTCGGTGGGAATCGACGCTCGGGCGGCGAGCTCGCGGAGCGCGGGTGCGAGCCCGTGGTCCAGCGTCGCAGGCCGGATGCCGCGCGCGAGCTCGCGGAGCTGCGCGATCGCGTCGGTGAGACCCGTGACGGCGCCGTCGAGCAGCTCGCGCTCGGCCGGAGCCGCAGCCGGCCCGAGCTCGTGCTGCAGATGGCGAAGGTCGAGACCGATGGAGACGAGCCGCTGCTGCGCGCCGTCGTGCAGGTCTCGCTCGAGTCGCTGCCGCTCCTCGTACGTTGCGGCGACGATCCGCGCTCGTGAGGACTCGACTTCGGCGAGCTGGCGCCGAACCTCCACGCGCAGCCGGGCGATCTCGATGGCGAGCCCCGCCCGGGTGATCAGCACGTCAAGCAGGGCTGGCTCCGCATCGGGCGCGTGGACGAGAGTGGCGAGCTGCAACTCGGCCCGGCGGACGGGCGTGCGTCCGGCAGGGTGCGCCGGGAGCTCGTCGACGATCCGCCCCGCCGCGTCTGCATGCGCGTTGTCGCGCGGCAGCCAGTAGAAGAGCTCGAGGCTTGCATCGTGCATCGCCTCACCGAGCACGCTTCCGACCTCTTCGGGCTCGGCCCGACCGAGGTGGAGGTCGTCGAGGAAGCGATCGACCCGCCGCAGCCCCTCGTACCGCGATCGGTTGAAGCGCCGGTCGACCTGTGTCTGAACGCGTGCGCGCACCGGCCGGAAGGCGACGGCGACGGCGAGGGTCGCTGCGGCAGTCGGCACGGCGGACCCGCCGCCCAGGGCGACGCCGAGACCGAGCGCCACGGCGACGAACGACGCGCCTAGCACCGCGGTGAGCACGGCGTAGACGAGCGTCGCGCTGATGAGGCGATCGATCTCGTACAGCCGGTAGCGCAGGACCGCGATGCCGATCGCGACGGGAATCGCGACCAGCACCGCCACGAGCGCCAGGAACGTCGCCCACGCCGGCGCACCGGCAAGCCCCTCGAGCGTCCCGACGAGAATCGAGACCGGGATGAGAGCGCCCGCGTAGACGATCCACTTCAGCTGCGAGCGCAGCACGCCGTGTGCACCTCTGAAGCGCACGACCAGGGCGAGCATCGCTGCGACGAAGGTAACGCCCATTCCGAGCAGCCCGATTGTCTGGAGGGTGCCGTGCACCGCACCCGGCAGCACACCGAATGGCGGGACTTCCTCGAACGGAGCGTCGAGCGGCTCGTCCGAGAGCAGGCCCCCGAGGAGCATGACCAGGAACGAGGCGGCCCCTCCGATCGCCCAGGGGCGCCAGCGGGGTGACGGCAGTCGCCCCTCCGGGAAGACGAACGCGATAGCGATCACACCCGCGAAGAGCAAGGGCCAACCCGACGTGTCCCAGACGGCCGCCGCCCGTCCGCCCGGCAGCGAGCCGGGGTGTTCCAGGACGTAGCCCGCATAGGCGTGCGCGAGCCCGGCAAGCGCGAGCACGTTCCCGCTGGCGAGCAGCAACCAGCCGATCGGGTTCGTGTGGCGCCGCAGCGCAAGCAGCAGCCCGACCCCGGTCGAGGCGAGGATCGCCACCGGCCCCACGAGGTTGGCGAACCACCCATCGCCGTACTCCGCCGCCCCGGCGTCCAGGAAGAGGATCGCAGGAATCGCCGCGACCGCGGTCGAGGCGAGCAGCCATGCGAACACGCCGCTGCGGGTCATCGCCGAATCGTCCGCACGCGGCGGTTGGGTCACAACTGCATTCTGCTCCGCCGCAGCGGCGGCGTCGACAGGGCTACCACTCGAATCACTTCGGTACGTTGGCGCCGAATAACCTTCCTGGGACGCCAGCGGACGTCCGTGGGACTGGCCGCGGCGGTCATGAAACCGCGGCGGGCGCCGGTCTGAGGGGCAATCTCCGCTCAGACCTGCTGGAAAGCGGAGGGGGAGGGATTCGAACCCTCGGATCCGCCTAACGACGGATAACGGTTTTCGAGACCGCCGCATATAGCGACTAGTGCCCAAACGGAAGACCCATCGCTCGAGGTCGTGCCGGAGGCGTCTGCGGCGGAAGCCGCTTAGACACTGGCCTCCAGGCCAGTGGGCGCAGCTGGGATCGAACCAGCGACCTCCCGCGTGTGAAGCGGGCGCTCTCCCGCTGAGCTATGCGCCCCGAGGCGTCCAAGTCTACCCCCGGGCCGCTGCTACGATCGATGTGCCCGGTCGCGCTAAGCGGGGAGCTAGCGGTTCCCTGAACCCGCAATCCGCTCTAGCGGGGCCGAATCCCTTCCCGAGGGGATGGCAATTGAGGAACGGGCTCGCGCACGCGAGCGTTGACGACCAGGTTCCGCGCACCGGGAGCCTGTGAACCGCGTCAGGTCCGGGAGGAAGCAGCGCTAAGCAGTTTCTCCCGGGTGCCGCGGGGCAGCCTGGTCAGAGCGAGCGTCGTTGGCACCGCCTCGAGAGCCTCTTCGACAGAAGGTGCGCGACCGGGCAATACACGAGGGAACCCCTGGTTCCCTCGTGGGCTCCCTCCTCTCTTTGGGGAACCCCTGGTTCCCCTGGCCCCCTCCTCTATACGATGGCCGAGGTGACCGCGCTCTACAGGAAGTACCGGCCGCAGGACTTCGACGAGGTCGTCGGCCAGGAGGCCGTAGTCCGGACTCTCCGCAACGCGATCGAGCACGACCAGGTGCGTCAGGCTTACCTGTTCGCCGGCCCGCGCGGCACGGGGAAGACCTCGCTCGCGCGCATCCTCGCCAAGGCTCTCAACTGCGAGCAGGGACCGACCGCGAACCCGGACAAGACCTGCAACTCGTGCGTCACGATCGCGAGCGGGACGTCGCTCGACGTCATCGAGATGGACGCTGCGAGCCAGCGCGGGATCGACGACGTGCGCGAGATCCGCGAGCACGTCGTCCTCCAGCCGGTGGAGGGCCGCTTCAAGGTCTACATCCTCGACGAGGCGCACCAGCTCACCGACGCGGCGTGGAACGCGCTCCTGAAGCTGATCGAGGAGCCGCCGCCGCACCTCGTCTTCGTCTTCTGCACGACCGAGCTCCACAAGGTGCTCGGCACCGTCCGCTCGCGCTGCCAGACCTTCCTCTTCGCGCGGCCGCGCCTCGCCGAGCTGACGAAGCTGCTCCGCCTGGTCGCCGACGGCGAGAAGATCGAGGCGCCCGACGCCGCGCTCTCGCTGATCGCGCGGAGCGCGCGCGGGAGCTTCCGCGACGCGGTCTCGACGCTCGACCAGCTCGCCGCGGCAACCGACGGCGAGGTGACCGTCCAGTCGGTGCTCCAGCTGCTCGGCGCCGTCGACGAGGAGGCGCTCTTCCGCCTCTGCGACCTGATCGTGGACAAGGACACCGCCGGCCTGCTCGCGTTCGTCGAGGAGCTCGCCGACCAGGGCCAGGACCTGGCGCGGCTCGTCAACGACCTGCTCGAGCACCTGCGCCACCTGCTGCTCGTCCAGCACATGGGCGAGGTGCCCGATTCGCTCCCGGTGACCCCGGAGACGCGCGAGCGGCTGCGCTCGCAGGCCAACCAGCTGGCCGAGCCCGAGGTGCTGCGGCTCATCGACCTGCTCCACGTCGCCGTGGACGACGTCCGCCAGGGCGGCGACCCGCGCCTGCCGCTCGAGCTCGCGCTCGTGAAGGTGACGCGGCCCGGTGCCGACCTCTCGCGCGAGTCGGCCGCCTACCGCCTGGAGCAGCTCGAATCGCGGCTGCGCGGCGGCGAGCCACAGCGCGCGCCCGAGCCCAGCCGGCCCACGCCGGCACCGGCACCGGCCGCGGAGGCCGAGAGCCCCGCGCCGACCGCCGAGCCACCGGCGCCGAGCGAGGGCCCGCCGATCGACCTCGGCGAGATTCAGGCGGCCTGGAAGCCGACGATCCTGCCCGCTGTCTCCGAGAAGTCGATCCCGACCTACTCGGTGCTGACGGAGGCGAAGCCGATCGCCCTCGACGGCGAGCGGCTCGTGCTCGAGTTCCCCCCGGCGGCCTCGTTCCACCGTGGCCTGGCCGAGGAGCCGAAGAACGCCGGCGTCCTCGCGGGGGTGCTCCACGAGGTCACAGGGCATCGACTGGCGCTCGCGTTCGAGGTCGGCGAGGGCCCGCACGAGGAGCCCGAGGCGGCCGAGGAGGAGCCCGCGACCGAGGACGAGATCATCTCCCTGATGAAGACGACGTTCGACGCCCGCGAGATCGGGAAGGAGACCGACTAGCCGATGTCCATGGACATGAACAAGATGCTCCAGCAGGTCCAGCAGATGCAGGCGGACATGCTGAAGGCGCAGGAAGAGCTCGCCAACGAGCGCGTCGAGGCCAGCGTCGGCGGCGGCATGGTCACCGTGACCGCGAGCGGCGCGGGCGAGATCGTCGGCGTGAAGATCTCGCCCGAGGCGATCGACCCCGACGACCCCGAGACGCTCGAGGACCTCGTCCTCGCGGGCGTGAACCAGGCGCTGAAGAACGCCCAGGACCTGGCCCAGTCGAAGCTCGGCGACGTCAGCGGCGGCCTCAAGGGCCTGGGCCTGCCGGGCCTGTAGTCAAACTATGGGCTGACGTGTTCAGCCCGACCGTCGAAAACCTGATCGCGCAGCTCTCGCGCCTGCCCGGGATCGGCTCCCGCACGGCTCAGCGCCTGACGTTCCACCTCCTGCGGGTGCCCGAGGAGGAGGCGCTCGCGCTCGCCGAGGCCATCCGCGAGGTGAAGGAGCGCATCGGCTTCTGCCGCGAGTGCGGGAACCTGACCGAGGAGGAGCTCTGCGTGATCTGCCTCGATACCCGCCGCGACCGCACGGTCGTCTGCGTGGTCGAGCAGCCCGCCGACGTCCTCTCCATGGAGCGCACGCACGAGTACCGCGGCCTCTACCACGTCCTCGGCGGTGCGCTCTCCCCGCTGGACGGCGTCGAGCCGCAGCACCTGCGGATCGACGAGCTCCTCGCGCGCGTGGAGAGCAACGGCGTCGAGGAGGTCGTGCTCGCGACCAACCCGAACATGACGGGCGAGGCGACGGCGGGCTTCATCGCCGACCGGCTCCGCGGGCGCACCCGCGTGACCCGTCTCGCGAGCGGTCTCCCTGTCGGAGGCGACCTCGAGTACGCGGACGAAGTCACGCTCGGACGGGCCTTGGCCGGCCGCCGGGAGATGTGAACGGAGGCGAGTGGCCAAGCCACCCGCCTCCTCCAGGTCTCAGCCTGTGCGGCTAACGCCGCCGCTGAGACACGTGACTTCCACTTCTCGTTTGCATTAAGGAGTGGTGTCTGTATAGAGTGCTCGCGTTGAACCGGGCGGCCTTCGGGTCGGCCGGTTCAACATTTAACGGGACGTTTTCGCGAGGCGTAGCATTGGCCGATGGCGACCGTCTCCGCCGACGCTGAAGACCTCTTCGCGCCCGAGGTCATCGCCGATCCGTACTCCTACTTCGGGCACCTCCGCGAGACAGACCCGGTGCACTGGAACCCGCGCGCGGAGATGTGGATCGTCACGCGCTACGAGGACCTCGTGTGGCTCGTGCGGCACCACGAGCTCTTCTCGTCGGCCGTGATCAAGACCGATCAGCGGCCGCCGCACCCGCCGATCGACGCCGAGGACGGTCCGCTGTTCGAGCAGGTCCGCGCGTTCCGCTCCGACCAGCTCGTCGAGCACGACCGGCCTGCGCACCTCTCCATGCGGAGCGCCGTGCACGAGTACTTCACGCCGCAGGCGATGGAGGACTGGCGGCCGTTCGTGCGGGCCGCGGTCGCGGAGCTTCTCGACGAGGCCGAACCCCAGGGGCGGATGGACGTGCTCGAGGCGCTCGCCGCGCCGCTGCCCGTCCGCGTGATCACGCAGATGATGGGCGTGCCCGAGGAGGACCGCGAGCACCTGCGCCACCTCGCCGACCGGCTCCTCTACATCAACCGCGGCGAGCCGAACCGCATGAAGCTCCTCATGGAGGGGATCGAGGGGATGATCGAGTACGTCTCCCCGAAGGTCGACGAGCGCGCGGCGACGCCGAGCGACGACTTCATCTCCGTGCTCGCGGCCGCGGAGAAGGAGGGCGTCTTCACGCGCCACCAGGTGCTCGTCAACACGGCCCTGCTCCTCTTCGCAGGGCACGAGACGACCATGAACCTGATCTGCAACGGCACGCTCGCCCTGATCCGGCATCCCGACCAGTGGGAGCAGCTGCGCGCCGACCCGGCCGGCGCAGCGCGGACGGCGACCGAGGAGTGCCTCCGCTACGACCCGCCGGTGAAGTCGACGCAGCGCATCGCCGCGCAGGACGTCGAGCGGCACGGCAAGACGATCCGCAAGGGCGACCGGATGCGCTGGATCATGGCCGCCGCCAACCGAGATCCCCGCGCGTTCCAGGACCCGGACCGCTTCGACATCGGTCGCAAGCCCAACCCGCATGTGTCCTTCGGCGCCGGTATCCACTATTGCCTCGGCGCCTCCCTCGCCCGCATCGAGGGCCAGGAGGTCTTCCGGGCCCTGGCCGAGCGCTTCGGGACGCTCCGGCTCGAGACCGAGGAGCTCGAGTACGCGCCGAGCATCCAGTTCCGCTCCCTGACTTCTCTGCCGGTGGCCTGGGACTAGTGCCCAGGGAGCTGCGCATCACCGTCGACCACGACCTCTGCATGGGCAACGGCCAGTGTGTGTTCCTCGCGCCGGAGGTGTTCCGCCACAACGAGAACCGACAGTCCGAGGTCGTCGACCCGGATGGGGCACCGCGGGAGCGCGTCCTTCAGGCGGCGTCCTACTGCCCCACCGGCGCCATCACCGTGGCGGATGCCGCCACGGACGAGACCCTCTTCCCCTAGAAAGCTTGAGGGCGCCGGACGGCCCGGCGCCCTGCAAGGCGGGTCGTGCTACAGCGGACACTCCGGCCCCGGAGAGGGCTGGTCGATCCGCAGCGGTAGCGCCGGCGTCTGCTTGGGGACGAGGTAGGTCGCGTAGATGATCAGCGTGTCCGTCCCCTCGTTGCGAGCGAGGTGCACCTCGTCGGGAGACGTGCTGAAGCCGCTCCCGGCGGCGTAGTTGATCTCGACCGTGCACTTGTTGGCGTGGTAGAGGCTGAGCGTTCCCTGGGCAACGACGTTCACGTTCTCGCCAGGGTGGTAGTGCCAGCCGAACGTGGCGCCCGGTTCCGCCACGATCTTCTGCGTGACGATCTCGAACGCGCCCTTCGTCCTGATCCGCGCGCTGACGCCGGGGCTGAACTTCGTGAACAGCTTCAGCTGCCCCTGCACGTTACCGCGGTAGGTCTCGGCCGTGACTCCCGAGGATGGGGTCGCGATCGCCACGCCGACGGCGACGACCGCGACCAGAACCGCCAGGCCGAGAACGGGCACGAGGCGGGTATGCCGCAGCATCCTTCGCATCTCTGCTACCTCCGTCTAGTTGTCTCGCCCAGCTCCCTGTGATGAACTGGGACGTCGGATGCTTGCAATGGGGCGTGTGAGAGAACGTGTGAGGAATCCGGCCGTGGACGTTGGCATGGACCTCAGGATTCACCTCCTAGGCACGCCGACCGTCCAGCGAGGCGGACTCCAGGTCGAGGCACCGGCGGGGCGCAAGCACTGGGGCCTGCTCACGTACCTCGTGCGCACCGAGGTTCCCTCGTCCCGCGAACGCCTCTCGGCCATGCTCTTCCCGGAGGCCGACGACCCGCTCGGCGCCCTCCGCTCGGCGCTCTCGGCCCTCCGTCGCCAACTCGGCCCTCACGCCGAGGTCGGCGGCAATCCTGTGCGGCTCGCGCTCGGGCCGGCGGCGTTCGTCGACGTCGAGATCCTGCGCACGGGCTCATGGGTGGAAGCGGCCGCGCTGCCCGGCCTCGGGCACGAGCTTCTCGACGGCATGGCGTTCCGGTCGAGCCCGAGCTTCGAAAACTGGCTCGAGAACGAGCGCCGTCACGTCGCCGGGACGACGGCCGCCGTGCTCCACGAGGCGGCGCTCGCCCTGCTGGCGCGCGGCGAAGCCGACACCGCGCGGAGCCATGCCGCTCATCTCGTGCGCCTGAATGCGTACGACGAGAACGCGCACGTGCTCCTCGTGCGCTGCCTGCGGGCGGTGGGCGACGCCGAGGCTGCGGAGCGCCAGGTGACCGCCTGCACGGAGCTCTTTCGCCGGGAGCTGGGGATCGAGCCGAGCCCGGCGCTCGCCTCGGCGGCGGCGGAGCCCCTCGCCTCAGTGGGCACGCGCGTCTCCGGGCCCTCGGCGGTGAACGTCCTCATCGAGACCGGCATGGCCGCCGTGGACGCCGGCGCTCCCGAGGCGGGCGTCGCCCGCCTGCGCGGAGCGGTTGCCTCGGCCCGCCGGGAGGACGATCCCGTGCTCCTCGCCAGGGCGCTCGTCGGGCTCGGCCGGGCGCTCGTCCACTCGTGCCGCGGCACCGACGAGGAGGGCGCGGAGGCGCTTCACGAGGGCAGCGTCCTTGCCGAGCGCGTCGGCGAGCGCCGGTTGGCCGCCACGGGCTGGCGGGAGGCCGGGTGGATCCAGTTCCTCCGCGGCCGCTACGACCGCGCGGAGACCACGCTCGCCCGCGCGGCGGAGCTCGCGGACGGCGACGAGGAGGAGCTCGCCTGGATCGAGGTCATCCTCGGAACCTGTCGGAGCGACGTGGGTGACTACGCGAATGCGACCCGGCTCCTGCTCTCGGCGACGACCCGGAGTGAGCGCCTCCGGCGCCCGGAGGCGCTCGCCTTCGCCTTGACGATGCACGCCAAGCTCCACGTGCTCCGAGAAGAGCTCGACGAGGCGGCCATCCTCCTCGACCGGGCGCTGGAGCTCGTCGACGCCAGGGGCCTGAACTCGTTCCGCTCCTTGCCGGAGTCGTTCCGTGCGGAGATCGACCTCAGGCACGGCCACGTGGACGCGGCGGCGGACGCGTTCGAGCACGCGTTCGCGCTCGGCTGCGAGATCGGTGATCCCTGCTGGGAGAGCATCGCCACGCGCGGGCGAGGGCTGGTCGCCGTCGAGCGAGGGGAGGTCGAGCGAGGGCTGGAGCTCCTGGTCGAAGCGCCCCGGCTCTGCCGGCGCCTGCCCGACACCTACCTCTGGATCGAGGCCTACGGGCTGGACGCGCTCTGCGGGGCGGCCGTCGAGCACGGCGACGCGTCGGCGAAGCGCTGGGTCGGAGAGCTCGAGGCGATCGCAGCGAGCCGCGGCCTGCACGACCTCCTCGTGCGTGCGACGGTTCACCGGGCGCGGCTCGGCGAGCCCGGCGCCCTCGAAGCCGCCCGCTCGCTGGCGGCGCAGGTCGACAACCCCGCTCTCGACGAGCTGCTCGCCTCGGTCGCCTGAGCCGCGGCGTCGGTCCGTCCCGGCCCCGCACGATCAGGAGGCTGGCGCGCGCACGCTAGGGCTTCGGAGGCGCGCCCTACAATCGACGCATGACGGAGACCGCGTACGAGACCCTGCCCGAGATCGAGCCTGCCGAGCCCAAGTCGAGCGCCGGCACGGTCGTGATGAAGTTCGGCGGGACCTCCGTCGCCGACCCGGACAAGATCCGCAAGGTCGCGGCGCGACTGGTCGCCACGAAGAAGTCGGGGTCGCGGGTCGTCGCGGTCGTGTCCGCGATGGGCTACCACACCGACGAGCTCCGGGCGCTGGCGCACGAGGTCTCGCCCCGGCCGGCTCCGCGCGAGCTGGACATGCTCATCTCCGTCGGCGAGCGGATCTCCTGCGCTCTCGTCGCCATGGCGATCTCCGACCTCGGCACGAACGCCATCTCCCTCACCGGCTCGCAGGCGGGGATCGTCACCGACACCGCCCACGGGAAGGCCAAGATCATCGAGGTCAAGGCGCACCGCATCAACCGCGCGCTCGACGAGGAGCGAATCGTGCTCGTCGCCGGGTTCCAGGGCGTCTCGACGGACTTCGAGGTGACGACGCTCGGGCGGGGCGCCTCCGACCTGACCGCGGTCGCGCTCGCGGCCGCGCTCGGGGCCGACGGCTGCGAGATCTACACGGACGTCGACGGCGTCTTCACGGCCGACCCGCGCATCGTCCCTGACGCCCGGCTGCTCCATGCCGTGAGCTACGAGGAGATGCTCGAGATGGCGGCCTCCGGCGCGAAGGTGCTTCAGCTACGCTCGGTCGAGTTCGCGCGCAACCACGGCGTGATGGTCCACGTCCGCTCGACGTTCACCGATCAGCCGGGGACCTGGATCAGGGAGGAGGACGCACGGATGCTGGAGAAAGCGTTGATCTCGGGCGTCACGCACACGGTCGAAGAGGCCGTGTACGCCGTCGAGGGCGTCGGCCCGGCCGAGCTTTTCGAGGCGCTGGCGACAGCCGAGGTGAACGTGGACACGATCATCCAGATGGACTCCCGCATCGTCTTCTCCGCCCCGCTCGAAGACCGCCCGCATGCGGACGACGCGTTGAGCTCCCTCGGCGCCACGTACGTGCAGGAGGACGGCCTCGGCAAGGTGAGCGTCGTGGGCGCCGGCATGAAGAGCCATCCGGGTGTCGCCGCGCGCACGTTCGCGACGCTGCGCGGGCTCGGCGTCACTCCCAAGTTCGTCGCCACGTCGCCGATCAAGATCGCGTTCTACGTGCCGCACGACGACGTCGAGAAGACCGTGCAGGCGCTGCACGACGCGTTCGACCTCGGCTCGGCGGAGGCGGAGCGCCAGCATGCCTGACCTGCGCATCGGCGTCGTGGGCGCCACCGGCGCGGTCGGGACGGTGACGCTCGAGCTCCTCGCCGAGCGCGGCTTCGCCGACGTCCGCGCGTTCGCCTCGTCACGCTCCGCCGGCTCGAGCGTCCGCTTCGGGGACGGCGAGCTGGTCGTCGAGGAAGCGACGCCGGAGACCCTGGCCGCAGGCGACCTCGACCTCGTCTTCTTCTCGGTCGGGACGGAGGCGAGCCGCGAGCTCGTCCCCCACGCTGTCCGAGGCGGCGCGGTCGCGATCGACAAGTCCGACGCCTACCGGCTCCAGGACGGCATCCCGCTCGTGGTGGCGGGCGTCAACGACCACGTCCTGAACGGCGACGAGATCGTCGCCAACCCGAACTGCTCTGCGATGCAGCTCACCTGTGCCCTCGCTCCGCTGCACGAGGCCGCCGGCCTCGAGCGCGTGCGCCTCGCCACCTACCAGTCGGCCTCGGGCGCCGGCGACGCGGGCATCCAGAAGCTCCAGGCGATCGCCCCGACGGAGGGTGACCTCTCGATGGACTGGGAGCTCGACGGCGAGGAGTTCAGCGAGGAATGGAAGCTCCGCGCGGAGACGCGCAAGATCCTCGGCCTCCCCGACCTGGCGCTGCACGCGACGTGCGTGCGCGTGCCGATCCTCGTCGGCCACTCCCAGGCGGTGTGGGTCGAGACGCGCGAGCCGCTCTCGCCCGACGAGGCCCGCGAGGCCCTGGCCGCTTCGGAGCAGGTCGAGCTCGCCGACCTCCCCACTCCGGGGCAGGCCGCCGGCGGCGACAAGGTGCTCGTCGGCCGGATCAGGCGCGACACGGCGGGCGACGGCCTCGCGCTCTGGGTCGTCAACGACAACCTGCGCAAGGGCGCGGCGCTGAACGCCGTGCAGATCGCCGAGCTGCTGCTGGCCCGGCGGCTACTTGCCGCGTAGGCGCTGCCCGAGCCCGACAGCCGCCAGGCCGGTGAGCGCGATCGCCGCGCCGAGCTCCGCGAGCCACCAGTTGCCGAGGTGGTGCTCGGCGGCACGGCAGTTGACGGCGAGCGGGATCAGGAGCAGGCCGGCCAGGGTCGCCCCGGCGAACCCCATCCTCCCGAAGATCGCGCCGAGGCCGGCGGCGCCGAGCAGGAGGCCGATCATCACCAGCTCGACCGCGATGGCCCACGTCGCCCAGGCCATGCCCGGCTCGGGAGGCGGCGCGAAGCTCGTGGCGACGAAGAAGGCGACCCATCCGGCTGCGACCAGCCCGCCGGGGACGAGCGGCAGTCTTCGCCGTCTCGCAGGCGTGGGCTTCGGCTCTTCCGCGGCGGGAGCGGCCCACAGCTCCTCCAGCGCCTGGATCTCGTCGATGCGGTCCCGGGTCGTCGTCGGCATCTCCGGCCTCCTTCAAATCGCCTACGGCCAGGGTACTACGTGAGCGCCCGCCCCCGCGTCTCCGGTCCGAGGAGGGTCACAAAGGCGCCCCCGGCCATGACGAGGGCGACGAACGTGAGCGACCAGGTCGTCTCGCCGGTGGCGTCGATCAGCGCTCCGAAGAGGTAGGGGCCACCGATCGCCGCCCCCTTGCCCACTCCCTCGGCCAGGCCGAACGCGGTGCTTCGCAGCCGGGTCGGGAAGAGCTCGGACGTGTAGGGGTAGACGGCTCCCCAGGCTCCCAGGTTGAAGAACCCGACGAAGAAGAGCGCGGCGACGTATTGCTCCGTGGACTCGGAGACGGCGAAGGCAAACACCGACAGGCCGCCGAGAAGCAGGAAGAGCGCGAGCGTGGGCTTGCGGCCGATTCTCTCCACCAGCCAGATGGCCGCGGCATAGCCCGGGAACTGCGAGAGGGCGGAGAGCGCCAGCAGCAGGTAGACGTCGATCGTGAACCGCGCCTCGCCCTGGAGAACGAACGGGAGCCAGAGGAAGAGCCCGTAATAGGAGATGTTGAGCGCGATCCAGACGAGCAGGATGATCGCCGTGCGCGCGCGGAGCCTGGGGGCGACGAGCTCGACCATCGACGAGTTCGGCTCGGGCTGCGACACCAGCGTCTGCGCGTCGACCGGCGTGCCCGTGATCTGCTCGAGGACGGCGCCCGCCTCCGCACGGCGCCCCTTCCGCGCGAGGAAGTACGGGCTCTCCGGCAGCGAGACGCGGGCGACGAACGCGAGGAAGGCGGGGAACGAGGCGGCCAGGAAGAGCCAGCGCCACGCCCAGTCGCCACCAACCTGCTCGAGGAAGAACCAGGAGAGCCCGGTGGCGAGCAGGAGCCCGACCGGCCAGAAGAGATCGAGTACGACGAGGAAGCGGCCGCGCTTCTGCGGGGGCAGGTACTCGGCCAGCATGGCCGGGTCGACGACCAGCATCCCGCCGAGGCCGATGCCGGCCAGGAAGCGGAAGGCCGACAGCGAGCCGGGGCCCCACGCGAACGCTGTGAGCGCCGTGAAGACGGCGTACCAGAGGATCGCGGCCTGGAAGATGCGCCGCCGCCCGACCCGGTCCGCGGCGGGGCCGAGAACGAGGCTCCCGAGCAGCGACCCGCCGAGCGCGGAGGCGGCGATCCAGCCCGCGTAGCTACCGGACAGCCCCCAGATGGTGGTGAAGAGGGGGACGGTGAACCCGACGAGCAGGATCTCCATCGCCACGAACGTCCAGGCGGCGCCCGTGACGAGGACGGCCTTGCGGTGGAAGCGCGTGAAGCCCCCCGCACGGAGTACGTCTTCCACGCCCACGCTGCGCACACGGCGCACGTCTTCGACTACAGCCATCGCGTCCGTCCCAGTTTGTGTCTGTTAGGCGAAAACCTACTGAGACAAGCCTACCATGGTCTGCGGCTAGTGGCGCTGAGGTACCGGGGCCGGAGCGAAGGCCTCCTTCACCTTGCGCCATGCGCGCGCGGTCGGCCCGTCCTCGACCGCCTGCAGACCTCCCAGCTCGAGCCGAGCCAGGCACACGTCGCCCTCCCAGCGGAGGGCGAGGAAGCCGAAGTCGGCGAGGAAGTCTGAGGGGAAGACCGTGCGGTGGACGAGGAACCGCTCGTAGCTCGACTCGCCTTCCGGATAGCGAAAGCCGAAGGTCTCGATCGCCTTCACGCCCTGGTCGCGGGCCTCGCCGATCGCGGCCAGGAAGAGGCTCTGGAGCACCCAGGGCGCGGTCAGGTCGACGAGGTAGGCGCAGGTGACGAGAACGGAGTCCGCCGAGGGCGGCCCCGCCGGGAGCTCGTACGCCCGCGGGAACTGCCCAGAGGGGCCGTACTGGACGAAACCGAGCAGCCGGTCGCCCTCACCGTGGTAGAGCGTGCCCCAGGCGCCCCAGTCGTCCTCGACACGCTCCGCCCAGCGGGCCTTGGCGACCGACCGCCCCCGCTTCGACTGCCAGAACACGCAGTCGCGGCACACGGCGGGCGCGCCTGCGAGTGACGCCCTGGTCACAGGCTCGAGGCGGTATGCCATCCCGGCCGCGAGTCTACTCGGCTGCCCTGAGCGTGAGCCGCGTCGCTTCCGGCCGGGCGAGCAGGCGGAAGGGGACGAAGCTCGTGCCCAGCCCGCGCGAGACGTGGAGCATGCCGACCGGCAGCTCGAAGAGCCCCTCCCAGTACGGCGCGCGCAGGTGCTCCAGGCGCACCTTGCCCCTTGGCGTCGGGATGCAGATCTGGCCGCCATGGAGGTGGCCGGCCAGGATCAGGTGGAAGTCGCCGGGGGCGAGGCTGCGGACCTCGTCCGGGAAATGGATCAGGAGGATGCGGAGATCGGCCTCGGGCGCGGCGAGCTCGCGCAGGCCCTCACGCCGCCGGCGCGCGTCGGCGCCCGCCACCTGCACCGTTCGGCCCGCGACCTCGAACGTCACGGCGTCGTGCTCGAGGAGCTTCGCGCCCTGCTCCTCGAGCCCCGTGAGGTCGGCCGGGCTGCTGAAAGGGTCGCGCGTCGCGGCGACGTCGTGGTTGCCGAGCACCGCATACGTCCCATGCCGGGGCCGAAGCCGCTCGAGCGCAGCGCGGAGCGTCCGCTCGCCACGCTTGCGACTGACGAGGTCGCCCGTGATCGCGACGAGGTCGACCGGCGCGGACTCGGCCCAGTCGACCGCCTTGCGGAGCGTCCGCGCGTTGAGGGAGACCGTGCCGAGGTGGAAGTCGGAGAGGTGAAGGACGGTGAGCCCGTCCAGGTCAGGGGGCAGGCCCGGGATCCTCACGTCCCGCTCGACGAGCTCCACCCACTGGGCCTCGAAGAGCATCCAGCCGAGCCCCGCCGCCGCGACGAGCGCGACGGCCACGAGGATCGCCGTCAACGCTAGTGCTGCTCGCGGGCGCGCGCGATGTCCGCGCGGAGGCGCTCGCGGGCCTGCTCGAGCTCCCGCTGCAGGCGGGCCGCACGCTCGCGCGAGCCGCCGTTGCTCGCCGGGTCCGCGGTGGCGCGGCGGCGACGAGAGGCGGCGACCGCCGCCGCGGCGGCCGCGGCCGCGAGCGCGAGGACGACGAGGCGCCGGGCCATCGGTCTGATTTTAGGGCGCTTCGACCTTCTCGAGGACGCCGTCCACCGGAACGACGTGCCGCTTGAACTTCAGCTCGGACTCCTCCAGCCCGGCGGCGACCCCGACGAGCTGCGACAGGTGGAGGATCGGCATCTTGAAGCTCTCGCCCGTCTGGGCCTCCAGCTTCGCCTGCCAGGCGTCCAGTGAGAGATGGCAGAGCGGGCACGGCGTGACCATCGCGTCCGCGCCGGCCTCGATCGACTGGCGGATGGGCTGGACGAGCTCGCCCAGCGCGGTCTCCTCGCGCGCCTGGATGATCGGGAACCCGCAGCACTTGACCTTGGCCGGGTAGTCGATCGCCTCGCCGCCGCAGGCCTCGATGATCGCCTCGAGCGACGAGGGCCGGTCGGGATCCTCGAAGCCCAGCAGCTTCGACGGGCGCAGGATCTGGCAGCCGTAGAACGGCGCCACCTTCAGGCCCTTGAGGCCCTTGTGGGCCACCTGCTTGAGCTGCTCGAAGCCGTCGCCGGCCGCGATCAGCCAGAGGAGGTGCTTCACCTCGACGTTCCCGCTGTAGGGCGGGGCGCCGACGCGCTCGAGGTTCTCGGCGACGCGCACGCGCAGGGCGTCGTCGTTCTGGAGCGCATGGTTCGCCTGCCGCAGGTTGAGCGTGCAGACGTTGCAGATCGTCATCAGCGTGTCGCAGCCGGTCGCCTCGGCATAGGCGAGGATGCGCGCGTTCAGGTGAAGGTAGTAGTCGGGCTCGGCCTCGTGGATGTCGCCGGCGCCGCAGCAGGTGACGGACTTGAGCTCGACGAGCTCGATGCCGAGCTTCGGCGCGAGCGCCTGGGTCGAGGTGTCGAGCTCCTTGGCGGAGAGCGACGCGAGGCAGCCCTTGTAGTAGGCGACCTTCATTCCGCCGCCTCCGGAGGAATCTCGCCGTCGTGCTCGAGCCGCGCGAGCGCGCGCTCGGACTGGACGATCCCGGCGGCACCGTCGCGCCCCTGCGACTTGACGACCTCGTAGAGCGCGCGGGCCTCCTGCACCTCGTCCGCCACGTGCGGGATGAGCGGCACCTTGCCCTTCTTGAAAAGGTTGACCGCGAACTTGACCTCCTTGAGGGCCGACACGACGCCCTGGGTCTTCGGGACGAGCTCGGTCTCGCGGAGCCAGCCGGTCGTCTTCGCCGAGTGGACGAACCACTTGGCGTGCTTCGCGCCCATGTCCCTGTCGATGCCGACCCTGATGGACTCGGCCCCCAGCTTCGCGATGGCGTCGCGCGGGTCGACGCCCTTCGGGCAGCGCTCGTTGCAGAAGTAGCACCGCGTGCAGTCCCAGATCCCGTGCTCGTCGTTGTAGCTCTCGAGCCGCTCAACCGTCTCCTGGTCGCGCGGGTCGCCGACGAAGCGGAAGCCCTTGGCGAGCGCGGCGGGGCCGAAGAACTCGGGGTCGGACTCCATCGAGTTGCACTCGGAGACGCAGCAGCCGCACATGATGCAGAGCGCCTCTTTCTGGATCGGCGCCATCTCCTCCGGCGAGACGAGGAACTCCTTCTCCGGGATCTCCTCGTAGCCGGTCTCGACCCACGGCTTCATGCGCCGGACCTTCGTCCAGAACGGCTGCATGTCGACGACGAGGTCCTTCAGCACGGGCATGTTCCCCATGGCCGAGATGACCGGCACGTGGCCGCGGTCGACGATCGGCTTCATCCGCTCCTTGCAGGCGAGGATTGCGCGCCCGTCCATGCGCATCCCGCACGAGCCGCAGATCATCATCCGGCAGCTCTTGCGGTACGAGAGCGTCCCGTCGCGGGTGTCCTTGATGATGTCGAGCACGTCGAGCAGGCAGGCCCACTCGGGCGCCTCGACCTCGTAGTCGCGAAGAACGCGCTCGCCGGACTCCGGGTCGTACCGCCAGATCTTCAGTGCGACGTCCAAGAGGCTCCTTCCTCGCTCACGGCCTGATCACATCATTCAGGGTGACGACCTGGTCGGGCGGCGGGGCCGACACTTCGACCGGGATGCCGAAGTCGAAAAGCTCCGTCGTCACCACCGCGGTCGTCCCCTCGGTGCTGAAACCGTACTCGTGGTTGAAGCGCCTGATGAGGCCTTCGTCGTCCACCCAGACCTCCACGGGGATGAACGCCAGGCCGAGCCTGTCGCGGAGGGTCTGCACGTAGGCGGCCCATTCGGCCTCCTTGCCGGGCGGGGCCTGCTCCTCCAGCAGGTTCAGGTCGACAGCCGCCCGGTAGCGCGAGGTGGGCACGCCGCGGACCTCCTCCTCGCCGATCTTCGTGATCCCCGGGCCGAGCGCGCTCAGCCAGAGCAGGTACTGGGTCGGGTCGGCCTGGCTTCCCTGCACGAGCGGGCCGAAGTCCAGGCCCGACGCATCGGCGACGTTCTGGAGGTCGAGCTGAATCCAGCGCCTGCCCCCGGCGAGCGCTCCGGGAGGCAGCTTGTAGTAGACGGTCGAGTCCACGAAGACGGCCGTCGCTTCCCCGAACCCGGCGCTCTCCCCTTCGATCAGCTCGAGCGTCATCCGGCCGGCCCGGCGCTCGAAGTCGAACCTGCCCTGGCCTCCGAAGCGCTCCTGCCCACCCGGCTCGACGACGCGCACGAGGGTCGCGATGCGGGCCGTCTTCGCCGCGGTGGTCTTCGCCGCGGCCTCGGCGATCACCGCCGGCTCGACCTGCTCTCCCACGGCGGCGCCGGTCGTCGCGGGCGGCGCCTCCTCGGTCTCGCCGGTCGAGCCTTGGGGCGCCGTCTCGGTGGCGGTCGCGGCCGTGGTCGTCGCGGAGCCCTCCGGTTCGTCCTCGCCCGAGCAGGCGACCGGCAGAAGCGCGAGCGCCAGCCAGAGCACGAGTGCAAGCCCCCCGGTCCGCATCGCCTAGTACTTTCGCTCCTGCGGCTGCCACTTCGTCATCCGAACCGGTTCCCAGGTCAGCCGAGGCCGGCCGTCCACCCACGTCACGAGCGTGTGCTTCAGGAAGTTCTCGTCGTCGCGGTCGGGGTAGTCGTACGGGCGCGCATGGGCGCCGCGGCTCTCCTTGCGGGCGATCCCGGCCTCCACCATGCAGGCCGCAAGCTGGAGCAGGAACCCGAGCTCCAGCGCCTGCGTGAGGTCGGTGTTGAAGACGGAGCCCGAGTCTTCGACCACGACGCGCTCGTAGCGCTCCGTGAGGCCCTGGATGATCTCGCCCTGCTGGCGCATCTGCTCCTCGCGGCGGAAGACGCCGAAGTTCTCGTGCATCGTCGAGGCCATCTCGTCGCGGATCGCGTGCGGCCGCTCCCCCTGCGTGCGGCCGAGGAGCTCCTGGAGCTCGCGCTCGGCGTCGACGAGGGCGGACTCGGGCGGGGCCACGACCGTGTTCGCGAGCGCCCACTCGGCCGCGGCGCCACCGGAGCGCTTGCCGTAGGTGATCGTCTCCATGAGGGCGTTTCCGCCCAGGCGGTTGGCTCCGTGGACGGAGACGCAGGCGCACTCGCCCGCGGCGTAGAGGCCCTCGAGGGCCGTCTTGCCGTCGAGGTCGGTGTCGACGCCGCCCATGTGGTAGTGCGAGCCCGGCCGCACCGGGATCGGCTCGTAGATCGGGTCGACCCCGGCGAAGACCATGCTCAGCTCGCGCGTCCCGTGCAGACGCTCGATGATCCGCTCGGCGCCCAGGTGGCGCAGATCGAGCAGGACGTTGCCGTCCACGCCGCGGCCCTCGTCGATCTCGATCTGCTCGGCCCGGGAGATGACGTCGCGGCTCGCCAGCTCCATGGCGTTCGGCGCGTAGTTCTTGAGGAACCGCTCGCCTTCGGAGTTCAGCAGGTAGGCGCCCTCTCCCCGGCAGCCCTCGGTGATGAGCACCCCGGACGGCGAGAGCGTCGTCGGGTGGAACTGCATCATCTCCATGTCCTTCAGCGGCACGCCCAGGCGGAGCGCCAGCGCCATGCCGTCGCCGGTGCAGGAGTACGCGTTCGTCGTCCCCGTGTAAAGCCGGCCGGCCCCGCCCGTGGCCAGGATCACGGTCTTCGCTCCGACGAGCTTCAGGCCGCCGTTCAGGAGGTCCCAGCAGATGACGCCCTGACAGCGCCCGTCGTCCTCGACGAGCTTCCAGGCGAACCACTCCTCGTAGGTCGCGATGTCGCGCTTCATCACCTGCTCGTAGAGGACGTGCACGAGCACGTGGCCCGTGATGTCGGCCGCGTAGGCGGTGCGCGGCTCGCCGGCGGCGCCGAAGGGCCGCTGAGCGATGCGACCGTCCTCGGTGCGCGAGAAGACGGCGCCCCAGTTCTCCAGCTCGTAGACGTCCCCCGGCGCCTCGTCGCAGAGCACCTCGATCGCGTCCTGGTCGCCGAGGTAGTCCGAGCCCTTGACGGTGTCGAACGCGTGCTTCTCGGGGTCGTCCTCGGAGGCGTTTCCGAGCGCCGCGTTGATCCCGCCCTCCGCTGCGCCGGAATGGCTGCGCGTGGGATGGATCTTCGAGATGAGGGCGACATCCACCCCTGCGTCGAAGGCTTCGATGGCTGCGCGCATGCCGGCACAACCGGCGCCGACGATGAGGACGTCGTGCTTCCCTTCCACCGCCAGGGAAGCTACACGATGGGAACGCTCGCAGGCCGCACCCAATGCGGCCTGCGAGCCCCTAGGCAGAGGGAGGCGAGGAGGGTCGGGGCTGCGGGCGCCGAGAACGGACCGCCGTCTCGCGCCCGCGCCTACCGACCGTGGATGGCTCGTCGTTCGTGTCCAGATCTCCGGAGGGCCGCAAGGTCTCCGGTCTCCGCACGCTCACCGTCGCTAGGAATGCGAGCAGCTGTTCGGCGCCGACGAACGGCGTCGTACGGCCGCTCGCGACGTGCAGAGCGGTGCCGCGGAGCGGATCTGCCGCATGACCCGCAGCCGCAGCGTCCCAGAGCCGAACGACGAACGTATCCACAGTGCGAGCATCCCAGGCCGCCCGCGCGCTGCGCTTAAAGCCGGCTTAAGGCGACGGGAACGGGGCCGCCTCGACCGCGATCTCCTCCATCCGCGCGACGTACGTCCGGTAGGCGCGCCGCGCCTCCCCGTGCCGGCCCGCCGACTCGTGCAGCGCGACCAGGGCGAGGTGCACGTCCTCGTCGTAGGGATCCTTCTCGAGCGTCCGCAGGAAGTACCGGGCGGCGAGGTCGTGCTCGCCGCGCTCGAGCGCGTCCTCGCCGAGGGCCCGCGCGACCGAGATGTACGTCGCCCGCGCCTCCTCGCGCAGCGGGACGGCCCAGTCTTCGTACGCGTCCTCCTCGAGGAACTCGCCCGAGTAGAGCGCCTCGGCCGCCGCGAGCCGCCCGCGAGCGCGCGAGAGCGCGCCGTCCGCGCGCAGCGCGAAGCCGGCCGCCGCCTCGGCGAGGAAGCGCTCGACGTCGATCTCGAGGCTCCCCGTCTCCAGGGCGAGGATGTCCTTCCCGGCGCTGACGAAGTGGTCCTGGTCGTAGCGCCGCTCGGGATCGAGGACGGAGCGCAGCGTGCTGAGCGCCACCGAGAGGCGATTGGCGAGCTTGGCGGGATCGCCCTCCGGCCAGAGCGCCTCCATGAGAACGTCTCGCGGAGTGGGCCGCCCGCGCCGCGCAACGAGCATCTTCAGCAGGTCGCGGGCCTTCTTCGACTGCCACTCGCCCAGCGGCACGGGGACGCCGTCGCGCAGGACGCGGAAGCGGCTCAGGGACTCGATCGTGAGCGTCGGGACGCTCGCCTCGGAGTATTCGGCCAGGAGCGATGCGGCGGCGGTCGCCGGGCCACGGACGCCGAGCTCCCGCAGGCGCGCCTCGGCAGCCTCGGCGAGCGCCAGGCCCTCGATCGCGCCGAGCATCCGGGCCAGCGCCAGCTGGGTGCGCGCCTCGCCGAACGGGTTGCGGATCTCGCGCCAGATCGCGATCGCCTCCTCGGCCAGCGCCCGCGCGCGGTCCGGGTCCTCCGCGGCGACCGCCCCGAGCTCCAGCGCCTCGGCCAGCCCGGCTCGGTCGCGGCGGGCGCCGGCTTCCGTCGCCGCGTCCGCGGCCAGCTCGGCGGCCCGTTCGCGGTCGCCGCTGCGGAGCGCGACGTCCGCGGCCGCGAGCAGCGCGCCGACGTACGCCATCCCCGGCCCGTAGCCCATCGCACGCTCTGCGAGCTCGGCCGCCCGCTCGAGATCCTCGCCCGCGACCACGCGCGCGAGCCCGGTCAGCGACGGCACGATCGCCTGGACGTCCCCCGCTTCGTCCGCCCGCTCGGCCGCCTCCTCGAAAGCCGCGCGGGCCAGGGCGAGATCGCCTCGCTCCTTGTAAACGTCGCCGAGGTACAGAAGCGCGTAACAGACGTCTCGGGAGCCGATCTCCTGATAGGCCGACCGCGCGGCCTCGAGGTCGGAGATGGACTCCTCGAGGCGTCCGAGTCGCAGGAGCGCGGCTCCCCGGTTCGCGAGCGCGAGCGCCCGGAAGAAGACGAACCCGGCCACGTCCGCGAGCCGAAGGGCGATCTCGAGCTCGGCGAGCGCCTCCTCGTAGTCGCCCTCCTCCATGCGGCGCGAGCCGCGGTTCGTGTGAATGCGGATGACCTGCATCACGTCGCCGGCGCGCTCCGCGTACTCGAGCGCGCGCAGGTAGTGCGAGTCGTTCGCCACGCGGTCGCCCTCGTACGCGGCGATGAGGGCCATGACCGTGTGCGCCGCCCCCAGCGCCTGCGCGTCGCCGATGCGCGTGGCGATCTGGAGCGCCCTGCCGCCTCGCTCGCGGCATTCCTCCAGGTCGCCGCGCAGCCATTCCAGGCTCGCGTGCCAGGCGAGTAGGAGCGCCTCGTCGCGGGGGGACTCGCCGTCGAGCCTCCCGCGCTCGTACACGGCGACGGCCTCGTCCAGGTCGCCGCGGAGATGGTGGATCAGCCCGACGCGCCAGGCCAGCCCCGGTGCGAGCTCGTGCGAGTCCGCCGCCCGCGCGTACCAGGCCAGGGCGTCCTCCCACTCGCCCCGAATCTGCCGGGCCCGGCCGGCGAGCAGCTCGATGGGCGTGCTCAAGACAGCGTCGGGTAGGAGCTCCGTGTAGCGGACGACGGCGTCGACCGCCCCTGCCGAGAGCATCGCCTCCCCCCGCTCGGCGAGGAGAGCGGCGAGCTCTTCGTGCGCGCCCGCCGCGGCGAAGGCCCGCAACGCATCCTCGACGAAGCCCTGCGCCTCGAGCCAGGCCGCGGCGCGGGTCAGCAGATCCCTGAGCTCCTCGTCGGAGAGCGCCATGCTCTCGCGCGCGAACTCACGCACCAGGGCGCCGAGCGAGTACCAGCCGGCCTCGCTCCGGTCGGACTCGACGAAGAGCCCGCGGCGCTCCAGCGAGGCGAGCGCCTGCGCCGCGTTCGCCACCCCCAGGGCCTCGCAGAGCTCCGCGTTGAAGCGGTCGAGCGGGGCCACGGTGCGAACGAGCGCCCGGACCTCCTCGGGCTCGCGCTCGAACACCTCGCCCGCGAGATAGGAAAAGAGTCGCCCACCGGGCCGTCGCAGGCCCTCGAGCGTCCGCCGCCGCTCCTCGGGAGAGACGTCGCGCAGGGCCTCGAGCGCGAGCCGCACGGCCGCGGGCCAGCCACGGCTCGCCTCCTGAAGATCTCCGGCGACATCGTCGGCGGAGTCGCCGAGCGCCTCTCGGAGCAGCAGGCGCGTCTCGTCGGTGGTGAAGGCCAGCTCGCGGGCCGTCAGCTCCACGACCTGGCCCTGGCCGCGCAGGCGCTCGATCGGGAACGGCGGCTCGTCGCGCGAGGCCAGCACCACGTGCAGCGTCGGCGGAGCGTTGCGCACGAGGGACTCGACGAGCCGCGCCGAGGCCCCGTCGGCGCCGAGCTCGTGGAGGTCGTCGAGCACGAGGACGAGGTCGCGCCCGCGCCCGTCCGAGAGGGCAGCGCAGATGAGCGCCGCGTAGGCATCGGCGCTCCCGAGCTCGCCCAGGTCGCCCTCGGGCCCGCGCGAGCCCTCGATCGGCGTCGGGACGCCAACCTGGAGGGCGGGAACGCGGAGGCGGAGAGCGCTCGTGAGCCCCCGGGCAAGGGACGCGAGCTCGGCGTCCTCGGGGGCGATGGTGTACCAGGCGGCCGCGCGGCGGCCGGCCCAGGCGCTGAGCAGGGTCGACTTCCCGAACCCGGCGCCCGCGATCAGGACGGTGAGGCGCCTCGCGAGGGAGTCCTCGAGCCTCCCTTCCAGGCGTGGGCGAGGCAGTGCAGGCGGGGCGACCGCAGGAGGAAGAAGCTTCGTCGCACGCGCGCCCTGGACGACGTTGTGCTCCACCGATTGTCCTGTGTGTGGCTTTCTACAAGGAGTTGCCGCAATTCGCCAACGCCGTTGGGACAGAACGCCGTCCGGGACCGGCGCGGCGCATGGCCGGTAAGATCCTCGCGTGGCCAAGATGGCTTTCCAGGTGCCGCAGGCTGCGGGGGTGATCAGCAATCCGAGCGAGTCCGAGCTCCAGGAGCTCGCCGCGAGGATGCCGACCGCACGGTGGACGAAGTACGGCAACGTAAACGTCCAGACGGAAGTCCTCGCCCGCTCGACGCCCTCGACGTTCATCGTCACGGACGATCCCGATCCCGGGGTCGAGCGCACCGTCTCGCGCGAGCAGGCCCAGGAGTGGGCGGACAAACAGGACGCCTACATCTCCGACCAGGAGATGGTGCTCCTCGACGGGTGGCTGGGCGCGCAGCCCGAGTTCCGCGTCCCCGTTCGCCTCTTCATCGAGGCGGCGAACGCGAACATCGCCGGCATGCAGCAGCAGCTCTGGTTCGCCGTCGACGACCCAGAGGACTTCGAGCCGGAGCTGACTGTCGTCTACACCCCGAACCTGAAGGCGCCCGGCTGGCCGGACGAGCGGCTGATCCTGGTCGACCTGGAGAACGGGGTGAACAGGGTCTTCAACTCCGACTACTTCGGTGAGTCGAAGAAAGGGATCCTCCGGATGTGGAACAAGCTCGTCTACGACCGCGGCGGGATCCCGCTCCACGCCGGCTGCAAGATCATCCCGACCGACCGCGGCGAGCGCGTGGCGATGATCGTCGGCCTCTCCGGCACAGGGAAGACGACGACCACGTTCACGCGCCAGAACGGCTCCCTGCCGGTACAGGACGACTTTGTCGCCTGGATGCCCGACGGCGCCGTCTACGCAACGGAGAACGGCTGCTTCGCCAAGACGTTCGCCCTCAATCCCGAGGACGAGCCGACGATCTACGGCGCGGTCACGCAGCCGAGGTCGTACCTCGAGAACGTCTCGCAGACCGGCGACGAGGTCGACTTCTACGACGAGAGCTACACGAAGAACGGGCGCGCGACGTTCCAGTTCGACGTCATCGAGTCCGCCGCGACACGCCCGATCGGCGAGGCCCACTTCCTGCTCGTGCTGAACAGGAACGAGGGCATCATCCCGGCAGTCGCCAAGCTCGAGGGGCCGCAGGCAGCGGCCTTTTTCATGCTCGGGGAGACGACGGGCACGGCCGCAGGCGGCGCCGCGGAGGAAGGAAAGTTCCTGCGCGTCCCGGGCACGAACCCGTTCTTCCCCATGCCGCACGACCTGCAGGGCAACCGCTTCCTCGAACTGCTCGCCGAGCATCCGCTCGAGGTCTTCCTCATGAACACGGGGAGCGTCGGCGGCCCGGTCGCGGACGAGCGCGCGCGCAAGGTGCGCATCAAGCACTCGTCGGCGATCGTCAAGGGGATCGCCGAGGGCACGATCGAGTGGGAACAGGATCCGGACTTCGGCTACAAGGTCGCGCGGCACGTGCCGGGCATCGACGCCGAGGACGAGGCTGTCCTGCGCCCGCGCGAGCTCTACGAGGCGCAGGGGCGTCTCGACGAGTACGAGCGGCAGGTCGAGCGCCTGCACCGTGAGCGCCGCGAGTTCCTGAGCGGCTTCGAGAGCCTCACGTCCGAGATTGTCGACGCCGTCGGCTAGCCCGACGCTCGGGTTCGTCGGCCTGGGCTCCATGGGGAGCCGCATCGCCGCGCGCCTCCTGGCCGCGGGCAACGAGGTGCACGGCTGGAACAGAACGCCGGGAAAGACCGCCGAGCTGGTCGCCAACGGGCTCGTGGAGGAGAGCTCGGCGGCCGACGTCGCACGCGCGGCCGACGTGATCTTCTCCATGGTCACGGACACCGCTGCGGTCCAGGAGGTGATCTCCGGCTCCGGCGGGCTGCTCGAGGGCCTTCGGCCGGGGTCCGTCATCGTCGAGATGAGCACCATCGACCCCGCGGCGAGCGCCTCGCTGGCGAGCGAAGTCGCGGCCGCCGGCGGGGTCATGCTCGACGCCCCCGTCTCCGGGAGCATCGCGACGCTCGAGGCCGGTCAGCTCTCGATCATGGTCGGCGGCAACGAGGAGGCCTACGAGCGCGTCCGCCCGCTGCTCCTGCAGATCGGGCCGAAGGTGATGCGGATCGGCGACAGCGGTCAGGCGCTGATCGTGAAGCTCGCGATCAACAACACGCTCGTCGCCGAGATGGTCGCGTTCTGCGAGAACGTCGCCATGGCCGAGAAGGGCGGCGTGAAGCGGGAAGTCGCCGTCGAGGCCCTGCTCCAGAGCGTCATCTCCTCGCCCATGCTCGCCTACCGCGGGCCGTTCATCCTCGAGGGCAACATGCCCGCCGAGGCCTGGTCGAACGTGAACCTCCAGCAGAAGGACATGACGCTCGGGCTCGGGACGGGCAAGCGGCTCGCGACCCCGCTCCCCACGTCGACGGCGGCCAACGAGCTCCTGACCGCCGCGCGCGGCATGGGCCTCGAGCAGTACGACTTCTCCGTCGTCTACGAGGTCTTCCGCGCGCTCAACGGCCTCGCGGGCACGCGGGAGCTCGGCGAGTAGTGCCGCGGTACCGCACACGGGTCGAGGACGTCCCGCTCGTCCAGGGCCTCCGCGAGGACGAGGGTTGGGTCGACATGCAGGTGCAGTTCCTCATCGACGCCGCGTCGGCGGGCTCGGAGCGCCTCGTCTTCGGCCGCACGGTGCTCCCGCCGGGCGCAAAGCACGACCGCCACCGCCACTTCGAGTGCGACGAGTTCCTGCTCGTCATGTCCGGCAGCGGCCTCGTGCACACCAACGAGGGCATGGAGCCCGCCGCCGCCGGCGACGTCATCTTCACCCCCGCCGGCGACTGGCACGGCTTCGACAACACCTCCGGCGAGGACGTCGAGCTGATCTGGGGCTGGGCCGGCGCGGGCTCCCTCGAAGCCGCCGGCTACGAGGTCGAGCCCTTCGAGGACTAGCCCTCGCCGGCCACGCCCGGGTGCCTGGCACCGAGCCATGGCTCCTCCGGACACCGCGGTCGGCATGGGACGGACCAGGCGGTCGAGCGGTGGTCGCTGTCCGCGAGCCACGACGCGACCGAGTG
This sequence comes from uncultured Actinomycetes bacterium, assembly GCA_963839745.1. Lineage (GTDB taxonomy): Bacteria > Actinomycetota > Thermoleophilia > Gaiellales > Gaiellaceae > JAIBJN01. The sequence goes on from CAWIWC010000014.1 coordinate 110,508, forward strand.
CCTGGGCACCAGGGGCAACTTGGCCCTCAGGGGCGACTCAGACGCTCGGCGGCTAGCTCGACTGCCTCGATGATGGCCTTGTAGCCGGTGCAGCGGCAGAGGTTGCCGGCGAGGGCCTCGCGGATCTCCGTCTCGGTCGGGTGCGGGCGCTCGCGGAGGAAGGCCTCGATGGTCATGAGGAAGCCCGGCGTGCAGAAGCCGCACTGGAGGGCGTGCGTCTCCTGGAACGCTGCCTGGATCGGGTGGAGCCCCTCGGGCGGGGCGAGGCTCTCGACCGTAAGCAACGAGCGGCCGTTCGCCTGCACGGCCAGCATCAGGCACGAGCGGACCGGCTCGCCGTCGAGCTGGACGGTGCAGGCTCCGCAGACTCCGTGCTCGCAGCCGACGTGCGTCCCATGGAGGCCCGCACCGTGGCGGATGAAGTCCGAGAGCAGCGTGCGCGGCTCGACGTCGGCCTCGTAGGGCCGGCCGTTGATCTCCATGGAGACCCTCATGCCGCGGCCCTCTCGAGCGCGCGGCGGGCGAGCTCCCGCAGGAGCGCCCGGCGCCACTCGGCGTCGGCCCCCGTGAGGGAAAGGCCGGCCACGGCGGCGTCGGGGAGCTCATCCGCCGGGCCGTCGAACCGCACAGGCACCGGCCCGGCCCCGAGCAGCGCCAGCCGCGCCCCGCCCGGCGTCACGACCGCGGCTGCCCCGCCGACGGCGAAGTCGCCGTGCGTGCGGGCATGCTCGGCGAAGCCGCTCCCGCTCCCGTCCGGCATCGCCGGCACCTCGATCTCCACGAGCAGCTCGTCCGGCTCGAGCGACGTCGTCAGGAACCCGAGGAAGAGCTCGTCGGAGGTGAGAACGCGCGAGCCGCGCGCCGAGCGCACGTGGAAGCGCGCGTCCAGCGCGCAGAGCGCCACGGGGAGCTCCGCCGCCGGGTCCGCGTGCGCGACCGAGCCGCAGACCGTCCCGCGCGCGCGGATCTGCGGATGCCCGACGTGGCGTACGGCCTCGGCGAGGAGCGGCCAGCCGGCAGCGACCTCGGCAGAGCGCTCGAGATCGGCATGGCGCGCGAGCGCTCCGATCCGCAGCACACCGTCGTCCACCCGCAGGAAGGCAAGCGACGCCACGCCGTTCAGGTCGACCAGCCGGTCCGGCCGCGCGAGCCGGAAGTTGAGGAGCGGCACGAGGCTCTGGCCCCCGGCGAGCACCTTCACGTCCTCGTCCTCACGCGCGAGCAGCGCGAGCAGCTCATCGAGCTCCCGCGGGGCGTCGTAGACGAACGGCGCGGGCTTCACGGGCCGGCCGCCTGGAGGAGCGACCAGAGCTTCGCCTCGGTGAACGGCGGGTCGACGTGCCGCACGCCGAACGGCGCCAGCGCGTCGGCGACGGCGTTCCCGACCGCCGCCGGCGTGGCGATGGCGCCGCCCTCCCCGATTCCCTTGGCGCCGAGCGGGTTGAGCGGCGACGGGGTCTGCACGAAGCGGCTCTCGACGGGCGGCAGCTCGGCGGCGGTGAGAAGGGAGTAGTCGGCGAAGGACGCCGTGCGCAGCTGGCCCTCCTCGTCGTGCACCGCCTCCTCCACGAGGCACTGGCCGAGCCCCTGCACCGTGGCGCCGAGCACCTGGCCCTCGGCCAGGAGCGGGTTGACGATGCGCCCCGAGTCGTCCACGGCCGCCAGGCCGAGCACCAGGAGCCGGCCGGTCGCCCGTTCGACCTCGACGAGGGCCGCGTACGCGCCGGAGGCGAACACGAGCCCCGAGCTGAACCTGCTCTCGGCCTCGACGCCGCCCTCCGAAGCCGCGAGCTCGGCCACCGAGACTCTCGCGGCGCGAGCGCGCTCGGCGAGCTCCCGCGACGCGACTGCGACCGCGGAGCCGCCCATGGCGACCGAGCGGCTTGCGAACGTCCCGATACCGGGCAGCTCGCCCGAGTCGCCCCAGCGGACCTCCACCGCCTCCGGCTCGACCCCGAGCTCGTCGGCGGCGATCTGCGCGAACGTCGTCTCGTGCCCCTGCCCGTGGGGCGACGAGCCCGTGCGCACCTGCACGCGCCCGTCCGCTTCCATGCGAACGACCGCGCTCTCCCAGAGACCGCCGGCACGCTCGATGTACATGCCGACGCCGATGCCGACGACGCGCCCCTCGGCCCGCGCCTCGCCACGAAGCTCGGCCCACCGTTCCCACGACGCCAGCTCGAGCGCCGCGTCGAGGCAGCGCTCGAAGTCGCCCGAATCGTACGTCCAGCCCATCGTGGTCTCGTACGGGAAGGCCTCGGGCCGGACGAAGTTCCTCCGCCGCAGCTCGATCGCATCGACGCCGAGGTCCCGGGCGGCCAGGTCGACCATGCGCTCGATCAGGAAGGCCGCCTCGGGCCGCCCCGCGCCGCGGTACGGCCCCGTCGGCACCTTCGTCGTCGCCGCGCCGACGACCTCGACCCTCGCCGCCGGAATGTCGTAGGCGCCCGTGATCAGCATCGCGGTCGTGTGCGGAGCGACCGCGGTCGTCGCATAGAGGTAGGCCCCGAGATCGGCGTAGAGGGTGGCGCGCAGCCCCAGGATCCGGCCGTCGGACGCGACAGCGAGCTCCACGTCGGCGTCGAGCCCTCGCCCCTGGTAGGCGGCGAGGAAGTTCTCCGCGCGATCCTCGGTCCAGCGCACCGGGCGCGCGAGCTCCTCGGCGGCACACGCGATCGCCGCGATCTCAGGGGCGACCACGCCCTTGCTGCCGAACGCGCCACCGACGTCCGGCACGACGACACGCAGACGATCGGGCTCCCGCCCGAGCGAAATGCCGAGCTGCGCCAGCGGCCGGTGCGGGTCCTGCGCGGAGCACCAGACGGTGAGCAGGTCGCCGTCCGCCTCGTGGCTCGCGATCGCGCCACGGGTCTCGATCGGGGCGGCGACGAGCCGCGGGATGTGGAAGGACTGCGAGACGACGCGATCGGCGGCGGCGAAGGCTCCCTCGACGTCGCCGTGCGCCCGTTCCCAGCCGACCAGGCGGTTCCCGGCCACGCCGTCGTGCAAGAGCGGCGCGTCAGCGGCCGTCCGCGGGTCGAGCACCGGCTCGAGCGGCTCGTAGTCGACCTCGACGAGCTCGGCCGCGTCCTCGGCCACGGCCCGGCTCTCGGCGACGACGAGCGCAACGGCCTCGCCCGCGTACCTGACCCGGTCGCGGGCGAGCACGGGGTGGCCTGCGTCCTCGACGACCCCGCCGTCGACGCCGCCCACCGGCAGAGGGCGAGCCCGCTCGCCGAGGTCGGCGCCCGTCAGGACGACTGCGACGCCGGGGACGGCCCGCGCGGCCTCGACGTCGATCGCGCCCAGCCGCGCGTGCGCATAGGGACTGCGCACGAACGCGGCCTCGAGGAGACCGGGGAGCTCGATGTCGTCGAGGTACGTCGCCTCGCCGCGCAGGAAGCGCACGTCCTCGCGGCGCGGCACGGGCCTCCCGACCCAGCGCTCGGCGCTCACCGGCCCGGCGCCACCCCTCGGCCGTCGCGCTGCTCATGCGACTCGATCGCCGCCAGGACGACGCCCAGCGCGGCCAGCCCTTCTGCGGCCCCGGTCTCGGGCACCGCCTCGCCGCGCACGCAGCGGGCGAGCTCGTCCAGCTCATCGACGAGGACGTCGCGGGCCTCGAACGAGACTTCACTGGCACCCTCGGCGGTCGTCAGCCGGAGGGTGGTCGCGCCGTCGACGAGCTCGACGCGTGGCCAGACCGCCATGTCCGTGACGAAGTCGAGCACGCCATCCGTGCCGAGCAGGCGGACAGAGAAGGTCTTCGGCGAGACGTAGCTCGAGGAGACGAGCGAGCGGGCGCCGGACTCGTGCTCGACGAGGGCGATCCCGAGGTCGTCGATCTCCGCGTCGGTGACGAGGCGGGCGAAGGATCCCTGCACCCGAGCGGCCGGCCCGAGCCAGTGGAGCAGCGTGTCCACGTGGTGGACGCCGAGTTGCAGAAGCGGTCCGCCGGGACAGGTCTCACGGCGGTAGCGCCACATGTGCGGCTTCAGGGTCCCGGGGAGCGAGAAGTTCGCCTCGGCGAGGACGACCCGCCCGAGCGCGCCCTCGCGCACCAGACGTTCGGCGGCCCTGGCGGAGCCGAGCCGGCGCAGGCCGTGACCGACCTGCAGCGTGACCCCTGCGGCCTCGCAGGCGGAGGCCATGGCCCGACCGTCCTCGAGCGTGTCCGCGATCGGCTTCTCGACGAAGACGTGCTTCCCGCGCTCGGCACAGGCGACCGCCTGCTCGCGGTGCGCGAAGTTGGGCGTCACGAGCAGCACCGCCTCGACGCGTGGGTCCTCGATCGCCGCCTCGAACGACGGCGCCGCCTCGCACCCGCATTCGAGCGCGAAGGCCTGCCGCTTCTCGTCGTCGCGGCTGAAGCACGTGACGAGGGCGAGCGAGGGCGTCCGCGCGACGGCGGCGGCCACGCGCCCTCCGAACATCCCCGTGCCGACGAGCGCGACGCCGACGGGCGAGCTCACCGTGTCGCGACCAGCGGCTCGAACGGCACCGAGTGCAGCGACTCGGCCCCCTCGGCCCTGACGATCGTGAGCTGACCGAGCTGGAGGCCCATGCGCTCGTCGGGGGTGATCGGGTTCGGCTGGACGACGATCGCCATCCCCTCCTCGAACGTGCGGCCGTCGGGCGCCGGGTTGGCATCGTCCCACGGCCACCACTGCACGCAGGAGCGGTCGATGATCGGGGGCATGATGTCGACGCCGTAGCCGTGCACGAGGTCGTCGTAGATGGCGTACCCGGCCTCGCCGATCATCGAGCTCGCGCGGATGACCTCGGCCTCGGTCGTCCCAGGCTTGAGCATCTCGACGATCGTCTCGTAGGACTCCAGCGCGACGTCGAACATCCGCTGCCACTCCTCGGTCGGCTCGGCCTCGACGAAGACCGGCCGCTGGATCTGGCCCGTGTAACCCCAGTACGAGGCGCTGAACTCCGTGATGATCACGTCGCCCGCGGAGATGCGGCGGTGCGACGGGTTCTGCGCGGGCAGGCAGCCGTTCGGGTCGTCCATCGCCATCGAGCGCAGGAACATGATCCGCGGCATCCCGCCCTCGGGGCGGTAGGCGGTCTCGGCCAGCGCGACCAGCTCGACGTCGCTCATGCCCGGCTTCGCGCCCTCGGCGAGGGCGATCATCGCCTTGTCCGTGAGCTCGGCGGCCTTCCGGAGCCACCCGACCTCCTCCTCGGACTTGATCAGCCGCAGACGCGCGTACGGGAGGGTGACGTCGACGAGCTCGAGGCCGGGCAGCTTCTCGCGCAGCAGGGCATGGTGCGCGTACGGCATGCCCATGGAGAAGGTGGCGTTTACGCCCACGAGCCCGATCCGGCCCGCGGTCACGCCGATCGCCTCCAGTCGCGCGGCCACGCGCTCGGCCGGCGAGTATCCGCCCCACTCGATGATGGGGACGTCGCTGACCTCCCGCGCGTTGGGCACATGGTTCGTCAGACCGGTGTAGAGCGCGGTCTCGTGACCCTCGTCCAGCGGGACGACGAGGTAGCAGTGATGCAGGTCGAGGTGGTTCGAGAGCCAGAACGGGTTGGCCATGTTGGCCCGGTTCGTCCCCGAGTTCCCGAACACCACGAGCGCCGAGAGCTCGTGCTCGCGCATGAGGTCGCGCGCGAGCCCGTAGCGGCGGTCCATCTCGGCGCCGGAGAACCTATCCCACATCGGCGAGCTCCTTCCTGAGCCAGTCCGCCACGAGCGGCCGGTACTTGAACGGAATGTTGTTGCAGACGTGGTTGCCCTCGTCGTAGAGGACGAAGCGCGTGTTCGGCGCCTCGTCGGCGATCCGCTTTGTCTGCTCCCACGGGATGATCCCGTCGAGCTTCCCGGTGATCATCAGGCCCGGGCAGCGCACGTCGGCGATCACGGGCCCCAGGTCGAGCTCGAACGCCTTCTCGCGGGCCTCCTCGGGGCTCTCCGCGCCGGAGTGGTGCTCGAACGTCTCGCGCGTGAGGCCGGGGAGCCCCTCCCAGCACTCCCCGAAGTTGAACGCTCCGCTGACGCCGGCCACGGCTTTCACACGCGGCTCCAGCCCAGCGCGGGGCGCGTAGTACCCGCCGAGGCTGACGCCGGCCGCGCCCACGCGGTCGTGGTCGAGGTCGCCGCGCGAAGCCAGGGCGTCGAGCGCAGCGGCGACACCGGCCTCGTAGTCCCCGCGGATGCTCGTGGCGAAGCCGCTCTCGCCCTGACCAGGCCCGTCGAAGGAGAACGTCGCCATCCCGCGGTCGAGGAAGACGTTCTCCCAGAGGAAGAACTCCTCCTTCGTCGAGTCGAGGCCCGGCAGGAGCAACACCAGCGGCGGGCGGTCGACGCCCGCCGGACGGCGGAGGTTTCCGACGAGCGGCCCGTCCTCGAAGGGGACGTCCACGCGCTCCGCGCCCGGGTCGAGATGGGCGTGCGCCCTGTAGAGGCAGTCGGCTGCGAGCCGCGTCGTCTCGTGGTTCCGCTCGATGTCGACGACCCAGACGAACTTGGCGAAGTGGTAGCAGACCGCTGCGGCGACGAACGCCTCGCCGGCGGTGAGCGCGCTCCCCTCCGCCTCGGCCTCCTCCGCCCGGGCCCGATGGCCGTCGCCGGTCTCCACCCAGGCGTCCAGCCAGCCGTCCCAGGTCTCGATCTGCGCCGTCGTGCGGTTGAAGTCGTCGAGGTAGACGCCGTTCGCCACGAAGCGCGGCGCCCAGTTGGAGATCGCGGCCTCGACCCTGGGGTCAGGCACCGGCGACCACCACCTCCAGGGACGTGCCCAGGTCCTCGAGCAGCACCATGGCCGAGTTGCGGCCCGGCGCCGCGCTGACCGAGCCGCCGGGGTGCGTCGTGCCGCCGGTGAGGTAGAGGCCGTCGATCGGCGAGCGCGGGGCGAAGCGCAGCCCGCCGGACTGCGCCGGCCCCATGTCCCCGCCGTGGCAGGTCCCATGCCAGTTGTGGGCGTTCATGCGCTCGAGATCGACCGGGCTCTTCACCACGCGCGCGAGGATCGTCTCCTCGGTCATGTTGGGAGCGAAGCGGCGCAGCTGGTCAAGGTTGCGCTCGGCGACGTCCTCCTTGACCTCCTCCCAGCGCTCGGACCCGCCGTCCGCGAGCGCGTACGGGTGGAAGCCGATGACCTTGAGCGCGTGCTGCCCTTCGGGCGCGCGGCCCGGATCGGCTACCGAGCCGCAGACGACGAGGAGCGGTGGATCGTCGTCGGCGAGCAGGCCGCGCTCGACGTCGTTGCCCACCCGGAGCAGGCGGTCGACCGAGGGGGCAACCCCCGACGCGACCGGCGTCACCGGGCCCGAGTGTCCGGCGAAGGTGGGCGCCTCCGTCGTGGCGTAGTGGGTCGGGAAGAGCGTGATCCCCTCGCGCCAGCGCTCGACGCCGAAGAGGAACTCCTCACCCCAGGCCTCGGCGGGAGCCATCTCGGCCAGATGCTTGACGTGCACGGTCGAGAGGACGGCCTTGCGCGCGCGGTGCGTCTCGCCGTCGTCGGTCTCGACGCCGACGCAGCGCCCGTCCTCGAGAACAAGCCCCGTGACCTGCTTCCCTGTCAGGACCGTGCCGCCGTGATCCTCGATCAGACGCGCGAGGGCGAGCGGGAGTGCCGCGGAACCACCCCTCGGCAGCGTCCAGCTGTGCTGCTGGCGGCCGTAGGTGAGCGAATAGGCGAGCGGCCCCGTGCCCGGCCGGTCTGCCGGCTGCACGGTCATGAACGCCATCCAGAGCATGAAGGCCTGCGAGTGCCAGTCCTCGAACTCGGTGCGGACGACGTCCCAGGCGCTCATCGCGATGCGGCGGCGCCACGTCGCGCCGAGAGCCTCGTCGGGGCGGGGCGCGCGGCCGTACGGGTTGTTCCGGTAGGCGCCGAACGCGCCCTTCGCCGCGTCATAGTCGGCGATCAGCCGGCGGTAGGCGTCGGCGTCCCGGCCCGAGAAGCGCGCGAACTCCTCGCACGTCCGGTCGAGGTCGCGCCACTGGGTCAGGGACTCGCCGTCGCCGAAGACGACGTGCACGACGGGATCCGGGTGGAGGTACTCGAGGCCGTAGTCCTCGGCGAGGCGGAGCTCCTTGATCGCAGGGCTCGCCTGGATGAGGTTGTGGGCGGTCGAGCACGAGTCGTGGTGGAAGCCGGGGAGCGTGAGCTCCTCGGTGGCGGTGTTGCCGCCGACCACCGGCCGCGTCTCGAGGACGAGCACCTCGAAGCCCGCCTTGGCGAGATAGGCGGCCGAGACGAGGCTGTTGTGACCCGCCCCGGCGACGACGACGTCGACAGTGCTCATCGGCCGGCCCTCGGCCGATGAGCGTGGGGAGGGTGTGTGAGGGAACCGGGAGGTTCCTTCACTGCATCAAAGAAGGGGGCACGTGGGGGAAACATGGTTTCCCCCACGAGAGCGAGCCGAAGGCAAGCGATGCTCATTTCACCTCCGTTGTATGATTGTCGGACCAGGCATGGCACGCATCGCCTACGTCGACCCGGCCTCTCTGACCGACCCGGAGCTGGTCGAGGAGCTGGAGCGCTCGCGCCGCTACGGGACGCCGCGGCCGGAGACGCAGGCCATCCGCTCCCGCGTCCCGAACGTCGCCAAGGGCTTCTCGCGCGCGTGGAACGCGATCTTCCGGGAGGGGATCGTCGAGCACCCACTCAAGGAGCTCTGCCGGGTCTACGTCTCGAAGACGATCGACTGCCACTACTGAGGCTCGCAACGGTCTCTCCGGGGCGGAGAGCAAGGGCTGACCGAGGCGGACTACGACGAGCTCCTCGACTTCGAGCGCTCCGACCGCTTCAGCGAGCGGCAGAAGGCGGCCCTCCTCTACACGAGCATGCTCGTCTGGAACCCGGAGGGCGTCGACGACGCGCTGTGGGAGCGCCTCCGCGGGCACTTCTCCGAGGAGGAGATCGTCGAGCTCGGCTCCTTCGTCTGCCTCACCTTCGGGCAGCAGCGCGTGATCAAGACCTGGGACGTCGGCCACGGCGAGCTCCTCGCCGACACCACGGTCGGGCTCGCTCCCGAAGAGGCGGCCCGCTAGATGGCCCACGTTCCCGGCAGCGCCGACGAGATCCGCGCCCGCGTGCCGGCCGTCCTCGAGTCCTACGCGTTCATCCGCGACAACGTCCTCCTGGACGGCCCAGCCGACCGGGAGCTCAAGCAGCTCTGCTTCCGCTTCCTCGCCGGTGAGATCGAGCCCTCTGGCTACGAGGGGCGCGAGCGCGCGGCGCTCGACTGGGCGTACGCGATCGCCTGGGACTCGGACAAGGCCGACGACGCGCTCTGGGAGCGGCTGCACTCGCTCTTCAGCGAGGAGGAGCTCGTCGACCTCGGATGCGCGATCGGGTTCGAGATGGGCCAGCAGCACTTCGTGCGGACGCTCGGCGTGACGCCCGAGCTGCCTCACGCCGACTCCTCCTGACCGAGTAGCCGGAGCGCGTTCCCGCCCAGGATCGCCGCCTCGTCCTCGGGGTCGAGGCCCAGCTCCCGCACGGGCTCGGCCGGCCGCTCGAGGCCCATGTCGAAGGGGTAGTCGGAGCCGAGGAGCACCCGCTCGGCGCCGACGAACTCGATCGCGGCCCGCAGGAGCGTCGGGTCGTGGGTGACCGTGTCGAGGTAGAAGCGGCGGATCGAGTCGACCGGGGACTCCGTCAGGCGCGAGCGCGCGTCCGGCTGGAAGGTGTGCGAATGGCGCAGGCGCCCGCGCAGCGAGAGGATCGCGCCGCCGGCATGCGCGAGCAGGATGCGCAGCTCCGGGTGCCGCTCCAGCACGCCGGCCATGACGAGATGTGCGGCCGTGATGGTGGTCTCCAGCGGGTTGCCGGCCGTGTTCCAGAGGTAGTAGTCGTTGAGCGCCTCAATCCCGAAGCCGCGAGTGGTCGGGTGGACGAAGACCACGGCGCCGGTTTCCTCGGCCGCCGCCCAGAAGTCCGCGAAGCGGTCGTGGCCGAGGTAGTGGCCGTCGACGCTGGCCGCGACCTCGACGCCCGAGAAGCGACCGTCCTGCATCAGCTCGACCAGCTCGTCCGGGCGCTCGAGGTCGACCGTGCCCAGGACTGAGACCCGGGGGCCGACCAGCGCGGCGAGGCCCTCGTTCTGGCGTGCGGTCTCGCGCCCGACGAGGTTCACCCACGGGCAGAGCACGACCCGGTCGACGCCGGATCGGTCCTGCTCCTCGAGGATCTTGTCCAGGTCGACGAACTCGCGCACCGCCGCTCGGATCGCCTTCCCGTCCAGCTCGACGACCTGCCCGCGGTCGTCCCAGCGCACCTCGGCGCCGAGCCCGGGGACGATCACGTGGGCGTGCGCGTCGACGACGGTCATGAGAGGAACACCAGGAGCAGCCCGCCGACGACCACGAGGCCGGCGCCGAGCCAGATCTGAAGCGTCACGCGCTCGACGTGCCTGCCCATGAGCATGGGCGAGAGCAGGAGCACGACCGGCACGGACAGGAGCCCGAGCGCGAGGACGACGGCGATGCTCGTGTAGTCGAGCGAGGCCCACCGCGCCCAGACGGAGAGGCCGACCATGACCCCGGCCACGAGCTTGAACGCGAGCGACGCGCGCGAGCCGAGCGCCGGGCCCTCGACCGACGGGCGCAGCGGCAGCGCGACCGCGTACAGGACGACCGCGGCGACCATGCCGAGAGTGAGCCCGAGGAGCGGCGAGGGCAGGCCCTCCAGTCCCTCCTTGATCAGGATCGGGCTCACCGCCCAGGCCAGCGCGGTCGCGAGCCCCGGCAGCGCGTCGCGCCAGGAGATCCCCCAGCCCTGGCCCGCCTCGGAGACGCGCTCGAGCGAGACGACGAGCGCGCCGGCCGTCACGAGCGCGACACCCAGCCAGACCACGGCCGCGGGCACCTCCTGGAGGACGAGCACGGCGATCGCGGCGCCGAACACGGGCGTCGTGGCGAGCAGCGGGCTCGAGCGCGCGGCCCCGATCCGCATCTGGCTCATGTTCAGGAACGTCCACCCGAGCGAGAAGTGGATGACGCCGGCGAGCGAGAAGTAGAAGAGCGAGAGCGCCGTCGCGTCGCCGAGCAGGCCGATGTCCTCGGTCGTCAGACTGGCGATGAGCAGGACGCCGAGCGCCGTCACGAGCTGGAGGAACGTCGCCAGGTAGGCGTCACTCATCCCACCCACGGCGCGCCTGTTCAGCGTCTGGAAGACGCCGAACCCGAGCCCCGCCGCTGCGGCAAGCGCGGGCCCGGTCACTGCCTGGGCTGTTCCTCGTCCGGTCCGGTGGCGGGCGCGCCGCCGTTTCCGAGCTTCGCGTCCCGCGGCGCGGTGCCGCCGAAGAAGAGGTCTGCCATCTCGGGGTTCGCGAGCACCTCGGCCGCCCCGCCGACGAGGAGGACGCGGCCGCTCTCCATCACGACTCCGTGCGTGGAGAGCCGGAGGCCGAAGCGGACGTTCTGCTCGACGAGCACGATCGTCTTGCCCGCCTGCTTCATCAGCTCGATCGAGTCGGAGACGTGCTTGAGAGCCTGCGGGTCGAGCCCGAGCGAGGGCTCGTCCAGGAGCACGACGCGCGGGTCGAGCATGAGCGAGCGCCCGAACTCGACCATGCGGCGCTGCCCGCCGGAGAGGTTCCCGGCCTTCTCGTCCCCGCGCTCCTTGACGATCGAGAAGATGTCGGCCACCCGCGCGTAGCGCTCTTTCACGAGGCGGCGCTCGCGCCGGATCAGGTAGCCGCCCATGAGGACGTTCTCGCGCACGGTCAGGTTGGGGAAGAGGCCGTGCGACTGGGGCACCTGGACGATGCCGAGCTTGAGGATGTCACTCGGCTCGCGGCCGCCGATCGGATTGCCGTCGAAGTGGACGGAGCCGAGCCGCGGGTTGAGGAGCCCGCTGACGACGCGGAGGACGGTCGACTTGCCGGCGCCGTTCGGCCCGACGATGCACGTGACGGACTCGTTCTCCACGGCGAGGTCGAGGCCCTGGAGCACGTCGCCGCCGCCGTAGCCCGCGAACACCTCCTGGAGACGGATCAGCACGGGTTAGGTCACCCCCGCCTTCTCCTCGAGCGCGAAGTCCGCGCCGAGGTACGCGTCGAGGACGGCGGGGTCGGCCTGCACCTCCGCGGGCGTTCCCTCGCAGATCGTCCGCCCGCGCGCGCAGCACGCAGACCGGGTCGCAGAGCCCGAGCACGAGCGGCATGTTGTGCTCGACGATCAGGAACGTCGACCCCTGCCGGTTCAGCTCCCTGATCATCTCCTCCATGTGGGCGATCAGGGTCGGGTTGATTCCGCCCGCCGGCTCGTCGAGCATGATCAGCTTCGGGTCGAGCATGAGAATCTGTGCGAGCTCGACGAGCTTGCCCTGGCCGTAGGAGAGCTCGCCGGCCTCGCGCTCGGCGAACTGGTGCATGCCGACGAACTCGAGCAGCTCGTAGCGCGCGCTCGGCCTCCGGGCCGCTGACGGCGTCGGCGCCGAGCCTGCGCCAGGAGAAGGAGCGCAGCGGCGCGACGACGTTCTCGAGCACCGTCATCCGCCGGAAGAGGCGGGTGATCTGGAAGGTGCGTCCGATGCCGCGGTACGCGCGGCGATACGGGGCGAGCCTGTCGATGCGCTCGCCGTCGAACCAGATCTCGCCGCGGTCGAGCGGCATCGTCCCGTCGATCAGGTTGAAGAGCGTCGTCTTCCCGGAGCCGTTCGGGCCGATCAGCGCCGTGATCGTCCCGCGCTCGACCGACAGGTTCACCCCGTCGACCGCCTTGACGCCGCCGAAGCGCTTCTCCGCGCTCCTGACCTCGAGGATAGGCCCGGCCGGAGCCTCCGCCGCCTCTTCAGCGGCGCGCTCGACGACCCGCATCGGCTTGCGCTCGAAGCGCGCCCCGACCTCGGTGGCCTTCCCGGCCTCGCGGCGCCGCTTCACGATGTCCCCGATGCTCGGGATGATCCCTCGCGGCAGGCAGAGGACGACGAGCATGAGCAGCGTGCCGAAGAAGATGAGGCGCACGTTCGCATCCCAGATCCCGCCGGGGACCCAGTCGTTGAAGTTGTTGTTCGTGATCTGGTTCACGGGCTCGAGGATGAACGCGCCGATCACCGGCCCCCAGATCGTCCCGCGCCCGCCGAGCAGGACGGCGAGCACGACGAACACGCTGTAGACGATGTCGAACATGTTCCGCGGGTCGATGAAGCTGAGGTAGTAGGCGTAGACCCCGCCCGCGGCACCGATCCAGATCGCGCTCGCGATGTAGGCGAGCATCTTGTAGATCGGCGTGTTCACGCCCGACCGAAGCCGCCTTGTCCTCGTCCTCGCGGATCGCGATCAGGCCCATGCCGAACTTCGTCCGCCGGATCCACCAGGACATGGCGACCGAGATGAGCAGCAGCCCGAAGAAGATGTAGTAGAAGGGCAGGTTGCCCCACTCGCGCGGCCAGGTCGGGAGCGGGAGCGAGAGACCGCGGTTCCCGTACGTCAGCTCCGTCCAGTTCAGCACGATGAGCTGCATGACGAACAGGAACGCGATCGTGAGGATCACGAACGAGTGTCCGCGCGTGCGCATGATGATCGGGCCGACCGCTCCGGCGAACAGGCCTGCGACGATGGCCGAGATGGGGACGAAGTAGAACGGGTTCGCTGCGTCCCCTCCGAAGGTGTCCGCCCCGAAGACGCGCAGCGAGAGGATCGCCGTCGTGTACGCCCCGATGCCGAGGAAGACCGTCTGGCCGAGCGAGACGTAGCCCGCGAAGCCGGAGATGATGTTCCAGCCGCTCGCCATGATCGCCAGGAGCAGCGAGAGGATGATGATCGTCTGGTAGTAGCGGTTGTCCGAGATCGCCGGGAAGATCAGGATCGTGACGAGCAGCGCGCCGATCGCCAGCGCGCCGGCATGCCGCATCGGAAACCGGACGGCGGCTGTCACAGGGCGACGTCCTCCCTGAGCTTCTGGCCCATGAGCCCCTGCGGGCGCACGAGGAGGACGATCAGGATCACCGCCCAGGGCACCATGGTCGCCCACTGCGGCGAGATGTAGATCTGGGTCATCGTCTCGGCCACGCCGAGCAGGAGTGCGCCCACGATCGCCCCGGGCAGGCTGCCCATCCCTCCCAGCACGATGATCCCGAGCAGGCGCGAGATCCACTGGTAGTGCGACGCCGGCAGGAACGGATAGAGCACCGAGGCGATCGAGCCGCCGGCGCCCGCCGTGGCCACGCCGACCGCGAACGTCAGCGCCGCGACGGTGCTCGGGTTCACCCCGACGAGGCGGGCCGAGCTCATGTTGGCCGAGACCGCGCGGATGGCCCGTCCGAGCCAGGTGACGCGGAGGATCACGTAGAGGATGGCCAGGACACCGATCGCGATGGCGCAGCCGTAGACCTGGCCCTTGCGCAGGTAGATGTCGCCGATCCTGAAGGACTCGTCGAAGTAGGACGGCGTCGACCGGTGCAGGGTCGCGGTCCAGACCATCCCCATGACGCCCTCGATCACGAGGGCGAGCCCGAACGTCAGGATCACCGACGTTGACGGCGGCTTTCCCTGGATCCACCGCACCGTCGCCATGTAGATCCCGAAGCCGATCAGGAACATCGCCGGCGTCGTGACGAGCACGCCGAGGAGCGGGTCGAGGCCTGTCTCGCTCCACATCGCCCAGGTGATGAAGGCGGCCAGGATGATGAGCGCGCCCTGGGCGACGTTGATCACGTCCATGACGCCGAAGATCAGGGTCAGGCCCGACGCGAGCAGGGCGTAGACGCCTCCGAGAAGGAGGCCGAGAACGATGGTCTGGATGAGTTGCGTCACGATGCCGTCCCGAGATGGAGACCGGCCGGGGACGGGGGTTCCCCGGCCGGCTCCGTTGGTGCTTCAGCTACGTGCTAGCCCCCAGACCACGGAGGCTTGGGGTTGACGATGGTGTCGGACGTCGCGGCGTCCTCGGGCAGCACGATCTCCTCGTCGCCGTTCTGCCACTGCGCGAGGAGGAACGCCTGCTCGGGAGCGCCGGTCTCGTCCCAGCTCAGCTCGCCGAGGATGGTCTCCACCGAGTTCTCGTGGAGCCAGTCCTTCAGCGCCGCCTGGTCGTCGATCGAGCCGACGGCCTCGACCGCGGCCTGCAGCACCTGCGCGGCCGCGTAGCCGTCAGCGGCATCCTCGGGCGGGTCCTCGTTGAACTTCGCGCGGTAGGCCTCGAGGAACTCGGGGTTCCCTGGCGTCGGCGAGTCGACGTGGTAGCTCACCGCGTAGAAGATGCCCTCGGTGTTGTCGACCCCGATCGCGTCCGAGTACTGGTCCGCGAAGGACGGGGTCGAGGCCTGGAACATCTGCTTCGGGCTGTAGCCCGCCGCGCTGAGTGCCGTGATCAGGTTGACGCCGTCCTGGAGGCCGGCCGAGCCCTGTGCGATCACGTCGGGCTTCTGCGCGGCGATGTCCGAGGCGATGGCGTCGAAGTTCACCGTCTCGGGCGGATAGATCTCCGAGTAGACGGTCTCGACCCCGGCAGTCTCGAGCTGCTCCTGGATGCCCTCGGCCACAGGTGCGCCGAACGGGTCGTCCGCGGCGATGTAGGCGGCGGTCGCGGGCTTCTCACCCTCGGGCAGGCCGGCGACCCATTCCGAGAAGAGGTCGGCCTGGTGAGGCGCCGTCGCCTGCTGGGCGAAGAACAGGTACTCGAACCCGCGGTTGAACATGTCCGGCGAGCCGCCCGCCGGCTCGACGTAGACCATCTGCGCACGCTCCGCGACCGCCGAGGCGGGGATGTTGAGGAGCGACGAGAACGTGCCGAGCAGGAGGTCGACCTGGTCCTGGTCGATCAACGCGTTGTAGTCGGTGACGACGAGGTTCTGGTCGGACTGGTCGTCCTTGATGACCATCTCGACCGGGCGCCCGAGCAGGCCGCCGGAGTCGTTGACCATCTCCATCCAGACCTCGTAACCACGCCGGGCGGCCTCGCCCGGCTCGGCGAAGTCGCCGGTCAGGGGAAGGGACGCGCCGATGCGAATCGGGTCGCCGCTGGCCTCCCCGCCGCCGTCGGTCGCGGTCGTATCCGCGCCGCCGTCGCCCTCATCGTCGTCGTCGCCGCCGCACCCGGCCGCGAGCACCAGCGCCAGCAGCACCGGCAGCAGCGCGAGGAGCCAAACGATCCTTCTCATCTAAGACACCTCCGTTGTCGCGGTTACCGATTTCCGAGGCAACCCGCCCGCGGTGCGGCGACGCCTCCGCCCCCACGCGCTCCGCCACTCAGACGACATGGATCTCGATCCCGAACTCGTTCAGCGGGACCGCTCCGTCGTCGGTGACGTAGAGCGTGTTCTCGATGCACGCCGAGCCCACTCCGGGGACGAAGATCCCGGGCTCGACGTTCACGAAGCTCCCTGGGCGGAGCTCCGCAGTCTCCCCGCGCGCAACGACCGGGCGCGACGAGGTGGTGATGCCGGTGGTGTGTCCGAGGTAGACGTGGTTGGAGTGGTCGCCGTACCCCGCGTCGACCGCGACCTTCGTCGCCTTCTCCCAGAGGTCTCCGCCGCGAACGCCGGCACGGGCCTCCGCGAGCATGACGTTGTACATCTCGGCGGCGACGTCGTAGATCGCGCGCTGCTCCGCGGTCGGCTCGCCCACGGAGATCGTGCGATCGGTGTCCGTGTAGCACCCGGCGTACGACGCGGACAGGTCGAGCCAGAACATCTGCCCCTCCTCCAGCCTGCGGGCCGAGAAGAGGAACGGACGGACGTTCGAGATGGCGTCGCTGAACGAGCCGACGTTGATGTGCGTCGACATCCCGCTCCCGTGCAGGAACTCCGCGCCGAGCGAGGCCATGCTCTCCAGCGAGCGGAGGCACATCTCGTACTCGGGCACGCCCGCCGCCGCGGCGGCGACGGCCGCCGAGAGCCCCGTGTCGGCGACCGACACGGTGCGGCGGATGGTCTCGCCGTCGTACGAGGACGGCGAGGCGACGAGGTCCTGCCAGACCGGCGTCGCGTCCCCGAACCTGACCTCCGGGAGGCTCGCCTCGAGGATGCCCGCGTACACGGCGGGCATCTCAGCGTCGAAGACGCCGATGCTCCCCTTCCCAAGCCCGGCACCCGAGACTGCGTCCCGGATCGCGGCGTGAAGCTCGTCCGCGAGCCAGCGCCGTGCCGGGGTCGGGTACGACCGCACGTCCTCCACCCAGGACATGCGCCGCGCCTCGTCGAGATGCCAGGGCTGGTCGACGAGGAGCACGGGGTCGCGGTCGAGCGGGACGAGGAGGAGCGAGCTCGCGGTCGGAAAGACGTGGACGTAGCCCGCGAGATAGCGGATCGGGTCGGAGTTCGCCCCGGCCGAGCCCCACACGAGCAGTGCGTCGAGCCCGTGCTGCTCCATGGCCGCGCGAGCCCGGGCAAGCCGGCTCTCCTGCTCCTCACGCGGCGGCTTCGGCGCGAGCCCTCGGGACTTCTCGAGCTCAGCGCCAACGTCGAACACTGCGGTCACTCGCCTCCTCCAGGGTCGTAGTGGTCACCGGTCGTTCAGGGCCAGGAGCTTCATCTCGGTCATCTCCTCGATCGCGTAGCGGATCCCCTCGCGACCGAGGCCCGACTGCTTCACGCCGCCGTACGGCATGTGGTCGATACGAAAGGTCGGTACGTCGTTGACGACGAGCCCGCCGACCTCGAGCTCGTCGAATGCGCGGCTGATGGTCGGCCAGTCGCGCGTGAAGATCCCCGCCTGGAGCCCGAAGTCGCTCCGGTCGACGGCGGCGATCGCCTCGTCCACGTCCTCGAACCGGGAGACGACGACGAGCGGGGCGAACGCCTCCTGACAGGAGACCTTCATGGACTCGTCGACGCCGGTGAGGACGGTCGGCTCCCACAAACGGCCCTCGTGCCCGCCGCCCGCCAGCGCCTCGGCGCCTCCGGCGAGCGCCTCGTCGACCCATTCCGCCACCCGCGCGGAGGCCCCCTCGTCGATCAGCGGGCCGAGGTCGGTGTCCTCGTCGAGCGGATCGCCGGCACGCAGCGCGGCCACGCGGGGGAGGAACTCCTCGAGAAAGGCGTCGTGGATCGAGGTGTGCAGGAGGACACGCTGCACGGAGATGCAGGTCTGCCCGGCGTAGACGAACCCGCCCCAGGCGACGCGCTCGGCCGCGAAGGCCACGTCGGCGTCGCTGTTGACGATCACGCCCGCATTGCCGCCGAGCTCGAGCGTGACGCGCTTGCGGCCGGCGCGAGCCTTCAGCGCCCAGCCGACGGCCGGGCTGCCCGTGAAGGTGAGCATCTTGATCCGGTCGTCCTCGACGAGCGGCGACGCCACATCGGTCGAGCTGGGGACGACGGCGATTCCGCCCTCGGGCCAGCCGGCCTCGAGCACGATCTGGCCCAGTCGCAACGCGCTCGCCGGTGTCTGCGAGGCGGGCCTGATGACGATCGGGTTCCCGGCCGCCAGCGCCGGAGCCACCTTGTGCACGACGAGATTGAGCGGGAAGTTGAAGGGCGAGATGCCGACGATCGGACCGAGCGGGACGCGGCGGACGTGCGCCGTGCGGCCCTCCATGCCCGGCGCCCAGTCGAGGGGCACGATCTCGCCGTAGATCCGCTTCGTCTCCTCCGCGGCGACGCGGAACGTGAACGAGGCACGCTCGGCCTCCACACGCGCGGTCTTGACGGGCTTGCCGGCCTCGAGCGCGATCGTGCGCGCGAGCTCGTCGCGCTGCTCGGCGATCAGGTCGGCGATGCGGTCGAGAATCTCGGCGCGGCGCCACGAGGGAAGCCGCCGGGTCTCCTCGAAGGCCTGCACGGCGCGGGCGATGGCCTCCTCGATCTCCTGCCCGCCCGCACGGTGGACGACCGCGACGAGCCGGCCGTCGAACGGGCTTCGGACTTCGGTCGCGGCGCCCGAGAGCACCGTCCTGCCGCCGACGAGCGCGCCGAGCTCGCCGAGCTCCGCACCCGCGGCGTCGCCCGGACGGGCCGCCTCGAGATCCGTCGCCCGCAGCCGCTCCGTGGTGCTCATCGGCGCTCCCTAGTCCGCAAGGCCGGCGGGCTCCTCGATCAGGGCGGCGAGCTCGGACAGGAACTGCGCTGCGCGCGCGCCGTCGATGACGCGGTGGTCGCAGGAAAGGGTCAAGGCGATCATCGGCCGGACTCCCGGGGCGCCGTCGACGGGCACGACGCGCTCGACGATGCGTCCGACGGCCAGGATGGCGGCCTGTGGGGCGTTGACGACCGCGTTGAAGGCATCCACGCCGTACATGCCGAGGTTGGAGATCGTGAACGTGCCGCGCTCGATGTCCTCGGGCCTGAGCGTGCCCTCGCGCGCGCGGGAGACGACCTCCTCGCGACGGGCGGCGATCTCGCCGAGGCCCAGCCGGTCGGCGCCGTGGACGACGGGCACCACGAGGCCGTCCTCGACCGCCACGGCGATCCCGACGTTGACCTCGTCGTTCAGGCGGATGCTGCCGTCGTCCCAGGCCGCGTTCGCCTGGGGATGCCGTGCGAGGGCGGCGGCGGTCGCGCGCACGAGCAGGTCGGTCACGCTGACGTCGCGGCCGAGCCGGTCGCGGGCGACGGACCGCCAGCTGGCGAGCCTGCCCGCGTCGGCCTCGCGCAGAAGGTAGAAGTGCGGCGCCGACGTCCAGCTCTGCGCGGTTCGCTCGGCCATGATGCTCCAGATCCGCGAGAGCGGCTGCCGACCGCCCACGGCGGCCGTGGCGGGCGCGGGGGCCGGCGAGGCGAGGACGTCCGCCGCGACGACGGCGCCTCCCGGGCCGCTGCCCTCTCCGAGAGCGTCCAGGTCGATCCCCTGCTCGGCGGCCAGGCGGCGCGCCTTCGGCGAGGCGAGCCGGCGGCGCGCGTCGCGCTGAGGGGTCTCGACGCAGCGGCGGCAGCAACAGGAGCCGCCGCGGCCGGCGCCTGCTCAGGCGCCGGGGACGAGCCGTTCTCCGGCAGCGCCTCCCCGGGCGCGAGGATGACTGCGACGGCCTCGCCGACGGGCACGTCCGCGCCCTCCGCGGCCCGCAGGCCGGCCAGGAGGCCGTCCGTGGGCGCCTCGATCTCGACGGTCACCTTGTCCGTCTCGACCTCCATGAGCGGCTCGCCCTTCGCCACCTCGTCGCCCTCGGCCTTGAGCCAGCGCAGCACCTTGCCGGTCTCCTGCGCCATTCCGAGG
This sequence comes from uncultured Actinomycetes bacterium, assembly GCA_963839745.1. Lineage (GTDB taxonomy): Bacteria > Actinomycetota > Thermoleophilia > Gaiellales > Gaiellaceae > JAIBJN01. Next base: position 130,569 of record CAWIWC010000014.1, read on the forward strand.
GCGGGCATGATCACGTCGGTCGCCAACGGCTCAGGTCCCGAGCCCTTCGCCGTGCGCGCCGGCCACGACCCAGTCGAGCGTGCCCTCGCGGTTCTTGTGCGACTCCGTCTCGCGCGTCGTCGGCAGCGGCCCGCTGACCGTGTAGTGGCCGCCGCCGGCGACGAGGAGCTCCTCGGCCGGGAAGCGCGTGATGATCTCGCAGCCGTCCTCGGTGACGACCAGCTGCTCCTCGATGCGCGCGGCCGACCAGCCGTCCGCGGCGGGCCAGAACGTCTCGAGCGCGAAGACCATCCCCGCCTCGATCGTCTCCGGATGGTCGAACGAGACGAGGCGGCTGAAGATCGGCTTCTCCCAGATCGAGAGGCCGACCCCGTGGCCGTACTGGAGCGCGAATGCGGCCTCTTCGTCGGGGAAGCCGAACTCCCCGGCCTCCGGCCAGATGGAGACGACGTCCGCGGTCGTGACGCCGGGCTTGATGAGGGCGATCGCCTGGTCGAGGAGGTCGCGACAGCGCTTGTAGGCGTCGACCTGGGCGCGGGACGCGCTTCCGACCGCGAAGGTGCGGTAGTAGCACGTGCGGTAGCCGTTGAAGGCGTGGAGGATGTCGAAATAGGCAGGGTCGCCGGGACGCAGCATGCGGTCCGTGAAGACGTGCGGGTGCGGGCTGCAGCGCTCGCCCGAGATGGCGTTCACGCCCTCGACGTGCTCGGAGCCGAGCTCGAAGAGCACGCGGTTGACGAGCGCGACGCACTCGTTCTCGCGCATCCCCGGCCTCATCGCCCGGAAGAGCTCCTCGTAGGCCGCGTCCACCATGGCGCAGGCCGTGTTCAGAAGCGTGATCTCGTCCTCGGTCTTCAGCTTGCGGACGTCCTGCATCAGCGCCTGGCCGTCGACGACCCTGATGCCCTCGGCCTGCAGGGCCTCCAGCACGGGCAGCTCGATCACGTCGACGCCGAGCGGCTCGTCGAGCAGGCCGCGCTCCTCGAGCTCGACCCGGATCTTCTGCGCGACCGATTCCGCGCGGCCCTTGACCGAGCCCCGCAGCGTCGAGATCCCCGCACGCGAGCGCTCCTCTCCGAGCCAGGGGTTGTAGAGCTTGTGGTGGCGGGCGGCAGACCCGAAGTCCCACATGATCGGGTCGTCGCCCTGCGGGAGCAGGCAGAAGCGGATGAGCTTGTCCATCGCCCACGTCCCGATGTGGGTCGCGGTGATGTAGCGGATGTTGGCCATGTCGAAGCAGAGGAGCGCGCCGAGCTCTGACTGCTGGAGGCCCTCCTTGGCGCGCGCGAGGCGCTCGCGGCGCAGGCGGTCGAAGTCCACCCGCTGCTCCCAGTCGACGCCCATGGTTCCGAACGACTTCAGGCCCATCTCATGCCTTTCCGACGAGTGACTTGGCCAGCTCGAAGACGCTCTCGGCGGTCGGCACCGTCTGGTCCTCGAGCACGGGCGAAAACGGAATCGGGACGTCCATCGCACCCGCGCGCGTGACCGGCGCGTCGAGGTGGAAGAAGGCGCCCTCGCCGATCACGGCGGCGATCTCCGCGGAGGCGCCGTAGCTCTGGTGGCCCTCGTCGAGGACGATCGCGTGGCCGGTCTTGGCAGCCGAGCCGACGATCGTCTCGCGATCGAGCGGGACAAGGGTGCGCGGGTCGACGACCTCGGCGCTGACGCCCTCGCGGGCCAGCTCGTCGGCGGCCTCGAGCGCCACGTAGACCATCGAGCTCGTGGCCACGAGCGTCACGTCCTCGCCTTCACGCTTCACGTCGGCGACGCCGAACGGCAGCGTGTACTCCTCCTCGGGCACGGGGCCCTTCGTCGCGAACATCATCTTGTCCTCGAATACGACGACGGGGCTGTCGTCCCGGATAGCCGACTTCAGGAGGCCCTTCGCGTCGTAGGGCGTCGCCGGCATCGCCACCTTCAGCCCGGGGACGTGCGCGACCCAGGCGTGGAGGCTCTGGCTGTGCTGCGCCGCGGAGCGCCGGGTCGCCCCGAGCGTCGTCCGCACGGTCAGCGGCGCCTTGAGGCGCCCGCCCGACATGTAGTGCACCTTGGCGGCCTGGTTGACGACCTGGTCCATGACCAGGGTCATGAAGTCGCCGAACATGATGTCCACGACCGGGCGCATCCCCGTCATCGCGGCGCCGAGCCCGATGCCCGTGATTCCGGCCTCGGAGATGGGCGAGTCGAGGACGCGCTGCGGGCCGAACTCGTCCACGAGCCCCGAGAGCACCTTGAACGGCGTCCCCGCCTCGGCCACGTCCTCGCCGATGACGAACACGGTCGGGTCGCGCCGCAGCTCCTCCGCGAGCGCCTCGTTGACGGCCTGGGCGAGCGAGATCTCGCGCGCGCCGCTCGTCACCGGCTCCTCGACGCTAGGGATGGACATGCTCGTCGACCTCGGACGGATCCGGGTAGGGAGCGGCGAGCGCATGCTCCACGGCGGCGGCGATCTCGTTGCCGATCTCGGTCTCGATCTGGGAGAGCGCGTCGGCGTCGGCCAGGCCCTCGGCCACGAGCCGCTCACCGAGGATCACCAGTGGGTCGCGCTCGCCGGACCACTCCGTCTCCTCGTCCTCGGAGCGGTAGTAGGCACGGTCGACGTCCCCGACGTGGTGGCCGTGGAAGCGGTACGTGTTGCAGAGGAGGAACGATGGCCCTTCGCCTGAGCGCGCGCGCTCGACGGCTCGACGCGCGGCGGAGTAGACGGCGCGGACGTCCTGCCCGTCGACCTCCTCGACCGGGATGCCGAAGGCAGCCGGCCGTCCCGCAATGTCGCCCGCCGTGTTCTCCGAGTAGTGCGTGTACTCGCTGTAGAGGTTGTTCTCGCAGACGTAGACGACCGGGAGCTTCCAGAGCGAAGCCATGTTCATCACCTCGTAGAGGACGCCCTGGCCCAGCGCTCCCTCGCCGAAGAAGCAGACCGCGACGTGGTCCGTGCCGCGCGCCTTGGCCGAGAAGGCAGCGCCGGTGGCGATCCCGGCCGAGCCGCCGACGATCGCGTTCGCGCCGAGGTTGCCGTTCTCGTGGTCGGCGATGTGCATGGAGCCGCCCTTGCCGCGGCAGTAGCCCTCCTCCTTGCCGAGGAGCTCGCAGAACATGCGGTCGACATCGGCGCCCTTGGCCAGGCAGTGGCCGTGCCCGCGGTGCGTGCTCGTGATGTAGTCCTGCTTCGTCAGCGCCTCGCAGACGCCGACGGCGACTGCCTCCTGGCCGATGTAGAGGTGCGCGAGGCCAGGCATCTTCGCCGAGCGGTAGAGCTCGTTGACGCGCTCCTCGAAGGTCCTGATGCGCCGCATCTGCGTGTACATCCGCAGCGCGAGCTCGGGCGAGACGTCCGCGGCGGGGCGGGCCTGGGTCGCCACTAGTGCGCCACCTTTCGGAGGCCGGCCATGTGCGCCATCACCTCGTAGACGACCGCGAAGTCCTGCTCGACGTAGCCCATAGCCCGCGCCGCCGTGAGCAGCTCGTTGGAGATCGCCGTCGTCGGCATCGGGACGTCGAGCCGACGGCCCGCCTCGAGGGCGAGGTTCATGTCCTTCTGCATCATGTTGACGTTGAACCAGGCCTCGTCCGGCATCTCGAGGACGAAGGGCCCGCGGTACTTGAGCATCGGGGAGGCGATGACGCTCTGGAGCAGCGCCTCGACCGCGACCTCCTTGTCGATCCCGTCCTTCTCGGCGAGGAGCAGGCCCTCGCAGAACGCGACCATCTGGACGTGCAGGCTCAGGTTGATGGCGATCTTCATCAGCAGGGCCTGGCCGTTCGAGCCGATGCGCATGACGGTCGGGCCGATGTCGCGAAGGATCGCCTCGACCTCGTCGAACGCGTCCTCGTCGCCGCCGACCATGATCGAGAGGCGACCCTCCTCCAGCGTGCTGACGCTGCCGGAGACAGGCGCGTCGAGCATGCGCGCTCCCAGCTCGGCGACCTGCTCCGCCAGGGCTCGGCTGGCCTCGGGCGTGCCGGTCGTCATGTCGACGTAGATCTTCCCGGGGCCCAGCCCGGCGAGAATGCCGTCGGGGCCCTGCGTCACGGCCTCGAGCGCGGCGACATTGGTGACCATGCTGAAGACCACGTCCGCGGCTTCGGCCACCTCGCGCGGAGAGTCCCTGAGGTCGAGCCCGAGCTCGACCAGCGGCGCCGCTTTGTCGCGGGAACGGTTGTAGCCGGAAACTGTGTGGCCCGCGGCCAGGAGGCGCCTCGTCACGCCGCCGCCCATGACCCCGAGGCCCACGAAGCCGACGTTCGCCACGCCCTAGCGGCTCCGCTTTCGGCTGCGGCTCGACTTCGCCGTGGCCGCGTCGACGGCTTCCTCGACGCGCCCGAGGTGCTCGCGCATCCGTTCGCGCGCCTCGTCGGGCTTCCCCTCGGCCATCGCGGCGATGATCAGCCCGTGGTCCTCGATCGACCGCTCGGGGCTTCCGGGAATCTTGTAGATCGACCCGAGGGCGCGCTCGAGCTGGTCGCGAATGGCGTGCATGAGGTGGAGGATCAGGCGGTTCTGCGTCGCCTCGGCAATGGTGAGGTGGAACGCGACGTCGGCCTCGATGTACTCCTCCCGGTCGGCGAGGCGCTCGCGCATGACCTCCGTCGCGTCGCGCATGCGCTCGAGATAGGACTCGTTCCCCCGCTCGGTGGCGAGCGCGACGGCCTCGCCCTCGAGGATGCGCCGCACCTCGAAGAGCTCGCGGAGGCTGCCCTCCTCGACGGCGAGGAGCAGCGAGAGCGAGTCGTTCAGCGGGTTGCGGAAGTCCGCAACCTCGAACGCCCCGCTGCCGCCCGCGCTGATCAGGCCCTTGGACTCGAGCATGCGCAGCGCCTCGCGCACCGACGAGCGTCCGACCCCGTAGTGCTGCATCAGCTCGCGCTCGGTGGGCAGCGCGTCCCCCGGCTTCAGATGCCGCTCGCTGATGAGCGCCAGCAGGCTGTCGGCAACGAGCTCGTATGTATTACGGCGCTCGATCGGCCGGCGAAGTGCCAGGATGGATTCGGGTGTCTGATCGTCAGACAAGGGACACCTGGGTCAAGTTATAACCCCGCGCCCCGCGCCCTGGCAAGCCAGGTTGCGAAGCTTGACACCTCACGAGCCGCCTGCGCATACTCGCCTGTCAGACAGTCGGACAAGCCTACACATCTGGGACTTGGCTGTCCGCGGAAGGAGGGGAGGAATGAAATTGCAACGCTTGATCGGTCGCCGGGTGCTCGTCGGCCTGGCAGTCGTGGCGCTCGTGGTCGCCGCGGCCGTCAGTGCCTCCGGGCCGACCGTCAACCAGCAGATTCGGGTCGCGAACGCTCCTGATCTGATCCTCTACAACGGCGTCATCAGCACGCTCGACGGCTCGAACTCGACGGTGAAGGCGATCGCGATTCGAGACGGCAAGATCATCGCCACAGACGATCAGAACGGCCGCATCAAGGCCCTCGCCGACAAGAGCACGACGGTCGTCGACCTCAAGGGCAGGCGCGTGCTCCCAGGTCTCATCGACGGCCATCTCCACGGAATGCGCGAGGGCTACCACTGCTGGACGCAGGTCGTCCGGCTCGACCTCGTCACCAGCCGCTCCACGGCACTGGCCATGTACGCGGCCAAGGCCGTCGAGCTGCCCGACGGGAAGTGGATCTGGACGACTCAGGGTGGGTGGAGCCTCCCACAGCTCGACGACCCCACCCTCTTCACGTTCGCCGAGCTCAGCGCCGCGGCTCCGGCGAACCCGCTCTGGATCCAGGGCGGCGGCTTCGCCGGGGCGCGCGTGAACCAGGCCGCGCTCACCGCGCTCGGGCTCGGGCCGGGCTCGCCCGGCGTCGTGCTCGACGCGAACGGCAACCCGACCGGCCAGCTCGTCGCTCCCGCGACGACGGCGGCGAACCAGGCCATCCTCGCCCAGCTCGACGCGATCGGCGTGGACGGCGAGGCGAAGTGCCTGAGCGACTTCATCCGCGAGGCGAACAGCCGCGGCCTCACGGCCTGGAAGGACGCCGGCGGCAACGACGCCCCCTGGGGCACCGGCGGAGCGATCAACGACAAGCTCCACGTCGAAGAGGGCGCGATGCAGCTCTACCGCAACGGCGGCCTCAACGCCCGCATCGCCTTCAACGCGATGAGCGGGTACGACATCAACCGGGTGATCCCCGAGACGCAGAACGCCCTCGGCTTCCTCGGAGATGACATGTTCAAGTACCTCGGGCCGGGCGAGGACGTGATGGCCACCGATCCGCAGTACGCGGACGTGATGCGCTGGTCCGCCTCCAAGCGGCTCAGCGTGGAGACACACGTCGGGAACATCGACGCGATCCTGAACGGGTTCGAGGCAGCCGACCAGGTCTACGACGTCGGCAAGCTCAAGTGGCGCATCGCGCACCCGGGCAACGGGCAGCCGAGCGACGAACAGCTCGCGCGGGCGAAGGCGCTCGGAATCGGCTGGGCCCTCACGATCGCTCCCGTGCAGGACGGGGGCACCGGCCCGCGCTTCAAGACGACGAAGGAGAACAGCGCACAGATGTGCCTGATGACGGACGCGATGAACGTCGCTCCGTGGCCGCCGTTCCTGAGCCTCTTCTTCGTCACCACCGGCCAGACGCTTCTCCCGGGCGACGAAGGCGTGCCGCCCGAGGAGCGGCTGACCCGCCTGGAGGCGCTCCGTTCCTACACCTCCGATTGCGCGTGGTTCCTCGACCTGGACGGCAAGGTCGGCACGCTCGAGACGGGCAAGTACGCAGACCTGATCGTCCTGGACAAGGACTACTTCACGGTCCCGGACAGCGAGATCTGGAAGATCCAGTCGCTCCTGACGGTCGTCGACGGCCGCGTCGTCTACGGCGCCGGCGAGTACGCAGGGCTCGACTAGCACTCATCCAAAACCCTCGACTCGAGCCGCCCCGACCGGGGCGGCTCGACCTTCTTTCGGGGGTCTTGACACCCGCCGCGCAACTCGCAGGCAGGCAGGCGGCTCCCCGGCCCCGGGCGCCGGGGAGCCGCCCTCAACCGACGTTCTCGTACCCTTCCGCTGTGGCTGCGCTCGAGCATCGCTGTCCGGGCTGCGGGTCGCCCCCCAAGATCACCGTCGGCACGCCCTTCGTGGGCGTCGTCGGGTTCCTCTGGTGGAAGAAGCCGTTCGAGGAGCAGCTCTATCGGTGCGTCGAAGGCCACATCTACTCGGTCCGCGTGAGCGGAGACGAGACGACCGTCGAGCCGCACGACAGCGTGGAAGCCTGGCTCGAGGCCCGCACCGGCGCCCACGCCCCGCCTCGCCCTCCTGGTCTCTAGTCGATATAGTCCGTTATAGGACTAAATGCCTCGGCCGAGACGAGCAACCCGAGAGAACCTGGGCTACCTCCTCGCGAAGGCGACTCAACGCTGGAACGAGCTCCTCCACGCCGAGTTTGCGCGGGAGGGCTATCCAGAGGTGCGCCCGTCGTACGGATCCGTGCTCCTCCCCCTCTTCGAGGAGGACGGGCTCCGCATGGGCGAGCTGGCAGCGAGAGCACGCCTGGCCAAACAGACGATGACGACGCTCGTGCGTCTGGCGGAGCGGGACGGGCTCGTGCGCCGCGAACGCGACGTGAGCGACCGACGGGCATTCCGGATCTTCCTGACTGCTCGTTCGATCGCCTTCAAGCCGGTCGCGGAACGCGTCCTCGCCCGTCTCGAGACCCGGGTCGAACGGCGCCTGTCGCCGGCTGAGCGCGAAGTCCTGACCACGTCCCTTCAGGAGGTCATGTCGCTATGAGATCGGAGACTGTCACCACCGTCCTGCCCGCGCCCAAGGCGAAGGTCTTCGCCTACCTGGCCGAGATCGAGAACCTGCCGCGCTGGGCGACCGACTTCGCACGCGAGCTCAAGGTCGTCGACGGGCGCCACAAGGTCGTCAACGGGCTCGGCGAGTTCTTCTTCGCCATCGACGCGGACGAGACGACCGGCGTCATCGACATGCGCGCCGGGCCGACGGAGGCCGAAATGGCGCTCTTCCCTACCCGCGTGGTCGAGCTACCGGATGGGCAGTGCGCCTTCACCTTCACGATGTTCCAGAGCCCGGGCTCGAGCGACGAGCTCTTCGAGTCCCAGCACGCCTCGCTCAGGCACGAGTTCGAGAACATCGAGCGGGAGTTCGCCGAGGACGGCTCACCCAAGCCGCCGGGGCGGTAACTCGACTTCGAAGGACGTCCGCGCCGCGTACCGGATCTCGGGCGGGCCCTCGACAGGGAAGCCCAGGGCGACCAGCGGGTCGGCCCTGACCTCGCCGACCGCCTCCCCGCGCTCCCACGTCGCCTCGCCGCGCCGGATGCGGAAGGCGCGCACGCCCGCGGCCTCGAACATCCCCAGCTCGTGCGCGCCCAGCTCGCTCGGCCCCGCGGGGCCGCGGCGCTCGTAGCGGAGCGACACGCCGAATCCGCCGGCGTCGACCTGTCCCTCGCGCACGCGCGCGCGCGCGGGACGAACCGGGAAGCCGAGCAGAGCGCCGCCCATCCCGAACGTCGTCACGCGAACGGCGAGGAAGACGACGGCGGTCTCGTCGCCGTGACGCGCGTACACGCGGACGTTCACCTGCGAGAAGCGGGGAATCGGGAGCACGCCGAGGCGGCCGCCGTCCCAGCGCAACGCCGCCAGCGTGACCAGATGCCTGCCGTCCACGGTGGCGGGCTTCAGCCCTGCGGGAAGGGTTCGCGCGACAAGCTCGGGGTCCGTCTCCCAGCTCGCGAGGACGAGATCTCGGGCCCGGTGGCGAAGGAGCACGGCAGGAAGCCTAGGCGCGAGGCGGAACTGCCTGTCGTGGACACAAGCGCCGCCATCGACAGCTTTCTGCGCAGCCAGTCGCTCTCCGACGCGACCCGGCGCGCCTACCGCCACGACCTCGACGAGCTCGCGAGCTGGCTCCGCCGCAACGGGCTCGGGCTCGAATCGTTCGACGCGCGCGCGTTCGCCCGCTACGCGGCGGAGCTCGGAGGCGACCGTCCGGGCCGCACTCCGCGCAAGCTCGCCCAGACGACGGTCGCCCGCAAGCTCGCCGCCGTCCGCTCGCTGGTGCGCGCCACACGCGGCCCCGCTCACGTCCCCGACCTCGCGGTCTCGGGGCGGCGACGGCGCCGCCTGCCGCACGCGCCGAGGCCGGCGGAGACCGACGCGCTCCTCGCCGACCTGGAGCAAGACGGCCCGCTGGGCCTGCGCAATCGTGCGCTCCTGGAGCTCGTGTACTCGGCAGGGCTCCGCGCCCAGGAGGCAGTCGACCTGACGCTCGCCGACGTCGACTTCGAGCAGGAGCTCGTCCACGTGCGCGGCAAGGGCGGCAAGGAGCGGGTCGTGCCGCTGGGCGAGGAGGCCGCCTACCGGCTGCGCCGTTACCTCGAGCACGGCCGCCCGGAGCTGGCGCGCGGCGCCATCGACACGCTCTTCCTCTCCGCGCGCGGGAAGCCGCTCGAGACCTCGACGCTGCGCAAGCTCCTCCCCAACCCCCACCGCCTCCGCCACGCGTTCGCCACACACCTCCTGGAGGGCGGGGCCGACCTGCGCACCATCCAGGAGCTGCTCGGCCACTCGTCGCTCTCGACGACCCAGATCTACAGCCACGTGGACGCCAAGCGACTCAGGAAGGTCTACGACCGTGCCCACCCGCGCGCCTGACCTCGACGGCCCTGTCCGGGGTCAGACCCCGGACGTGCCCGATCCGGCCGTGGAGGGGTTCCTCGCCCTGCTCGCGGCCCGCCGCGCGCCGCGCACGGTCGACGCCTACCGGCGCGACCTCGCCGACCTGACGGCCTATCTCGGCCGGGCCCCGACGACGGCGGGGCCCGACGACATCGAGGGCTGGCTGGCCGACCTGCGCGGCCGGGGTCAGGCACCGAGCTCGATCGCGCGCCGGGCCGCCGCGGCCCGCTCCTTCTACCGGCATCTCGTCGCGCTGGGCATGAGGAGCGACAACCCTGCCGCCGACGTCGACCTGCCGCGGAGGCGCCAAAAGCTGCCGCGCTCGCTCTCGCTCGGCGAGGTCGAGCGACTGATCGACGCTGCCAACGCGACGACGCCCCGCAGCCTGCGCGACCGGGCCCTCGTCGAGCTCCTCTACGGCGGCGGGCTCCGCGTAAGCGAGGCGGTCGGGCTGGAGCGCGGCGGCGTCGACCTCGAGAACCGCACCGTGCGCTGCGTGGGGAAGGGCGACAAGGAGCGCGTCGTCCCCCTCGGCGGCGAGGCGGTCGAAGCCCTCAGGCGCTACCTCGCGCGCGGCCGCCCGTACCTCGACAGGCGGCACCGCCCGGAGCTCTTCCTCAACGCGCAGGGCGGCGGGCTCACCCGCGCCGGCGCCTTCCTGATCGTCCGGCGCCTGGCCGCGAAGGCCGGGCTCGACCCGGAGCGCATCCATCCGCATCTCCTCCGCCACTCGTTCGCCACCCATCTCCTCGAGGGGGGTGCGGACCTACGCAGCGTCCAGGAGATGCTCGGGCACGCCGACCTCGGGACGACCGAGATCTACACCCATGTTTCGGATCGACGGCGACGCGATATGTACTTCAAGGCGCACCCACATGCGCGCCGCGGGCGCGCACGGAGCGATCGTGGAGAGCATCAGCCCTGACCTGTTCGGCACCCTGGCCCTCGTCGGAGGACTCGGCGTGCTGCTCGTCTCGCTGGCACAGCGGTACTCGCTGCTCGAGCAGCGCCGAGAGGCGCGCTGCCCGGCGTGCGGCGTCATTCGCCGCCGCGGCACCTGCAGCTGCAACTAGGCCAGCTAGGCCGGCGAGCCGACCTCGGCGACCTCGCTGAGGCGTCCGCTCCTGACGTCGTAGACCCAGCCGGAGATCTCCAGCGAGTCCGGGAGGTGCGGCGACTCGCGAATCGCGTTCAGGCTCGACCGCACGGCCTCGTCGGGGTCGGGGAACGGCCGGAAGTCGATGTCAGTCGCGTCCGAGCCCGCCTCCTCGCGAAGCTTCGCGTGCAGGTGTTCGTTCGTGAAGGTGAGCATCCGGCAGTCGGTGTGGGCGATCACCGCGACCTCCTCGGTGCCCAGGAGCCAGTGGGAGATGATCAGCGAGCGGATCGCGTCCTCGGTGACGAGGCCGCCCGCGTTGCGGATCACGTTCGCGTCACCCTCCTCGAGGCCGAGGAACTTGGCTGGGTCGAGGCGTGCGTCCATGCACGTCACGATCGCGAGCCGTCGCCCGGGAGGCATGGGCAGGTCGCCCTTCCCAAACCTGTCCGCGTAGATCTCGTTCGCAGCCTGCAGGATGTCGCGCTCCGGCATGGTTCCCCCTTTGCGGCACTTCAGTTATTGAAGGAGCGCAAGCTTTACAAACTGAAGCGATCCGCGTCAAGCCGCTAGCGCCCCTGGCGTCTAGCGCTCGCGCTCGGAGGCCCGTTTCTTCAGCACGCGGTGGACTCCGGCCGCGGCGGCGCGGAGGTCCTTGTCGTCCGCCTCCTCCGCCATGTGGGCGAGGAGCGTGATCGTGTCGGCCTGGGGAGAGCCGTTCTTGAGCGAGAGGATCGCGAGCCGGCGAACGGCCGCGTTGGGGTCCTCGTTCGCGAGCGAGTGCAGCGTGCCGCGCCTGGCGTTCACGAGCCCTGGATGGTCACGCGAGAGCAGCTCGAGCGAGAGCAGCGCCGAGCCGCGCGCGGCAGGGCTCGTGTCCTCGAGCCCGCGGCGCAGGAGCTCGGTCTTCTGGTTGAAACGGAGCTGGCCGATCGCCCGGTAGGCCAGCGCGCGCTCGCGGTAGTCCTGGCTGCGTGCGGCCGCCTCGAGGTCGTCGTCGACCGCGCGGCGGATGTCGGCGAGCGCCCGCTCGTCGGTGACTTCGGCGGCACGGCCCACGGCCTCGGCGAGCGTCACGCGAGCGTGCGGGCGGCGGGGCCGACGTAGGTCGCCGAGGGGCGGAAGAGCTTCCCGGTCCGCTTCTGCTCGAGGATGTGCGCCGACCAGCCGGCGACGCGAGAGCAGGCGAACATCGCCGGCGCGAGCGGCGGCGGGATCTCGGCGATGTCGAGCACGACGGCCGAGTAGTACTCGACGTTCGTGGCGAGCACGCGCTCGGGGTGGCGCTCCTGGAGCGCCGCGAGCGCGGCCTGCTCGAGCTCCTCGGCCACCTCGACGTACGGCGACCCGAGCTCCTGCGCGGTGCGCTTGAGAAGCCTCGAGCGCGGGTCCTCGGCGCGGTAGACGCGGTGCCCGAAGCCCATGATCCGCTTCCCGCTCGCGAGGGCGTCGCGCACCCAGCCCTCGGCGTCGCCGTGGGCGGCGACCTCCTCGAGCATCGGCTTGACGTACGCCGGGGCGCCGCCGTGCAGCGGGCCCGAGAGCGCGCCGACGGCCGCGGAGAGACTGGCTCCGCAGTCCGCACCGGTCGAGGCGACCACGCGCGCGGTGAAGGTTGATGCGTTCAAGCCGTGCTCGGCCGTGCAGATCCAGTAGGTGTCGATCGCCTTGGCGTGCCGCGGATCGGCCTCGCCGCGCCAGCGCAGGAGGAACGTCTCGGCGGCGGTGGAGCCCTGCGCGACGACCTCGTCGGGCACGACGTCGTTCTTGCCGTCGGCGATGCGGGCGGAGCGGGCCACGATCGACATCATCTGCGCCGACAGGCGGCCGAGATCTTCGCGCGCCTGCTCGTCGGAGATCTCGTTCAGCTTCCCGAGATCCCACTCGCCTGCGAGCCGCGCGGTCTCGGCCTGGAGGTCGGCGGGCGCGTGTCCGGTGAGGCGCGCCGGCTCGTACGGCTCCGGGTCGGGCATCTTCGAGTCCAGGTCGTCGTCGACGAGCAGGCCCCAGACGTTCTCATAGGGATAGCGGCCGACGAGGTCTTCGATGTCGACCCCGCGGTAGCGGAGCGACCCCCCTTCCCGGTCCGGCTCGGCGATCTCCGTCTCGACGGCGACGATGCCCTCGAGTCCTGGCTTGAAGTCGTTCATGGGCTCCTTCCCTGTCTGCGGCACGGTATCGGACGGCCGCCCGCCTCTGCGCCCTTAGAATGGGCCGCGGCCGATGGCACACAGAGTCACGCTCATCCCTGGCGACGGGACGGGGCCCGAGATCGCCGAGGCGACTCGGCGCGTCCTCGACGCGACCGGTGTCGACTTCGACTGGGACGTCCAGCAGGCGGGCGCCGACGTGATGGACCAGCACGGCGGGAACCCGCTTCCCGACCACGTCCTCGAGTCCATCAAGCGCAACGGGGTCGCCATCAAGGGCCCGATCACGACCCCCGTCGGCACGGGCTTCCGCTCGGTCAACGTGGCCCTGCGCAAGAGCCTCGACCTCTACGGCCAGGTGCGGCCGTGCAAGAGCTATCCCGGCGTCCGCTCGCGCTACGACACGGTCGACCTCGTGGTCGTCCGCGAGAACACGGAGGACCTCTACGCCGGGATCGAGCTCGAGGACGGCACCGACGAGGCGCTCGAGCTGATCGCCTGGATCGAGCAGCACGGCCTGGGGCGGATCCGCGAGGGCTCCGGGATCTCGGTCAAGCCGATCTCGGTGACCGGCACGCGGCGCATCGTCGAGTTCGCCTTCGACTACGCGCGCAAGAACGGCCGCCGCAAGGTGACGGCCGTGCACAAGGCCAACATCATGAAGTTCACGGACGGGCTCTACCTCCGGGTCGCCCGCGAGGTCGCCGCCGAGAACGAGGACGTGGAGTTCGAGGACAAGATCGTCGACAACCTCTCGATGCAGCTCGTCCAGCGGCCTGAGGAATACGACGTGCTCGTCTGCCCCAACCTCTACGGCGACATCGTCTCCGACCTCTGCGCCGGCCTGATCGGCGGCCTCGGGCTCGCGCCCGGCGGCAACTTCGGCACGCACGCCGCCGTCTTCGAGCCGACCCACGGCTCGGCGCCCAAGTACACGGGTCAGAACAAGGTGAACCCGATGGCGATGATGCTCTCCGGGGTGATGATGCTCCGGCACCTCGAGGAGCGCGACGCCGCGGACCGCCTCGAGACCGCCATCGCCGAGGTCATCGCCGAAGGGGCGCAGGTCACCTACGACATGAAGCCGACCCGCGACGACCCGACCGCGGTCGGGACGAGCGAGGTCGCCGACGCCATTATCGATGCCGTGCAAAATGCTGCGCATTTTCCACGGGTGTGAACTTTTGTCCCGTCGCTTCGCTCGGGAGGATGGAATAAGAACATGAGACGCAAGGTGACAGTGGTCGGTGCCGGCAACGTCGGCGCCACCGCCGCGCAGGAGATCGCCAGGCGCGACTACGCGGACGTCGTGCTGGTCGACATCAAGGAAGGGCTGCCGCAGGGCAAGGCTCTCGACATCGACCAGGCCGCGTCGGTGCTCGGCTACGAGCCCTCCGTCGTCGGCTCGAACGGCTACGAGGAGACCAAGGGCTCCGACGTGGTCGTCGTCACGGCCGGGGTCCCGCGCACCGGCGAGATGAGCCGCGACGACCTGGTGACGATCAACGAGGGCATCGTCGGCTCGGTCACCCGCGAGGTCGGCGAGTATTCGCCCGACGCGATCCTGATCGTCGTCTCGAACCCGCTCGACGCCATGTGCCACGTGGCCAAGAACGTCTCCGGCTGGCCGCGCGAGCGGGTCTTCGGGATGGCCGGCATCCTCGACACCGCGCGCTTCAGCGCCTTCATCGCCATGGAGACCGGCGCCTCGATCAAGGACGTGACCGCGATGGTGCTCGGCGGCCACGGCGACCAGATGGTGCCCGTGGTCTCGGCGACGACCGTCGGCGGCGTCCCGCTCACGAAGCTCGTCTCGGCGGACAGGATCGAGGCGATGGTCGAGCGCACCCGCAAGGGCGGCGGCGAGATCGTGAAGCTCCTCGGCACCTCGGCCTGGTACGCGCCCGGCGCCGCGGCGGCGCAGATGGTCGACTCGATCGTGCTCGACCAGAAGCGCGTCCTCCCGTGCACCGCGCTGCTCCAGGGCGAGTACGGCATCGACGACCTCTACATGGGCGTGCCCGTGAAGCTCGGCGCCGGCGGGATCGAGGAGATCTTCGAGCTCGACCTCACGGACGACGAGCGGGCAGCGCTCGTCGAGTCCGCGGCGGCCGTCCGCGAGGTCGTCTCCGTCCTCGCCGGGTAGCGGCGGCGATTGCCGCCCGGCTTCGGGCGGCAGGGCTACGATCGCTGGATGATGCGCCGCCTCGCGTACGTCCTCGCCGGCCTCACGGTCGTCGTGGTCACGGGCCTCGTGCTCACCCTCATCCCCTCGAACCACTACATCGTCCTCCCCGACAGGGCACGGCCGACGGACCCGCTCGTCCGCATTCCCGGCGAGGAGTCCCAGGACGAGGAGGACATCTACATGGTCGACGTCCGCATCGGGCGCGCCAACCTGCTCGAGCGGCTCTTCCCCAGTATCCGGGAGGGCGCCGACCTCCTGCCCGAGCGGGCGATCAACCCGGAGGGCGTCAGCGACCGGCAGCGCCGCCAGTCGAGCCTCAACGACATGTCTCGCTCACAGCTCGTCGCGATCACCGTCGCGCTCCGCGAGCTCGGACGTGAGGTCGAGGTGAGCGGGGACGGCGCCGAGGTCGTGCTCGTGCAGCCGGGCTCCCCGGCGGAGGGGGTGCTGCAGGTCGGAGACGTGATCGTCGAGGCCGAGGGCGAGGAGATCGAGTCGATCGACGACCTCCGCCGGGCTCTCGACGACGTCGAGCCCGGCCAAGATGTCGAGCTCACGGTCCAGCGCGGAGAGGAGCGCGTCGACCTCACGTCGGCGACGCAGGCCTCCCCGGACGAGCCGGACCGTGCCGTGATGGGCGTCCAGGTGCAGGACGCGCTCGACTTCGAGTTCCCCGTGGACATCGAGATCGACGCCGGCGCCATCGGCGGGCCGTCCGCCGGGCTGGCGTTCGCGCTCGACATCGTGGACGAACTGGGAGAGGACATCGACCGCGGCCGCAAGATCGTGGCGACGGGCGAGCTGACGATCGACGGAGAGGTCCTGCCGATCGGGGGCGTGAAGCAGAAGGCCATCGGCGCGCGCGAGGCGGGCGCCGACATCTTCCTCGTCCCGGACGCGAACTACGAGGACGCGCGCAAGGCAGTCGACGACCTCGAGATCATCCCCGTCTCCACGTTCGACGAGGCGTTGTCCGTTCTGGCAGCAAATTAGTTGCCCGCACGGTCAACGCTTTGCAAGAACCTTCCGGAAATAGCGTGTTTTTCGTCGCGGCAACGCTTACCCCCGAGGCGGCGAAAGCCTAAGATGGTCGTCCCCGGACGATGGCGAAAAGGCGGAAAAATACCTGCAACGACTGCTATTTCCGCCAAGCCGGGCTCTGCGCGCTGACGGAGGGGCCCTGCCCGACGTTTCGGTCGGCGAAGGCTCCCCGGCTCGAGCCGCCCGAGCAGGCGCGACTGATCGCACGGCCCGCGCTCCGCGCCCACGCGGCCGCTTAGACGTCGGGCCGCGTCGGGAAGCCGTCCTCCTCTCGGATCGAGTCGAGGTCGGAGTCGCCGCTCGCCCAGCCCGCCACCTGCGGGTCGAGCTCCGCGGAACGGATGAGGTGCGCGAGCGCGTCCACCCGGCGCCCGGCAAGGGCCTCGAAACAGGCGAGGTTGTAGAGAACGTTGGGGTTGTCCGGATGCCGCTCGAGGGCGCGGGCCATGATCGCGGTCGCCCCCTCGTAATCCTTCGCCGTGTAGAGCGGCAGCGCCTCGAGCCATGAATCCCACGGCGAGGCCATGAAGGCCTCACCGCGCGTCCCTCCGACGACGAGGACGGTGGTGTCGGGCTCGGCGGCCGTCGCCGCACGGCGAGTGGCGGGGTCGGGGACGAAGACGAAGGTGCCCGGAGGCCCATCCAGCTCGTCTCCATCGACGATGAAGCGTGCGTGGCCTGTGAGGACGAGGTACAGCTCCTCGTGGTGGCCCGCACCGGCGCCGAGCTCGTCGTGCTCCTCGATGACCTGGCCGCCCGCTTCGCGTGCGGCGTAAGCGTTGATGCCGAAGGAGCCGATCCCGAGCGGGGCCCGCACCGGGATCGTGACGGCCTCGCCGTCGAAGCGCTCGAGGTCGTCCAGGTGGGCGGTGCGGTACCCGGGGCCGTTCACGCGGTGACCGCGACCGCCTCCCGCACGAGGCGTCCGAGCCGGGCGATGCCCTCGTCGATCTCGGCCGGCGTTGCGTACGAGAACGCCAACCGGATGGCCGTCTCGCCGCCGCCGTCCCAGTAGAAGTCGGCGCCCTTCACGAAGGTGACGTCGACCTCGTCGGCCTGGGCGAGGAGCGCCTCGCCGGTCATCCCGCCCGGAAGGTCGACCCAGAGGAAGTAGCCGCCGTCCGGCTCGTTCCAGGTCGTCCCCTCGGGCATCTCGCGCGCAAGGGCGCCGATCATCGCGTCGCGTCGCGCACGGAGGCTCTCGCGGATCGTCTCGACGTTCGGGTCGAACTTCCCGCGGGCGGCGAACTCGTGCAGGGTCGCCTCCACGAACATCACCGGCGAGACGTAGTTCTCGAACACGAGCGTCTGCATGGCGCCCATGAGCTCTTCGGGCAGGATCGCGTAGCCGACGCGGATCCCCGGGGCGACCGTCTTCGAGAACGAGGACAGGAACATGACCCCGTCGCCGCCCGAGAGCTCGATCAGCCGTGGGAGCGTCTCGCCGGCGAAGCGGAGCAGGCCGTACGGGTCGTCCTCGAGGACCGTCGCACCGTGAGAGCGCGCGACCTGGAGGAGGCGGCGCCGGCTCGGCTCGGACAGCGTCCGGCCGCTCGGGTTCTGGAAGGTCGGGATCGTGTAGACGAGGCTGGGCCCCGAGCTGCGCCCGAGCGCCTCGTCGAGCGCGTCCACGTCGAGTCCCTCGTCGGTCTGCGGCACGGCCTCGACCTCGGCGCCCAGACGCCGCAGGATCTGGAGCGAGCGGTCGTAGCACGGGGCCTCGACGAACACCTTCGTGCCGGCCTGGACGTGGTGGCGGGCGATGAAGTTGAACGCCTGGAGCGAGCCGTTCGTGACCATCACGCGCTCGACAGGGACGTCGTGGCGGTCGGCGATCCACTCGCGCAGCGGCGGGTAGCCGAGGGGCGGGCCGTAGTTCATGGCGGTGGCGCCGTCGCGTTCGAGGGCGGCCTTGGCGCACTCGCCGAACTCCTCGAGAGGCAGCAGGTCGGGGCCCGGAAATCCGCGGGCGAAGGAGATTTGAGTCATGGCACGAGTCTACTGAGGGCGCCCGCGGGAGGGTTGGTTTCGCCCCGGGCGGGTATCACCTCGTCCTCAGACTGGCGTCTGGACAGGAGGTCATCGGGATGCGGCTGAAGGGTCTACTTCTCTTTGCGTTCTTGCTGGCGGCGGGCGGCTCGCCCAGCTCGGCGCAGCAGCTTCCTCAACTTCCCCAACTCCCTCCGCTTCCTCCGCTTCCGTCGGTCCCCGACACGACGAAGCCGGTGGAGGAAACGACGGAGAAGGTGGTCGAGGACGTGAACAAGGCGGTCGACCAGACCGGCGATGCGGTCGGAAGTACGCCGACCCCGTCGCCCGGCGCCGGGTCGGGCGACGGGAGCGGCTCGGAAGGCGGCGGGGGCACCGTTCCCAAGCCGGCCGCCGGAGGCGCGAACCAGCCGTCTGACGGCGGCGGCAGTGCCGGCTCGGCAGGGTTCTCGCACGAGTGTCCCGGCGAGGGTCGGCTGGGCGGCGGCGGAGGGCGCGGTCCTACGATCCTCTCGAGCGCCGTTGTCGGGGGCCTGCCCTCGGGCGAGGGAGTGCTCGGAGTTGAGGCGGGAGAGGAGTCGGGGGGCGCCGGCGGCGGCCCTCGAAGAGGCGGCCGCACGGACCGGGCCTCTCGTCCTGGCGGTCTTCGCGTTCGGTGCCCTGCTCCTGCTCGTCGGCCTCGCCGGCGGCCTGCGGGCCCTTCAGGGGCGCCTGAGGGGAATCTAGGCGGTCCGGGCGCCGACGGTCTCGGCTGCGAGGCGCGCGGCTTCGGTGGGGTTCGTCCCCACGCGGACGCCGTGCGCCTCGAGGGCTTTCTTCTTCGCACGCGCGGTGCCGGCAGAGCCGGAGATGATCGCGCCCGCGTGGCCCATCGTCTTGCCCGGAGGCGCCGTGAAGCCGGCGATGTAGGCGACGACAGGGGTGCTCATCTCCTCGGCGATGAACGCTGCCGCCTTCTCCTCCTCGGCCCCGCCGATCTCACCGACCATGACCACGAGCTCGGTCTCCGGGTCGGCCTCGAACCGCGCGAGCACGTCCACAAAGGACGACCCGACCACGGGGTCCCCCCCGATTCCGACGATAGTGGACTGACCGATACCGAGCTGTGTCAGCTCGTGCCCGATCTGGTACGTGAGCGTGCCGGATCTGGACACGAGGCCGACCGAGCCTTCGCTGAAGATCTCCGCGGGGATGATCCCGACATTCGCCTTCCCGGGCGAGAGCACGCCGGGGCAGTTGGGGCCGATGAGCGTGACGCCGCGCGGGCGCACGTGGTTGTAGACGCGCAGCATGTCGTGCGCCGGCAGGCCCTCGGTGATGCAGATGACCGTCTCGATGCCCGCGTCCACGGCCTCGTAGATCGCGTCCGCCGCGAACCGGGCGGGCACGAAGACCATCGCGGTGTTCGGGCTCGTCTCCGCGACGGCCTCGCGGACGGTGTCGAAGACGGGGATCCCCTCGACGTCCATGCCGCCCTTTGCAGGTGTGACGCCGGCGACGACGTTCGTCCCGTAGCGCAGGTTGCGCGTCGCGTGGAACGACCCCTCGCGCCCGGTGATCCCCTGCACGACGAGGCGCGTGTCGCGGTCGACGACGATCGCCATCAGTTCACCCTGGCCTTCGCCACCTCGACGACGCGCTCCGCGGCGGAGAGCATCGTCTCCTCGACGTACAGGTCGGGCGGTGCGGCATCGACGAGCATCTGCCTGCCCTCCGCAGCGTTTGTGCCGTCGAGGCGGACGACGATCGGATGCTCGATCGTCATCTGGCCGAGCGCGGTGAGGATCCCGCGCGCCACCTCGTCGCAGCGCGTGATGCCTCCGAAGATGTTGAAGAGGATCGCCTCGACCTGGTCGTCCGACGTGATCACCTCGAGCGCGTCCACGACGCCCTGCGCATCCCCTCCGCCGCCGAGGTCGCAGAAGTTCGCGGGGCGACCCCCAACCTGGTCGATCACGTCGAGCGTGGCCATCACGAGCCCGGCACCGTTGCCGAGGATGCCGATCTCGCCGTCGAGCTTCACGTACGTGACGTCTTTCTCGCGCGCGAGGCGCTCGCGCGGGTCGGCGGCCTCGACGTCGCGCATCTCGGCCACGTCGGGGTGGCGGAAGAGCGCGTTGTCGTCGGCCGTGAACTTGGAGTCGAGCGCCTTGACCTCGCCCTCCGGGGTCACGATGAGCGGGTTCACCTCGCAGAGCATCGCGTCGAAGTGGACGAACGCGTCGTAGAGCTTCGCCACGATGGCCATGACCTGCTTCTGCTCGTCGGGGTCCTCGAGACCGGCCGTGAAGCAGAGCCAGCGCGCCTGCCAGGGCTGGAAGCCGACGAGCGGCTCGACGTGGAGCTTGGCGAGCGCCTCGGGGCTCTCGACGGCGACCTCCTCGATGTCCACGCCTCCCTGAGTCGTGAACATGAAGAGCGGCTTCTTCTCGCCCCGGTCGAACGTGACCGAGAGGTAGTACTCCTTCGCGATGTCCGAGGCCTTCTCGACCCAGAGCCTGCGGACGACGTGGCCTCGGATGTCGAGGCCCAGGATCTCGCCCGCCCGCGCCTCGGCCTCCTCGGGCGTCTCCGCGAGCTTGATGCCGCCCGCCTTGCCGCGTCCGCCCGTCAGCACCTGAGCCTTGACGACGACCTGCCCGCCGAGCTCCTCCGCGGCCGCGCGCGCCTCCTCGGGGCTCGTCGCAACGCGTCCCTCGGAGACCGGGATGCCCGCGCGCGCGAACAGCTGCTTCCCCTGGTACTCGTAGAGATCCACGGCGGAGCGAGTCTAACGGGAACGCCCAATCACTCGTTCTGACGATCAGGCGTGCGCCCGAACGGGCGATGCAGCCCAGGGGAACCCCGTGAGACTCGCACGCCCGCTCCTCAAGATCGTCACCGTCCTCATCGTCGCCGCAGCTGCGTTCGGAGGGGCGGTCGCCCTTGCGAGCACGCTCTTCGAGCGGCCGCCACGCGACGCAGAGGAGTTCGCCGCCCTCGTCGAGGCCGGCAGCAAGCACGCCGGGCCTCCCGAGCGGTCGACCGCCGCGGAGCGGCGCTACGTCCTCGCCCTGAACGACCTCTGCGACCGCACCGACGAGGCCTACGCCGACCTCCGGCGGGACCAGGCCGGAAAGGCCCGCCTGCAGCGGCTCCGC
Organism: uncultured Actinomycetes bacterium; assembly: GCA_963839745.1. Lineage (GTDB taxonomy): Bacteria > Actinomycetota > Thermoleophilia > Gaiellales > Gaiellaceae > JAIBJN01. Next base: position 151,816 of record CAWIWC010000014.1, read on the forward strand.
TCGTGGCGGCAGGTCTTCGCACGCTTCGATCGCGAGTTCCAGGCGCTGACGCCGGCGAAGCCCAACCGTCTCGACGCCGCCACCGTGGCGCGGCTCAACCGCTCGACGCTCGCCCTGTCCGACGGCGCCATCGCCGCCCTCCGCGCCAGGGACGAGGAGGGCTACGACGCGAAGGTCGCGGCGATCAAGATCATCGACGCGCGCTTCGACGAGACGATGCGCAGCCTCGGCGCGCCGTCCTGCACCTAGGCGGGTTTGGGCCCGGGCGCGTTCGCGCCGGCCTGCTCCCGGGTATACCCCCGGACGATGTAGCGTTGGCCCGACACCGGCCCGAGGAGGAACGATGACCACGCTGCGCGATGAAGAGATCCAGACCCTCGGCACCGACGGCTCGCCGCTCGACCCGCAGGCGGACGCCGACGGCGACGACACAGACACGACCGACGGCGACGCGACCGACACGGACTCGACCGACGCCGACACCGACGCCACTGACGCGGACGCCGACGACACGGACTCGCCGTAAGGCGGCGGAGGCGGCGCTCGAGCGCTGCCTCGACCCGGTCGGCGCAGACACGTTCTTCGCCGAGCACTGGGAGCAGAAGCCGCTCGTCGTCCCCAGAGACGAGCCAGGTCGCTTCGACGACCTGCTCTCCGAGGCGGACGTCGAGCGGCTCGTCTGCTCGACCGCCATCCGCTACCCGGCCTTCCGCATGGTGCGCGAGGGCGGGCAGCTCGACCTGGGCTCCTACACCGCCGACGTCTCCTGGCGGCCGGCCTTCACGAAGACGGCGAACGTGCCGCGCGTCCTCGAGGAGTGGCAGGCCGGTGCGACGATCGTCCTCCAGGCGCTGCACGTGAACTGGCACCCGCTGGCCGTCTTCTGCCGGCTGCTCGAGGAGGCGATCGGCCACACGGTGCAGGCGAACTCGTACTACACGCCACGCGGCTCGCAGGGCTTCGCGGTCCACCACGATACGCACGACGTCCTCGTGCTCCAGGTCGCCGGTGAGAAGCGCTGGCTCCTCTACGACCCGCTCTTCGAGCTGCCGCTCAAGCACCAGCGCTACTCGAAGGCGCTGGGCGAGCACGGCGAGCCCGGCGACGACTTCGTGCTGCAGGCCGGCGACACGCTCTATCTCCCGCGCGGCTGGCTCCATCAGGCCGAGACGTCCGACACGGACTCGCTGCACCTCACGATCGGGATCAACGCCTACACCTGGCTGGATGCAGCCAAGGCCGCGCTCGCCGAGACGGAGCAGGAGCTCGCGTTCAGGCACGGCATCGAGCCGGGGTCCGACGAGGCGGACAGCCTTGCCGAGCGCCTGGGCGCCGAGCTCGATCCCGAGCTCGTGGCGAAGCGCCGCCGGCGCAAATTCGTGCAGACGCGCCGGCCCATCCGTGCGGACGGCCTCACCCAGCTCCGCGCGCTCGAACAGCTGGACACGGAGACGGAGCTCGAGCGGCGCGAGACGGTCATCGCCGACCTCGAGGAGGGCGGCGACGGCTGGACGCTGGCCTTCGAGGGGCGCGAGGTCCGCTTCCCGGCGCATGCCGGGCCCGAGCTCGAGGCGTGCTACGAGGCCGACGAGCCCTTCCGCCTCTCGGAGCTGCCGGGCGACCTCGACGCCGTGGGACGCCTCGTGCTCGCCCGCAGGCTTGTCCGCGAGGGCTTCCTGCGGATCAGAGGCGCCTGAGCGCCGTCGCGAAGTAGTGACGGGCGCGCTGCGGCTCCGCGGCGCCGCACGTGAGGAAGACGGGCTCCTCCGAGAGCTCGGAGAGGACGTCGGCCTCGAGCACGGCGGCGTCCCTGGTCCGGAAGCGCACGCGCCAGCCGTCGTCGACGGAGTCGACTCCGACGAGCTCGAGGTCGGCGATGCCGTCGAGGCCCTCCGACTCGCGGATCGCGTGCTCGGCCGCCTGCACGGGGAAGCTGTGGGCGGCGCGGCCCCGGTAGTGCTCCATGTCGATGCGGCCCGAGGCATGCGCCTCGAGGAGCTCCTGCACGTCGCCGGGCTCGACGCGACCGTAGTAGAGGCCCTGCGGGAGCATCACCACGTTGCCGGCGAAGCGGTCGCCGCCGACGTGGGTGGACTGCCAGACCCAGCTCGACTCCGTCTCGTGACGGAGGGCGTCGTAGAGCGGCTGCCCGTTCTTTGCGCAGCAGCGATCCCGCTTGCCGTGCGTGCAGACGACGACGAGCGGATGGTCGACGGGCATGCCCGGGAGCCCGTCGCCGGCGAGTGCTGCGGCGAAGTCGAAGCCGAGGAGGTCCTCCTGGTGGTCGACCTCGAGCTGGAAGAACCGCTCCACTCCCGCCTTCGACGACCCGAAGTACACGTGGCGACGGCCGTAAGCGCGGCGCTCTGGCTTCTTCACGAAGAGGAGCCGCGAGGGGCCGAGCGCGTGGAGCTGCTCTCGGAGGTGCGCCTTGAGCTCGGGCGTGAAGCGGCTCGCGCCGAGCACGTCGCGATCCCAGAGCGCCCGGTACTCGAGCACGATCCAGTTGTCGATGCGGCTGGCGGTTGCGGTGAGGGACTCGTGGCTCGCCGTCGAGACCGCCGCGCAGAGCGCACGGTTCGCGACGCCCGGCCTCGGCTGCACGCTCACTGCCACGAACCTAGCGTAGCCGATCTGTAAGGAGAGCCTTACAGCGAGTCGTCGGTGACCCTCTCACCCTCCTGCGCGACGACGCAGATCACCTGGCCGGTGGCGACCTGTTCGCCCTCGGCAACCGACAGGCCCGAGACGGTGCCGGGGCGGTGCGCGGTGATCTCGTTCTCCATCTTCATCGCCTCGACGACGCAGACGACCTGCCCCTCGCGCACCTCGTCGCCGTCCTGGACCTCGACCGCGAGCACGGTGCCCTGCATCGGGCTGACGACGGCTTCGCGCGCGGCCGCGTGGTGGGCGCCGTCGCGCGTCCGCTCTCGCCGCCGCCGTGCGAGCTCGGCGTGCGGCGGCTCGGGTCGCAGGAGCGCGACCTCGAAGCGGCGGCCGTCGAGCTCCACGCCGACGACCTGCTCCTGCGTGCGCGCCGAAGCGGCCGTACGAGCGGCGGCCGGCCTCGGCTCGGGCGACTGCTCGGCGATCGTCTCGACGAGCCCGAAGCACGTCTCCCCCGCGACGAAGCAAGGATGCTCGAGGAGGGCCCGGTGGAATCCGAGCAGGGTCGTCACGCCCTCGATGACGTACTCGTCGAGCGCGCGGAGCATCCGGCGGCGGGCGCGCTCGCGGTCGCTGTCCCAGACGATCAGCTTGGCGACCAGCGGGTCGTAGATGCCGACGATCTCCGACCCTTCGGTCACGCCCGAGTCGACGCGCACGCCGGGCCCGGCGGGCTCGCGGTACGCGCCGATCGTGCCGGGGGCGGGCAGGAAGCCCTGGCGCGGGTCCTCGGCGTTGATCCGGCACTCGATCGCGTGGCCGGAGAGGCGCACGTCCTCCTGGCCGAACGAGAGCGGCTCGCCGGCGGCGACCAGCACCTGCTCGCGCACGAGGTCGAGGCCGGTCACGAGCTCGGTCACCGTGTGCTCGACCTGGATGCGGGTGTTCATCTCGAGGAAGAAGTAGTTCCCGTCGCGGTCGAGGAGGCCCTCGATCGTTCCGGCCCCGCGGTAGCCGACGGCCCGCGCCGCGTCCACCGCGATGGCGCCGATCCGCTCACGGAGCTCCGGCGTGACCGCCGGGGAAGGCGTCTCCTCGACGAGCTTCTGGTGGCGCCGCTGAATCGTGCAGTCCCGCTCGCCGAGGTGGACGACGGCGCCGTGAGCGTCTGCGAGCACCTGCACCTCGACGTGCCGGGGGTCTTCGAGGAACCGCTCGACGTAGACCGTGTCGTCCGAGAAATAGGCCTCGCCCTCGCGGCGCGCGGAGGCCAGCGCGCGCTCGGCCTCGTCGGCCGAGCGGACGACCTTGAGGCCCTTGCCTCCCCCGCCGGCAGAGGCCTTGATCGCCACGGGCCAGCCGTGCTCGTCGCCGAGCGCGACCACCTCGCCGGCCGACTCGACCGGATCGGTCGTCCCGGGGATCACGGGGACGCCGGCCTCCTGCATCAGCCGCCGCGCGGTCACCTTCGAGCCCATGGCCTCGATCGCCTCCGGGGGCGGGCCGATCCAGACGAGACCGGCCTCCTCGACGGCGCGCGCGAAGGCGGCGTTCTCGGCCAGGAACCCGTAGCCGGGATGGATCGCCTCCGCGCCGGCGCGCTTCGCGGCGTCGAGGACGCGCTCCTGATGGAGATAGCTCTCGGCCGGCGGGCCCGGGCCGAGCAGGTATGCCTCGTCGGCCGCGGCGACGTGCAGCGAGCCTCGGTCCGGCTCCGAGTAGACGGCGACGGCCCCGATCCCGAGGTCGCGCAGCGTCCGGAAGACGCGGAGGGCGATCTCCCCGCGGTTGGCGACCAGAACCTTGCCGAACGGAGGCACGAGCGCTCATTGTCACCGCAGAAGGCCGGGCACGGCGGGGGTCTGGGTGCGGGCGTATGCTCTCCGCGTGACCTTCGCCGACCAGCTGACGGTCGCCCGTGCGGCCGCCGTGCCGGCGGTGGTCGTCCTCTTCGCCTGGGATTTTCCGAACCATGACTACTGGGCGACCGCCCTCTTCGCGGTCGCGATGGCGACAGACTGGGTCGACGGCTGGTGGGCCCGGCGGACGGGCCGGACGTCGGACTTCGGCCGCCTGCTCGACCCGGTCGCGGACAAGCTCCTCGTCATGGCCGCGCTGATCATGCTCGTCGGGGAGGTCCTCCCCGCCTGGATGGTGGCCGCCGTCATCGCGCGCGAGTTCCTCGTCACGGGCCTCCGCCTGGCCGCTCTCGAGCGCGGCGTCGTCATCGGCGCCCGCGACCTCGGGAAGCTCAAGACGTGGGCGCAGGCCGTGGCGGCCGGCCTCGGCGGACTGGCGGCCGGCGGGGCCATCTCCGACGACATCGCGTGGTGGGCGATGCTCGTCGCCCTCGTGCTCACCTGGCTCTCGGGCCTCGACTACGCTCGAAGCGCACCCCGCGTCCTCCGTGGCCAACAGCCTGCGTAGCTTCTCGAGGGAGGACAGCGCGGCGGTGCTCGAGCTGTCGCGCCGCGCGCTCAACCGCCCTGAGGAGCAGGTCGGGAACCCGCTCTGGGCGACACGCGACGAGCTCGAGAGCGAGCTCTCGGACTGGCACGAGCCTCCCGAGAAGACGCTGCTCGTGGACGAGGAGGACGGCCAGGTCGTCGGCTTCGGCGGCGTCGAGGTCGCGAAGGGCTTCCCGCACGCCGACCTCTTCGGGCCAATGATCGCCCCCGGCTACCGTGGGCAGAGGCTCGGCAGCGAGCTCCTCGACGCGTCGGTCGCGATCGCCGTCGAGCACGGTCGCCACACTGTCGTCGGGTCGGTCGGCCCACGCAACATCACGGGGCGGATCCTGCTCGAGCACAAGGGCTTCCATCCCCGCGGCGCGGCCAAGGCGGTCTTCAGGCTCGCCCAGGAGGAGCACCGGCCCGCCGAGGAAGGGCCTGAGGGCGTCGAGGTGCGGCCGGGTGTCGAGGCCGACCTCGAGCCGGCGCTCGAGCTCTACCACGAAACGTTCCCTGAGGGGCTCTTCCCCGACGACACGTGGCGGGAGGGCCTCGCCAAGGGCAGCGTCTACCTCGCGGAGCGTGACGGCCGCCCGCTCGCTTTCCTCAACATCGACCCCAGCGACCGCTGGGCGTACCAAATCGGCGTCGTGGCGCAGGAGCGCTCGCGCGGCGTGGGCAACTTCCTCCTCTCGCGCGTGCTCGAGGACTACTGGAGCCGCCATCCCGGTGAGGTACTCGGCCTCTCGGTCGAGGCCGACAACACTCCGGCGCTACGGCTTCTCCGCCGGCAGGGCTTCGCCCCCTGGCTCGTGCTCCAGTCGTACGAGCTCTGGCTCTGAGCTCAGCGCCTCTCGAAGCCCGGCCCGCCACCAGGCGCTGCGTAACTCGGGCTGGTCGTCCAGCGCCTCGGCGAGCGCGCGCTCGAGCGCCTCGCGCTCCTCGGTGGTCGGTTCCGGGCTCCAGTCGTAGTGCACGGCGCCTGCATTAAAGGGTTTTCGCCGACCCTCCGATAGAGGCTGGGATGAGAAGGGGTCTGATTGCCGCGGTCCTGATCGCTCTCACGCTCGGGGCCTCGTCCTCGGCCGCCGCAGCCTCCTGGGCGCAACCGCAGATTCGCACCGTCGTCAACCACGGCCTGATGGGCCCGTCCGTGGACGCCTTCCGGCCGGGGCAGCCTCTGACCCGCCAGGCGCTCGCCCAGGCGGTCGCCAACCTCACGGGTCAGCCGCAGGTCGTCGTCGACGGCGCCAAGCCCGTGCTGATGTGGGAGCTCGAGCGCGCGCTCGTCAAGGCCGCCGGACTCCGCTACGCAGGGATCCTCTTCGCGACCAAGGCGCGCGAGGCCGGCCTGGCGCCGCCCAAGCGCTTCGGCGCCGAGGTGGTCGCACGGCTCCTCAGCCTCCGCTTCAACCACGCCGCCGTCAACGACGGCCGCGAGCTCCGGCCGCAGGATCTCGCCACGCGCGCGGAAGCTGCGTACTCGTTCGCCCAGCTGGTCGACCTGAGCGACTGGAAGCGGGACTCCGTCGCCTCGCTCGCACAATCCTTCTCGCTGCCGGCCTTCACGCAGTGGCAGCGCACCGTCCTGAAGCGCGCGGTCGCATTCGTCGGCTACCCCTACGTCTGGGGCGGCACCTCGGAGTTCGCCCAGACCCTCTTCGGCGTCCGCTCCCGCGGCGGCTTCGACTGCTCCGGCTTCGTCTGGCGCATCTACAAGACGCACCCCTTCGCCGGCGCGCCGCAGCTCCAGAACGTCCTCCGGGGCCGCACGACGTACGACATGAGCGGCGAGTTCCCGGTGAGCCGTCGCATCCGCCGCGCGAATCTCAAGCCCGGAGACCTCGTCTTCTTCGGCGACCGCGGGCCGAGCTCGCGGCCGTCCCAGGTCACGCACATGGGCATCTACGTCGGGAAGGGCTGGTTCGTGCACTCGTCCGGCCAGGGAACGACGCTGACCACCCTCACCGGGTGGTACGCCGACCGTTTCGCGTGGGGCCGCCGGCCGCTGCGCGAAGCGGGCCTCGCGTAGGACCTCGCAAGTGCCCTTTCGGGGGATGAGCAGGGGTTTTGACCAATCCCTCGTACGGGGGATGTGAACGGGCCCGGCGGCCCGGATACTTCGTGACGTCAGGCGTCCGATTAACAACGGGAGAGATCAGATGCTGCATTGGAAGTCCAAGCTGGCGTACCTGCTCGTTGCGGCCACCGTCCTCGCCTCCTTTCTTGGCGAGGCCGAAGGCTGGCACTGGTAAACCAGTCAGGTGAAGGTACGTCCGATTCGCTCGCCCGAGAGCGCGTCGGGTGAAGCGGCGAGGCCGGGGGTTTCGAGAGAAACCGCCCGGCTTCTTCCGCTTCTAGCACCCGTTGCGCTGGCGGCCGGCGCGGCACTCGTTGCTGCGGTGGTCTCACTCGGGCTCTCCGCTCCGAGCATGGCCATGCTCGGAGGCATGCTTGCGCTCGCGGTCGCCGCGACGTTCGTGGAGGCGTATCCCGTGCCGATCGAGGGAATCTCGTCCGGCGGGGTCTCCCTCACCGCAGTCTTCATCGTCGGCGCGGCGGTCATCTACGGCTGGGAGCCGGCGGTCATCATCGGCTTCGTCGCCAGGGCGTCCATCGAGCTCGTCCAGCGCCGCCCGGCCATCAGGCTCGCCTACAACAGCTCCGTCTACGCACTCGGCGGCGGAGCGGCAGGCGCAGCCGCCGCGCTCATCGGCGCCCACAACGGCGTCGGCGGGCTCTTCGTCGAGGTCATCCTCGCCGCGGCGGCCTTCTACGCCATCAACATCCCGCTCACGGCGGGCATCATCTCGCGCTGGTCGCGCGAGCCCTTCATGCCCTTGCTCGAGCGCTCGATCTACTGGACGGTCGTTCCCTTCTCGATCATGGCCTCGGTCAGCCTCATGCTGGCCGTCCTCTGGGAGCGCTCTCCGTTCCTCGCCACGGCCCTCGTCGGCCCTCTCGTCGCCATCGCGCTCTACCAGCGCTCGGTGCACAGCGCGCTGAAGGCGATGCGCCTGGCGCTCACCGACCCCCTCACCGGGCTCGGCAACCACCGCCACTTTCACGAGCGCCTCCAGCACGACCTGGACAAGGCACAGGACGAGGGGTTCCCGCTCACGCTGGTCCTGCTCGACATCGACAACTTCAAGCAGGTCAACGACCGGCACGGCCACCCGATCGGCGATCGCGTCCTCGCGCAGGTGGCGACACGCCTCCGCCAGGGCGGCGAGGCCTTCCGGCTCGGCGGCGACGAATTCGCCCTCCTGCTTGCGCGACGCGACGAGCACGAGGGCCTCTCGATCGCGCGCTCGGTCATCGAGCGCCTCGCGGAGAAGCCCCTCGAGAGCGGCGAGTTCCTCAGCATGTCCGGCGGCGTCGCCACCTATCCGCAGCACGGCGTCGAGCGCGCCGACCTCGTCCGCGTCGCCGACAGCGCCCTCTACATGGCGAAGGAGCAGGGCAAGAACACCGTCCGCGTCTATAGGCCGGACATCGCTGGGATTCAGGAGCTGCGCCGGCTGGCCGAGGGCCCCGACCGCGCCGCCCGCCTGCGCGCGGCCGCCAGCCTCGCCCACGCCGTCGACGCGCGCGACGCGTACACGGGCAGCCACTCCTACATGGTCGGCGAGCTCGCAGCCCGCGTGGCCAAGCGGATGGGCCTCGACACGGAGGCGATCGAGCTCACACGCCTCGCCGGCAGCCTGCACGACCTCGGCAAGCTCGCCATCCCGGAGGAGATCCTCCGCAAGCCCGGCCCGCTGAACGAGGCCGAGCGGCTCGTACTCGAGCGCCATCCCCAGATCGGCTACCGGATGCTCGACTCGCTCGGCGTCGAGCCCGTCGCGACGTGGGTCCTCCACCATCACGAGCGCTGGGACGGCGCCGGCTACCCGGACCAGAAGGCCGGCCCGGAGATCCCGCTCGGCGCGCGCATCCTCTTCGTGGCCGACGCCTACGACGCCATGACCACGGACCGCGTCTACCGCGGCCGCCTCTCGCACGACCGCGCCATCGCAGAGCTCGAGCGCTGCGCCGGCACCCAGTTCGACCCGGACGTCGTCGCCGCCTTCAAGGCGGAGTTCGACTACCCGCGGCTGCAGCTGGTCGGCGCCGACAGCGCCTAGCGCCCTTCCATTTCATACCGGTTACAAACCGGCGCAAACGCGCTGTATCCCTCTCTTGAGGCTGTAGCAAAGTCCCTGGAGAACCGTTGGTTGATGCACAACGGCCGCGCGCGTTCCTGTGGCCCCAATCTCCCAGCGGAAGGAGGTGAGCGCGCGTGATTAGATGGAAGAACCACTACGTCCGGGCAATGCTCGTCGTCGGCGCCATCACGGCTTATGCCGTTGCAGCCGGTGCCGGGTTCCGCTGGTACTAAGCCAGCACGCCCGCTTCCACTACCTCACCAGCTCTCCGTCCTCATGAATACGCACGGATACCCGCCCCGGCTCTACTGGTATATCGCCGCCGTTCTCGGCGTCGCTCTGCCGGTTGCGGCCGGGGCGGTGGTGAGGGTCGTCCTCGACCCGTCGGACCTGTCCACCTGGGTCGGCGTCATTCTCTTCTTCGGGCTTGCGCTCCTCGCGGACATGAAGCCCGTCCCGCTCGACGTCGAGAACGAGCGCGTCGTCTCGCTCGCATTCGTCTTCGTCGTCTCGAGCCAGATCCTCTTCGGCTGGGAGTACGCGGTGCTCACGGCCGTGTTCGGCGTCCTCATCTCGCAGATGGTCGAGCGCAGGCCGGTCGCGCGCTCGCTCTTCAACGCCGCGGTCTACGGCCTGGCGGCGTTCTCCTCGGCCTTCCCCGTCTTCCTCCTCGGCGCCTCCAGTGAGCTCGAGCGGATCACGCTCTACGCCTTCGTCGGCGGCGCCCTGTACGTGATCGTCAACGTCGTGCTCGTCTGCGGCGCGCTGGCGATCCTGGCCGGCCAGCCGCTCCGCGTACTGCTGCGGGACAACCTCAGACACTCCGGGCCCGCCTTCGTGATCATGGCCTTCCTGGCCGCGCTGGCGGCGTCGCTCTGGACGACCGATCCCTGGCTGCTCGTCCTCCTCGCCGGGCCCGCTCTTCACCCTCACCCTCTACCAGCGCTCCGCGCTCTCCACGAAGGTGGCGACGCGTGACGCGCTCACCGACAGCCTCACCGGCCTCGGCAACCACCGCTCGTACCAGAGCCGCCTGCGCGAAGCGCTCGAGCGGGCCGAGGAGAACGGCGGCGAGGTCTCGCTCTGCCTCGTCGACGTCGACGAGTTCAAGGGCTGCAACGACCGGTACGGCCACCCGCTCGGCGACCAGATCCTCGTCGAGCTCTCGCGCCTGTTCGTCGAGGGCCGCGACGACGTGGCCGCCTTCCGTTTCGGCGGCGACGAGTTCGCCCTGCTCCTGGAGGAGAACGAGGAGGACGCATACCGGTTGGTCGAGGACCTCCACGAGCGCATCGCCCAGACGGAGTTCCCCCACGGCCAGCCCGTGACGATCACCGTCGGCATCGCGTCGTTCCCCGGGTACGCCTCGAGCCCCGACGAGCTCCAGCAGATCGCCGACGGCGCGCTCTACTGGGCCAAGCGCCACGGGAAGAACCGCTCGTGCGTCTACAGCCCGTCGGTCGTGCGCGTCTACTCGCCCAACGAGCTCACCGAGCTGGCGGAGCGCCAGGCACGCCTGCGCGCTGCGGAGAACCTCATCCGCATCGTCGACTCGAAGGACACCTACACAGGCGAGCACTCCGAGGCCGTCGCCAAGCTCGTCGAGGCGATGGCGCGCGAGCTCGGTCTCGATGACGAGACCACGCAGCAGCTGAAGCTCGCCGCCCTCCTGCACGACCTCGGCAAGATCGCCATCCCGGACACGGTCCTCAAGAAGCCCGGCTGCCTGCAGCCCGACGAGCGCAGGCTCGTCCGCGCGCACGTCGAGTTCGGGCACTCGCTGCTGGAAGGGCTCGGCATCGAGCCGGTCGACTCCTGGGTGCTCCACCACCACGAGCACTGGGACGGCTCCGGCTATCCCGACGGCCTCGCCGGCGAGGACATCCCCTTCGGTTCGCGCGTGATCCTCGTCGCCGACGCCTATGACGCGATGACGACCGACCGCACGTACCGCAACGCCAGCTCGGCCACCGATGCTCTCGCCGAGGTGCGGAGGCGCGCGGGGACCCAGTTCGACCCGGAGATCGTGAGCGCCCTCGAGCGCTGCGTCGTGCGCGGGCTCGACTCGGATTCGGACACCCATCTGGAGGCGAGCGCCTAGTGCCCATTCAGGTAATTCAGCCCAGATTCTGCGTCGCGAGCACCAAGCCAGAGGTCGCACTCGGACGCAGCCAAGGCTTGCAGCCTTGGCAAGGTCGAGGGTGGGCTCTGGCGCCGCGTGATCGCGGGGCAGAAGCGGGCGTGCATTGCCTGGAGGGGCACTAGATGGCCCAGCTCCTCCCCATCGCCTTCGCCGTCCCGCTCGCGCTCGCGTTCGGCGGCCGCCTCGGCCGTCTCGCCGAGCTCCAGCTCCGCGGCCTCTGGCTCTTCTTCCTCGCCATCGGGATCCAGATCGTCGCCTTCCCGTTCGCCTTCCTCCCGTGGACGACGGGCGAGGAGACCGCCAAGGCGCTCTGGCTCGTCTCCTACGCCTGCCTGCTCGTCGCCGCGGCCCTGAACCGCCGCATCCTCGGCGCACAGGTCGTCGCCGTGGGCATGGCGCTCAACCTCGCCGCGATCCTCACGAACGGAGGCCGGATGCCGGCCACGCCCGAGGCGATGGAGGCCGCCGGCCTCAACTTCGCGGTCAAGCACAACAGCGTGGCAGCAGCCGAGCCCAACCTCTCCTGGCTCGTCGACCGCTTCGCGGCCCCGGACTGGGTGCCGCTCACGAACGTGTACTCGGTCGGCGACGTGATCATCGCCCTCGGGGCCGTCGTGCTCGTCTTCTCGGCGACGGGCGCGCGCCTGCCGCGGCTTCCGCGGCGCTCCGAGCAGCCGTCCGGCTGAGGCGAAACGGCCGCCCTGCGGGCGGCGTATCCTCGGTAGATGCGGCGAGGTGGAACCCTGCTCGTCGTCGTCGCCGTCTCGGCGATCGCTCTTGCCGCGGGCTGGGACGCGCTGCGCGGTGAGGACGAGCCGGCGGCCCAGCCCGAGGAGCGGCCCTCGCCCTCTACGGAGGCGGACGAGGGCACGGACTACGTCCCGCTCGCCGAGCCCGACCCCGTGAGCGGCACCCTCTATTACACGGACGAGGGCTGCGAGCTCCGGGCGGCGGAGCTGCCCGACATCCGGCCGGCCGACGCGCCGAACTGGGACGCGTGCGGGTTCACGCTCTCGCCTGACGCGATGCGGGTCGGCGACGAGACAACCGGCTGGGATCCGCATGCCGATCCGCGGCGAGGGCGCCTGTTCCGAGTCGACGACGGCACGATCCAGGTCGCGACGAACGCCGGCCCCGAGGGCGAGCCCATCCGCGGAACGGCACCCGCCTGGCGGCCGGACGGGACCCTGACGTACTTCGCGGACGGCGAGATCCGCGACTGGCCCGAGGGGCGGATCGTTGTCCCCGCGAACCGGCTGCGGATGGTCGTGACCGAGCATCCGAACGCCCCCGGTGTCGGCTTCCTGAGGAATCTGCGCGTGGTGGATCACCACTGGCTCGACGAGGACAGGCTGGTCGCCCAGGTCGCTGCGAACGTCCGCGGCGGGCCACCGCTCGACCTGGTCGCGGTCTTCGACGACGGCCTTCCATTCGCCTCGACCGACTTCCTGGGCGAGGTGCGGGACCTGTGGGCCAGCCCCTTCGGGACCTACTACGCCGTGCTGACGGACACGCTCGGGCTCTACGACTTCAACGGGAACCTGCTCCAGGCGCCGCAGCTCGAAGGCACCCGGGCGGTGGCCTGGTCGCCCGACGAGGACCGGATGGCGGTCGCTACCGACGCGAGCGTCTTCGTCTTCACCACCGGGCAGGCCGACGAGGTGGAGCGGTTCGCGCTCGTCGCCAACGACCTCGACTGGCGAGGCCCCGAGTCGCCGGACGGCCTTGCCGAGGCCGAGGACGCGCGGGGCTGGCTCGGCCCGACCGGCGCTTCCGGCCGCCTAGTCGTTTCCATTCCGGAGGAGAACGGCTGCACGCTCCACGCGCTCCAGATCCCCGACCTGACCTGGGCCGAGCAGCCTTCGGGCGTTCGCGGCCCGTGCCGCTTCACGCTCGGGCCGAACGACGAGGTCTTCCCCGAGAACGAGCTTCCACAGCCGGGAGGAGATCGCGTCGCCGTCTGCCGGAACCACGCTGTCGACGTCCTCGAGGAGGGCGAACTCTTCGTCGGCTACCCGAGTGCCTGTGCCCCCGCCTGGATGCCCGACGGAACGCTGACCTTCATCCGCGACGGCGAACTCTTCCGGGCCGGCGCGGGCGCCGAGCGCCTCGCCTTCTCCCGAGAGAAGCTCAGTGAGCAGCTGGGTCGACCATCGGTCCTCGAGGAGGTGGCGTGGGTGCGGGACGACCAGTTCTGGGCGGCGGTGCGCTCCGGCGAGTCCGCGACCCTTGCCCTGCTGACGACGGGACAGCTGGCGATGTCGCCGTCGTTCACGACGCGGATGATCGAGGGGCTCCGCGTGAGCTCGACCGGGATCGTCGCCGCGGAGACCGATCGCGGCGTCGTGTTCTTCGACAACGGCGGCCGGCGCGCCCTGACGTTCCCGAACGGGCGCGCGGTGACGTGGGCTCCGGACCAGGTCATCGCCGCGATGGCGACCCCGCAGACGATCCTGCTCGTCGCGCCCATCTCGGGCGAGGTCGTCTCGCTGCCGCTGGTGGTCAGAGACCTGGAGTGGGTCGTCCCGTGACCTCCGCCAACCGGCCTTCCAGGAACTCACGCTGCGCGGGTTGGCGGACGAGCTCGAGCGCCCTCGTGTAGGACGCCGCGGCCTCCTCGTTGCGGCCGAGGCGGCGCAGGAGGTCCGCCCGCGCCGAGTGGAGGAGGTGGTAGCCGTCGAGCTCTGCGTCGAGCGGCGCCATCAGCTCCAGTCCGAACTCCTCGCCGTGGGCCAGCGCGACCGCGACGGCCCGGTTGAGCTTCACGACCGGCCCAGGCGCGGCAACGGCCAGGAGGTCGTAGAGGTCGACGATGCGTCTCCAGTCGGTCGCCTCGGCAGTCGCCGCGCGCGCGTGCTCGGCGGCGATCGCCGCCTGGAGCGCGTACGGGCCGTAGACCCTCAGCCGGCCGACGAGGACGAGCCCTTCCTCGATCTGCGCACGGTCCCAGAGGCGGCGCTCCTGGTCCTCCAGTAGCACCAGCTCGCCGTGCGGCCCCGTGCGGGCGTCGCGGCGCGAGTCCTGCAGGAGCATGAGCGCGAGCAGGCCGGCCACCTCGCTCTCGTCGGGCATGAGCATGCGAAGGACGCGGGCGAGCCGGATCGCCTCGGCGCAAAGCTCGCGGCGGACGAGCGCCTCGCCCGCAGTCGCCGCGTAGCCCTCGTTGAAGATGAGATAGAGCGAGGCGAGCACCGAGGCGAGGCGATCGGGAAGCTCGTGGTCGGGCGGGACGACGTACGGGATGCGGGCGCCGGCGATCTTGCGCTTGGCCCGGACGAGCCGCTGCTGCATCGCCGGCTCGGTGGTCAGGAACGCGCGGGCGATTTCGGGCGTCTGCAGGCCGCCGAGCGTGCGCAGCGTCAGGGCGACCCGCGCCTCCGGCGCCAGCGCCGGATGGCAGCAGGTGAAGATCAGCCGCAGCCGATCGTCCGGGATGGAGCTATCGTCGATCTCGTCCTCCTCGCCCAGGGGCACGAGCGCCTCCAGCTCGCGCACCTTGTCCTCGAGCCGACGGGCCCGGCGGATACGGTCGATGGCCTTGTTGCGGGCCGTGGTCGTGATCCACGCTCCGGGGTTACGCGGCAGCCCGCGCTCCGGCCACACCTCGAGCGCGACCAGGAAGGCGTCCTGGACGGCCTCCTCGGCGAGGTCGAAGTCGCCGAGGACGCGGATGAGCGCCGCGACCGCCCGTCCCGACTCCTCGCGGAACAGGCGGTCGACGGCCTCGGCCGGCGTGGCTACCGCCGGGCCTCCGCTGCGTTGGCGTGGGCTCCGGAGCCCGCGGCCTCGTAGTCCATGACGGGGCGAACCTCGACCTTCCCGCCCGGCATGGGGATCTTGCGCGCCCAGGCGATGGCCTCGTCGAGGTTCTCGCACTCGAGCAGATAGAAGCCGCCGAGCGTCTCCTTCGTCTCGGCGAACGGTCCGTCGGTGACGATCTGGTTGCCGTCCGTCTGGATCGCAACCGTCGTCGCCGTCGCGGTCGGCTGCAGGCCCTCACCGCCGAGAAACGCGCCGGCGTCCTGGGTCTCGACCGTGTAGGCGTCCCACTCCTTCATGGCCGCCTGGATCTCCTCGGGCGTGCGGTCCGCCCAGCGAGCCTCGTCACCCCAGAGCGTGAGCAGGTACTTCATCGCGGAACCTCCCGTTGTCGTGTCGCGGCGCGTTCGCCGCCTGCACAGGGACGACGAACGGGCCTCGCCCGGATCGACAGGTATCAGAGAGGAATGTTGCCGTGCTTTCGCGGCGGCCGCTTCTCGCGCTTGGCCAGCGCGGTGGCGAGGGCGTCGCACAGGACAGGCCGGGTGCGCCGGGGCTCGATCACGTCGTCCACGTACCCGCGCTCGGCGGCCGTGTACGGGTTGGCGAACTGCGCCTTGTAGTCGGCGATCAGCTCCGCGCGGCGCGCCTCGGGGTCGTCCGCCTCCTCGAGCTCTTTGCGGAAGACGATGTTCACGGCACCTTCAGGGCCCATGACCGCCACCTCCGCGGTCGGCCAGGCGAAGTTGAAATCGGCCCGGATGTGCTTCGAGCTCATGACGTCGTAGGCGCCGCCGTAGGCCTTGCGGGTGATGAGGGCGATCTTGGGGACGGTCGCCTCCGAGTACGCGTAGAGCAGCTTCGCGCCGTGCCGGATGATCCCGCCCCACTCCTGCGCCGTCCCGGGCAGGAAGCCCGGCACGTCCACGAACGTCACGAGCGGGATGTTGAAGCCGTCGCAGAAGCGGACGAAGCGGGCCGCCTTGACGGAGGAGTCGATGTCGAGCGTGCCGGCGAGCGCCCGCGGATTGTTCCCGACGATCCCGACGGGATGGCCGCCGAGGCGCGCGAACCCGCAGACGATGTTCTCCGCCCAGAGCTGGTGGACCTCGAGGAACTCGCCGTCGTCGACGACGCGCTCGACGACCGAGCGCATGTCGTAGGGCTTCGTCGGTTCGTCCGGGATGAGCGTGTCGAGCTCCGGGTCCTCACGGTCGGTGGGGTCCGAGGGCGCGAAGAAGGGCGGCGGGTCGACGTTGTTCTGCGGCAGGAAGGAAAGGAGGTAGCGGGCGTCCTCGAGGCACGCCTCCTCGTCGTCGGCCGCGAAATGGGCGACGCCCGACTTGGACGCGTGCGTGAGCGCGCCGCCCAGCTCCTCGAAGGTCACCTCCTCGCCGGTCACGGTCTTCACGACCTCGGGGCCCGTGATGAACATGTACGAGCTCTCCTTGACCATGAGCACGAAGTCGGTCATGGCCGGCGAATAGACGGCGCCCCCGGCGCACGGGCCCATGATCAGGCTGATCTGCGGGATCACGCCCGAGGCCTGGACGTTCCGCCAGAAGATCTCCGCGTAGCCGCCGAGCGAGACGACGCCCTCCTGGATGCGCGCGCCGCCCGAGTCGTTGATCCCGATCAGCGGACATCCGAACTTGAGCGCCAGGTCCATGACCTTGCAGACCTTCTCTGCGAACGCCTCCGAGAGCGTGCCGCCGAAGACCGTGAAGTCCTGCGAGAAGACGAAGACCTTGCGGCCGAAGATCGTCCCGTAGCCGGTGACGACCGCGTCGCCCCAGGGACGGCGGTCCATCATCCCGAAGTGCGGGTTGCGGTGGCGGACGTAGCGGTCGAGCTCCACGAAGCTGCCCGGGTCGAGGAGCTTCTCGAGCCGCTCGCGCGCGAGGAGCTTCCCGCGCTCGCGCTGGCGCCCGACCGCCTTCTCGTCCCCGGCGTGGAGCGCCTCCTCGCGCAAGCGCTCGAGCGCCGCCAGCTTCGCCTGCGTCGACTGGAGATCCTCGGCCTTGGCCATGCGCGGGAGCTTACTTCGGCCAGACACGGAATCGGCACATTCCACGCCCCACGCGTGCGTTTCGGCCGGTTACGCTCGAAGCGGAGGGAGGCCCGCGGCGGCCCCTCCGCGCGTCTAACTCAGGGCTCGGGAGCCACGTCGGCCGCGGGCAGGGCGTACAGGTACACGTCGCGGCGGCGGCCCTTCAGCTCGATGTACGAGCGCAGCAGCGCCTCGCGCCGGAAGCCGGCGTTCTCGGCCACGCGGATGGACGCGACGTTCTCGGGCTCGACGATCAGCTGCAGGCGCGCGAGCCCGTGCTCGCTGAGCGCCCAGCGCGAAAGCAGGCGCAGCGCGCGCGTGGCCACGCCTCGCCCGCGTGCCTCCCGGGCGACCCAGTAGCCGAAGGTCGCGCGCGAGTGGCTCAGAAGCTGGAACCCGACGGAACCGAGCAGCTCCCCGCTGTCCCGGTCGACGACCGCGAAGGAGTACACGTTGGGAGCGCCGGCCAGGTAGCGGCGGGCGTCCTCCTCCGTGTAGGGCGACGGGACGCTCGTCCAGCGCGGGATCTCCGGGTCCTGGCAGGCGGCGACGATCGCCGGGATGTCCTCGTCGACGAACGGCCGCAGGACAACGTCGCCGTCCGCGAGCCTCACGGCGCGGCGCGGCGCCAGCGCTGAGGGAACGAGCGCGGACGGTGAATCGCCCTCCAAGAGCGGGCGCCGATCAGGAAGGCGAGCACGGGAAGCAGGATGTAGCCGAGCCGGTGGACCTGGACGTCCAGGAGCAGTCCGAGCTCCACGTCCCCGCTGAACGTGAGCAGGCTCGCCATACCGTTGGGAGCCCCGAGCGTCCAGCTCCAGGGGTCGAAGTCTCCGCGCGACTCGAGGTCGTTCCAGCTCATGATCGTCCGGCCGTCGAGCACGATCAGGAGCACCCAGACGGCGATCGCCGAGACCACTCCCGAGCCGATGCGGGGCCCGCGCGGTCGCCCGCGCTCCGCCTCCCGGTACTCGCGGGCGAGGTCGTCGAGGTCTCCGAGCCGCCGCAGCGCCTCCTTCTGGCCGATCTCGGCGGCGGAGGATCGAAGGTGCGCGCGCAGCTCTCGGCGGATCTCTCGGCGGCGTGCGGGCTCGACATCGCCTCGCAGCTTCCACGAGAGCCGCAGCAGGGTCAGCTCGGTCGAAGTCGTCGTCATGGTGCTCCTCCAGTAGGTCCGCTTCCGTTGGGGTTGAAGAGCGGCGTGACGGCGTCGACCAGGCGCAGCCAGGCGGCGCCCCGGGCAGCGAGGAGATCGCGCCCCGAGGGCGAGAGCCGGTAGTACTTGCGCGCCGGTCCCGAAGGCGACGGGACGAGGTGTGACGTGACGTGGCCGTCACGCTCCAGCCGCCCGAGCGCCGGGTAGATCGACCCGTCGGGGACGTCCGTCAGCCCGATTCCGTGCACCCGCTCGACGAGCTCGTAGCCGTACGACTCCCGCTCGTCGATCAGGTGGAGAAGGACGAGCCCGAGCACGCCCTTGAGGATCTGGCTGTCGTGCGACGCCGTCTGCACGCTCTTATTCTAACTAAGGTACCTGACTATGCCAAGTAGTCCTCGCCCTAGGGGGCGAGGTGCGCGTCGTACGTGCCGAACTCGTCGCGAAGCGCGTTGCAGATCTCCCCCACGGTGCAGTAGACCGCGAGGGCCTCGCGCATCGGGTGAAGCAGGTTCGCGTCGCCGCCGGCCGCCTCCCGGACCCGGGCCAGGGCCGCTTCCGCAGCGCCGGAGTCGCGCTCGGCCCGCAGGCGGCGCGTCCGCTCGACCTGCCGCTTCTCCGACTCCGGGTCGAGGCGGTGGAGCTCCATCTCCTCCTCGTCGTGCTCGGCGAAGCGGTTCACTCCGACGACGACCCGTTCCCCGGCCTCGACCTGCCGCTCGAACTCGTACGCCGCCTCCTCGATCTCGTGCTGGGTGAATCCCTGCTCGACGGCCGCGACCGCGCCTCCCAGCTCGTCGATCCGCGCGATCAGCTCGGTTGCCCGCTCCTCGAGCTCGCGGGTCAGAGACTCGAGGAAGTACGCGCCCCCGAGCGGGTCGGCGGTGTCCGTCCCGCCGGCCTCGTGCTGGAGGATCTGCTGTGTCCGCAGGGCGATGCGCGCACTGCGCTCCGTCGGCAGCGCCAGCGCCTCGTCGAAGCCGTTCGTGTGGATCGACTGCGCCCCGCCGCAGACAGCGGAGAGCGCCTGCACGGCGACCCTGACGACGTTGTTCTCCGGCTGTTGCGCCGTGAGGGTCGAGCCGCCCGTCTGCGCGTGGAAGCGGAGCGCCTGGGCCTTCGGATTCGTCGCCCCGAAGCGGTCGCGCATGATCCGCGCCCAGAGCGTCCGCGCGGCCCGGAACTTCGCCACCTCCTGGAAGAAGTGGTTGTGCGCGTTGAAGAAGAACGAGAGCCGCTCGCCGAACTCGTCCGGCGAGAGCCCGGCCGCAACTGCCGCCTCGCAGTAGGCGATCCCGTGCGCGAGCGTGAACGCGAGCTCCTGCACGGCGGTCGCCCCCGCCTCGCGGATGTGGTAGCCGGAGATCGAGATCGTGTTCCAGCGCGGCAGCCGCTCGTGGCAGTACGCGAAGAGATCGGTGGTGATCCGCATCGAGGGGCGCGGCGGGAAGATGTAGTTCCCGCGGGCGACGTACTCCTTGAGGATGTCGTTCTGAACCGTGCCCCGCAGCTGGTCACCCGCGACGCCCTGCTTCTCGCCGACGAGCTCGTAGAGGAGCAGGAGCAGCGCGGCCGGGGCGTTGATCGTCATCGACGTCGAGACCTCGCCGAGCGGGATATCGGCGAAGAGGAGCTCCATGTCCGCCAGTGAGTCGATCGCCACTCCCGTGCGCCCGACCTCGCCTGCGGCCCGCGCGTCGTCCGAGTCGTAGCCGAGCTGCGTCGGCAGGTCGAAGGCGACCGAGAGGCCGGTCTGCCCGTGCTGGAGCAGGTAGCGGAAGCGCGCGTTCGTCTCCTCCGCAGAGGCGAAGCCCGCGTACTGGCGGATCGTCCACGGCTTCCCGCGGTACATGTCCCGGTAGGGACCGCGCGTGAACGGGAACTCGCCCGGCGGCTCGGGCGCGGCGCCGGCCGCGTCCTCGTCCGTGTAGACCGGCTTGATCTCGATGCCGGAGTCGGTCTCGCGGTGATCCTCGGCCGTGGACACGAGCGCATGGTACGCCCGGCGTCTGCGTTGAGGCGGGCGGCCATGATTGCCATAGTTCTGCCGTGGCCGCCGACGACGTCGACCGCAGACTCGAGGAGCGAGCCGAGAGGATTCTCGAGCTCCTCTCCCGGTCGAACCGCCACCCGAACGAGTGGCGCCTTCGGAATGCCGAGCTGCGGAAGAACCTGGACCGCTTCCAGACGGCCGTCAGGGACGTCCAGCGCCTGCGGCGGGAAGGGACGCTCGATCCTGAGCACGAGCGCGCACTCGAGCAGCTCCTTCTCGCGGACAAGGATCCGGCGGAGTACAACGCGGACTCGCTCGGCCTCGTCCTCGAGCCCGTCGACCAGCTCCTCGTCGATGCGGGAGACGAAAAGCTGGTCTGCACGCTCCTCGAGATCGAGTACGTGCGAGACGACTTCGAGGGCGGCGGCGCCATCCCAACCTGGAGCACCCTCTTCGACGAGCGCCTGCAAGCTTCGCAGGACTTCGCCGCCGGGAAGGACCTCAGCGCTGAGCAGCTCGAGGAAGCGAAGCGCAGGCTCTCCATGCTCCTGCGCGCCCGCCATTCGATGTACGCGCTCAGGCGCGCCCGAAGCACCACGAAGGCTCAGAGACTCCTGTGGCTCACACCGGTGGTGACGGCGCTCGCGCTGGCGCTCATCCTCGTTGCGGGCTGGGTCGGCGACGACGTCGATTGGCAGGATGGCCTCCTCGTCGCCGTCGCGGGCGCCCTCGGTGCCACTCTCGCCGCGGTGTTCAGGCTTCGGGACCAGCTCGCCCGCCTCGGCGACCTGCGCACGTTCTGGTACGCCTTCCCGCTCCAGATCCCGCTCGGGGCAGTCGCTGGGCTCTTCCTCTGGATCGTCCTGGAGAGCGGCCTCGTGGAGGTGAGCGGCGACTCCGACTGGGCCGTCGCGGGGGCGGTCGCGTTCGTGGCCGGCTTCTCTGAGCCGTTCCTCCTGAAGACAGTCGAGCGCATCGCGGGCGCCGAGAAGGACGAGGAGGAGGACAAGGCGACCGGCCAGGAGGGCAAGTCGGGCTAGGCTCGAAGCGTGCACATCACGGTCAAGCTCTTCGCCGGGCTGCGGGAGCGCGCCGGCGAGAGCGAGCGCGAGGTCGAGCTCGACGCGGGCGCGCGCGTCTCCGATGTGTGGAGACCGCTCGGTCTCGGCGAGGAGCCCGAGGGCCTCCTCTACGCCGTGAACAAGGAGTACGCGCCGCCGGACCGCCGGCTCTCCGAGGGCGACGAGGTCGCGCTCATCCCGCCGGTCTCGGGCGGCGAGTTCCGGCTGACGGCGGACCCGATCGACCTCGGGGCCGTCATCGCCGAGGTCGCCGACGGCCAAGCGGGCGCGGTGGCCACGTTCCTGGGAACGACCCGCGTCCGCTCGCGCGGCCGCACGGTCCTGTACCTCGAGTACGAGGCCTACGAGGGCATGGCAGAGAAGGTCATGGAGGAGATCGCGAGCACCCTCCGGGAGCGCTACGAGCTCTGCCGCATCGCCATCACGCACAGGATCGGCCGCGTCGGGATCGGCGAGACGAGCGTCGCCATCGCCGTCTCGGCGCCGCATCGGGAGCACGCCCTGGCCGCCTGCAAGGAGGCGATCGACACGCTCAAGGTCGACGTCCCGCTCTGGAAGAAGGAGGTCTACGAGGGCGGCGAGGAGTGGATCGGGCGCGGCTCGTAGCACGACGACGAGGGCCCGGAGGCCCTCGCCGTCTGCCGCTGTGAGGGGACTGTTCTAGCCGCCTGCGACCGGCCCGCCGGTGGCGTCAGGAGCGACGCGCGAGGGCGAGGTGCCGTTCGGGGCCGTGACTGCCCAGGTGCCGTAGCTGAAGGCGTTGCCCGCAGCCGCGGGAATCAGCCAGACGCCTGCGCCCCACTTGCTCGCCTGGTTGACCGCACCGGTCGTACCCGTGAAGAGCACGACGCTGCCGCGGTTCTGGCTGACCGACTCGTACACGCACAGGTGGCCGGGCGCCGCCAGCGGATTGACCGCCGAGCCCGGGCACTGCGCCGTGGAGGCCGACCCGGCCGGCAGGAAGTGCTCCTGCGGGGCCGAGGCGAGCGCGAAGCCGAACGAGATGCTGTCCCAGCCGTCATCGTTCGTGTTGGCGGCCTGCAGACCGGCCGCGTAGTTGCCCTGGATCGTCTTGATGGCGGACTTCTTGACGTAGCGCTGATCCGCCTTGGGCTTGATGTGGTTGTTCCACACGTTCGTCCAGTTCGTGATCGCGCTCGCCGGCGTCGCCACCATCACGACGCCGATCGCCAGGGCCGCAGCGATGAGCGCAACCAGCTTCCGACTCCGTACCAACCGCATTTCCGTCCTCCCTCGATCGGTGTGTCTCGCACCCGACGGAGGAAGAGCGGACGATCTTCCCTCGGCCCGGGGAAGCGTTTCGCCAGGGCACGGCTACGATGAGACGGTGAGCAGCCTCACACCTCAGCAAGAGCCGGAATCCCGCTACGAGCTCGATCCGGTCGAGCCACACGACGACTACCCGTTCCGCGACTACGAGCCGATCCACCCGCGGAGCCGCTGGCGCGAGCTGGGCAAGAAGTTCTGGGTGCCGATCGCAGGCCTCGGCTACCTGATCTTCAAGTTCAAGGCCGTCGCGCTCGCGATCTTCAAGCTCAAGATCTTCGCCACTTCGGCGACGATGCTCGTCTCGATCGCCGCGTACGCCTGGATCTGGGGGTGGCGCTTCGCGGTCGGCTTCGTGCTGCTCCTGCTCGTCCACGAGCTCGGCCATGTGGTGGAGCTGCGCCGCCAGGGCATCCCGGCCTCGGCGCCGCTCTTCATCCCGTTCCTCGGAGCAGTCGTGGGGATGAAGCAGATGCCGCACGACGTCTGGCGCGAGGCGCGCGTCGCTCTCGCCGGGCCGATCCTCGGCACCCTGGGCGCGGCCGCGGTTTGGGCCGCCGGCGAGGCGCTCGACTCCCAGCTGCTGGTGGCCCTCGCCTTCACCGGGTTCTTCCTCAACCTCTTCAACCTCGTCCCGGTCTCGCCGCTCGACGGGGGCCGAGCCATCGCTGCGCTCCATCCGGCGCTCTGGGTGGTCGGGCTGGCGATGCTGCTCGGCCTCGCAATTCTCTGGCCGAACCCGATCATCTTCATCATCCTGCTGCTCGGCGCGATGGACGTCTGGCAGCGCTGGCGCAACCGGCACCGGCCGCAAGCCGAGGGGTACTACTCGATCGCGCCCTGGCAGCGCGTGGTCGTCGGCGTCACGTACCTCGGCCTCGCCGGGCTGCTCGCGCTCGCCATGAGCGCGACGCACATCGAGCGCACCTTCTAAGCGGCCATGGTCGACGACCGGCGGATCCTCGAGAGCTGGGAGCATGCCGAGCGCCAGCACGTCCAGCAGATCGCGGAGGAGTTCTACGAGGGCTTCAACACGGTTGCCGACCTGCCCGAGCCTGCGGTCACGATCTTCGGCTCCGCGCGCGTCGGCGAGGAGCACCCGGCCTACGCGGAGGCGCGCGACGTCGGCAAGCGGTTCGCCGAAGCGGGCTTCGTCGTCGTCACGGGGGGCGGGCCCGGCGTGATGGAGGCCGCCAACCGCGGCGCGAAGGAGGGCGGCGGGCTCTCAGTCGGGTTCAACATCGTCCTGCCGCACGAGCAGGGCTCCAACCCCTACCTCGACGTCTCGCTCACGTTCGCCCACTTCTACGTGCGCAAGACGATGTTCGTGAAGGCGGCCGAGGGCTTCGTCATCTTCCCCGGCGGCTTCGGCACGCTCGACGAGCTCTTCGAGGCGCTGACGCTGATCCAGACGGGAAAGATCCTCGACTTCCCGGTCGTCCTCTTCGACTCCGAGTATTGGCGCGGCCTGCTCGAGTGGACGCAGGAGACGCTGCTCGCCGGGGGGATGATCTCGCCCGAGGACTGGGAGCAGCTTCACGTCACCGACGATCCCGAGGACGCCGTCCGCTACGTCGTGGACGCGTACCGCCGCCGCAGCACCGAGACGCCCGCCGAGCCGGCGAAGGCCGACGCTCAGTAACGGCGAAGGGCCGCCGAAGCGGCCCCTCGCATAGCGTTCAGGCGTGACGGGCTAGCGGACCCGCTGGCCCTGCTCGACCTCGCCGCGCCAGGCGCCGGTCTCGACGCCGCGGCTCTCGACGAGCTCCTTGAAGCGCTCGAGATCGCCCTTGACGCGCCGGCTGTCGATGCCGAGCGCGCTGCCGAGCTGCTCCACGATCCCGTTCGTCTCGTGGTCCATGTTCACGGTGACCCGCGTCTCGCTCTCGCCGAGCGCCTCGAACGTGACGACACCGCTCGTGCCGTGACCCTCGACCGCGCGCCAGGCGACCATCTGGTCGGGCCGCTGCTCGGTGATCTCGGCCTCCCACGCATGCTCCTTGCCGCCGATCTCGGCGATCCAGTGGAGATGGGTGTCGTCGAGCTGGGTGACTGACTTCACGCCCTCCATGAACTTCGGGAACTCCTCGAACTGCGTCCACTGGTTGTACGCGGTGCGCTCAGGCACCTGGACGTCGATCGATTCCTGGATGCTGGCCATTCTTCGGACCCCTCCTAGCGGTTTGGGATACGCCTCTCGCCTACCCGCACGTGCGGGCGCAAAACAGGGGGAGGGCTCCGGCGGGATGTGGCTCGCCGCAGGGGTGCGATGATCGTTCCGAGGCAAGGACGCAGGGAGCGCTCGTAGCGAAAGAGCTACGGGCGCGACTGAGGACGCGGCATCGGGGCGAGCAGCGCAGCCCTGCGGCATCGCCCGCATTTCGTCGGAGGCCTCCTCAACCGCGGAGGTGCCGGACGAGCTTCCAGGCGGCCGGGAGGAGCATTCCTGCGAGGTAGAGCTTGAGCAGGTCGCCGACGACGAACGGGTAGAGACCGGCCTCGAGCGTCCCCTTGAGGTCGAGGTCCGCCGTGTGCGCGAGCCAGGGAAGGCCGAAGGCGTAGATGACCACGCTCCCCGTCAGCATGGCCGCAACGGCCGAGTTGAAGCGGCGGTCCCACTGCCGCTGGGCGAGCCAGCCGGTGAGCAACGCGGCGACGATGAAGCCGACGAGGTAGCCGCCCGTCGCGCCTTTCACGATCGTCCAGCCGCTGTCACCGCCGGAGTAGACGGGCGCCCCGAGCAGCCCGACGAAGAAGTAGAGCAGGAGGCTGGACGCGCCGAGGAGCGGGCCGTAGGCCGCGCCGACGAGCAGCACCGCGAAGGTCTGGCCCGAGATCGGCACCGGCGTGAACCCGAGCATGATCTCGATCTGCGCGGCGAGAGCGACGAGCCCCGCCCCTGCGACCACCAGGATCACGTCGGTCACGAGGCCCGAGCGGGGGAAGACCGCGAGCCTGAGAGTCGCCGCCTGCGGGTTCATCGCGGCGGGACTCTAACGGACTACCCGCTCGAGGGCAGGTAGAAGTACGGCCCCGGCGGCTTCTTGCCCGGGCCGTAGATCGCGGTCGGGTTCTGCGGGACATAGCGGGTGAAGAAGTCGTCCTCCCGCAGGACCTTCCCGTCCTGGTAGACCGTGCGATGCACGTTGACGTCGAAGCCCGGGCCGCCGCCCGCGGCTGTGCGCACCGAGTTCGGCGGCGCCGACGGGTCGATCGCGTACTGGAGCTGCGGCTGCGTGTAGTTCGTCGGCGTGCTCGTCGAGGCGACGACCTTGCGGCGCTGCTTCGTCCCGTAGAAGCTGACCGTGAAGGTCGTGTTCGTGTAGCTGACCTTGACGAGGATGGCGTTCTTCAGGTCGTTGCGGAACACGAGGTCGGGCCCGCCCCAGGAGACGGTCGCGTCGCGGCCGACCGGGTAGTGGCTGATGTAGAACGAGTGGTTGTAGCGGGTCTTGATCGGAAGGCCCGCCTCGAAGGCCGCGTTGAAGACCGTCGTCGCCGTCTGACACACGCCGCCGCCGATCGAGGGGATGAGGACGCCGCCGAAGATCATCTGGCCCTCGCGGAAGCCCCGGTCGGCGGTCCGCGGCCCGACCTCCTTGTTGTAGGAGAACGTCTGGCCGGACTTGATGATCGTGCCGTTCAGGTAGTCGCCGAGCAGGTGCACGTTCCAGATGCGGTTCGCCGACGACTCGCCCATGTCGGTCGTGAAGGTCGAGATCTTCTCGCGGATCCCCATCGCCTTGGCGGCCTTCGTCGTGAACGCCGCCGGGAGGACGGTGAGCGCGACCGCGGCGGTTCTCACGCCGGGCTGGAGCGCCGCGGCCAACACGGCTTCCTGCGCCTTCACCGGCGCCAGCGTGGTGCCCGGGCGCGAGCGGACGACCCGGACGCGGTCGCCGACGACCTTGAACGTCGCATCGACCGGCGCCCGCAGCCTCGCCTTGACCATCGGGAGCAGCGCGCGCTCGAGGCCTTCGACGTCGAGCGAGACCTCATAGGCGCCGGCCGCTCGCTCGAAACGGGTGAGGCCGGCGAGCCGGCTCGGCTCCAGCGCGCCCACGTCCCTGCCCTTGAAGCGAATGGAAACCGGCGCGGCGACGATCGCTCGCGCTTGCTGGGCCGCCGCCTCCGCCTCCTCGGTCGTGATCCCCGGCTGCACCGGCTCCACAGCCGCGACGATCTCGCCCGTCCCGGCCAGCGCGGCAGCGCGCAGCGAGTCGAGCAGCGGCTCGACGGCCACTGTCGTGCCGGGCGTGCCCGGCTGGACGACGACCTCGGTGCCCTGCATCTCCAGCGCGGCGGCGACCGGCCGCGACGTGAGCTCGCGGAGCGCCGTCTCGATCCTCTCGATCTCGGCCGGCCGGAGCTCGAGGACCGGCTCCACCTCGTGCTCGGCCGCGAACGGCGCCGCGAGAGCGCCGAGGCGGGACGCCAGCGAGTCGCGCCCCGTCTGGAACGCGCGCTCCTCGGTGGCCCGTGCGTCGAGGGCCCAGAGCCGGTCGGGGCGCACGGTGACGCTCTGCTCGCCGACCTGGATGCGGACAGGCTCGCCCAGGCGCGCCGCGAGCTGCGTCCGGAGCACCGCCTGGGCGTCCGCCCGCGAGAGGCCGCCCACGTCGACGCCGGCGACCGAGACGCCTGGAAGCACGGACTCGCGCAGCGTGAGAGCGCGCGCGAAGACGGCCGCGCCGACGATGAGAACGAGGAGCCCGAGGACCGCGGCGACGGTGCCGGCCCGGCTCAGACCCCGGATCGGCCGCGTGAGCCGCGCCGCCATCTCGGTCATGAACCCGTGAGGTTAGCGCGAAACCCGGCCTCTATCATCAAGCGGAGCGTGTCCACGAACCCCCTCAGGGAGCTTCCCTCGGTCGACGAGCTGCTCGGAGACGAGGAGCTCGCCGCGCTCGCCGAGAGCCACGGCCGCCCGCAGGTGCTCGCAGCCGCACGGGCCGCCCTGGAGCGCGCCCGCGAGGATGTGCGCGCCGGCTTTCCCGCCGGCGACCTCGTGGCGAGAACGCGGACGGAGCTTCAGGCACGCCTGCTGCCCAGGCTCAAGCGCGTGCTCAACGCCACCGGCGTCGTCGTCCACACCAACCTCGGGAGAGCCCCGCTGGCGCAGTCCGCGCTCGCCCGCGTCCACGAGGTGGGCGCCGGCTACTCCAACCTCGAGTACGACATCGGGGCGGGGGCACGCGGGTCGAGGCAGGATCACGTCGCGGCGGTGCTCCGTGAGCTGACGGGCGCGGAGGCGGCTCTCGTCGTCAACAACAACGCGGCCGCCGTCCTGCTCGCGCTCGCCGCCCTCGGCGAGGGGCGCGAGGTGATCGTCTCGCGCGGCGAGCTGATCGAGATCGGCGACGGCTTCCGCATCCCGGACGTCCTCGCGCGCTCCGGCGCGACGCTCGTCGAGGTCGGGACGACGAACCGCACACGCCTCGCCGACTACGAGCGGGCCATCGGGGAGCGCACGGCAGCGCTGCTCCGCGTCCATCAGTCGAACTTCCGCATCGTCGGCTTCACCGAGCACCCGAGCGTCCGCGACCTCGCACGGCTCGCGGACCGGCACGGGCTCCCGCTCGTGGACGACCTCGGCTCCGGGGCGCTCGTGGAGACGCTCGACGAGCCGACCGCCCGCGCGAGCATCGAGGCGGGCGCGCACGTGGTCACGTTCTCGGGCGACAAGCTCCTGGGTGGGCCGCAGGCGGGCCTCGCAGTCGGCCGCGCCGATCTGATCGAGCGCATGCGCAGGCATCCGCTCCAGCGGGCGCTGCGCGCGGACAAGCTGACGCTCGCCGCGCTCGAGGGCACGCTCGCCGTGTACCGCGCCGGCTCGCGCGACCTTCCCGTGCTGCGCATGCTCGACGACCCGCCGGAAACGGTGCGGGCCCGCGCCGAGCGGCTCGCCGGCCTGACCGGCGGCACCGTCGAGCAGACGGTCGCCCGCTCGGGCGGCGGCGCACTCCCGCTGGCGGAGATCGAGAGCTACGCCTGCGCGCTCGAGCTCGACCTGGCGGAGCCGCTGCGGCTCGGCGAGCCGGCGATCGTCGGGATCGTCCGCGACGACCGGCTCCTGCTCGACTGCCGGACGCTGGCCGACGCAGAGGTCGACGAGGTCGCGGAGGCCGTGGCCACGTGCCGCTCACGGTAGGCACCGCCGGCCACATCGACCACGGCAAGACCTGGCTCGTCCGAGCCTTGACGGGCAAGGACACCGATCGCCTGCCGGAGGAGCAGGAGCGCGGCATCTCGATCGACCTCGGCTACGCGCCGCTCGACCTGGGCAACGGCCGCTCGCTCTCCCTCGTCGACGTCCCCGGCCACGAGCGCTTCGTTCGCAACATGGTCGCCGGCGCCACCGGGATCGACCTCTTCCTGCTCGTCGTCGACGCGGGCGAAGGAGCGAGGGCCCAGACGCTCGAGCACCTCGCGATCATCAGGCTGCTGGGGATCGAGCACGGCGTCGTCGCGCTCACGAAGGTGGACGCGGTGGACGAGGAGACGCGCGAGCTGGCGCTCGAGGAGGCGCGCGAGCTCGTCCCGGAGGCGACGGTCGTGGAGACGAGCGCGCGCACGGGCGAGGGCCTCGATGAACTGCGCGCGGCGCTCTCGGAAGCCGCCGACCGCGTCGAGCAGCGGCCTTCCGACCGGCCCACGCGGCTGTACGTCGACCGCGTGTTCACGCTCAAGGGGATCGGCACCGTCGTCACCGGCACCCTCTGGTCGGGGTCGATCGGCGAGGGCGACGAGCTCCGCGCCGAGCCGGCCGGCCTCGACGTGCGCGTGCGCAGCGTCCAGGTGCACGACCGCCCGGTCGAGCGGGCGGAGGCCGGCCAGCGCGTCGCCCTCGCGCTGCCGGGTGTGGAGCGGCGCGAGCTGCGGCGCGGCGACGCGCTCATCGCCGACGGCTCGTATCCGGTCGGCTACCGGCTCGACGTCGCCCTCGAGCCGCTCGTCGAGATCTCCGACGGCACGCGCCTCCACGTCCACCACGGCACGGCCGAGCACTTCGCCCGCGTCGTCCGCATCGGCGACCGCCATGCCCAGCTGCGGCTCAGCTCGCCGGTGGTGGCGGCGCGTGGCGACCGGGTCGTGCTCCGCGAGCGGACGACCCTGGGCGGGGGCACCGTTCTCGACCCGGCTCCACCCAGGCAAACGTCCGAGGAGCGGCTGGCACTGCTCGAGCGGGGCGACCCCGTCTCGATCGTCATGGCCGCGCTCTCGGCCGCGAACGAGCCCGTCCGCCGCGAGGAGCTCGAGCGCCGCGCCCTGCTCTCCGGCGAGGATCTCGACGCCGGGCTCGCCGCGGCCGTTCGTGCCGGGGACTGGTACCTGACGCCCGAGCGCCTCGAGGAGCTGCGTTACGACGTCGTGCGCGCGCTCGACGAGCGCGCGGCGGTTTCCCCGCTGGATCCCGGTGTGCCCGTCGCCGAGCTGCTCCCGCAGCGCCCGTGGGCGGCGGCGCTCCTCCCGCTCCTCCCCATCGAGCGCCGGGGCGCCAAGGCGTACGCGCCCGGCGCGACCGCTGGCCTCGGCGACCGGGCCGAAGCGGCGGAGCAGCTGGAGGACGAGCTCGACAAGGCCGGCTTCACGCCCGTGAAGGTCGAGGATCCCGAGCTCGCCCGCTACCTGGAGGAGGCCGGCCGCCTTGTCCGGCTCGGCGACGGCCTCGCGGTCGGGCGCCGCGGCGCACGAGGAGGCCCGCCGCCTGCTCGTCGAGGAGTGCACCGCAGCGGGCTCGATCACGCTCGCGCGCTTCCGCGACCTCCTCGGCACCGGCCGCAAGCCTGCCCAGCTTCTCCTCGAGCGCTTCGACGCCGACGGGATCACCCGCCGCGTCGGCGACGAGCGCGTCCTCCGGCGCAAGGCGCAAACCGGCTAGGTTCTCCTCGGAGCGGCCCGGGCCCGGTGGCCCAGCCGGTCTTCAAAACCGGTGAGGCGGCGTAACCCGTCGCTGGGTAGGTTCGACTCCTGCGCCGCTCCGCCTCACGAGAAAGCCCCGCAAAACACGGGGCTTTCCTCGTCTAGCAGGAGAAGGACGGGTTTACTCGACCGGCAACGGCTCCTCGACTTTGTACCGGTTTCTGAGGCGGGGAGGCGACCTCCGCATGCACTCCTGGCATGCCGACCACTGCTGAGATAGGTTGCACGCCCTCCGAGCGTAGGCGACATGGAACCCTGGCTTGCCGCATTGATCATCGTGGGAGCCGCTGCGCTGAGCGCAGCCGGCATGCTCATCGTCCGCCGACGCGCGCCGGCGGGAACGTTCTTCAAGGATCCGATTCCTGCGGGTGCCGTGTACACGGTGGCGGGCACCGCCTACATGGTGATCCTCGCATTCGTCTTTTTCATCGCATTCGAGAGCTACGGCGGCGCCAAGGCCGACGCCGAGGAGGAGGCGACCGCCACGCTTGCGATGTTCCACGCCGCCGGGCCCTTCGGCCCGGCGACCCGTGCGGAGCTGCAGGGGCAGATGATCTGTTACGCGCGCGAGGTCATCTCGGACGGTTGGCCCGCGATGCGGGAGGGCGGAGGGAGTTCGGTAGTGGACGCGAGGGTCTCGGCCATGGAGGAGGCCGCCGAACAGATCGCGGTCACCGACGCCAAGCAGGCCGCCGCCTTTGAACACTGGTTCGCCTTGAACGAGGAGCGGCGACAGGGACGGCAGGGCCGGATAGGCAAAGCAGAAGGGTTGGTGCCCCCGGTTATTTGGTTGATCCTGATCATCGGCGCGGTGGTGGTGATCGCCTCGGTCGCCCTTTTCGCGGATCGTGAGGAGACCGCAGTTACGCAGGCGGCAATGGTCGCCGCGGTCGCAATCATCGTCGTCTCGGGGCTAGTCCTGGTGCGATTTCTCGACAAGCCGTACGAGGAAAAGAGCGGCAGCATCAAACCAACCGCGATGGAGAGGACGCGGGCGCAGATGGAAAGGGAGCATCGGGAGCGGGGTCAAGCCGTCATCCGGTGCACCGACTTCGCCGGATAAGGGAGAACCCGAGCGGAATTCAAACCTGCGGCCTACTCGTTGGCCGTCCGCGAGAGTGCCCGCACCCTGACGAGGTCGTGACGGTGATCGAGACCGCCGCCGCGGCTGTGGCATCGCAACATAGCGCCGTCCGGCGAGCCCCGCTCAGCAGCACAGCTTCCCGAGCCGCGGACGGTACCCGAGCACCGACCTCTCCAGCCCCACAACGAGAGGAGAGGCCGGCAGCGGAGTGGGCGACAAAGCGGGTCGCCACCAACGACAGGCGGACGTCACATGCCGCTAGGGTCCAAGCGAGTAGGACACCTAAACGAGGAAGGTTCATGACGACCAGCGGAGACGTGGGCACCGAGATCGCTCCCGAGGTCGCCGACGACCCCCAGCTCGCCGCCCGCCTGGACGATCTCCTGCACCGCGCCTGCAGCCTCGCGCGAGCCCTGACCGACGCTGAGCAAGCTGCCCTCAGTGTCGACCTCGACGGTGACGGGCACGCAGCGCGCAAGTTCTTCAACCTGAGCGCGCATTACGCGCGCTGGCACGACTTTCGCGTCGACCCGCGCGGTCACGGGTTGCACGGCATCCGGCTCGAGCCAGGTGAGGTAGTCCGTCTGACGCAGGACGAGGTCGAGGCCCATCCCGACTGGGCCGGCTTCGGTGACGTGGCCGACAGCCACCCACCGATGCGAGGCTGGCTGGCCACGGCAGTCTGCGGCGAGGACGGCCGCAGTTACGGGCTTCTCCAGCTCTCCGACAAGTCGGGAGGAGCCGACTTCACCGCGGAGGACGAAGACCGCATCCGCGAACTCGCCGCGTTCACGGGTGCCACCCTCGACGCTCTCCGAGCTGCCCGACGCCCGGGGTAGGCCTCAGTCACAACACGCCGCTGAGGCGCCTAGCGACGTCAGCGCTGCGCAGACATCGGCCAGGGTCGGTTCGTCATCGACGTTTCCTACCCAGCCGACGACGCAGAGGCTGGGTCGCGACGGCGGGCGCTTAGCCACTAGTGATGCGGTGTAGGAGCCCCGGGATCGCATTCATGTCGTGCACGATCTCGTACCTCGGCATTTCGGGGCCCCACGTCCGGTGGAATGGTCACTCGCGTCGGAGACGAGTCGCGCCCGATTGAACCGGGAAGCACTCGACGGGCGAGGCTCAGGGGTTGTCGTCGAACTTCGTCGGTGCCTTCTCTGTGGTGGGGAGCACGAAGATAAAGCCCGCGGCCTCGTGTGGGCCTCCCGCCGGACAGTTACCTTGTCGGGAAACCCGTCGAACCACAAGCAGAAGCACCTACTGCAGAACTGCCACGCGCCCTGGGTCGCCGGAAAGTTCTCGGTGACGTCGGTCGTCGTAGTTTGAGTCCCGCCGCTTCCGGGAACTCATCTCGGTTGGAGGTAGCGCGGCTCGAGAGCGCCTACCGGGCTACTCTCGCGCCACGCACGACTTGGGGGGAGGCCAGATGAGAAGGGCAGCCTGGTGTAGGACGCTTCTCGGCGATCGCGGCGGTGACGCTCGTCATGCCGGCGACCGCGACCGCAGCACCGAAGGAGAAGACCGGCTCGCTCACGCAGGTCGGGCACGAGCCGCTGATGAGCCGCGGGATGAACTCCGCCGGCGCAATCCACGGGGACTACATGTACATCGGGAGTCGGACCGACGGAGGCCACGAGGACATGCCTCACGGCGGCATCATGATCGTGGACATCTCGGACCCGTCCGACCCGACGCTCATCACTGATGAGCCAATAGACGCGCGCCCGGGCGAGTCGTCGCGCGAGCTCAGGGTCTGGGCGTCACAGAACATCCTGATCGTCCTGAACACGAACTGCGGCGTCGGCGACCAACTGCACCACTGCACGCTGCCGTCGATCTCGAACTTCCGCTTCTACGACATCTCGGGAACGAACGCGACCGATCCGCAGTTGCTCTTCCAGTTCAACGCGGACACGCACGAGTTCTTCCTCTGGCAGGACCCGAGCAACCCCGAGCGCGCGCTGATCTTCGCCGGCAACGCTTCCTCGACGTGCGCGATCAGGGGTGGCTCGCCGAGCTGTCCGTTCTCGGTCTGGGACATCTCGCCGGTGCGGAACGGGGAGTCGCCTGTCACCCTCTTCAACGGGCTGCACGGCTACACGCGGTTCCCGGCCGTTCCCGGAGCCGTTGCAGAAGCCGACGGGCAGCCTCCACTCGCTCTCCGTGAGCAACGACGGCAGCAGGGCGTACTTCGCGCTCCTGACTGGAGGATTCGCCGTCGTCGACGTGTCCGACTTCGCAAACGGCGTGCCCTCTCCGCAGCCGCGCCCGATCACGCTCAACGAGGCACGGCCGACGTGGTCGGGGCCCGGGGCTCACAGCGCCGTCAAGCTCTGGGGCCGTGACTGGGTGTGGGTCTCCGACGAGGTGTACGGCACGGCCACCGGGTCCGGCCACGGCTGCCCGTGGGGCTGGGCGCGGATGATCGACATCTCGGATCCACGCGTGCCGACGGTCGAGGCGGAGTATCGGCTGCCGGAAAACGACCCGTCCACCTGCGACGACTGGAACCCGCCGCGCACGTCGTACTCTGCGCACAACCCGACGCTCACGCCGCATATCGCGTTCAGCACATGGCATTCGGGCGGCTTCCAGGCGGTCAGCATCCAGCAGGCGCACAGGCCGTACCAGCTGGCCGAGTTCTTCCCGGAGCCGCTTCCTGAAGTGATGCTCGAGGATCCGCGACTCTCCTCAGATCCCGACACGGGCCGGCACGAGAAGGTCGTGATGTGGAGCTATCCGATCATCCAGGACGGCCTCATCTACGTGGTCGACCTGAGCAACGGGCTGTACATCCTCAAGTACCGAGGAGCGTTCGAGAAGGAGGTCAGCCGCATCGGGTTCCTCGAGGGCAACTCGAACCAGGGCGACGCCCTCTGCTACGAGCCGGTGGGCAGCGCCCCGAGCTACTGCGACTGAGCACAGCGAGCCGCGCCGCGGCCGCATCTGACGGACGGAAGCGGGGCCGAAACCCCGCTTCCGTCCTTAATGGATTTTCCGTAAGAGGGACTGACCCGTCGCTGGGGAGGTTCGACTCCTGCGCCGCTCCGTGAGGCCGTCCGTGATGACGGTATCGTGGCGACTGCCACTTGTCATCCCCCCGAGCACGGGCTATCGTGCGCGTCTGCGGCTGGACGGGACACCTTGCCAGCCGCGTCACTTGGGGACAACGGAAAGGGGCAAGAACTATGAGGGGACTCGCACACGCCCTTGGGCGTGGACGCGTTCAGGGCTTGGTCATCGTGGCGGTCGCGCTGGCGGCCATGGTGTTCACCAACGCCGCGCTGGCACAGGTTTCGCAGAGATCCTGCGACAGGCGCAACAACAACACGTACCAGAAGCTCACGGAGTGCATCAGGCTCGACCAGGTGCGCGCGCACCAGGCCGCGCTCCAGGCGATCGCGGACGCCAACGGAGGAAACCGCTTCTCCGGCCGTCCCGGCTATGACCGCTCGGTCGACTACGTGGTCGGCAAGCTCCAGGCCGCCGGCTACAACGTCACCGTTCAGCCGTTCAACTACCTCGCGTTCGAGGTGATCGGGCCGTCGGCGCTGCAGCAGATCGCGCCCACTCCGACCACTTACGTCGAGGGCACCGACTTCGGGGTCATCACCCAGAGCGACCCCGGTGATGTCACCGCGAACGTGACGCCGGTCGACCTCCAGCTCGGCCTCGGCAACACCTCGACCAGCGGGTGCGAGGAGTCCGACTGGGCAGGCTTCCCCGCCGGGAACATCGCTCTGCTGCAGCGGGGCTTCTGCACGTTCGAGATCAAGGCCGAGCTCGCCGCGGCTCACGGAGCCGTCGGCATCGTGATCTTCAACCAGGGCGAGACGAACGACCCCGCCCGTCAGGGCATTCCCGCCGTGACCCTCACGGCCAACAACACGAGCG
The DNA here is from genome assembly GCA_963839745.1 of uncultured Actinomycetes bacterium. Taxonomy (GTDB): domain Bacteria; phylum Actinomycetota; class Thermoleophilia; order Gaiellales; family Gaiellaceae; genus JAIBJN01. The sequence goes on from CAWIWC010000014.1 coordinate 187,398, forward strand.
GGATCCCGGTGCTCGGCACCACCTACGCGCTGGGCGCACAGCTGGCCGGCACGCCCGGCCTGCGGATGCGGGTGTTCGCCAACACGTTCCGCCAGATCCTCCCGACGTCCAACGTGCTCGCCGAGAAGAAGGGCAAGAACGACAACAACGTCGTCATGGCCGGCGCGCACCTCGACTCGGTGCTGGACGGGCCGGGCATCAACGACAACGGCTCGGGCAGCGCAGCTCTGCTCGAGGCTGCCGAGCAGCTCGCCAACATCAAGCCGCAGAACACGATGCGGTTCGCATGGTGGGGCGCTGAGGAGAGCGGGCTCGTCGGCTCGACGAACTACGTCAACGGCCTGAGCCAGGCAGAGAAGGATCGGATCGCTCTCTACCTGAACTTCGACATGGTCGGCTCGCCGAACTACATCTTCATGGTGTACGACGGCGATCAGTCGAGCTTCCCGCCTCCGGTCGGCGTCCCCATCCCGGACGGCTCGGTCCAGATCGAGGACCTCTTCGAGTCCTTCTACACGCTCAAGGGTGAGCCGTACGACGACACCCAGTTCAGCGGACGCAGCGACTACCAGGCGTTCATCGTCAACAACATCCCCGCCGGCGGCCTCTTCACCGGTGCGGAGGTCATCAAGACCGCCGAGCAGGCGGCCATCTGGGGCGGGACCGTGGGCGCGCAGTTCGACCCGTGCTACCACGCGGCCTGCGACACGTTCGCCAACAACAACGACCACGCGCTCGACGTCAACTCGGACGCGATCGGGTTCGCGATCCTGACGTACGCGTACTCGACGGAGACGGTGAACGGCGTCCCCGGCAAGCGGGTTCCCGGCCAGGGCAAGAGCGATCTGCCCGCACCGGCCGGCCCGCAGGGCACGTTCGTCCCGTAGACCGAGCAACGATCAGCAGGACTGGAGGGGCGGCCGTTGGGCCGCCCCTCCTCGTTCCAGCATCCGATCACCGATGAGTCCGTGGATCGGGAGCGGTCAACATGGGCATCACATCGACTCGAAAGGAACCGCTATGAGAAAGCTCGTCGTCAACACGTTTCTCACGCTCGACGGGGTCATGCAGGCGCCCGGCGGACCCGAGGAAGACCCGTCCAGCAACTTCGAGCACGGCGGCTGGTCGGTGAACTTCTGGGACGAGCAGATGGGGGAACGGATGAACGAGTCGATGGGCCCGGGGAAGGACTTCGCCCTGCTGCTCGGGCGCAAGACGTACGAGATCTTCGCCGCCTACTGGCCTCATGCACGTGACCAGCCCGGCGCGGCCGAGCTGAACGCGGCGACCAAGTACGTCGCCTCGCGCACGCTCGACAAGGTCGAGTGGGAGAACTCGACGCTGCTCGAGGGCGACGCCGCAGAGGCGGTCGCCAGGCTCAAGGAGGAGGACGGGCCCGAGATCCAGGTGCACGGCAGCTCGGACCTGATCCAGTCCCTCCTCGAGAAGGACCTCGTGGACGAGTTCCGCCTCCTGATCTTCCCGGTCGTCCTGGGGAGCGGGAAACGTCTCTTCGGCGAGGGGACGATTCCGGCCGCCTTCAAGGCGACCAACAGCAAGACCGCCAGCACCGGCGTCCTGCTCGTGAACTACGAGCGGGCCGGCGGCATCGAGTACGGGTCGTTCGCGCTCGAGGAGCCGAGCGGCTCGTAACGTCGGACAGGTCGAGAGGCGCCAGCCGGCCGCTTCCTGAGGGCGGAAACGGGGTATGCCCGAAGAGCGACCTTCAGGCAGACCAGGCTGACGAAACCACGGGAACCCAAACGGCAGGGATCGAGACGGGCCTTTCGAGGGCTCGTTCTCGTGTTCCTGCTCACGTTCGTGAACCTCGTCGGCCTGATCCTGACCATGACGGCGCTCGGCGGGCTGGCGCCCTGGACCCGCTGGCAGTTCGTCGGCGCGTTCGGAGTCGTCGAGGCGGCCTCGGGGCTCGCGAACGTGATCACTCCGAACATCTGGCGACTCCCGATCGCGGAGCTGGAGACGAGCCGGCGAACCGACGTGAAGCTTGCGACCTCCGCTGTCCTCCTGCCTCACTGGGGAGGCCTCGCCCGCTGCGTGGCCGGGGTGGTCTGCATCGGGCTGGCTGCGTGGAAGACGGGCGTCGGCCCGGCTTCGATCCTTCTCGTGCCTTTCGTGCTCCTGCTCGCCTGGTCGGTCGTGGCGATCTCCACCGCGCTTGCACGTGCCGGGATCGCCCGGCCGGACATCGACGTCTTCCAGTTCGTCCTCCGGTGGAGGAACCGCGAGCACGAGCTCACCCCCATAAGCCTCGGCGCGGCCGTGTTCCAGTTCCTGCTCGCAATCGTCACGATCCCCGCCGTGAAGCTCCTCCCTCCGTCCGTCCTGTATCAGCCGGAGATCGGGCCGTCCCTGGAAGCCTTGCTCGCGACGGTCGCGCTCGCTGTGGCGCTGCTCGTGCTCGTCTACTGGCTCTGGTCCGATCGCATCGAGATGGAAGCGCCGCGCGAGCAGCAGCGCGAAGCCGAGGAACACGCCTGAGGGTCGACTAAGGGCCGGTCGTCGTCGCGGGCTCAGCGGGTGCGGTCGTCCCGGGCTCTGTGGTCGGCGGCGTCGTCTCGGTGGCCGGAGGAGTCGTAGTCGTCCCGGGCTCCGTCGCCGGCGGGGGTGCCGTTGTCGCTCCCGGCCCCTCCGCGGTCGTGGCGGGCGCGGTCCCGGAAGACGGCGTCCCCGTCGAAGCGCCCTTCGCGCCGGTTGTCGTTCTGGCGTTCGTCGACTCCGGCGTGGCCGGTGCGTCCTCAGGCGACTCGCCGGTCAAGAGCATGCTGACACCGAACCCGACGAGGGCCAACAGCCCGATCGTGGCCGCGAGCGCGACGTAGGAACGCCGTCGGCGAGGCGGGCGCGGAACCCGCTCGGCCGGCGTGGGCGGAGGCAGCACGACGGTCTCGGCGGCCGAGGCGGGAACCGGGAGGGCCTGTTCGTCGAGCGCCGCAACGAGCGCCGTCCCGTCCGCCGGGCGCGCGCGGCGGTCGAGCGAGAGCGCCGACCCGGCGAGAGCGGCCAGGAACGGCGGCGCATCGGGACGGACCGACTCGACGGAAGGAGGCTCCTGCCAGGTCTTGGTCAGCATCTCCGCAACGGGATGGTCGACCTCGAACGGCGGCCGCCCCGTGAGCATCTGAAAGAGGATGACCCCGAACGCGTACACATCGCTTTCGGGCCCGACCTCTCCACCGCTCGCCTGCTCGGGAGCCATGTACTGGGCAGTCCCCACGACGGCGCCGGTCGTCGTCAGCGTCGCGTCAGAGAGGGCCCGGGCGACCCCGAAGTCCGCGATCTTGGCGCGCCCTTCGGCGTCGAAGAGGATGTTCGACGGCTTGAGATCGCGGTGGACGATCCCGTGCTCGTGCGCATGGGCGAGCCCGGCGGCGATGTCACGCGCGATTGCACTCGCCTGCTCGTCGGCGAGCGGCCCAGGTGCCGCGGCCGACAGCCGCTCGTCGAGCGTCCCGCCGGGCACGTGCTCGAGCACCAGGTACGGCCGGCCCTCGAAGTCGCCGTAGTCGAAGACGCCCACGATGTTCGGGTGCGACAGCGAGGCCGCCGACCGCGCCTCGCGCTCGAACCGGGGCACCGTTCCGGCTCCCAACAGCAGCTTCACGGCGACCGCCCGCTCCAGCTCGTGGTCGCGCGCGAGCCAGACCTCGGACATCCCGCCGCGCCCGAGGAGCCGCTCGAGCTCAAAACGTCCTGCGATCAGGTCGAATGGCACGCCGCGGCCCCGCACGTCATGTACCCGTGCGGCCCGGGGTGAAACGGCGAGCAGGAGCTGAGTCCGTTTACCACCTCGGGGCCGGATAACCACCACTTTGGGGGGTGGAGCCGCCCGCGTACTGCCGAAGAAGAGAGTGATGACGCACCGCGGGCGACACACTTCGAGGAGATCGGCGCGACGTGCTTGCTAGCGGCACGAGGCCGGCCCCCAGCGGCCACCGCCGACGCGTGCTGCTCTCGGTTCTCTGCCTCGCTGTCGCCGGAGTCGCCACGATCGCCCTCTGGCCGCTGCTCGGCCCTTCGGTCGCGCACGCAGCGGAAGGGCTCGGCCGCATCCGGCCCGAGCTCCTGGTCCTCTCGGGTGCGCTGTTCGCGGCCGCCCCGCTGTTCTGCGGGCTGGCCTGGCGCGATGCGATCCTCCGCGCCGGCGGTGAGGTCGGCCGCGTGGACGCCTGCGCCCGCTACGGGGTCGGCTCCTTCGTCAACTCCGTCGCCCCGGCACACCTCGGCGACATCGTTCGCGCCGTCCTCCTCCTCGAGAAGCTCCCCGCCGGCGGCCGGCGGCGGATCGTCCCCTGGTTCGGCGTCATCCAGGGCGCCCGGCTCGCCGCGCTCGTGGCGCTGGCGATCGCAGCCGCGCTCCCCGGGCTGCTGATCCTCCTCCCCCTCGTGCTGCCGATTGCCCTCCTGGTTGCCGCGCTGAGCCGAGGGACGGCGCAGCTCGTCTGTCTCGCCTTCCTCTCGCCCATGGCGAAGGCCGCCGCAATCGCGGTCGTGCTCGCCGGGCTCGACGTGGGCTCGCCCCTCGATGCGCTGGCGGTCGTCCCGGCCCTCGAGCTGGCGGCGCTCATCCCCCTCACGCCCGGCAACGTCGGCGTGGCGGGAGCGGCCGCGTCCGGAGCGCTCTACGCGCAGGGCCTGCCGATGTCGACCGCCGTCCAGGCCGGCCTCGTCCTGCACGCCGTCGAGACCGCCGCAGGCCTGACATATGGAACGGCGTCCGCGCTGGCCTGGCTCGCCGGCCTTCGGCCCGTAAGAGGTCTGGCCCGCGGCTCGCGGGCAGTCCGGTCTGCTGCTGCCCGGGCCGCGACGATCGGCCGCGTGCAGCCAGAAGCCACGAAGCCCTGACGCCGCACGCGTCTTACCTGACTCGGCCCTCGCCGGATCCTTCGGTCTCCCGCAAGAACTCCCCAACGACTTCGAGATAGCGGTCGCTCTCCTCGAGCGCGGGCATGTGGGAGCTCTCCTCGAAGACGGCCCCGCGTGCGTTCGGGAGGCCCTCGAGCAGTGTCGCCGCGATCCGCTCCGTGCAGATGTCGTAGGCGCCGCGGGCGACGAGCGCCGGGACGGTGATCTCGCCGAGGCGGTCGCGGACGTCCCAGCCCTTCAGCTTTCCCGTCACCATCCACTCGTTCGGGCCCACCATCGCCCGGTAGACCTCCGGTCCCTTCTCAGCGTGCATCCGGGCCAGCTCCGGCGTGCCCCGCGCGCCGCGGTGCACGTAGTGGTCGTCGAACACGCCCAAGGCCTCCCGGTACTCGGGGTCGTCAAACGTCCCCGCCTGCTCGTGGCGGTCGAGGACGTCGACGACGTCGGCCGGAAGGGCGGCCCGCAGGCGCCGGGCCTCGAGGACCCACTCCTCGATGCTCGCCAGCGTCGAGCTCAGGACGAGGCTCGTGAGGCCTCCGTAGCCGCTGAGCGCGTGCTCGAGGGCGAGCTGCCCGCCCCACGACGTGCCGAGGAGGTGAATGCGCTCGAGCCCGAGCTGGTCGCGCAGCGTCGCGAGCTCGTCCAGGAAGACCTGCACGTTCCAGTCGATGTCCTGCGGGCGGTCCGAGTTTCCGCAGCCGATCTGGTCGTAGAGGACGACGGCGCGGCCGTCCTCGGCCAGCCGCTCGAGCGGCGCAAAATAGTTGTGGGTCGAGCCGGGCCCGCCGTGCAATGCGACGAGCGGGTCGCGGCCGTCGGCGCTCTCTCCGACGATCCGGTACCACGTGCGGTAGCCGCGGAACTGGACGTATCCCTCGCGGGCCTCCATGCCTCAGCCGCGCTCGACCTGGGAGCCGCCGACGATGGCATCGCGCCCGTCGGCGAAGCGGACCCAGGCCTTGTGCGTGCCGTCGTAGTCCGGCCCCCAGAGGACGAGCGTGGCCTCATCGCCGCGGACCCGGCACGGCTCGGAGCCCTCCGGGTCGAGCCCGCGCCAGACACGGACGAACGGGTTGGTCTCCAGCTCGTCCGCGACCGTGGTCGGCTCCCGGTGGCCCGGGTGGAGGCGGGTCTCGGGCGGCAACGTTAGGAGCACCTCCATGATCGAGTGGACCTGCTCCTGGAACCCGTTCGGGCCGCCACCAGCCGTGCCGCCGACGGTTCCCTTGAAGAGACAGTCGGCCGTGAGGCAGCCGGTCCCGTCGACGAGGAAGGCGATGTGGTCGGGACAGTGGCCCGGCGTGTAGAGCGCCTTGATCTCGAGCTCACCGGTTGTGAACGTCTCGCCGTCGGCGAGCCGCTCGTCGGCCTCGACCGCCGTGTCGGGGTGCGCGAGCAGCGGCACGCCGTATCGGCCGGCCAGCGCCTCGATCCCGACAACGTGGTCGCCGTGGCCGTGCGTACAGAGGACGTGCGTGAGCGTGACCCCCTGCTGCTCGACCAGGCGCTCGAGCTCCCCCTCCAGCCCGTTGGCGTCGACGAGGACGCCGCTCCCGCCGGGGCCCTCGGCGACGAGGTACGCATTCGAGAGCCAGTCCGGATGCTCGACGCGCTCGACGATCACGCGAAGTCGATCACGCTCCGGACGCCGTCGCCGGCCTCCATCAGCTCGAAGCCGCGGTTGACCTCGTCCAGTGTGAGCTTGTGGGAGACGAACGAGTCGACGTCGATCTCTCCGGCCAGGTACCGCTGCACGTACGCGGGCACGTCCTCGCGACCCTTGCAGCCGCCGAAGGACGAGCCGGCGATCCGCCGCCCGGTAATCAGGAAGCGCGGGACGACGTTCAGCGTCTCCCCCTTGCCGGCCACGCCGCACATGGTCGCCAGGCCCCAGCCCATGCGGGCCGACTCGACCGCCTGGCGCATGACCCCGACGTTGCCGGTCGCCTCGAACGTGTAGTCGGCGCCGAAGCCGCCCGTCAGCTCGGTGATCTGCTCGACGATGCCCTCGCCACCGACGAGCGTCTCCGTCGCGCCGTGGTGCGGCGCGAGCGCGAGCCGGCCTTCGGCGATGTCCACGGCGATGATCCGCTCCGCGCCGGCGAGCCGGCAGCCGACGACGGCGCCGAGTCCGACCATGCCCATCCCGAAGACAACGCAGGTCGACCCCGGCTGCACGTTCGCGGTGTTGAGCGCCGCGCCGATCCCGGTCGAGAGGCCGCAGGCGAAGAGCGCCGCGCGGTCGAGCGGAGCCTCCCGGTCGACCGTGGCGAGCGCGATCTCGGGCATCACCGTGCACTCCGCGAACGTCGACGTACCCATGAAGTGCCGGATCGGTTCGCCGTCGCGGGAGAGCCGCGGCGTGCCGTCGGGCAGGTAGCCCTGGTTCTGCATGTCCCGGATGGCGAGGCAGAGGCCGATACCGGGCTGTCGGCAATGAACGCATTCGCCGCACTGCGGGGCGAAGAGCGTCACGACGTGGTCGCCGGGCTCGACGAGGGTCACGTCCTCGCCGACCGCCTCGACCACACCCGCGCCCTCGTGCCCCAGCACGGTCGGGGAGTAGCCGGACGGGTCGGCGCCGGAGGCCGTGTACATGTCCGTGTGGCAGACGCCGCAGGCGACGAGGCGAACGAGCACCTCGCCCGCCTTCGGCTCTGCGAGCTCGAGCTCCTGGACGGCCAGGGGGCTGCCGAACTCCTCGAGGACCGCGGCTCTGATCTTCACCGGAGAAACGTAACCGAGCCGGCCGGGTTAGGGTGCGCTCGACAACGCCCTCCGATCGGGCCGGGCCCACCGCATACGTGCCCGGGCGATCAGACGACAGGAGGCGCCGTGAACCACCATGGCTCGGAAAGCTATTACGTCGTAGGCGAAGGCCTGCTCACGGAAAGCGGCGAGGGTCGGGACGAGACGCTAGCGGACGCGCTTCCGGCAGCGGCGCCGGCGCCGCCGTTTCGTTTCTCGCGGATGGGGCCCGTCGGTATCGGACGCCAGCTCCCGTCGCCCAACCGGCGTAAGGTGGCCGCTGCGATGGCCGGCGGCGGCGGCGGCGCGTCGCAGATCCCCGCGGGTTACACCTATCTCGGCCAGTTCGTCGACCATGACCTCACGTTCGACAAGACGAACGTCATGCTCGGAGTGGGCATCTCTCCGGCGGAGCTTCTCCAGGCGCGCTCGCCGAGCCTCGACCTCGACTCCCTCTACGGCGCGGGGCCGACCGACCCGGCGTCGGCGAAGTTCTACGCGCCGGACCTGCGCCACTTCAAGCTCGGCAGAACGTCCGCGATCGAGGGCATCCCGCCGAAGCAGGGCTTCGACCTCCCCCGCGGGGCGGGCCGGACCATGGCGGCGAAGCGAAAGGCGATCATCCCCGATCCGCGCAACGACGAGAACCTCGCAGTCGCGCAGACGCACCTCGCCTTCATGCGCTTCCACAACCGCGTCCTCGACACCATGCCCTCCTCTGTCCCGCAGGCGCAGCGCTTCGCCCGCGCTCGCGAGATCGTCACGAAGCACTACCAGTGGATGCTTCGCACCGACTACCTGCCGCGCATCTGCGCGCCGGGGATCGTCAACAACGTCTTCTCGAGCGGCAGGAAGGTGTTCGAGGTCGGGGCCGCGCCGACCGACGTCCCGACGATGCCGATCGAGTTCTCCGTCGCGGCTTTCCGGCTCGGGCACTCGATGATCCGGGAGACCTACAACTGGAACCGGGTCTTCGACGACGGCTTCGGCGACCTCTTCCTCCTGTTCGAGTTCTCGGGCGGGAGCGGGAGCCTCGGCGGCAGTCGCACCCTCCCGAGCAACTGGATCGCCGACTTTCGGCGGCTCTACGACTTCAAGGAGGCGGGGCGGAACGACCTGGCGGTGCCCGAGCGCAAGTTCAACCGGGCCATGCGCATCGACACGACCCTCACGCCCACGCTCCAGTTCGTTCCCGGCTTCGACTTCTCCGAGGCCAACCTCGCGTTCCGCAACCTGACGCGGGCGAAGATGGTGGGGCTCACGACCGGCCAGCAGATGGCCACGTTCATGAAGAACAAGGGCGTGAACCTAACGAAGCTGACGAACGCCCAGATCCGCGACGGCAGGAACGGCGCCGGCCTCGGGCGGCTGACGCGGCCGCAGCGCGCGGCGTTGCTCAAGGACACTCCGCTCTGGTTCTACATTCTGCGCGAGGCCGAGCTCAACCAGGGCAAGCTGAAGGCCGTCGGGGCGAGGATCGTCGCCGAGACCTTCCACCGGGCGATGGAGGGCAGCCGGCACTCGATCGTCCGCGACCCAGGCTGGCGACCGACGCTCGGCCCCAACAACACCACGTTCCGGATGGTCGACCTGCTCCTCTTCGCCTTCCGCGGCCAGAAGGCGCTGCTGAACCCGCTGGGGAACTGAGCTCCATGGCAACCGACATCGACAAGCACCAGAAGCGTGTGAAGCAAGGCCTCAGCCAAGCCTTCGACGACCCTGGCACCACCGACACGACCTTCGACATCAACGAAGACCGGCTGATCATCTTCAGCGATCACCATCGCGGCGCCAAGGACGGTGCGGACGACTTCTGGCGCTGCGAACGCGCGTATCACGCCGCGCTCGGCCACTACTTCGAAGCCGGGCACACGCTCCTCCTCCTGGGCGACGTCGAAGAGCTCTGGGAGAACAAGCCTGACGAGGTGATGGGAAAGACCGACGAACCCTCGAGCTGGAGCAGGAGTTCCACCGCGACGGACGCCTCGAGCGGTTCTGGGGCAACCACGACGACAAACTGGCGGCACGAGAAAGACACCGAGAAGCACCTGCACCCGCTCTATCCCCGGCTCGCCGTTCACGAGGCGATGCGGATGCGGATCGTTGAGGACGGAAAGCCGATCGGGATGCTGTTTCTCGTCCACGGCCATCAAGGGGACGCTCGACAGCGATCGCTACGGGGGGCTCTCCCGGCTTGTCGTGCGGAACGTCTGGCGACCTTTCCAGCAACGCTTCAAGATTCCCTCGACGACCCCCTCGCGTGACTTCGTCTTGCGCGCAGGTCACAACGACGCCATGTTCGAATGGGCGAAGGGACGCCCGGAGAAGCTCGTCCTGATCGCGGGGCACACGCACCAGCCGGTCTTCAGCGACCCACAGGTCAAGCCCGAGCGGAAGCCCGACATCATCGGGGAGGAGCTCAGGCTTCTCCGCGAGACCGGAAACGCGACGCCGGCGCAACTCGCCGCACTGCGGGCGGAGTACGAGCTCGTCGAGACGGAGCAGTTCGGGAACCCGCCGAAGAAGATGCCGCTGCCGTGCTACTTCAACACGGGCTGCTGCTCGTACGGGGACGGTGACGTGACCGGCATCGAGATCTCCGGCGGGCTGATCCGGCTCGTTCGCTGGCTCAACGACGAGTCCAAGCCCGAGGTCAGGGAGCTGGCGAACGAGCCGCTGCGCAAAGTCCTCGACAAGGTGGAAGGCTCGCACCTCGAGTGACCGGGGCGGCCGCGCGCCTGCTCCAGGACAACGGGTGGTACTCACGCGGCCACGGGACGAGCATCGCCACGCTCACGACGCTGATCGACGCGCTCGGCCGCCTGCGGGAGCGCGACGTCGTCGAGCAGAAGGCCGCGCCCCTGCTGGGCCGGAGCGCCTCCTCGACCCCTTTGTCCTGCGTGCTCTCGGGCTCGTCAGGGACGACGCGGCCACGATTGACGAGGCGCTGGCGCGGTTCGAGGCGCTCGGGCCTCGAGTGCACGCGGCGCAGACGCGGGCGCTGCCCTAGGGCTACTCGCCGAAGACGTGGCGCCAGCGCGTGAGCGTCCACTCGACGCCGAGCGGGAGCTCGGCGCGCGCTGCGGCGATCGCCTTGGCGATGCTCTCCCCGCCACCGAGGGCCGAACGCTGGTCGCCCTGCCGGCTCTCGAACGTGACGTTCAGGAGGTAAGCGTTGAAAAGGCGGACGCGGGGCCTGCGGTTGCGCCTGAACGGATGAACGAGTGCGGTTGTGGACATCGGAGTTCTCCCTGCGGTCGTTGAAGCGATGCCTGCATGGTCGTCGAGGGCCGGCCCGTGGGCCAGGGAGCCACCCAGCATCCCGCGGTGCGGATATCCGCACGGATCCGGATGGAC
>CAWIWC010000015.1:0-136497 GCA_963839745.1 uncultured Actinomycetes bacterium
GCGCGGCCGCGAACGCCAGCAGGGAGGCATTGAACATGACCGGCTCGGAGCTCTCCGGAGCGCTGCGCCACCACCACCGGGACGACAATTGCGACAGAGACGGCGGCCAGCGGTACGTTGCGGGTGAACGCCCAGAGGCACCAGGCGCCGACCGGTACGAGGGCGAGAACAGTGTCGGCAGCAGACGACGGCTGCGTGATCACCGCTACGAGGCCGAACGCCAAAGAGAAGAACGGGAGAAAGGCCAAGGTCGTCGGCTACGTACCAACCTCGACCGGATCCTCCAGTCACACGGAGACTGTACTCCGCAACTGGCGATACGAAGTCCCCTCCGGGCGGAGGCGCGAACTCCGACCAGGGACGGATTTCGATTGGTGCCGTGTTCCAACAGGCGCAGACTTTCAGCCCGAGCGGTGAGAGACGACGTTGATGAGCGTCCCACTCGGCTCGCGAACCATGAAGTGCCGGACCCCCCACTCCTCATCGCGGAGCGAATAGGCGTCTCCAAGCCTCGCTCCACGGCCCTCGCGTGGACGGCATCGACGTCGGGCACCTCCACCGAGATGCCAGGCGCCGCCATGTCGTCATTCCCGATGATGGTCACCTGGGCCGAGCGGTTGGTCGGCGACACCACAGTCACGACCCAGCCCATGTCCATCGCCACCTCGAAGCCGAGCAGGTCGAGGAAGAAGTCGCGCGTCTCAGCGGGCCGATCGGACTTATGTTGGGTACCGCCCGGCTAACGGTCATGGTCCGTCTTATATCGGACGGCCACTGAGGAAAACAAAAACCCCGCGCCAGCGGGGCTTCCGTAGGTGGGCGGTACTGGGCTCGAACCAGTGACCCCCAGCTTGTCGAGCTGGTGCTCTCCCAACTGAGCTAACCGCCCTTGGGATTCTCAGTCTAGCGAACGATCTCGCTCGTACTTCAACGTCACATCCTCGCGCTCGCCGGCGCGATTGACGTCGACCAGGCGGAAGCGGCGGAGGGGGAACTCGCCGTCGGCCACGGCCGGGCCTCGGCCGAGGAAGGTCGGCGCGAGGGTGATGATGACCTCGTCGATCCGGTCGACGGCCAGGAACTGGCCGACGACGTTGCCGCCGCCGATGACCCACACTCGCTCGAGGCCGGCCGCCTCTAGCTCACCCACGAGATCGGCGACGTCGCCGGAGAAGACGCGCATGTCGGCGCCTTCGACCCTGGGTGGATCCGGATTGTGGGTGACGAGCCACGCCGGCCGCTCGCCGTAGGCCCAGTCGTAGTCCTTCATGAACTCCCAGGAGCTCGCGCCGACCACCAAGCCGTCGATGCCCGCGATGAACTCCTCGTAACCGTAGGTGCCCGGCCCGCCCGAGAGGGTCTGGAGGAAGCCCAGATCGTGCCCCGGGCCTGCGATACGTCCGTCCAGGGTCGCAGCGAGGTAGTAGGCGATCCGCATCAGCGGCGGTTGAACGCCTTGCGGCCGAGGAACTTAGCGGGTCGACGAGCTTGCCCTTCTCCCACGTCGTGAAATGCAGGTGAACCCCGGTGCACGAGCCCGTGCAGCCCGCCTTCCCGATCAGCTGGCCGGCCGCCACCACGTCGCCGGGCTTCACCAGCGACTTCTCCAGGTGCGCGTACATGGAGACGATCCCGCCGTCGTGGCGGATCTTGATCACGAGCCCATAGCCGGAGTAGCTGTCGAGCCAGCCGACCCTGGTCACCGTGCCGGTCCGGGCGGCGCGCACGCGCGTCTCGGCCCAGCCCTCGATGTCGATGCCGTCGTGCATCCGCCCCCAGCGTGGGCCGAACGGCGACCCGAGCGGGCCGTTCAGGGGCAGCACCCAGCGGGAGTCCGGTTCGGACTCGGAGGGTGTCGCTTCGATCCTTCCCAACGCCGGCTGTGCCAGCGCCAGACAACAAAAAAGGCCCGTTAGCAGGGCCTTGACGGCAAACACGGGGCGGAACCCTAGCAGAAGCTCAGAAGATCTCGGGGCACCAGGGCGCCCGGTCCGTGCGGAAAAGCGCATCCGCGCGGGCGAGCGCGCCCTCGGAAACCTCCTCCACCCCGCCGACCCGCGCGAGCTGCGAGAACGTGAAGCCGCCGAGGTATGCGGAGGCGAGCGTGTCTACCGAGAGGCGGAGATCGGGCTCCTCCATGGTCTTCTCGCCGCGAACCGTGAAGCACGCGTCGTTCCAGGGGCAGAACGTGTCGCGACCTTCAGCACGATGCTGTCGTCGCCCTCGAAGGAGCGCGCGGCGAGCGCGGCGCCGACGTCGACGAGCCGCAGGAAGATGCCGTCGCCCACCCGGAAGCGCAACCGGCCGGGCTCGGCGGCGAGCAAGAGCAGGGGGTGGTCGAGCGGCAGCAGCTGCGCCTCGATGCGGGCCATCCAGTCGATGTCCAGCAGGTACCGCCAGATGGCGATCTCGGCCTCGGCGGTCGCGCCGATCGCCTCGAGGACGACGACGGCACCGGTCGGCACCCCGTCTTCGTAGGCGAAGTTCAGTCGGTAGATCGCGTAGGCCTGCGGCCCACTGTCGTCCTCGAGCACGGCGACCGACAGCTCGCCCCCGCCCGCCCGCCTCCACTCGGGATCGTCGAGCACGCGAGCGTCCCACCAGGTGCGCGAGCGCGCGAGCATGCCCGGCGTCTCGGCGCACGCGCGGTCGTAGACCGGCGGGCAGAGCCCGAGCGCCTCGTCGCGGCCCACGATGCGGACCGCTCCCGGCCCTTCGACCGGCCGGACGAAGCCGGCATGCGCGCGAGGGATGTCCATGTCGCCGCAGAGCGACGCCAGCCCGTAGCCGTAACGCCGGTAGATCGAGGCCTCGGACGCCCAGAGAGCGGCGAGAGGCTCGCCGCGCGCGTGGATGTCGTCCAGCTGGGCGCGCATGAGCTCACGCAGAATGCCGCGGCGCCTGTGCGAAGGGAGGACACCGACGACGGTCACCCCTGCGGTGCGCACGGGGCCGCCCGGAACCGTGAGGTCGAACTGGAACGCGCCGGCGCCGCCCACGATGGACTCCCCGTCCGCGGCGATGTGCATGCGCCCTTCGGGGAGCACATTGAGGATCCGCTGCGCGCGGTCCTCGTCCGGGCTCGTCGCGGAGCCGAAGTAGTGCCAGATCGGCGCGAGCGCCTCCAGCCGCTCGTCGCGGCCGGCCGTGCGGATCTCGACGGTCAGAAAATCTTCTCCAGCGGCGCGTAGTCGAGCATGAGACGACGTTCGGCGCCGTCCTGGGCGAAGCGCACCGTCACCGTGCCGTCGCCTTCGATGCGGACGACGACCCCCTCGCCAAGCGTCGAGTGGCGCACGTTGTCGCCGGTGGAAAGGTCGGGCGCGGGCCCGGTCGGCGCCAGCGACTGCCTCGGCGCCCCGTAGCCGCTCCAGGAGGTCGGCCGCAGCCGCTCGCGCTCGACCTCGTCCTGCGGGAGCTCCTCGAGGAACCGGCTCGGCCGCCGGTAGTCGCGCGAGCCCCAGAGCGAGCGGGTCGCCGCGTGGACGAGCGTCAGGCGCTCCTGCGCGCGCGTCAGGCCGACGTAGGCGAGCCGCCGCTCCTCCTCGAGCCCTTGCTCCTCCAACGAGCGCGCGTGCGGGAAGACACCGTCCTCCATCCCGACGAGGAAGACGGCGCGGTACTCGAGGCCCTTGGCGTTGTGCAGGGTCATGAGCGTGACGAGGCTGCGCTCCTCCGCAAGCTCGTCCTGGTCGGAGAAGAGCGAGATCTGCTGCAGGAACTCCGAGAGCGTCGGCTCGGCCGAGGCCTCCTGGTACTCGCGGGCGACACCGACGAGCTCCATCAGGTTCTCAGCCGGCCCTGCGCCTCGACCGTCCGCTCGGCCTCGAGCGCCTCGACGTACCCGGTGCGCTCGAGGACCTTCTCGAGGAGCTCGGGCACCTGCTGCTCCAGGGCCCCGGCCATGAGCGACTGCATGAGCGTGTGGAAGCGCCGCACGGCCTTGAGCGGCGCGGCGCCGACGCCGGCGTCGTCGGCCTGACCGAAGGCCTCGAAGAGCGAGATGCCCTGCGCGTCGGCGAAGGCCTGGATGCGCGCGATCGAGGCGTCCCCGATGCCCCGGCGCGGGCGGTTGGCGATGCGCCCGAGCGAGACGCCGTCGAAGGGGTTGTCGATCACCTGGAGGTACGCGACTGCGTCCTTGATCTCCGCCCGCTCGTAGAAGCGCGGGCCGCCGATCACCTGGTACGGGATCTCCTGGCGGACGAGCACGTCCTCCAGCACTCGCGACTGCGCGTTCGTGCGGTAGAAGACGGCGATCTCGGAGCCCGCGACGCCTTCGTCACCGAGCGCGGCGATCTCGGCGGCGACGTAGCGCGCCTCGGCGTGCTCGTCCTCGACCTCGATGACCCGCACGGGGTCGCCCTCGCCGAGGTCGCTGAAGAGGTTCTTCGGCTTGCGCTCGCGGTTGTTGGCGATCACCGAGTTGGCCGCGCGCAGGATCGCGTTCGTCGAGCGGTAGTTCTGCTCCAGCGCGATCGTCTGGGCTCCGCCGAAGTCACGCTCGAACTCGAGGATGTTGCGGATGTCCGCGCCGCGGAACGCGTAGATCGACTGGTCGGGATCGCCGACCGCGAAGACGTTGCCGTGCTCGCCGGCCAGGAGCTGCAGCAGTCGGTACTGCGCGTGGTTCGTGTCCTGGTACTCGTCCACGAGGACGTAGCGGAAGCCCTTCTGCCACTTCTCGCGGGCCTCCGGAAAGCTCTCGAGGATCTTGACCGTGACCATGATCAGGTCGTCGAAGTCCATCGCGTTCGACCTGTGCAGGCGCTCCTGATAGCGCGCGTAGACGTCGGCGACCGTCTGCTCGTAGAAGGAGCCGACGCGGCGCGCGTACTCCTCCGGGTCGACGAGCTGGTTCTTGGCGTTCGAGATCTGGGCGTGGATGCCGCGCGGGACGAAGCGCTTGGGGTCCCAGCCCTCCTCCTCCACGATCGCCTTCACGACCCGGACCTGGTCGGCCGAGTCGTAGATCGTGAAGTTCGACTTGTAGGCCAGGCGCGGCGCTTCACGGCGCAGGATGCGGCCGCACGCGGCGTGGAAGGTCATCACCCACATGCGGTGGGCGATGTCGCCCAGCACGCCCTCGAGGCGGTTCCTCATCTCTCCCGCGGCCTTGTTCGTGAACGTGATCGCGAGGATCTCGTTCGGCTTCACTCCGCAGGCCGTGACCAGGTGCGCGATGCGGTGCGTGAGCACGCGCGTCTTGCCGGAGCCGGCGCCGGCGATCACGAGAACGGGGCCTTCCGTGGCCAGCACGGCCTCGCGCTGGGCCGGGTTCAGGTCCGCGAGGTACTGCTCTGGGGAGGCGATGGCCATCGAGTCGATGGTATCCGTCGAGGCAGCGCCCCTCGGCCGCGTTCGCGGGCCGTTACGGCCGATCCTCACGGGCTGCGGGTGCGGCTGAAGTAGCCATCCACCGTCCTCGGCGGGCACGCCCCGGGTCTGGCCCCGGGGCATGGCCCGCCGGGACCCTGCCGCCTGTGGATTTGTGGAGGATCGAAGCGCTCTTCCACGCTCGTTGCGGTTTGACGACTAGATGGCGACGCGCCTGAGCCGTCCGCAACGGCCACGGTTTGGGGTCAGACCCCAGGGCGTGGCCAGTCGGGACAGGCCTAGAAGAAGAACTGGCGCCAGGCCGACCACCAGTCGTCGGCCCGGGAGACGATCCTCACGCCGTCGACCTCGACCCCGTGGCGGTGCTCGTAGCGCTCGACGAGGCCCGCGTCGGCGAAGACGGCCTCGATCTCGCACGGTTTCCCCGGGTCGTACGGCGGGATGCGGTCGCGCTTCTCGACGGCCGCCTTCGCGCCGGCCTCGATGAGCTCGCGCGCCCGCACCGGCGGCAGGTGGCGCGCGCTGAAGCGGCCGAGCGCCTGCTTGACCTCGACCGTCACGAGCTTCCGGGCCGAGGAGGTCGGCCGCCTCGCCGCACACGACGTCGTCGCCGGTGACGAGGACGACGGGGCAACCCCAGGTCCCGCAGAGCGCCGCGTTCACGCCGGTCTCGCCGACCGACGTGCCGTTGAAGCGGAGGTCGCGGTAGTCGCGGCCCGAGATCGTGTGGCTCTGGACGCCCCGCGGCGTGCCGGCCTTCGCGTGCATGCCGACGAAGAGCGCTGCGTCGCAGCCCTGCTCGAGGAACTCCGTGTACTCCGTCCATTCGTTCTGGACGACCCACTCGCAGTCGGGGTCGAGCATCTCCGGCACGAGGCTGTTGAAGTCCCACCCTTTGCCTGCGCCGTGGCAGTCCATGACGACGATCTCGGTCGCCCCAGCCGCCTTGGCACCGCGGACGGCCGCGTTGATCTCCTCGGTGTAGAGCTTGCGCCCCTCCTCGTAGAGCGACTCCCCGCCGCTCACCTGCTCCCACTTCACGATGCCGGAGACGCCCTCCATGTCGCTGACGACGAAGACCCGCACGTCAGCCCCCCATCCGCCGGTCGAGGGCGGCCTCGAGCCAGGCAGCCGCCTCGCCGAGCGCGTCGGCGTCCGCCGACTTGAGCACGACCTCGACCTCAGGGCCGCTGTCCAGGAACGACGGGTAGCTCCCGACCATGACCGTAGGATGCCTGCGCGTCGCCTCCTCGAGCACGGCGACGATCTGTCCCTCGCCCGTCGGATACCGGCGGCGCCAGGCGCAGATGGGCTCGCCGCGGAAGCCGTCGGCGAGCGTCTCGAACATGGCCATCATCTCGCTCGGGAGCCCGGGCAGGACGTAGACGTTGGCGACGACGAAGCCCGGCGCACCGCCGAGCGGGTTCTCGAGCGCGGCGGCGCCTCGCGGCAGCCGGGCCCAGCGGGCTGCGTAGTCGCCCAGGCCGCGCTTGTCGAAGCGCTCGCGAAGGCCGCCGGCCAGTTCGGGGATCTCCTCCGTCGGGACGCCGAACGCCGCCGCCACGCCCTCGCGCGTGACGTCGTCAGGGGTTCCGCCGAGCCCGCCGGTGACGATGACGACGTCGGCGTGGTCGGCCTCGTCGCGCAGGAAGGACGCGATCTCGTCCACCGTGTCGCGCACCGCCGCGAGCAGCCTCACCTCGAGACCCAGCTCGCCGAGGCGCCTGGCGAGCCAGGACGCGTTCGTGTTCTCGACGTCCCCCGAGACGATCTCGTTTCCGACCGTGAGGACGACGGCGCTGGGCGAGCCCGTCATGCGGGCGAGTATAGGACGGCTCCTGCGACCCGGACCATGGGCACGCCGTCGATCCAGTCGACCACGCTGAGGGCTCCGTAGGGCTGGTCGAGCCGGAAGAACGCGGCGTCGGGAAGGTCGAGCACATCGGCGAGCACGACCCGAACGACGCCGCCGTGGGCGACGACGGCCGAGGCCTGCCCCTCGTGCCGCGCCCGTATCTCGGCGACCTCCGGCAGGACGCGCTCCCGCAGGTCGGCGAGCCCTTCGCCGCCCGGAAAGCGCACCGAGGCCGGATCCTCCATCCAGAAGCGGTAGAGCTCCGGGTGGGCGGAGGCGATCTCGTCGAAGCGCATCCCCTCGACCTCTCCGAAGTCGAGCTCGCGGAGGTTGTCGCGGGGAATGGGCTCGAGCCCGTGCGCCGTCGCGACTGCACGCGCCGTCTCGAACGCGCGCTGGAGCGGGCTCGTGTAGACGGCCGCGACGTCGTGGTCCCGCAGCAGCTCACCGACGGCGGCCGCCCGGCGGAGGCCGGCCGCTGACAGGGGCACGTCGAGGCTGCCGTAACACCGGCCCTGCAGCGACTCGTCCGGCTCCGCGTGGCGGACGAGCAGCAGGCGCGTCGCCCTTCCCCGCTCCGGGAGCCCGATCACGCCTGCACGACCACGGCGGCGACGAGGGCGGCGGTGGTTGCGAGCTCGGTCGAGGCGCCGAGAACGTCCCCGGTCACGCCTCCGAGCCGCCGGCGGGCGACGAGGCCGACGACGAGGCAGGCGAGCCCGGCACCGGCGGCGAGGGCAAGTCCTCGCAGGCCGAGGGCCACCACCGAGATCCCGAGGGCCAGCGCGATCCCGACCACGAGCGAGGCGCGAGCCGCCCGCTCGGTGAGCACGAGCCCGCTACCCGACCCGGGGCGAGCGTACGGGAGCGCCAGGGCGAGCGTGAGCGGGGCCGCCCGCCCCAGAGCGAATGCGGCCACGACCGCCAGGATCGCTCGCGAGTCGGCGGCCACGGCGGCGAGCGCGGCGACCTTGACGAGGAGGTCGAGCGCAAGCGCCGTCGCCCCGAACGATCCGACGGCGGGGTCGCGCATGATCTCCAGCGCCCGCTCCTTCGTTCCGGCCCCGAGCCCGTCCGCCGTGTCGGCGAGGGCATCGAGATGGATCGCCCCCGTGAGCAGCGCCTCGAGCGTGACCGCCGCGGCCGCCGCCAGCAGCACGGTCAGCTCCGCGTCGAGCCCGGCGGCGGTGGCTCCCACGGCGGCGCCGATCCCTGCGCCGACGAGCGGGAAAAGCGCGGCTCCGCGGGCCACGTCGTCCGCGTCCAGGACGAGCCGGCCGACGGGGATGCGCGTGAGGAACGCGATCGCCGCCGCGACGGCGCGCAGGCTACGCGCCGGCATCCGTGACGCCCGCGGCGTCGAACGTGGCCATGTCGGCGAGGAGCGCCAGCGACGCGTGCACGAGCGGCAGGGCGAGGAGCGCGCCGCTCCCCTCCCCCAGTCGCAGGCCGAGGTCGAGCAGCGGGCGCAGGCCGAGATCGGCGAGCACGAGGGCGTGCCCGGGCTCCGGCGAGCGGTGCGACGCGACCATGAACCCGGCTGCCTCGGGCGCGAGCCTGGCGGCCACGAGCGCGGCGGCGCCGGTGACGAAGCCGTCGAGCAGGACGACGCAGCCCTCGGCGGCCGCACCGAGGCAGACACCGGCAAGGACCGCAAGTTCGAAGCCACCCACGGACGCCAGCACGCCCACAGGGTCGGCCGCGTCCACCGCGTTGGCCGTAAGTGCACGGCGCACGGTCTCGACCTTCCGGCCGAGCCCGGCGTCGTCGAGCCCGGTTCCACGCCCGCTCACCGCATCGGGATCCGCGGGGAGAAGCGCCGCACAGAGCGCGGCGGCGGCGGTCGTATTGCCGATGCCCATGTCGCCCGTCGCGACGATCCCGCTGCCGCCGGCGGCGAGCTCCGCGGCGATCTCCGCGCCGCCCCGGAGCCCCGCAAGGGCCTGGTCGGGCGTCATCGCCGGGCCCTCCGTGGCGTCCGCCGTCCCGGCCCCGAGCCGGAGTTGACGGATTGCCTCGTGCTCCACGGGAGTCGCGACGCCGGCGTCCACGACAACAAGCTGCGCCCCGGTCTCGCGGGCGAGGACGTTCACCGCTGCGCCCCCGGAGGCGAAGTTGGCCAGCATCTGGCCCGTGACCTCCTGCGGGTACGCGCTCACCTCCCGGGCCGCGTAGCCGTGGTCTCCGGCCGCGAGCACGACAGCCGCCCGGAGCCGGCCCGGCGAAGCCGTTCCCCGGATGGCAGCCACACGGCACGC
The DNA here is from genome assembly GCA_963839745.1 of uncultured Actinomycetes bacterium. Taxonomy (GTDB): domain Bacteria; phylum Actinomycetota; class Thermoleophilia; order Gaiellales; family Gaiellaceae; genus JAIBJN01. Next base: position 9,451 of record CAWIWC010000015.1, read on the forward strand.
CAGCGACTCCAGCTCGCCGAGGCTCCCGCGCGGCTTCGTCTTGCGGTCGAACGCGGCTTGCGCCGCCCCGCCGGCCGCCCGGTCGACCGGCTCGATGCGCGCGATGACGGCGTCGAGTGCGGCCCTGCTCACGTCAGCTCGAGCGCGCGGCCGGCGATCATCAGGTACGCGTGCTCCGCCTCGGCCGCGAAGACGGCGTTGACCCTCCCGAGCAGATCGCGGTAGGCGCGCCCGAGCGCAGTCTGGGGCACGACGCCGAGCCCGACCTCGTTCGTGACCACGACCGTGGGCCGCTCGCGACCCGCCGCAATCGTCGCCACCGCGGCCGCCGCACGCTCGACGTCCTCGTCGGTCCAGCCCGCCTCGAGCGCGTTGGCGACCCAGAGCGTGAGGCAGTCGAGGATCACGAACGCGCCGGCCGGAATGCTGTCGAACGCCCGCACGAGCTCGAGCGGCGCCTCCACCGTCCGCCAGGACGCCGGCCGCTCGAGCCGGTGGCGCGCGATCCGCGCGGCCATCTCGGAGTCCCGGTCCTCGGCCGTGGCGACGAAGACGACCTGCCCGTCCCAGTCCGACGCGAGCCGCAGCGCGCGCGCCGACTTTCCGCTGCGGGCGCCGCCGACGAGCAGCGTGATGCCCATCAGGTGACCCGCTCCTCCGACGGCACCCGAGGCCGCAGCGGCACGACCGCGATGCCGGTCTCCTCGTCCACGATCACCCTCACCTCGGCGCCGTAGTGGCGCGCGACGAGCTGTTCGGTGAGCACCTCCTTCGGAGCACCGCTCGCGACCTCGCGGCCGCCGTCCATCAGCACGAGGCGGTCGGCGTACTGACCCGCGTGCGTGAGGTCGTGCATCGCGCTGAGGACAGTAAGGCCTCTGTCCGCGCGCAGCGAGGCGACCAGCTCCAGCACCTGCTGCTGGGCGCCGACATCGAGGGCGGTCGTCGGCTCGTCCAGGAGGAGCAGGCGGGCATCCTGGGCGACCGCGCGAGCCAGAACGGCGCGCTGCCGCTCGCCGCCGCTCAGGGAGCCGAGGCGGCGGTCCATGAGGTGCGCCGCGTCCAGGCGCGCAAGCGCCGAGCGCGCGGCGGTGACATCGCGAGCCCTGGGGCTGCCGGAGTAGCCGAGGTGCGGCGTCCTGCCGAGGACGACGTACTCGAGGACGCTCGTGTCCGGGGGGATGATGGGAATCTGCGGCACGACCGCCACACGACGTGCCAGCTCGCGCCGTCGCAGCTCCGACGCCTCGTCGCCCACGATCCGGACAGACCCCGAGTACGGGACGAGACCGGCGACCGCACGGAGAACTGTCGTCTTCCCCGCACCGTTGGGACCGATGAGCGCGAGCCACTCGCCGTCGTCGAGGCGGATGTCGATGCCCCTCACGACCTCCGCGCCGTCGAGCGAGACGCGAACGCTCTCCAGACGCAACATTACGGGCCCACCGTCCTGGTCGTGCGAAGGACGATTGCGAAGAACGGCGCGCCCAGGAACGCGGTGACGACGCCGATCGGCAGCTGCCCGGGGGCAACCACCGTGCGCGCCACGAGGTCGACCAGGACAAGGAAGCCGGCTCCGAACGCAAGCGAGAGCGGCAGGACGATGCGATAGCTCGTCCCGGCCATCAGGCGGATCGCGTGCGGGACGATGATCCCCACGAAGGCGATCAGGCCGCTGAACGCCACGGCGGCCGCCGTTCCGAGAGTGGCGGCGAGGACCACGAGCAGCCGCACGCGCGCGACGGGCACGCCGAGGCTCGCCGCCTCGTCGTCTCCCACGGAGAGGACGTCGAGCAGGCGCCGATGCCAGAGCACGAGGACGGCGCTGACGACGACGTACGGCAGCATGACCAGCACGTCTGTCCAGCCCGCGGTCTCGAGCTGGCCCAGGATCCAGCTGTAGACCTCCTGGACGGTCTCCACGCGCCGCTGCTGCACGTAGGTCTGGAGCGCGGTGAGGAAGGACGCGACGGTGACCCCGGCGAGGATGAGCGTCGCGGTCTGCCGCCCACCGACCGAGCGGCCGAGGGCGTAGGCGATGCCGACGGCGAGCATGGCTCCGACGAACGCCGCGATGGGCCGGAGATCCGGCCCGAGGTCGCCGCCGAGGTCGTAGGCGATCACGATCGTGGCGCCGAGGCCGGCGCCGGCGGCGGCTCCGAGCAGGTACGGGTCGGCGAGCGGGTTCCGGAAGACGCCCTGATACGCGGCGCCCGCCATGGCGAGCATCGCGCCGACGAGCAGACCGAGCACCACGCGCGGTGCCCGGAGCTCCCAGAGAATGGCGTCCTCGGTCTCCGAGAACGGCGACTCCACGCCGAGGAACGGCACGTGGCTCAGGACCTCCCGCGCCACCGCGCCGACGCCGAGGTCGACCGGACCGAGTGCGAGCCCGAGCAGGGTTGCGAGGAGGAGGAAGGCGCCGGCGGCCAGCGTCCAGCGGAGCGAGACGCCGCGCAGCGCCCGCTCGGGCCGGCCGGAGAGACGAGCCCGCAAGCCGCCGGCGTCCGCCACTAGCGTCCTCCGACTCCCTCGAGCGACTCCGCGATCATCTCGACGAAGTCGACCGTGCGCGGGCCCCAGCGCGAGGCGATGTCGTCGTCGGCCTCGACGATGTCGCCGTTCGTGACCGCCTCGATCTGGGCCCATCCCGGGCGCTTGGAGACCGTCTCGGCCGTCTGCTGACAGCACTTGGTGTCCGCGAGGACGATCAGGTCGGGGCTCTCCTTGACGATGTACTCGCCGGAGAGCTGCGGGTAGCCTCCCGCGTCCGCGCCGGCCGCCGCGTTGGCGATGTTGAAGAGACCAAAGAGCTCGTAGACGCTGCCGATGAAGGTGTCCGAGGTGGCCGTGAAGAAGTCGGGGCCGAGCTCGTGGTAGACGCTCGCTCCTTGCGCGCCCGGCACCGAGGAGACGAGCTTCTCGATCTCCGTCCGCATGGACTCGACGACGTCCTCGGCGCCCTCGACGTTCCCCGTGGCTGCCCCCAGCGTCTCGATCTGCTCGTAGGCGGCGTCGAGGTTCGGGGCGGCGTCCTGGAGGAGCACCGGGATGTCGAGCCTCTCGAGGCCGTCCACGAGCCCGCCCGGGTCGTAGGCGGCGATGACGAGGTCGGGCTCGTAGCCTGCGATGGCCTCGACGTTGGGCTCGAAGCCCGACAGGTCGGTCACCGGCGCCTCGGCCGGGAAGTTCGACTGGTCGTCGACGGCGAGCACTTGGTCGCCCGCGCCGAGGGCGAAGAGCGACTCGGTTGCCGTGGCGGAGAGCGAGACGATGGCGTCGGGCTCCTCCTCGAGCGTGACCGGGCCGTTGTCGGCCTCGACCGTGACCGGGAACTCGGGATCGGCCGGCGCCGTCTCGACAACGGCCGAGGACGTGGGCTGCTGGGGCGCCGAGCTCTCCGACTCCTCGCCGCACCCGGCGAGGACGAGGGCAAGGACAGCCAGAAGGGCTGCAAGAGGTCGGTGGAACACGTTTCTCCTTCCGCGAGGACAACGGATCTGGGGGCGAGAGGCAGGTCTTCTGACTCGGGGCTCCCTCTTCCGCCGCCTTCCCGGCCGTGGCCAGTGGCGTTTGGCGGAGGAGCGTCTCCCCTCACAGCGGCGGGACCGTGCCGGACTTGCACCGGCTTCCCTTGACCGCTCGCCTTCTGTGGCGGGAGCATACTCCTCCCGGCGGGCAAGACGGGCGTGTGGCTACGCTGGCGCGCGTGACTGCGGCTCGGCTCAACCTCTGGCTTCCGGTCGTGCTCTGGGCCGGGCTGATCTTCGCGCTCTCCTCGATCCCGAGCCTCGGGACCGGCCTCGGGACGTGGGACCTCGTCCTGCGCAAGGTCGCGCACATGGCCGAGTACGCGGTGCTAGGCGGCCTGCTCCAGCGCGCCGTCGGCCGCGAGCCGCTTGCGATCCTGCTGGGCTCGGCCTATGCGGTCACCGACGAGCTCCACCAGTCCTTCGTGAGCGGGCGGCAGGGAGCGCCGCTCGACTGGCTCATCGACACGATCGGCGTCGTCGCCGGCGTCCTGCTCTTCGCCCGCTGGGCGGATTCGCGGTCGTGAACGCGGTCGCCGTCGACCTCGACGCTCTCGGGGACACGAGGCCGCTCTGGCGCGATTTCCTGGCCGACTCGGCGCGCCGCTTCGCGTCGATCGCCCCCCTGGATCCGGACGCGCTGCCCGAGGACCGCGGCGAGGCCGCCCGCGAGCTCGACCGCTGGGCGGAGGCCGGGATCGGCGACTGGCGCGGCGCGCTCGAGCGCTTCGCCGAGGACCGCGCGCCCGTCTATCTGCGCCCGAGCGCCGAGGCGAGCGCCGCGCTGCGCGCCCTCGGCCGCGCGGGCGTCCGCATCGGGGTTTTCACGGACGCTCCCGAGCCGCTGGCCCGCGTCGCGCTCGCCCAGCTGGGCGCGGCGCGGCACATCGAGGCCGTGGAAGCCGGTGAGGGCGCCCGCGAACGGCTCCTGGCGCGCTTCGAGGGTGAGGCTGCCGTCGCGGACACCCTGGCCGCCCTGGCTAAGATCAGCGGCGATGCCGCCTGAGCGCAGCCAACTCGACGACCGCCAGCTGGACGCGATCCTGGCGCGGCTCGACCGCCTCTGCGACGAGGTGCACGCGCTCAATCGGCGCCTGGACTCGGGCGACCAGCTCCAGCGCATCGCGCACGAGCTCTCGAGCCTGAACGAGTCGCTCCAGGCGCTCGCGTACGCAGCGCTCGGCTCGCAGGGCCCGCAGGTCCGCCGCCGCCGCAGCGCGTAGGCCGCGGCGGCGACGGTTCGGACGTCTACTTCCAGTAGGCGAAGTCCAGCCAGTCGTTGGTGAACGTCGCGTCCGGGAACGACGCTGTTGCACCACTGCTCCCCGCTGCCCGGCGGGCGGCAGGCGTCGATCGCGGGCGCGTCCGGGCTCGCGTAGGCGTGCGGACGGCGCTTCCGATGCGGGCCGCGATCAGGTCCTGCCCGGCCAGGAACTCGGCCGCTGGCATGTCGTGAGGTGAGGGCGGAGCGGGTTGCGTCGGCTGCCACGAGAAGCCGAGGCGCCCCGCGGGCCCGAACTTCGGGTGCGCGTCGGCGTAGTAGCGCATCGCATAGACCTGCTCCGAGAGGAAGTGCAGCATGTCCTCAGCCGGGAACATGCGTCCAGCCGTGCCCGCCTGCGGAAGTTGTCGATCGGTCCCTGACGCCTTCCAGGTCGCGTTTCCTAGCGTCATGTAGGTGTCGCGGAGGAACTCCTTCGCCGCGGTGGCCTCCTTGGGCGCCGCCGCGGCAAGGTCGGCCATGTGGAAGAGGTACTGCTCCATATGTCGCCGCCGCTTCGTGCGCGTCGAGTCGGGGACGCCGTGCTTGCGGGCGTCGGGGTAGGCCTCCTTGATCATCCAGCGGACGCGGCCGTCCATGTCCGCCCAGAACGGCGAGTCGAGGAGGAAGTTCTTCAGCTCCTCCTTGTAGAGCGGCGTACGTCTGGGATGTCCTGGTGCGTGTAGTTGATCCCGATCTCGACCGCGCCGGGCGCGGGCGGCATGCCGGGCGTCGCCCTCGTAGAGGCCCGCGGACGAGCTCCCGCATGTCGGCGCGCGAGTAGAAGGGCTCGCTCGGGTTCGTCGGCGGCGAGTCGCGGACGGTGCTGCGGTTGAACTCGTTCAGCAGCCAGGTCTCGCCCTTGGTCACGTCGAGGCCGGCCGCGACCATCTTCGTCTGAACTCGACGCCTGCGTCGTACCAGGTGCGGCCCGGGCCCGGCGCGTTCACCCACGCGTATCCCAGCCCGTCAGCGTCCCGAGGACCATCTCCGCCATCGGATGGAACTGCGGTCCGCAGCGCGCGGATCTGGTCGAAGATCCGTCGGCAATCGGAGCATTGGTCGCGATCGGCCGCCCGGCGGAATCGAGACCCAGTACTCGGCGCACGGCAGCGGGGTGTTCTGCGAACGCCGTCCGCGATCCGGCCCCAGTTGATCGCCGTCCAGACGACCACCTCGACAGGCTCCGCGCAAGGCGGCGTCGCCTGTGCGCCGGCGGGGCCGGGAGCGGTGAGGACGACTGCGAACAGGGCAAGGGCCAACGCAAGCTTGCGCATCAGGTTCCTCCATCTGTGTGTGCCGCAGACGAGCGGGTCGCACCGTGGCCGCCCGCCGCGGGAGCGCTAGACCCCCCGGTCGAGTGCCGCGTCGTGCCCATGGACCCACCTCCGACCGACCAAGGGTGTCGCGCCGAGCTGCTGATGTCAAGTGTCACAAGCGGGCCGTTGCCCGCCGGCGACTAGCCGTGGATCGAGGCGATGATCGGGATGATGAGGATGGCGACGATGTTGGCGATCTTGATCATCGGGTTGATCGCCGGGCCGGCCGTGTCCTTGTAGGGATCGCCGACGGTGTCGCCGGTGACGGCCGCGGCGTGGGCCTCCGAGCCCTTGCCGCCGTACGCGCCGTCCTCGATGAGCTTCTTCGCGTTGTCCCAGGCGCCGCCGCCCGAGGTCATGGCGATGGCGAGGAAGATGCCGGTCACGATCGTCCCGATGAGGAGGCCGCCGAGCGCCTCCGGGCTGATGATCCCGACGATGATCGGGACCGCCACCGGGATGAGCGCCGGCAGGAGCATCTTCTTGATGGCCGAGTTCGTGACGATGTCGACCGCACGGCTGTAGTCGGGGCGCCCGGTGCCCTCGAGGATGCCCGGGGATCTCGCGGAACTGACGGCGCACCTCGTCGACGACGAGGCCGCCGACCCGTCCAACCGCCTGCATGGCGAGCGAGGCGAACAGGAACGGCATGAGGCCGCCGATGAAGAGGCCGGCGATCACCCAGGGGTCGTTGAGCGCGAAGACGCTCGCGAGGTCCTCCTCGGCGAGCCCGCGGGCGTACTCGTCGAAGAGGATCAGCGCGGCGAGGCCGGCGGAGCCGATCGCGTAGCCCTTCGTGACCGCCTTCGTCGTGTTCCCGACCGCGTCGAGCGGGTCGGTGATGCCCCGGACGGATTCGTCCAGGTCGGCCATCTCGGCGATGCCGCCGGCGTTGTCCGTCACCGGGCCGTACGCGTCGAGGGCGACGATCAGGCCCGTCATGGAGAGCTGCGCCATGACGGCGACGCCGATGCCGTACAGGCTGTCGCCGGAGACCTCATAGGCGGCGACGATTCCGACCGCGATCACGATGACCGGCAGCGCGGTTGCCTGCATCCCGACGGCGAGCCCTTCGATGATGTTCGTCGCATGGCCGGTCTGGGAGGAGCGCGAAATCGACTTCACCGGGCCCCAGCGGGTGCCGGTGTAGTACTCCGTGATCGCGACGAGCACGAAGGTGATGACGAGGCCGATCACGGCCGCCGAGTAGAGCTCGCCGAAGCTGAACGCGCCCTCGTCGAAAGCCATCGTCACCGGGATGAAGCCGATCGCGGAAAGCACCGTGGCCACGGCGACCGCCTTGTAGAGCGCGTTCATGATCGATCCGCCGCGCCCGACGCGGGCAAACCAGATCCCGATCACGGAGGCGATGATGGAGACGCCGCCGAGGGCCAGCGGGAAGAGCGGGAGCCCGCCGGCGGGGAAGGCCGTGCCGAGGAGCATGACCGCGACCGCGGTGACGGCGTAGGTCTCGAAGAGGTCGGCCGCCATCCCGGCGCAGTCGCCGACGTTGTCGCCAACGTTGTCGGCGATCACGGCCGGGTTGCGCGGGTCGTCCTCGGGGATGCCGGCCTCGATCTTCCCGACGAGGTCGGCGCCGACGTCGGCGGCCTTCGTGTAGATCCCGCCGCCCAGACGAGCGAAGACCGAGATGAGGGAGCCGCCGAAGGCGAGCCCGATCAGGTCGTCGATCGCATCGTCCTGCGCGACGTCGAACCAGCTGGTCAAGACCCCGTAGTAGCCGGCGACGCCGAACAGGCCGAGGCCGACGACGAGCAGGCCGGTGACCGAACCGGCGCGGAACGCGACGTTGAGCGCGGGCGTCAGGCCCCGCTTCGCCGCCTCCGCCGTGCGGACGTTCGCCCGCACCGCCACGTTCATGCCGATGAAGCCGGCCGCCGCCGAGAAGATGGCGCCGACGAGGAAGCCGATCGCCGTGCCCCAGCCGAGCTGGTTGTAGAAACCGATGATGAGGAACGGGACGATGGCGACGAGCCCGATCGTCGTGTACTGACGCTTGAGATACGCGGCGGCGCCCTCCTGCACGGCGCGCGCGATCTCGCGCATGCGCTCCGTGCCGGCAGGCTGCTTGAGGATCCACCAGGTCAGGTAGAGGCCGACGCCGATCCCGAAGAGCGCGCACAGAAGCGCGAACAGGATGGTGTGGTTCTGGAAGAAGTCGGTCACGGCTCTACGCGGGCATGCTTCGGAACGTTGGAGGCATCGCTTAACCCCACCACCCCAGGCCGGAAGCGGCCGCGCGGAGTTTTATCACACGGGCTGGAACGACGACGCGAGCACCTAGAAGCGGGCGCCCTCGAGAGCGGTCGCGCACAGGTGCTCGGCGGGCTGCGGCGGAATCCTCGGGATGACGGCGAATAGCAGCTCGCGCAGGCGCGCGTTGTTCTCGTTGAACACGGTCACGACCTGCTCGTGGGTGACGGGAACCGTGCCCTCCACGCCGACGTCGTGGTCGGTGACCATGGAAATGTTCGCGTAGCAGAGCTCCAGCTCCCGGGCAAGATAGCCCTCCGGAAAAGCCGTCATGTTGATCGTGTCGAAGCCGGCCGCCTGGAACCACTTCGACTCGGCGCGGGTGGAGAAGCGCGGGCCCTGGATGACGACCACCGTCCCGCCGTCGCGGACCTTGATGCCGAGCTCCTCGGCCTTGTCGACGAGCAGGCGGCGCAGGTCCGGGCAGTACGGGTCGGCCGCCGAGACGTGCGTCGTCTCCGGCCCGTCGTAGAACGTGTCCTTGCGGCCGCTCGTGCGATCGACGAACTGGTCGCAGACGACGAACTCGCCCAGCTCGAGCTCGGCCTTGAGCGCGCCCGAGGCGTTGGGGCCGATGATGCGCCTGACGCCGAGCTCCCTCATCGCCCAGACGTTCGCCCGGTAGGGGATCGCGTGCGGCGGTAGCTCATGGTTGCGGCCGTGACGGGGGAGGAACGCGACGCGCTTTCCGCCGACCTCGCCGATCGTGAACGGCGCGGACGGCTTCCCGTACGGCGTGTCGATCTCGACTTCCTCGACGTCCTCGAGGAAGGAGTAGAAGCCGGAGCCTCCGAAGACGCCGATCTCAGCTTCCATCGGTCTCTTTTGCGGCCTTGGCGTAGGCGAGTTGAAGGTTGGCGACCTGCTCCTGGAAGCCGCTGACGACATCCTCCGGAAGGAACCCTTCGAGCACCGGGACGAGCGCCTGCATCGTCTCGATGGCCAGGCGGCTCTGGTCGAGGTCGCGCTCGTCGACGGAGTCCTCGGTCAGCCCGAGGCGCCGATAGCCGATCGTCGAGACGTGGACGAGCGTGTTCACGAGCACGTCCTCGACGCGCAGCTTCCGCAGCTCCTCGGCCAGCTCGCGTGCGAGCTGGTCCTGCTCCAGCTCGTCGTGGTCCTCAGACACGCACGGGCTCCAGGATCTCCTGCGCGTAGATCTCCTCGAGCGTCTCCCCCGCCTCGTGGCGAGAGATCTGCCGCTCGGCCGCGCTGACGGACGGGACGGTGAGGAACGAGGTCAGGCCCAGCTCGTCGGCGACCGGCAGCGTCCACTCGATCAGTCCCTCGATCTCTGCCCGGGCAGGGCGCACCTCCCCGGTGTCGAGGTCGATGAAGTGCCCGGAGAGCCCGTGGCGGATCGCCCGCCAGAGGTTCTCCTCGAGGAGGCGGTGCGGATGGTCGGGCAGCGGCTCGCCGTCGTCGATCGCCCGGGCGATGCGCGCGGTCAGCGCGAACATGAGCGCCGCGAGGCTCTGCGCCTCGGCCAGGTCGGGCTGGCCGTCGGCGATCCTGATCTCCACGGTCGGGAAGGCCAGGTGCGGGCGGACGCTCCACCACAGCTGGGTGTGCTCGGTGATCGAGCCCGTCTCGTAGAGGAAGCGGACGTAGCGCTCGTACGTGTCCCAGTCGCCGAAGGAATCGGGGATCCCGCAGCGCGGGAACATGCGCGTGAAGATCTGCGTGCGGGCCGAATGGAGGTAGGTGTAGACGCCCTCGACGAAGGGGGAGCTGCCCGAGTACGCGAGCAAGTGCGGCAGGAACGTGCGCAGCCCGTCGGTCACGGCGATCGCGCGGTCGGCGCCCTTGATCCCCACGTGAACGTGCAGGCCGAAGCTGTTGTTGCGCCACACGACGTAGCGCAGGATCTCGTCGTTGCGCCGGTAGTGCGGCGTGTCGATGATCCGCTGCTCCTGCCAGGGGCTCCAGGGATGAGTGCCCGTCGCGCCGAGGACGACGTCGAAGCGCGCGGCGAGCTCGAGGAGCTGCCGGCGCCTCTCCGCCATGGCGGCCGTCGCCTCCGCGAACGTCTCGCAGCGCCCCGTGCGCACCTCGATCTCGGACGCGATCAGCTCACCGACGAGATCGGGCTCGAGCGGCGAGCCGACGGCTCCGGCCGCGAGCTCCTCGAAGCGGTTGACGAGACCGAGCGTCTGGGGGTCGAGGATCGCGAACTCCTCCTCCACCGCGACCGTGAAGTCGCGGCCCGAATCGAACCCCTCCCGCGCGCTCCTGATCTGCTCGTCAGGCGTCAGTTTTTGGGCGTCACCCACGGCGCGAAAGTATCAGAGTCGCTATGCGTTCCCAGCTCCAGAGCGACTCTGCTGCGCGCCTCGCGGCGGCCCCCAGAAGGCGCCGTTCGTCGGCCGGCAGAGCGAGGATGGCCGAGAGCTTGGCGGCCAGGTCGTCGACGTCCCCGTTCGCGAACGAGGCCAGCTCGCGATGCACGGCCGGGTACTCGGCCTCGAGCCCTTCGGCGATCTCGGCCAGGCCCGAATGGCGCGCGACGAGCGGCGGCGAGCCGCAGGCGGCCGCCTCCGCCGCCACCATCCCGAACGCCTCCGGGAAGATCGACGGGGTGACGCTCACGTCTGCCAGCGCCCACAGATGCGCCAGGTGGCGGTGCTCGAGGGGTCCCGTGAAGAGGACGGGACGGCCGGCCGCCGCCGCTTCGAGAGCGGCGCGCTCCGGCCCGAAGCCGACGACGACCGCACGGGCCTCCACGCGCTCGAGCGCCTCGAGGAGCAGCGCGACACCCTTCTCGTCGCTCAGCTTCCCGACGTAGACGACGGTCGGCCCGTCACCGGCGAGGAACGCTTCGAGCCGCTCCGCGTTGCCGGGATCCGGATAGCGCTCCCCCACGCGCGGCGGGTCACGCCGGGCCTCCTCGACGAGCCCGGCGAGCGCCTGGGCGCGCGGCTCCGGCCGGAGCGCGTCGACGTCGACTCCCGGCGGGACGACTCGCACCCGGTCCAGGTACCCGTCCGGGCCGACGACCTCCTCGAGCACGCGGCGGATGTGCTCCGAGCCGGCAAGAACGTCGTCGGCGACGGGCGAGGCTCTTCCGCGCCCACGCCGCCAGGTCCTCGTTGCCGCGGATGGCGAATTCGAGCTCGGACCCGTGCGCCTTGACCGTGAACGGCGTGCCCGTGGCGGCACCGACAGGCGCACCGAGGAGCACGTGGTTGACGAGCAGGAAGTCGGCCGGCAGGTGCTCCCGCACGGCGGCGGCGTTCCGCTCGACCCACTCGCCGCGCTCGGCAGCGGTGAGCTCCGGCAGAAGCCGCGGCTCGAAGCCCTCGTAGCGGTCGAGGACGAAGACCGGGAGCATGCGGCCCGCAGCGGGCCGGACGAAGGCGGCGCCGCCCAGGTCGAACCGCTCCGGATGCGGCTCCTGGGCGAAGACGACGACCTCGTGCCCGAGGCGGCTCCAGGCCCGCGCGAGCGAGCCCGTGTACACGTTCGAGCCGGTCCCGCCGAGGAGGTAGCCGTGCCAAATGAGAATCTTCACCGGGATGGATCCTGACGAAGAGCTCGTACGTCGCGCGCAGAAAGGCGACCGCTTCGCCTTCGAGCGGCTGGTCGAGCAGCACGAGCAGCGCCTTTACACGCTCGCCGCGCGCGTGCTGGGCTCGCGTGAGGACGCAGCCGACGCCGTCCAGGAGGCGCTCGTGCGGGCGTGGCTCGCGCTCCCGAAGTTCCGCGGCGACGCCCGCTTCTCGACCTGGCTCTACCGGATCGTGGTCAACGCCGCGCACGACATGCGGCCCAAGCGGCGCGAGGTGCCGACGGACGAGCTCCCCGAGCCCGCCGACCCGCGGGACCGCTTCGCCGAGCAGGAGCTCTCGGGCGAGCTCCAGCGCGCGCTCGACGCCCTGGACGAGAGCTATCGGGCCGCGGTCGTCCTCTACGACGTGCTCGGCTGCTCCTACGCGGAGATCGCCGAGATGACCGGGGTGGCGGAGGGTACGGTGAAATCGCGCATCTTCCGGGGACGGGGCGAGCTTGCCGAGCGCCTGGGAACCGCCGTGCAGGAAACGGAGTCGAACGAATGATGGCCGAACAGCATCCATCCGAGGTCACCCTGCTCTCGTACGTCGAGGACGACCTCACGACCGGCGCCCGCCAGGACGTCGCGGAGCACCTCGTCGCGTGCCGCGAGTGCGCCGGCCACGTGCGCCGGCTCGAGGCCGGTCGCGCGGCGCTGCGCTCGGCTCCTCCACTGGAGCTCTCCGACGAGAGCCGGGCGCGCATGCTGGCCTCGCTCCCCGACCGGCACCCGCGCCGCAGCCTCTCGGACTACGTGCGCCGCGGCCTTCTCATCGCCGCGCCGGTGGCGGTCGCAGCCGGGCTCGCCGCCGTGGTCTTCACGACCGACCCGCAGTTCGGCGGCGGGGACGACGACGAGGGCGCTGCCGTTGCCGAGGACGCCGGCGAGGCCGAGGGCGGCGGAGATGCGCAGATGGAGCAGTCCACGGGCGCCGCCGACGCGACCGCGCTTGGCACGCTCGTCCGCAACGTCGCCGGCCCGGCGAGCGCGGTCGTGAACGCGCTGGCGGCCGAGGGCATCGACGCTGAGGTCGACGAGAGCGGCTCCGTCATCGCGCAGGGAACGGCGGCCGACGTCCGCGCGGCGCTCGAAGGTCGCCCCTCGGGGATCGTCGCCGTCTACGTCAGGTAGAAGTAGAGCGCGTAGAGGAGCTCGACGGCCGGGCTCGTCGTGTGCACCGTGACGTCCGGCGGGACGTTGAGGAGCGCCTCGGTGTAGTTGAAGATGATCTTGACCCCGGCCTCGACGACCTCGTCCGCGACGTGCTGGGCGGCGTCGGGCGGGACGGCGAGCACGGCGACGATGATGTTCTTCTCTCGGATGATGTCCCGGAGGTCCGAGTAGGCGGAGATCGTGGTGTTGCCGATCGGCTCGCCGACCTTCGTCGAGTCGGTGTCGAAGGCACCCGCGATGTTGAAGCCGTGGTCGGCGAAGATCGTCGAGCTCGCGATCGCCTGGCCGAGGCGACCGGCTCCGAAGAGCGCGATGTTGTGCTGGCCCTGCGTCCGGAGGATCTTGCGGATCTCCGCGATCAGGCTTTCGATGTTGTAGCCGACGCCCCGCTTGCCGAACTTGCCGAACGCGGAGAGGTCGCGGCGGATCTGGGTCGCGTTGATGTTCGTGTACTCGCTGATCTCCTGCGAGGAGATCCGGTCCTTGCCCATCTTGCGCGCCTGGATGAGCACGCGCAGATACTGGGAGAGGCGCGCAGCGACGCCCACCGTCAGCCGTTCGCCGGTCCTCGCGCCCCCCTCGCTGGCGATCCTCAAGGCCATGCGCTGGACAGAATAACGACGCGATTCGAGCGGGGATGCAGTACCCGCCGCTCGATCAGGGCTCGAGGCGGCGGCGGAGCCCGTCCGGGTGGACGAAGTACGTGAAAGCCTCCTCCCCGTCGATCTCGACGACGGGGATCCGCTCGCGGTATGCGCGCTCGAGCTCGGGGTCGCCGGTGATGTCGACTTCCTCGAGCTCGAAGCCCACTTCGGAGCGGACCGCGTCGATGACGCGTGCCGCGCTCTCGCACAGGTGGCAGCCCTGCGCCCTGTAGAAGGTCACCCGGCGCCCGGGCGGCGTCACCGCGTGATGGTGAAGACGGCCTCGGCGGTGGACGGCTGCGTGCCGTCGTCGCCGTCGACCGGGTGCGCGCGCAGGCGCAGGACATAGGAGCCCTCGGCCAGCAACCGCCCACTCGGGCCGCGTCCAGTGAGGCCGTATGCGTAACGGCCCGGCAGCACATCGCGGAGCCGGGCCAGGACGCCGAGCCGCCGTCCGTCGGCGGTCCAGAGCTCGAGCTCGAGCACGCCGACGGGCTCGATCATCTCGCCGTCCGAAACGCGATCGACGCGCCCGGCGCGGAAGGCCAGGACGACGGGCGCGCGGTTGGACGGCGCGAACGTGTGGTGGGACAGCTGGACGTCGCCGACCAGCGGAGCCTTGCGCGCTTCCCGACGGGCAACGGCCCACGGAACGCGCACCGGCTGCGCGCCGTCGGCGGACACGACCAGGACGCCTCCAGTGCCCGCGGGCGTCTCGTCTCCGGCGGAGACGCCGATCGCGACCGCGGCCGAGGCCCCCGGCTTCAGCTCGAGCCGCGCCGGCTGGGCCGTGAACGAGAGCTGCGGCCCCGCGGGATCGTCTGGGAGCAACCCGAGGCCGACGCTGAGCGGCCGGCTGGAGATGTTGCGAATGGTGACGGTACGAGTCTGGCTCCACTTCGCGCCGTCCGCACGCCCGAAGGCGAGCGTGGCGGGCTCGACGGCGAGCTCCGAGGTGACGGCGTGGATGGGATCGATCAGGCCTCCGCCCTGCGAGGTGACCGCGAGCGGATCGTCGCCGAGCCGCAGGCGGCCGCCGCTACCGACGAGCGTGCTCTTCAGTTCGAGGGCCCCGAGAGCCGGGCGTGCCTCGACGACGAGTGCCGCCGCGCCTGCGGCGACGGCCGCGGCCGCGCTCGAACCGGTCACGGTGGCGTAGCCCTCCGCGCCCGCGTCCGACGTGGCGAGGCCGACGCCCGGAGCGACGAGATCGGGCTTGACGCGTCCGTCGAAGGCGACACCGCCCGAGGAGAAGGGCGCGATGTCCATGAGGGACGCGTTCGGCAGCTTCTCGGCGGCCGAGAGCTCCAGCGTGGTGGCCGTGCCCTCGGCGGCAGCCTCGATGGCCTCGCGGCCTGCGTCGGCGGGAACGGCCACGACGGGAACCGCGATGCCGTCCTCGAGGTCGAGCGCGCCGGCGGGGAGGCTCGTACCGGAGACGACGACGACGCTCGCGCCCGCGGCGGCGGCGTTGCGGACGCGGCGCTCGATGCTCCCGCCCTCCGGGCTCACCAGGGCTGCCTTCCCGGCGACGAGGCTGACCCCGTCGGTGCCGAAGAAGTCACCGAGCTGGTCGCCGCTCGCCATGGTCGCTTCGTCACGGTTCGCATCGGAGAGGGTCGGCCCAACGGAAGGAGCGAGCTCGTAGCGGACGGAGGAGTCGAGCCCGAGCACGCCGAGGACGCGGACCGTCTCGTCCAGAACCTCGTCCGAGCCGACGTCGAGCGTCGCCTCGGCCTGGAGCACCTCGCGGCGGGCGTCGAGCGTTCCGACAGCGAGCGCCTCGGAGGCGGCCGCCGGCGCCGCGACGCTGCCGAAGCCCGGCCCCGGACGGCCGTCGTTCCCGACGGGAGCGACGACGAGCGTCCCGAGCCGTGCGGCCCCTGCGACAGCGCGCGCCTCGGGGCTGTCCGCGAAAGCGGCGTACGGCTGAACTCCGCCCACGAGCGCGACGGCCACGCCGTCCTCGACATCGCCGTCACCGTCGGGGTCGACGGCGCGCTCGAGACCGGCAAGCAGGTGGTCGCCCCGCCCCAGCACCGCCCAGCCTCCGTCGACGGTCTGGCGCCAGCCCATCACGCGGATCGGAAGCAGCCGTGCGCCCGGCGCAACGCCCTGGAGGCCTCCGGGGCCGTCGCGGCCGACGACGATGCCGGCCATGCGCGTGCCGTGTGCCTCGACGACGCCGGGGTCGCCGGGCTTGGCGGACGGGTCGGCCGCGCGGTCGCCGTCCACGACGTCGAAGCCGCGCATCACCCGGCCGCGCAGGAAGGGATGCCGGGGGTCGACGCCCGTATCGAGCAGCGCAACCGTGACCCCGTTCCCGGTGAAGCCGGGCAGCGTGATCTGGGAGCCGCGCCCGTCGGCGGGCTGGAGATTGCGGCCGACGAGCGCCTCGGCGCTCGGCGAGGCTGGATAGACGGTGCGCACCGGGTAGACGCCGGCGACACCGTAGGCGCGCTCGAGCTCCGCCAGAGCGCGTGGCGTGACCAGCGCGGAGAAGCCGTTGAACGTGCGTGTGAAGACCTGGTCGCGACGGATCGAGATCTCGCGCTCGCGGAGACCGGCGAGCAGGAGCTGCTGGGCCCCCTCGGCGTCCGCGGTCCACCGCTGCTGCTCCTTCGGCGACGGGGTGCCCTCAGCAGCGGCGAGGCGGTCGGCGAGCGACGGGTCGGAGAGGACGACGAGGACGCGCTGGCGCTGCTCCGCGGCCGCCTGCGGGCGGTCGCTGAAGACGCCGTGCCAGGCACGCGCGGCGGTGCGGGCGACCGAGTCACCGGCGCCCTGGACCGTGCCCGCGAGCGCGAGGCCGATCGCGAGCAGGGCGAACGCGGCAAGCGCCGCGGACCGTGCCGCGTCAGGCCGCCGTGGCATACGCATCCAAGGCAAGATACTCGGGAAACGGGATGGCCCGCGTGTAACGCGCCGCCGACGCGATCATTGCTGCGTTATCGGTACAGAGCGGCAGCGGCGCAAGGGCGGCCTCGGGAAGGGCCGCCCGCAGCTCCGAGTTCGCCGCCACGCCCCCGACCACGGCGATCTGCTCGGCGCCGAGCTCCTCGGCGGCGGCCTCCGTGCGCTCGACCAGAGCCGTCACGATCGCGCGCTGGTAGGAGGCTGCGAGGTCGGCCCGGCGGCGCTCCAGCTCGCCGGCGGGCAGGTCGCGGACGGCATAGAGGAGCGCGGTCTTCACGCCGGAGAAGGAGAAGTCGTGCCCGGGCACGCGGGCGACCGGGAACGCGTAGGCCTCGGGGTCGCCGGTGGCCGCCGCGCGATCGAGCGCGGCGCCACCTGGGTAGCCCAGGCCGAGCAGGCGCGCCCCCTTGTCGAAGGCCTCGCCGGCGGCGTCGTCGAGGGTCGTCCCCACGACCCTGTGTCCCGAACGGTCACGCACGTCCAGGAGCATGGTATGCCCACCGCTCGCGAGCAGGCAGAGGAAGGGCACCTCAGGGGCGTCGGGCGCCAGGTAGAGCGAGGCGACGTGCCCGTGCAGGTGGTCGACGGGCACGAGCGGTAAGCGGCGCGACCAGGCGAGAGCCTTCGCCGCGGAGATCCCCACGAGCAGCGCGCCGATCAGCCCGGGGCCGCGCGTGACGGCGACGGTCTCGACCTCGGGGAGCTCGGTCTCCGCCTCCTCGAGCGCCTCGGCGAGGACGGGCCCGACCAGCTCGAGATGCCGTCGCGAGGCCACTTCGGGAACGACCCCGCCGTAGCGTGCATGCAGCTCGGCCTGCGACGCAACGACGTTTGCTCGGATGCGCCCGTCCGCGGTGACGAGCGCGACGGACGTCTCGTCGCAGGAGGTCTCGATCCCCAGAATCATCCGGGGGACCCGTCCCGCGCGGCCGGCTCGCGGATGGGGTCCTTCCACATGATCAGAGCATCTTCCCGATTGTCGGTGTAGTAACCGCGACGCAGGCCGCTCGTCTCGAAGCCGTTGCGCTCGTAGAGGGCGATGGCGGCCTTGTTGGAGACCCGGACCTCGAGCGTGTAGCCGCGGTGCTCGTCGCCGCCGGTGAGGTCGAAGAGCGCATCCAGCAGGCGGTTGGCGACCCCGGCGCGGCGGTGGTCGAGGTCGACGGCGAGATTCATCACGTGCCAGGCGTCGACGTAGCGCGAGACGATCAGGTACCCGGCCAGCGGGCCGCTCTCGTCGAACGCGCCAAGGCAGATCGACGACGGCTTCGCGAGCTCGCCCGCGAACATGGAGCGCGACCACGGCGTCGGGTACACACGCTGCTCGATCCGCTCGATGGCCGACAGGTCGCTGAGCGTCAGCCGGCGGATGTCCACGCGGACGCGTTGCGCGTCGATCATCCGTTGAGCGCCTTCTCTGCGTCAGGGACGCGCAGGTAGATGGGCTCGGCCGCCTCGGCGGCGCCGAAGTCGCGTGCGAGGGCGGCGTGGTGGCGGGCCCACGGAACGTGGCGCTCGTCGTCGTCCGGCGGGACGATGCCGTCCCCGGCTTCGATCTGGGCGCGGAAGCGGACGGCGCCGTCGCCGACGTAGGTGGCCCCCCGTGCGACTTCGAGCCTTTCGGCGGCGAGGCAACGCGGCTCGCCGGCCACGAGCATGAAGACCTCCTTGCGCTTCCCGTCGATCAGGGGCACCGCGCCCGGAGCGCCCGTGGAGAGGGCGTCCAGCGTGGAGACGCCGGCGACGGGGACGTCGAGGGAGAAGGACAGCGTGCGGGCAGTGACGAGGCCCATGCGGAGGCCCGTGTAGCTCCCCGGGCCCGTGCCGACCGCGATGCCCTCCACCTCGCTCGGCTCGAGGCCCGCGGCCTCGAGCAGCTCCTCGACGTCCTGGAGCACCCGGACCGCGCGAGAGGCGCGCTCGCCGAGGACATCCCCATCGCGCGCGAGGGCGACCGTCGCCACGTCCGTGGCAGTGTCAAACGCGAGGATCAACACCTGTAGATAGCCTGATTTCCAGGGCTTTTTCGGAGGTTTCGAGAGAAACCAGTCTATGTTCCTCCCCGGCGTGCCGCAACCGCACACTGACGCGCGCGGCGGGCAGGACGCCGTCTCCCGCCTCGGGCCACTCGACGAAGACGACCGCGTCCTCGAAGTACGGCTCGAGATCCCCCCACTCGGCCTCCGCGACGCCCTCGAAGCGGTAGAGGTCGAGATGGGAGACGTCCGGCTTGCCCGGGTAACGGTGCCCGATCGTGTACGTCGGGCTCGTCACCGGGCCGGCGATGCCGAGCGCCCGCGCGGCGCCGCGCACGAAGGTGGTCTTCCCCGTGCCGAGCTCTCCGGAGACCGCGACGACGTCGCCGGGCTCGAGCTCCCGGGCGACCGCGGCGCCGATGCGCTCGGTCTCCTCGGGCGAGGACGACTCGAGCTCGACCATGAGGCCAGCCTAGCTAGAAAAGGCCGAGCTGCTCGTCGGGAGGCGCGGCCGGGACCGCGAGGGGCGCCGGCGTCACGGGGAACTGGATCACCTGCGCCTGCGGCGCCTCCGCGGGGATGCCGGCCCCGCCGGCAAGGAGCGCCGGGATGCGCGCGAAGTCCTCCTCGAGCGTCTTCAGCATCGCGGGCGTGTAGAGCGCGGCCGCCGGGTGGTAGATCGGGTAGAGCGTCACCGTGCGGCCGCCGACGACCGCCTCCTGCGGCCGGCCGTGCACGCGTGTGATCCCCGTCGGCTTCCCCGACAGGAGCTTGGTGGCGAAGTTGCCGAGCGTGGCCACGAGCTTGGGCTGGATCAGCTCGAGCTGCTTGAACAGGTGGCTCTCGCATGCCTCGATCTCGTCCGGCTGCGGGTCGCGGTTGCCCGGCGGCCGGCACTTGAGGACGTTGGCGATGTACACGTCGCGCCGCGTCAGCGAGATGCCCTCGAGAAGACGGTCGAGAAGCTTGCCCGCGGAGCCCACGAACGGGTAGCCCTGCTTGTCCTCGTGGAAGCCCGGCGCCTCGCCCACGAACATCAGGTCGGCGTCCGGGTCGCCGATGCCGTAGACGACCTGCGTGCGACCCTCCGCGAGACGGCAGCGCGTGCAGGCAGCGGTGTCGGCGGCGTGCGCCTCGAGGGCTTCGCGACGACTCAGGGCGTCAGGTTCAGCAGCCACAGCTCCCGCCGCAACAGCCGCCGCCGGACGCTGGTCCGCCGAAGCTCGGCTGCTCGGCGGTGCCGCCGTGAGTTGCGAACACGGAAAGCTGACGAGCCACTCTCGTAGCGCCGCAGTCGGGACACGGCGGATCGGCCGCGCTCACCCCGACGAGCTCCTCGAAATGCGACTCGCACTTCATGCACACGAACTCGTAGATCGGCATCGCCGACGCAGTGTAGGCACGTCCCCGGATGCACCGCAACAGGAGGAGAATGTGCCGTCGGCGATGACCGAGATCGAGCGGAGATCGGACGAGCTCCCGCCGCGCGGTGTGCGCGTCTTCGTCGCCGTGTTCCTCTCCGCCTTCGTCGCCTGCGGGCTCCTGGGCCTCGAGCTGTGGCCGCTGACCGGCTGGCGGTTGTTCAGCGAGCTCCGCACCGACCACCAGGTCACGTGGCGGGCCACCGTCGTCGCCGGGGAAGAAGAGGCGCAGATCGCGTTCGCGGAGCTCCCGCGCGCCTACAGGAACTTTCCGCTCGTGATGCGGACGTTCGCCGGGCTGCCTCCCGCCGAGCAGACCGCGGCGTGCCGGGCCTGGCTCGACGCCGCGTTGCGGGAGCGCCCCCAGGCGACCGAGGTGCGGATCTATCGCGTCGACTGGTACCTGTCGCACCGGAACGGCGCGCGCGACGGGCCGCCCCCCACCTCGACGCTCCTACTGGCCTGCGACCGGGAGGAGGCCCCCGATGCGACGCGTTGAGCGCTTCCTCTTCCCGGCCGCGAGCGCCGAGAGGCTCGCGGCGGTGCGCATCGGCCTGTGCGCGGTCCTCGCCGGCCGCCTCGCCACCGGCCCGTACGCCGAGCTGGCGGACCAGCCGCGGGAGCTCTACCGGCCCATCTCCTTCATGGAGCTCCTGCCGTCGATGCCACCGAGACCTGCGGTGGTCGCGCTACAGACGGCCGCGGTCCTGGCGGCCGTCCTGGCTGCGGTCGGCCTGCGCACGCGGCTGACCCTCCCGGCCGCATGGGCGTGCGCGATCGTTCTCAACGGGATGGTCACGAGCACCGGCAAGGTCGTTCACAACGACCTGGTGCTCCTGCTCTGCCTCGTCCCGCTCCTGGTCGCCCCGGCGGCGGACGCCTGGTCGCTCGACGCCAGGCGAGCCTCTCGGAGGGCACCTGGCGTGCCCTCGCGCCTCTACGGCTGGCCTCTGCGAACGGCGGCCATCGTCGTCGCCGGGGCGTACTTCTTCGCGGGCCTCGCCAAGCTCGTCCATTCCGGGCCGGCCTGGGTGACGAGCGACAACCTGCGCTGGGCTCTCTACGCCTCCGGGGACTCCGAACTCGCCATCTTCATCGCTGATCGGCCCTGGCTCGCCCACGCGCTCGCAGCCGGCACGCTCCTCCTCGAGCTCGGCTTTCCGCTGGTGCTCTTCGTCCCCCGTGCCGCGTGGCTCTTCGTCCCGGGCGCGGTGCTCTTCCACGCAGGCATCTGGATCGCCATGGGCCTCGACTACTCGGCCCAGGCTGCCACCGCGGTCGTGGTGTTCGCGAACTGGCCTGTGGTCGTCGGCGCCCTCCTCGCTCGGAGATCGGCGCCCGCTGCGGCCGGACCGGGCTGACCTCTACCCTCTCATCGTGGGCCAAGCCGTCATCCTCTTCGACTCTCGCTGCGGTTTCTGTCGCCGCTCGGTCTCGCGATTCCTGGCCTGGGACCGGCACGACCGGCTGCGTCCCGTCGCCCTGCAGGATCCCGAGGCAGACGAGCTCCTCGGCGGCATGGACAAGGAGCGAAAGATGTCCTCCTGGCACCTCGTCACGGCCGACGGGCACGTCTACTCGGCCGGGGCCGCCTTCCCTCCGCTCCTGCGCCTGCTCCCGGGAGGCCGGCCGCTCGCCGCGATCGCGGCCGCGTTTCCGCGCGTGACCGAACGCGCCTACCAACGCGTGGCGCACACGCGCGGTCCGCTCCGCTAGCGGCCTGTCCTAAATCAGGCAGCTCGCGCGGCCGCGCTTGACGAGGTACTGCTGGTGGTAGTCCTCGGCGCGCCAGAAGTCCGCCGCCGGCTCGACCTCGGTGACGACCGGGACCGTGTAGCGGGTCTGAGCCTGGGCCTTCGAGGCCAGCGCCTGCTCCTGCTGCTCGGGCGTGTGGAAGAAGATCGCCGAGCGGTACTGGCGCCCCACGTCGGGGCCCTGGCGATTGAGCTGCGTCGGGTCGTGGGCGTCCCAGAAGGTGCGGAGGAGCGTCTCGTAGGAGACCTCGTCGGGGTCGAACTCGACCTGGACGACCTCGGCGTGCCCGGTCCGGTCCGTGCAGACCTGCTCGTAGGTCGGGTTGGGAACGTCGCCGCCCATGTAGCCGACGGCTGCGTCCTTGACGCCCGGAACGTTGCGGAAGTCCACCTCGACGCCCCAGAAGCACCCGGCGCCGAACGTCGCCTTCTCGGTCACTCAGACTCTCCTTCCTCGCGCTCGAGGTCGAGCGCGGCCGAGTTGATGCAGTAGCGCAGGCCGGTCGGCGCCGGCCCGTCGCCGAAGACATGGCCGAGATGCCCGCCGCACGCGGCGCAGTGCACCTCGGTGCGCGGGACCAGCAGGCTCCAGTCGCGGTCCGTCTCGACCGCCTCGCCGTCCGCGGGGGCGTAGAAGCTCGGCCAGCCCGTGCCCGAGTCGTACTTCGTTTCCGAGGCGAAGAGCTTGGCACCGCAGCCGGCGCAGAGGTACACGCCCGGCTCCTTGGTCGCGTAGTACTCGCCCGTGAACGCCGGCTCCGTGCCGTGCTCACGCAGAACGCGGTACTGCTCGGGGGTCAGATCCGTCCGCCACTCCTGCTCGGTCTTCTGAACCTTCTCAGTCATCGCAGAAAGCGTAGCGACGCAGCCCCGGCCTACAGCGGTGGGCTAGTGCTTGTTGTCGCGCGGATCCCAGAGCGGCGTCTCGGCCGTCTCCTCGTAGGCCATGCCCTTGGGGTAGCTGATCAGCTCGATGTAGGTGCCAAAGGGCGCGCGGAAGTAGTTGATCGACTGCCCGGCGGCCGGGCCGTCGATCACCGCGAGCGGGCCCAGCAGCTTCTCGACGCCCTTCGACTGCATGTACGCCACCGCCTTGTCGATGCGCCGCACGTAGAAGGCGATGTGCTTGCCGCCGAAGTCGGAGTTCTTGCGGAAGCTGCGGTCCTGGTCGGGGGAGGTGTACTGGAAGAGCTCGACGTTCGGGCCGTCGCCGCAGCGCACCATCGTGATCTGCTCGATGACCGCACGCGGATGCACGCCGAGCAGGTCCTGCATGAACGTGCCGGTCGGATCGGAGAACGGGCCGAAGGTGAGCGGCGCGCTGCAGCCCATGACATCCTCGAACCAGGCGACCGCCTCGTCGATGTCCGGAACCGTGATGCCGACGTGATCCATGCCCAGCAGGCCGGGGACGCTCGTCTCGACCGAACGGCGGCCGTTGCGCTTCGGTGACCAGAGCGGCTTGCCCGGGTCGTCCTCGTAGGCCATGCCCTTGGGGTAGCTGATCAGCTCGATGTAGGTGCCGAACGGCGCGCGGAAGTAATTGATCGACTGACCGGCCGCAGGGCCGTCGGTCACCGCCAGCGGGCCAAGCAGCTTCTCAACGCCCTTCGACTGCATGTACGCCACCGCCGCGTCGATGTCAGTCACGTAGAAGGCGATGTGGTGCCCCGCCCAGTCCGAGTTCTTCGGGAACGTCCGGCGCTGGTCGGGAGCGTCGTACTCGAACAGCTCGATGTTCGCGCTGCGGCCGCAGCGAATCATCGTGATCTGCTCGATGACCGCACGCGGATGCACGCCGAGCAGGTCCTGCATGAACGTGCCGGTCGGATCGGAGAACGGGCCGAAAGTGAGCGGCGCGCTGCAGCCCATGACATCCTCGAACCAGGCGACCGCCTCGTCGATGTCCGGGACCGTAATACCGGCATGATCGACGCCGACCAGCCCGGGCGGGCCCTTCGCCTTGCCGTTGCCGGAGGCCATTGCCGGAGGGCTTCCCGCGAGCGCGATCAGCACCGCGAGCGCCGTCGCGAGGACAACGGGACGACGACAACGCACGAGGTGCACGGCGTCCGACGGGCGCGCAGACGGGCGTGGCATGGCCAAGCGATCCTCTCGCCGTCGCGGGTGTCATGTCAAACGGTCGCTAGACTTCCGAGTGCCCGGTATCCCAACGGAACTGGAGCCCACATGGAATTCACGTCAGCCTGTGTCGTCGGCGCCGGTCGCGTCGGCTCCGCCGTGGCCGCGCGCCTCGCCGAGCGGATCCCGCACGCGCATCACGGGCCGCGAGCTCGACGTCGCGGGCGCGGACCTGGTCGTCGTCTGCGTCCCCGACCGCGCGATCCCTGAGGTGGCGGCGGAGATCCCCGTCGGCCCCTGGATCGCCCACACGAGCGGGGCGCGCACGCTCGACGCGCTCGACCCGCACACCCGTCGCTTCGGGCTGCACCCGCTGCAGACGTTCGTTCCCGGCGGCGGCCCCGAGCAGCTCGACGGCGCCTGGGCGGCCGTGAGCGGCGCGAACGACGAGGCGCTCGCCGTCGGCTTCGACGTCGCCGACCTGCTCGGCCTGCACGCGTTCGAGATCGACGACGAGGAGCATCCGCTCTACCACGCCGCCGCCGCGATCGCGTCGAACTTCCTCGTCACGATCCACTGGGCGGCCGCAGAGCTCTTCGAGGCGGCGGGCGCACCACCCGAGGCGCTCCTGCCGCTGATGCGCCGGACGATGGACAACGGCTTCGAGCTCACCGGCCCCGTGACCCGTGGCGACTGGGAGACCGTCGAGCGGCACCTGGAGATCATCAGGGAGCGCCGCCCCGAGCTGGAGCCGATGTACCGCGCCCTCACCGAGATGACGGCGACCGTCGCCGCCGGGTGACGACCCACCGCACGATCGCCGGGCTCCGCGCGGCGCTCGCACCTCTTCGCGCCGGCTCCGTCGGGCTCGTCCCCACGATGGGCGCGCTCCACGCCGGGCACGAGGCGCTCGTGCGCCGGGCAGGCGCGGAGTGCGACGTCGTCGTGGCGAGCATCTTCGTCAACCCGGCGCAGTTCGGGCGGGGCGAGGACTTCGAGCGCTACCCGCGCGACGAGGAGCAGGACACTGCCCTCGCCGAGTCCTGGGGCGTCGAGCACCTGTTCGTGCCGCCGGTCGAGGAGATGTACCCGGACGGGTTCGGCACCTGGGTCGAGGTGGGCGACCTGGGAGACGAGCTGGAGGGCGCCGTGCGGCCGGGGCACTTCCGCGGCGTCGCGACCGTCTGCCTGAAGCTCTTCAACATCGTCCGCCCCGAGCGTGCCTACTTCGGGCAGAAGGACGCGCAGCAGGCGGCCGTCCTCGAGCGCATGGCGCGCGACCTCGACCTCGGCCTGGAGATCAGGGTCGTCCCGACCGTGCGCGACGCGGATGGGCTCGCCGTCAGCTCCCGCAACGCCTATCTGAGCCCGGAGGAGCGCGAGGCGGCCGCGGCCCTTCCCCGCGCGCTCGCCGAGGGATTGAAGGCCGGGCCGGAGCGCGCCGCCGAAGCGGCGCGGGCCGCCCTCGCCGGGGAGCCGCGGCTCGAGCCGGACTACGTCGAGGTGGCGCGGCTGAACGGACGGGTTTACCTTCTGGCGGCAGCGCGCGTCGGAACCACGCGCCTGATCGACAACGTCGTGCTGGAAGGAGACCTCGAGTGACCAGTGGGCCCGAGCGGGACGGAAAGCTTCCGCTCACCGAGCTCCAGGAGATGACGAGCCGCGGCGACCCGATCGTCATGGTGACGGCGTACGACTTCCCCAGCGGACGCCTCGCCGACGCGGCCGGGATGGACATCGTGCTCGTCGGCGACTCCGCGGCCATGACGATCCTCGGCCACTCGACGACGGTGCCGGCGACGATGGAGGAGATGCTGATGCTCACGCGGGCGGTTACCCGCGGAGCGAGGCGGCCGATCGTCGTGGCGGACATGCCCTTCGGCTCGTTCCAGGTCTCCGACGAGGACGCGCTGCGCAACGCAATCCGCTTCGTCAAGGACGCGGCTGCCGACGCCGTGAAGCTCGAAGGCGCAGGGCCGAGCCTGTCACGCGTCGTCGCGCTCGTCGGCGCGGGCATTCCGGTCATGGGCCACATCGGCCTGACGCCCCAGTCGGCAACGATGCTGGGCGGCTTCCGCGCGCAGGGCCGCACCGCCGAGAAGGCCCGGCGGCTCCTCGACGAGGCGATCGCGCTCGAGGAGGCCGGCTGCTTCGCGCTCGTGCTCGAGGCGGTGCCTGCGCCGGTGGCGGCCCGGATCTCGGAGACCCTGGTCATCCCGACGATCGGGATCGGCTCGGGCGCCGAGTGCGACGGCCAGGTGCTCGTCCTCCACGACCTGCTCGGCCTTTACGAGGGCCGCTCGCCGCGCTTCGCCAAGCGCTACGCGGACATCGGCGGCGACATCCGCTCCGCGCTCGAGCGCTTCGGTGCCGACGTCCGCTCGGGCGCCTTCCCGGCCGAGGAGCACACGTACGCGATGCCCGAGGAGGAGCTCGAGGCCTTCCTCAACGGGTCTCCTAGCGGCTCGAGAGCGGAATCACGAACGGAAACGTGAGCACGAGGACGGCGAGCACGGCGAGCGCCACGGAGATGCCCGCCCGCAGCAGCCGCCACTGCTCGACGACCGAGATCCCGTAGATCACCAGGCCGAGCGCCCAGAGCGCGAATCCGGCGCCGGCCAGGTCGAAGACGAACGGCAGCGTGCCGCTGTCCTCTCCCCCCGACCGGAACGAGTCCGTGCCGTAGAGGGCCAGCCGGAGCGGCCAGATCAGCAGGAGACCGAGGATGGTCGGCGCCGCTGCGAAGGCCAGCACGTGGCGGGCGCGGCGATAGCTCCCCGACGAGCCCGCGCCGCGCAGCCCGACGTAGAGCAGCCCTCCGCCGAGCCAGTACGTGGCGATCCCGTAGATCGCGCCGGTCAAGAAGATGAGCACCGCGAGCACAGCCCCGCTGTCGTCCGCGAGCGGGTCGTCGAGCAGGCGGCCGGTCTCCGGGACGAGCAGGATCGCAGCGATTCCGGCGAGGACGATGAGCGCGAGCACGGGCTCCTCGCGCGCCTCCATGTCTGCCTTGGACTCGTCGCGCAGAGCGGCGAAGACGTGTCGCGGCGACTGGAAGATCGCAAGCGTCCGCAGCCACCACTGCTTTTCGCGGCTCGGCTCGGCGGCCGTCGGGGCCTCGGCGTTCACGGCGTCAGGCTATCGCCGCGACCTATGCTGCAGCGGCGGCGCGGCTGGGAAGCAGCTCCCGCAGAAACTGGCCCGTGTAGCTCTCCTCGACCTCGGCGACCTGCTCGGGCGTGCCCGTCGCGATGACCTCTCCGCCGGCCTCTCCGCCCTCCGGCCCGAGGTCGACGAGCCAGTCGGCCTGCTTGATCACGTCGAGGTTGTGCTCGATCACGAGCACGGTGTTGCCGGCGTCCGCGAGGCGCTGGAGCACCTCGAGGAGCTTCTCGATGTCGGCGAAGTGGAGGCCGGTCGTCGGCTCATCGAGGATGTAGAGCGTCCGGCCGGTCGCCACCTTGGAGAGCTCGGACGAGAGCTTGACGCGCTGGGCCTCGCCGCCGGAGAGCGTCGTCGCCGGCTGGCCGAGCTTGATGTAGTCGAGCCCGACGTCGTGGAGCGTCTGGAGCCGCCGGCGGATCTTCGGGATCTTCGCGAAGAACCCGAGCGCCTCCTCGACCGACATCTCGAGCACGTCCGCGATCGACTTGCCCTTGAAGCGGACCTCGAGCGTCTCGCGGTTGTAGCGCTTCCCGCCGCACGTCTCACACGGGACGTAGACGTCCGGGAGGAAGTGCATCTCGATCTTGATCGTCCCGTCGCCCTTGCATGTCTCGCAGCGGCCGCCGCGGACGTTGAACGAGAACCGGCCCGGCTTGTAGCCGCGCACCTTGGCGTCGGGCGTCTGCGCGTAGAGCTCACGGATGTGGTCGAAGAGCTTGGTGTACGTGGCCGGGTTCGAGCGCGGCGTGCGGCCGATGGGCGACTGGTCGATGTCGATGACCTTGTCGAAGCAGTCGATTCCCTCGACGGCGTCGTGGTCGCCGGGCTTCACACGCATGCGGTGGAGCCGGTTGGCGAGCGCCTTGTAGATGATCTCGTTCACGAGCGTCGACTTGCCCGAACCGGACACGCCTGTGACGGCCACGAACTTCCCGACGGGGAACTCGACGTCGATGTCCTTGAGGTTGTGCATCCGCGCCCCGCGCACGTGGAAGGTGCCGAGATCCTCGCTACGCCGCTCCGGCACGGCGATCGCGCGGGTGCCTGAGAGGAACTGCCCGGTGACCGAGCCCTTCTTCTTGGCAACCTGGGCCGCCGTGCCCTCGGCGACGACGTACCCGCCGTGCTCGCCGGCGCCGGGCCCCATGTCCACGAGCCAGTCGGCCGAGCGCATCATCTGCTCGTCGTGCTCGACCACGAGCACCGTGTTGCCGAGGTCGCGCAGGCGGTCGAGGGTGGTGATGAGCTTCTCGTTGTCGCGCTGGTGCAGCCCGATGGACGGCTCGTCGAGGATGTAGAGCACGCCGACGAGCTGCGAGCCGATCTGGGTGGCCAGCCGGAGCCGCTGCGCCTCGCCGCCCGAGAGCGTCGAGGCAGCGCGGTCGAGCTGGAGGTAGCCGACGCCGACGTTCTCGAGGAACGTGAGCCGCTCGCGGATCTCCTTGATGATCCGCTCGCCGATCAGGCGCTCGGTCTCGGTCAGCCCGAGCCCGTCCAGGAACTCGATCGCGCGCGCGACCGAGAGCCGCGTCAGCTCGTGGATGTTCTTGCCGCCGACCGTGACCGCGAGCACCTCGGGCTTCAGGCGCGCCCCGCCGCAGGCCGGGCACGGGCGGAAGCTCATGTACTCCTCGATGCGCTCGCGCTGCTGCGAGGAGTCGGTTTCCTTGTAGCGTCGCTCGAGGCTCGGGACGATGCCCTCGAACGCCAGCATGTACGCGCGCCGCCGACCCATGCGGTTGCGGTACGTGACGTAGATCTTGTCGCCGTTCGTCCCGTACAGGAACAGGTTCTGCTGCTCCTCCGTCATGTCCTGCCACGGCTTGTCGACGTCGATCTCGTAGCGCTCGGCGATCGCCTGGATGATCGACTCGTAGTAGCTCGAGCTCCCCACCGACCAGGGGACGAGCGCGCCCTCGGCGATCGAGAGGCTCGGGTCGGGCACGAGCAGGTCCGGGTCGATCTCCTGCTGGGCGCCGAGGCCCATGCAGCGCGGGCAGGCGCCGTGCGGCGAGTTGAACGAGAACACGCGCGGCTGCAGCTCCGGAAGGCCGACGCCGTGCTCCGGGCACGCGAAGCGCTCGGAGAACGTCAGCGTCTCGCCGTCGACGACGTCGATCGTCACCAGCCGGTCGGCGAGCTCGAGCGCCGTCTCGATGGAGTCCGTGAGCCGGTGGCGCAGGTCGTCCTTCATGACCAGCCGGTCGACGACGACCTCGATCGTGTGCTTGAGCTTCTTGTCGAGCTCGATCTCCTCGTCGAGCTCGCGCAGCTCACCGTCGACCTTGACGCGGGTGAAGCCCTCGCCGCGGAGCTGCTCCAGCAGGTCCTTGTACTCGCCCTTGCGGTCGCGGACGACCGGCGCGTTCACGGTGAACTTCGTCCCCTCGGGCAGTCGCAGCACCTGGTCGACGATCGTCTCGATCGACTGTCCGGCGATCGGTCGCCCGCAGATGGGGCAATGCGGCCGGCCGACCCGCGCGTAGAGGAGCCGCAGGTAGTCGTAGATCTCCGTGACGGTGCCCACGGTGGAGCGCGGGTTCCGCGACGTCGTCTTCTGGTCGATCGAGATCGCCGGCGAGAGCCCGTCGATCGAGTCGACGTCGGGCTTCTCCATCATCTGGAGGAACTGGCGCGCGTACGCGGAGAGCGACTCCACGTAGCGGCGCTGGCCCTCGGCGTAGATCGTGTCGAAGGCGAGCGAGGACTTCCCGGAGCCCGAGAGCCCGGTCACGCAGATCAGCGAATTCCGGGGCAACCGGACGGTGATGTCCTTGAGGTTGTGCTCCCGGGCGCCGTGTACGACGAGCTCTTCTTGGGCCACGGAGTGAGTCTAGCCCTGCGCCCGGATAGAACAGACGTTCGTGTCAGGCCGCTCAGGCGAGACCGGCCGCGCCCTCGCGGGCAGCCGTTCCGAAGGCCTCCGCGAGCCTGCCGAGCTCCTCGCCGATCCGCCGGGCCGAGGGATCGTCGACGGGCGGAAAGAGCTCCCGCACGCGCTCGAGAAGCGGCTGGAGCGGCGGTGCCGGAGAGCGGTCGGTCGCCCACAGCGCCTGGCTCGCGCTGGCGGCGAGGAGCGCGAGCGCGGAATCCAGACAGTCGGCGACGAAGCGCTCCTTGCGGTAGGCGAGGAACGTCGGCGCGCCGACGTCGTTTTGCGCGTCGCCGACTCCCGCCGGCAGCAGGGTCGCCGAGGCCGCCGTGCGCGCGTCCTCGAGGAAGCTCCCGGCCACCCAGCCCAGGAGGTTCGTCTTGCCGCCTCCCCCACCCGGCCGCTCCAGCAGCGGCGGCAGCTCGCTCGTCGCGCCGACGTGCATCGCGGTCACGTGGCGCTCGGCGAGGAAGATCAGGTCGGCCCAGGCCGCCGAGAGCGTGCTCATCGCCGGAGCGGCGATGCCGTTGTGGTAGCCGCCGGTCGAGATCGCCCGGCCGAGCGGATGCCGCTCGTCCGGCGGGATGTAGACCGGGTTGTCGGTCACGGAGCGCAGCGAGACGCTCGCCGCGTGCTCGATCGCGCCGACGGCGCGGTGCGCCTGGCCGAGGACTCGCGGGAGAATCCGGTAGCTGACGGGCGCCTGGTGGCCGAGGCGGTCCGTGGCCACCGCTCCCTCGAGCCCGGCCCGCAGGCCGCGCAGCGCCGCGACCTCGTGCTCGTCCTCCCAGAGAGCCTCGAGCGCCTCGTCGTAGGCGTCGAGCGGCGCCCCGAAAGCCTCGACGGAGAGCGCGAAGACGCGCTCGGCCGCGTGCAGACGATGACGGGCCGCGAGCGCGACGTCCGCGGCGAGCGCGGCGGCGCACGGCGAGCCGTTGACGAGCGCCATCGTCTCGCCCTCCTCGAAGTCGCCCTCGAGCGCGTTCATCAGCGGCGCCAGCGTCAGGATCTCGCCGGCGGCGACGTGCCCGCCGAGCGGCAGGGACGGGAGCGGGCCGTCGAGCAGCGCCGCGATCCGTTCCGCGATCACCGGCCGCGTCTTGGCGTTGCCCTCGACGAAGTTGGCCAGGCGGGCGAAGACGATCCCGCGCGCGACATGCTCGTCGAGCACCCCGCCTCCGCCGAAGCTGGGGCTCCAGTTTCCGCGCAGCCTGCCGGCGTATCCGCGCTGCTCGTCCGGCGCCAGCGCCTTGCCTACCTCGATTCCCGCCCGCGTCGTCGTCCCGTAGATGAACGGCGGTGCGATCGGAGTCCAGGAGCGCGACGAACGAGTTGCGCGTCGACTCCATGCGTTCCAGCGCCCGCGGCCCGATCCGCACGCTCTCGCCCTCGAGCGCGACGCGGCGGAAGTTCTCCAGCGTGAAGTCCGCGCGGGTGTCGACGACGACCGTCATCCCGGAACGATCATAGGGCCCCAAATGGGCCGGCGGCAGCTAGCCGATCAGCTTCCGGACGCGGCCGGCCTCTGGCACGTACGGCACCTCGAAATCGCCCGCGACGAGAGTCCCGTAGCCGAAAACGCGGCCGGCGATTCCCTGCTCGAACTCGAGCGCCGCGACGCGCGACAGGCGCACGGCCGCGGCGCGCCTTCGCGCGACCCCGTAGACGACGTAGAGCTTCTCGGTCGTGAGGACGAGCCGGGTGCGGTCCCAGCGCCACACGGCCCGCAGCGCGGACAGCGAGGCCAGGCCGAGCGCGGCGGTGCCCGCGAGCGCAAGCCCCCAGTGGAGGCCGGTGCCGACGATCACGAGCGCCGCCCCCAACCCCGCCAGGAGCAGCGGCCGAAAGAGCGGACGAACGAGCGCGACACCGTGCGGGCGCGCATCGAGGCGCACCTCTTCACCGGGCTCGAGTGGCGGGGTCACGCGGCGCACTTCGCCGCCGGGCGGTTATGCCCTGCGCCAGCGGCCGAAGATGAGGCC
Organism: uncultured Actinomycetes bacterium; assembly: GCA_963839745.1. Taxonomy (GTDB): domain Bacteria; phylum Actinomycetota; class Thermoleophilia; order Gaiellales; family Gaiellaceae; genus JAIBJN01. Next base: position 41,370 of record CAWIWC010000015.1, read on the forward strand.
GCCCAGCGTGAAGCCGAGCCCGAACGTCCCGACCCCGAATGCGCCCACGGCAAGTGTCTTCCGCCACGTCGAAAGACGGTGCCAGCGGCCCAGGACCTCCTGCTCCTCCGGCGAGAGCGTCTCGCCGCGCCGCTTCTTGCGTTCTGCCGCACCGGCCCGGAGGCCGAGATACATGTCGTCGAAGATCTCCGTAGGTTCGTCGACCATCTTCTCACTATAGTCTGCCCGCCCGATGCCGAACCTACGCGTGCTGCAGGTGTCGGACCTCCACGCCGGCACGCGGGAGGAGCCCGAGGTCGAGGGCGACCTGCGCACGCTGGTCGCCGAGGTCGACCCGGAGCTCATCCTCGCGACCGGAGACCTTTCCCACCGGAACAAGCGTGAGCAGCACGAGCGCGCCGCGAGCCTCCTGCACTCGCTCGAGCGGCCGCTCCTCGTCATCCCGGGAAACCACGACATCCCGCGCTGGCCGCCCTCCCGGCTCACGAACACCTTCGACGAGTTCGAGCGCCACTGGCCCGACCTCGAGCCCGTGTACCGCTCCGAGCGCGTCGTTGTCTGCGGCCTCAACTCGGTACGCCCCTGGAAGCACCAGGGCGGCGCCCTGCGGCCCGCGCAGATCGAGCACGCCGCCCGCGTGCTCGCCGACGCGGCTCCCGGCGCGCTCAAGGTGGTGGCGCTGCACCATCACCTGCTCGGCGCTCCCTGGAGGAGCCGGAAGCGGACGATCGCGAACCGCGGCTCCGTCCTCGGCGCGCTCGTGGACGCCGGCGCGGAGCTGATCGTCTCCGGCCACGTGCACCAGTCCGCGGTGGGTGAACGGCGCGAGTTCGAGGTCGTCGAGGCGCCCGTGCACGGAACGACCGTCGTCACGGCGCCCGGCCTCGGCCAGCCGCGCCCGCGGCGCCGCGGCGAGGCGCGGGGCCTCCATCTCTTCGAGGCGGACGAGAGGACGCTGCGCGTCCTCACCTACGCCTGGGTCGACGGCGACTGGGCGCAGATCGCCGATCGCCGCTTCCCGAGGGGCACCGAGCCCCTCGGCGCCATCGGCTGACGCGGGCTCAGGAAGGACGGAGCGGAGCCGGCCGCAGGCCGGCTCCGCTCCAAGCTCCCCCCTACGGTGCGGTCACGACCGGGCAGGGAGTTGCGCCGGTCGTGGTGCACACGATTCGACCCTGGATGGCCGGGGTCAGCGGCGTGTTCGCCGTGATCCAGTCCGCCACGGTCTGATCCATGACCTCGCGGGAGTGGGCCCGGGCTGCCACGTTCGGGTAGCCGTCCCCGCCCGCCGCCATGAAGTCGTTGATCGCGATGTGGTACATGGACGCCGCCGTCAGGTCGACGACCGCGCCGGTGCACGAGCCGTCGGCCGCCTGCCTGACCACGCTCGACGCGATCACCCGGCTCCCGACGGGCGCCGAGATGTCGTAGCGTGAAGCACAGGCCGGAGACCTGCGGGAACCGCCCGTTCGCGGCCGGCATCGACGAGACGCCGTTCTCGAGGTACGTCTTCAGCTCGGCGCCGCTTATGTCAACGGTGGCGACGAGGTTCCCGAACGGGAGCACCCCGAGCACCTGGCCGCGCGTGATCGGCCACGGCGGAGGCGTGAAGGACCCGCAGAAGTCGTCCGCGATGTCCGGGCTCGGACAGGTCAGGTCGGCGCGGAGGCCGCCCGAGTTCGTGATGGCGAAGTCGACGCCGTCGAAGCTGAGCCGCATCGCGTCGGTGACGATGTTGCCCACGAGCGACTCGCAGAGGCGGCCGTCGACACGGCCGCACGAGTCCGACCGCGGCACGGCCCGGCTCGAGGTCCCGATCTGCGTCGCCAGGATCGGCTTCAGCTCTTCGTTGAGCTGGTTGATCCGTGCCTGGATGGCCGGGTCCGGAGTGACGCCGATGTTCCACGGCTTGTGGAAGTCGGCGGTGCGGTAGACGACCTCCTGGTCGTGCATGTCGATGAAGACACGCACCCGCGTGAAGCGGACGCCCCTGCTCAGGTTCTCCGTCAGGAGCACGCCGTTCGGCCGCTCGGAGACCACCTGGAAGTTCGTGTGGTCGCCGATGACGACGTCGACGTTGTCGACTGCGTCGGCAAGGTCGACGGCAGGACCGGTCGGTTGCGTGAGCGTTCCAGCCGTCGCGCCCAGGTGCCCGATGGCGAGGATGGCGGCGACGTCCTTCTTCTGGCGAGCGAGCCGCCTGGCCTCGTCGTTCACCGCGGCAACCGGGTCGGCCACGTGGAACGGCCCGAGGGATCCGGGCTTGGTCAGCTCGGGGATGTCGGGGTTCGAGAACCCGACGAATCCGACCCGTAGGCCCGGCTCGATGGTGAACACCTTCGACTTCGCCCACTCGGGAGGCGTCCTCCCGGCGTCGTCGACGATGTTCGCCGACAGGTAGTCGAAGGCCGCCAGCGGGACGATCTCGTTGCGGAAGTACTGCTCGCCTCGGTCGAAGTTGTGGTTGCCGAGCCCGTCGAGGTCGAAGCCCATGAGGTTCATGAACTCGATCGTGGGCTTGTCGCCGAAGAACGCCGAGATCGGCGGCGTGGCGCCGATCGCGTCACCGGCGGTCAGCGTCAGGATCTCTCCCGGCGCCTCCGCCCTGAACGCGTCGAACCACGGCTTGAGGAACGCCGATCCGCCGATCCCGAAGGTCGGGTTCGCCGCTCCGGTGCCACCAACGTTGTCGGCGACCTCGGCCAGCGGAGTTAGCTGCCCGTGGTAGTCGGAGATGTCGAGGACCTGGAACTCGTAGATCCGGTTCCCGCCCTTGATGATGTTCAGCAGCACCTTGCCGCGCGCGTTCTGCGGCTCGGGGATGTCCATCAGGTAGGCGATCGTCGGGGCGAGGTCGATCGCCCGGACGCCCGCAACGTCCTTACCGGCCCTGATGTCCGGGCCGGAGGCGATGAACGTCGCGTGCATGTTGACGTTCCGCGGGATGTTGACCAGGTCCGGCAGGTAGCCGTGCTGGCCGAAGAACTGCGACGGGGCGACCAGCTGCCCGGGCGTCTGCGCGTCCGTCTGGTACGGCGGACGGAAGACGACCACGACGTCGCCGCTGCGGCTCGGATGCAGGGCGTCCGTGCCGTCGACGTTCTTCAGCTCCTCCTTCTTCATCACCTTGGCCACGACCTGCTGGAAGCCCGGCAGGTTCGGGTCGTCCATGTTCTGGAACGCCGCGATGATCTGGTTGCGCACGGCCTCGTAGTTGGCCGCCGGCACCTGCGGGGTGTTGCCCGCCGCCGGGTCGCGGCCCGCGAGGTTGATGTAGATCTGCGACGTGCCGCCCGCGTGGCACTCCTTCGCCAGCGTGTCGCCCGGCGTGGTCGTGCCCGGGTCGTTGGCGGCCTTGCGGCAGTTGCCGCTCTGCTCGCGCTCCTGGAGGCCGAGGTCGACGAGGACCTTGCTCACGTTGACCGCGTACCACTGCGGCGCGAAGCCGTGGTCGGAGGAGACGAACACGTTGTGCTTGCGGTTCATGAGGTCGCGGGCGAGATCGAGCGTGCCGTCGGCCTCTTCGTACGCCGAGCGGATGTAGCCCTCGCGCTCGTCGACGCGGCCGTCGGGGACGTCGTCGTTCGTGACGTCGTCGTAGTACGGGTTCGGGTTGCCGTCGATGTCGGTCGGGGTGACGAGCCCCATGAACTGGTGCTGGAACTCGTCCGTCACCGGGTTGCCGACGAGCAGCAGGTCGGGCTTGACGCCGAGGCCCGTCGGGCGCGGGGCCGAGGATGTACTCGAGGTACGCCCAGTGGGCGTCCTTCCACATGAGGCCCTGCTCGACGTACGTGTCCTCGTCCACGATTCCGGCCTCGAGCGGCGCGAAGTCGGCCGCGGTGGAGGTCGGGAAGTCGCGGTTCAGCTTCTCCTCGAAGGCGGTCGATTCGGCAGGCGCCGAGCGCGTTGTAGGTCGCGTTCGCCCGCTGCACCGAGGTGAAGTAGAGGCGGAACTTCGACAGGTCGGCGGTCAGGTCGATCGCCTTCACGTAGAAGCCGCCCGTCCGGCCCGCGAACGTGCCGGAGGCGAGCGTCACCTTCGCGTCGGCCCACTCGCCCTGGGTGAGGTCGGCGACGGCCGTGGCGCCGTTCTTGGTGTTGGCGGCGTTGACGATCAGCACCCGGTTGTAATTCGTGGCGCCGTCGTTGGTGGAGTCGTAGATGTAGACGTCCCAGACCCCGTTCCCCGGGATCTGCGCGTTGTTGTGCGTGAACGACGCCTGCTTGGCCGGGCTGAAGGATGCCGGCACGTTCGTCCAGCCCGCGGCGTCTGCGAGGTCGATCCGCTGGTACTGGACGCCGAAGGCGTTCGCGCCCGCCGGCTGCCCGGGCAGGTCGTAGTTGAGCATGATCCCGCGGACCGCCGATGAACGTGCGGAAGTCGACGACCGGGCCCTGGAGCGCCGGGACGAGGCCGCGCGATGCCGACCCACTCCATGGAGACGACGGTCTTGCCGCTCCGCTCGGCCGACTGGGCGATGTGGTCGGCCTGGAGGATGCCGGTCGTGGCAAAGCTCGTGGAGTTGTTGAAGTTGCCCTCACCGACCCGGTGGAAGGTGTTGTTCGTCGAGCCGTGCTCGCCCGGCCACGTGCCGGTCGAGAGCGTGTACCACCCGACGCCGGTGTTGGGCGGGAAGCCCTGCAGGAGGCCGTTCTGGCCCTTCAGCCCCGTGTTCATCAGCTGGCGCATCGTCGGCATGGCGCCCTGCTTCGCATACTTGTCGACCAGGTCCGGCCGCATGCCGTCGGCCGCGAAGTAGATGACCGGCGTGCCTGTGGGGCTTCCGTCCGCCTTCTTCGCCTTGCCCTTGCCTGCCGCTCCTGCCGACACCGAGCCGGCGACGAGCAACGTGAAGATCAGTGTGAGCGCAGCCAGAAGGGCTGGCCTAAAGCGCATCCTGCGTTTCATTGGGCTCCTCTCCCCGGGGTAGGACGCGGCCGAAGTTACCCGTTTCGGGCCTCGCTGACAACCGTCGGAAGGACGGTCCACCAGCGCGAAACCCAGGGTTTACCAGGCGGAAACTGCCGATTCCTACCCGCTACGCAGGCTCTGCGGCTGCCTGGAGCTCGCGGCGGAGGTCCTTGATCTCGTCGCGGAGCTTGGCGGCGTACTCGAAGCGAAGCTCCTCGGCCGCGGCGAACATCTCCTCCTCGAGCGTGACGACGAGCTTCTCCAGCTCCTCGTTCGTCATGCCCTCGACCTGGCGCTGGCCCCGGCGGCGCTTGCCCGGGACGTGCGGCTGGGACTCGAGGGAGAGGAACTCGGCGATGTCGGACACGCCCTTGACGATCGACTCCGGCGTGATCCCGTGCTCCTCGTTGTAGCGAAGCTGGATGTCGCGCCTGCGCGTCGTCTCGTCGAGCGCGCCGCGGATCGCCTCGGTCATCTTGTCGGCGTACATCACGACCTTGCCGTTGATGTTGCGGGCCGCGCGCCCGATCGTCTGGATGAGCGCGGTCTGGCCGCGGAGGAAGCCCTCCTTGTCCGCGTCGAGGATGGCCACGAGCGACACCTCGGGCAGGTCGAGGCCCTCACGTAGGAGATTGACGCCGACGAGCACGTCGTACTCGCCGAGGCGCAGCTCCCTGATGATCTTGATGCGCTCGAGCGTGTCCACCTCCGAATGGAGGTAGCGGGTGCGGACGCCCGACTCGAGCAGGTAGTCGGTCAGGTCCTCGGCCATCTTCTTCGTCAGCGTCGTGACGAGGACGCGCTCGCCCGCCTCCTCGCGGCGGCGGATCTCGTTGAGGAGGTCGTCGATCTGGTTCGTCGTCGGGCGCAGCTCGACCTCCGGGTCGACGACGCCGGTCGGGCGGATGATCTGCTCGGCGACGTTCGTCGAGTTGCGCAGCTCGAACGGCCCCGGCGTCGCCGAGACGAAGACCAGCTGCGGCACGCGCTCGAGGAACTCGTCGAAGCGCAGCGGCCGGTTGTCGAGCGCGGACGGGAGCCGGAAGCCGTGCTCGACGAGCGTCTCCTTGCGCGAGCGGTCGCCCTCGTACATGCCGCCGATCTGCGGGACCGTCTGATGCGACTCGTCGATCATGACGACGAAGTCGCCGCGGAAGTAGTCGAGCAGCGAGTGCGGCGCCGTTCCGGGCGCGCGGCCGTCGAGGATCCGCGAGTAGTTCTCGATCCCGTTGCAGTAGCCGAGCTCCTGGAGCATCTCGAGGTCGTACTCGGTGCGCTGCCGGATCCTGTGGGCCTCGAGCAGCTTCCCGTGCGACTCGAAGTGCCTGACCTGCTCCTCGAGCTCGCGGCGGATCTCCCCGACCGAGCGCTCGATCGTCTCGCGCGAGGTGACGTACTGGGTCGCCGGGAAGATGGCGAGGTGGTCGAGACGGGCGTAGATCTCGCCAGAGAGCGGGTCGAAGTGCGAGATGGACTCGACCTCGTCCCCGAAGAAGGAGATGCGGTAGGCCGACTCCATGTGCGCCGGCTGCACCTCGACGACGTCGCCGCGCACGCGGAAGCGGCCGCGGCCGAGGATCGAGTCGTTGCGCGCGTACTGGATGTCGACGAGCTTCCGGAGCATGACGTCGCGGTCGATCTCGAGCCCGACGCCGAGCACCACAGTCTTCTCCTCGTACTCGATCGGCGAGCCGATGCCGTAGATGCACGAGACCGAGGCGACGATCAGCACGTCCTTGCGCGCGAGGAGAGCGGCCGTCGCCGCGTGACGAAGGCGGTCGATGTCGTCGTTGATCGACGCGTCCTTCTCGATGTAGAGGTCCGCCTGAGGGACGTACGCCTCCGGCTGGTAGTAGTCGTAGTAGGAGACGAAGTACTCGACGGCGCTCTGCGGGAGAAACTCGCGGAACTCGTTGCAGAGCTGCGCGGCGAGCGTCTTGTTGTGCGCGATCACCAGCGTCGGCTTCTGTATCTGCTCGGCGATCCAGGCCATCGTCGCCGTCTTGCCGGTCCCCGTCGCCCCCAGCAGCGTCTGGAACTGGTCGCCGGCACGGATCGAAGCGGCGAGCGCGTCGATGGCCTGCGGCTGGTCGCCGGTCGGCGTGTAGGCCTCGGAGACGCGGAATTCGGGCATCGAAGTCATCGTAGCCTGGCGCCTCGGCGTGCCAGCTGCCCCGCGGGTTGTCTCCGTCCACCCCAGGCTTTACGGTCGCCTGAATCTCCGAGGAGGTCTCCTGTGCGTCTCGTCCCGCTCGTCGCCGCTCTCTTCCTGCTCGCGGTTCCGTCGGCCATGTCCGCGGCGATGGCGCCGCCCAACGACGACTTCGCCGACGCGGTCAGCCTGAACGCGATCGCCGACACGGGCGGCTTCGTCCGCGCCAACAACGTCAACGCCACCGCGGAGGCGGGCGAGCCGGTCCACGCCGGTCAGGCGGGAGGGAAGTCCATCTGGTACTCGTGGACTGCCCCCGGCGACGGCAGCATCCCGCACGTGGCCTTCCTGGCGGGCGGCGACTTCGACACGCTCCTGGGGGTCTACACGGGGACCGCGGTGAACGCGCTGACGCCGATCGCCTCCAACGACGACGTGGCCGGCTTCGGCGGCGGGAGCAGCGTGAGCTTCGCGACGGTCGCCGGCACGACGTACCACATCGCCATCGACGGCTTCCTCGGCAAGTCGGGCGTCGCGTTCCTCGAGTGGCGCGAGTCGCCGGCCAACGACAACTTCGCGGACGCGGTCTCGCTCTCCGGCGCCTCGGGAGCCCGCAGCGGAGATACCGCCAACGGCGCGACGACGGAGCTCGGGGAAGACGTCTTCGCCTCCCTCCAAAGCGTCTGGTACCACTGGGTGCCGCCCGCGGACGGCACCTACAAGTTCTCGACCGTCGGCAGCAGCTTCGACACGCTCATGGCGATCTACACCGGCTCGAGCCTCGAGGACATCGAGCTGATCGAGATCAACGACGACGATCCCGACCGGGGCTGCTGCTCGAGCTGGATCGGGCTCGTGGACGCCCAGGCGATGACGAACTACTACATCAACATCAGCCCGCTCAGCCTGGAGGCCGGCCTGATCAAGCTCTCCTGGGGCCCGCTGATCCTCGGCAACGGCGCGCCGAACATCATCACCGGCACGCCGGCCGCGGAGGAGATCCGCGGCATGGGCGGAGAGGACATCATCGCCGGCGCCGGCGGCGCCGACCTCGTCTTCGGGGGCCGGGGCAACGACTCGATCCGCGGCGGGCCCGGGAACGACTTCCTGCTCGACCGCACCGGCGTCGACCTCCTCCGGGGCGACAGCGGGGTCGACGTCCTCGACGCACGCGACTTCGCGCGCGGCGACCGCCTGATCGGCGGGCTAGGCGCCGACACCTGCCGCGCCGACCGAACGGACACGCGGAGCGCCTGCTAGCCGCTACTTCAGGCCGACGTACGCCTCGCGGGTTCCCGACGCGTAGTCGGGCGGCAGCGGCTCGGTCGTCCGGGGGACGGCGAGCACGCGCGCGAACCCTGCGTGGCGGAGCATGCGGGCGACGGCGGTCCGCGACGGCACCATCGCGAGCCGGTTCGAGTAGTTCTGCTCGTGCACCGCGTCCGGGATGACGTGACATACCGGCCCGCGGTCCCGCACGATGGTCGTGTCCACGAGGGCGAGCTCGCGGGTCACCTCGGCCAGCCGCTCCAGGCCCAGGACCGGGTGCTCGAGGTGGTAGAGGAGCCCGAAGTAGAGCACGACGTCGAACTCCCCATGCCGCTCCTTCGAGAGGTCGTAGGCGCTGGCCACCTCGAAGTCGATCCCGTCCAGCCCGGCCACCTCCGTGATGAAACGGGCCTGCTCGACGTTGCCGGCGCTGGCCTCGACGCCGAGGACGGACTTCGCCCCCGCGAGGCGTGCCTGGATCGACCAGAAGCCGCAGTTGCAGCCGACGTCCAGGACGGTCTTGCCCTCGAGCGACCCGCCAGCGGCGGAGAGCAGCGCCGGGAAGAGGTGGAGGTACCGGTGGTAGTGGCGGCCGTGCAGGCCTCTCCCCGGCTCCCAGTCGGCCTCGACGTAGCGGTCGCCGAAGCGGAACGGGTAGTGCCAGTAGTAGGAGGCGATGCGACGCTCGAGCTCCTCCGGCGAGAGCGAGAGGTCAGGCGCCAGCGGAAACTCCGCGGAGAAGGAGGCCTCGGCGCGCGAGACGGCCTCGGGGCCGGGCGCAGGCAGGGTCTCGAGCTCCGGCGAGCCGCCGTTGCTGCCCGGGCCGCCGACGCGGTGTACCTCGAGCCCGAGGCGGCGCAGAACCCGCTTGGCCGAGCGCCTGACTCGGCCGGCTGCGGTGGTGGTCGGCACGGCGGGGGCAAGTATAGGCCGCGCCTTCCGCTAGGCTCGTGACGCGTGAGAGGGGTCTGGAGCATCACCTCCGTGCTCGGCGCGGTTTTGGCGGTCGCGCTCGTCGGGTCCGGAACTGCCGAGGCGCAGACTCGGCCGAATGTGGTGCTCGTCCTCACGGACGACCAGCGCTGGGACACGCTGAACGTCATGCCGACGGTGCAGAGGCGGCTCGTCGCCCGCGGCGTGACGTTCACGAACGCCTTCGTCACGAACGCGCTTTGCTGCCCCAGCCGGGCGTCGTACCTCACGGGCCGGTACTCGCACGGCACCGGCGTCTACGTGAACACGGGCTGGCGCGGCGCCGGAGCCTTCAACGCACTCCTCAACCGATCGCCACGTGGCTGAACAAGGTTGGCTACGTCACGGCGCTCGTCGGGAAGTACCTGAACGGCTACGTTGGCCCGCGCACCAGCACGGGGCTGGGACCGATGGGTCGCCTTCGTCCGGAGGGCAGGACTACTACGACTACAGGCTCAGCATCGACGGGACCGTCGTCTTCCGCGGCAACCTCCCGGCCGACTACTCGACCGACGTGTTGGCGAACGAGGCAGAATCGTTCATTCGCTCCGACCCCCAGCCCGTTCTTTCTCCTTTTTCCCCGATCGCCCCGCACTTTCGCCGCGGGAACCCGCTCGAGGCAACTCCGGCGGCCCGTCACCAGGACAGGTTCGCTTCGCTTCCGCCATGGCGTCCGCCGAACTACAACGAGGCGGACGTGTCGGACAAGCCGAACTGGCTGCGGCTGAAGACCCCTCAGATCCCGATCGACCGGCAGGCGAAGGGTCGACAGCTTCCGGCAGGAGCAGCTCGAGTCCCTCCTCGCAGTTGACGAAGCCGTGGCGAGGATCATCGACGCGCTCGCCGACACCGGACAGCTCGCCGACACCATGATCGTCTTTACCTCCGACAACGGCAACGACTGGGGCGAGCACCGCTGGTTCTCGAAGCTCGTACCCTACGAAGAGCCAGCATCCGCGTTCCTCTGGTCGTCCGCTACGACCGCCTCATCGCCGCGCGGCGCGTCGACCAGCGGCTCGCGGTAAATATCGATGTGGCCCCGACCTTCGCCGCCCTTGCGGGAACGCCCGCGCCCGGCGCCGAAGGCCGCAGCCTGCTCCCACTCCTGCCGAGCCCGACAGCTCCTTGGCGACGAGACTTCCTCCTCGAGCACTTCGGCGCGACAGGGTGCTCTCATCCCCACGTACTGCGGCATTCGAAGCGAGACGCATACGTATGTCCAGTACGTCACCGGCGAGGAGGAGATCTACGACCTTGTCGGGGATCCCGTACCAGCTCGAGAACCTCGCGCGTGACCCGTCGATCGCGACAGTCCCTTGTCTCGCCTTCCGTGCGCGCACGCGCGCGCTCTGCAACCCGCCGCCGCCCGGGCTTCACGCCCCGCAATCCATGTCTGATCCTCGGAAACGAGCGCGCCAACCGGCTCCGTGGGACCAACTCCTACGACTACGTCTGCGCCTCGGGGGCGCCGGACCGAATCGAAGCGCGCTCCGGCAGCGATGTCGTCGCGGCCGGGCACGGGAACGACCTCGTCTACGGGGAGGGCGGCAACGACCGCATCTACGGCGGCCTCGGGCTCGACCGCATGTACGGCGGGATCGGGCGCGACGTCATCTACGCGCGCCGACGGGCGTCGCGACGTCGTCGGCTGCGGCGACGGCGTCGACACCGTCTACGCCGACCGCGGCCGACGTCGTCTCCGGCTGCGAGCGAATCCGCCGGGGCTAGCTGGCTAGTCGAGCCCGAGCTCGTCGGCGTACGCGCGGGCGTAGACCTCGCGCGCGTGCAGGACGTCCTCGACGTACTCGCGCGTCTCCGGGAACTCGATCTCGCCGCCCGCCTCGATCCACTCGTCGACGTTGGTCTGCCCCGCGTTGTAGGCCGCGAGGGCGAGCCGCTCGTCGCCGTACTTCCGGATCAGCCGCCGGAGATAGAAGGAGCCGTAGCGGACGTTGATCTCCGGGTTGTAGAGATCGGAGACCTCGAACTGGTGGCCCTCGGTGTTCACGGCGATGCCCATCGCCGTGTCGGGCAGGAGCTGCATCAGCCCGATGGCGCCGGACGACGAGCGCGCGTCGGCGTCGAACTTGCTCTCGCGGTAGATGACCGCGGCGAGCAGGGCCGCGTCGAGCTCGTAGTTCTCGGCGTGGCCGCGGACGATGTGCTCGTACTCGAGCGGGTAGCGGATGCGCGCATACCAGGTCGGCTCCGTCTCCTCGACGTAGAGGAGGCCGGCCAGCGAGGGCAGCCAGAACAGCGACGCCTGCGACGGCGACTCTCATCCAGACAGGGTGGCGATCACGCCGGACACGAAGCGGTCGAGATCATCCAGCGTCCCGTCGTTGACGTACACGAAGTCCGCGCGCTTCGCCTTCTCCTCGTCCGGGATCAGTCGCTGCTCGCGGTCCTGGAGCGGCCCGATGCGGCGGGAGATGCGCACTTCGGCAGGCGCGGTCACGACCACCACCTTGTCGAATCGCGTCTCACCGCCCACCTCGTAGAGGAGCGGAACCTCGGTCACGCACACGGCGGGAGGGTCGGGCTGCTCGGCCAGCTCCTCGCGCCAGCCGAGGTAGCGGGTGACCACGAGCGGGTGCAGCAGGTTCTCCAGCCACGCCAGCGCAGGTGGGTCGGAGAAGACGATCCGCCCGACCTTGCCGCGGTCGATCTCGCCGTCGTCGCCCAGAACCTCCTCCCCCAGCCGCTCGACGACCGCGCGCTTCACCTCGCCGTTCTCGCGCAGGAGCTCGTGGACGATCTCGTCGCTCGAGATGACCGCGGCGCCGTGGCGCTCGAACGCGCGCAGCGTCTCGGACTTGCCCGCGCCGATCCCGCCCGTGACGGCTACCGCCACGGGACGGCGGCTACTGCTCGTCGTCCTCAGACGGGGCGGCGTCGCCTTCGGCGACGGCATCGTCGGCAGGAGCCTCGTCGGTCTCGGTCGGCCCGTGCTCGAGCTCGGGCGGATCGCCGAGCACGGCCTGCTCCTCGCCCTCGGCGGCGGTTTCCTCGGCGGCCTCGGCCACCGGCTCCTCGGCCTCGGGCGTAGCCTCCTCGGCGACCTCGGCCACCGGCTCCTCGGCCTCGGGCGTAGTCTCCTCGGCGACCTCGGCCACCGGCTCCTCGGCGGGCTCCTCAGCCGCGGGCGCGGCCTCCTCGACGACCTCCTCCTCGGGCACGCCGACGGCCTCGGCCTCGGAGACGGGCTCGTCTGCCGGCTCGGCCTCGGCGGCAGGGGCGGCCTCCGCGGCAGCCTCGGCCTCGGCGGCCGGCTGCTCCGTGAAGACCTCCTCGGAGAGCCCCAGGTCGGGCGTCGCGTCCTCGCCGATTCCAGGCCGGGCCGACTCGCCCTCCTCGACGCGCTTGAGGGAAAGCGAGAGTCGCCGGCGCTCGGCGTCCATCTCGATGATCTTCGCCCTGACGGTCTCGCCCTGCTGGACGATCTCGCGGGGGTTCTCGACGTGGTGCGCCGCGAGCTCGGAGATGTGCACGAGGCCCTCGACGCCGGGGACGACCTCGACGAACGCGCCGAAGGTGACCACCTTCGTGACGCGGCCCTCGACGACGTCCCCCTGCTCGTACGCGTCGATCACCTGCTGCCAGGGATCCGACTGTGTCTGCTTGAGCCCGAGCGAGATCCGCTGACGGTCGCGGTCGATGTCGAGCACCTTGACCCGCACCTCCTGCCCGATCTCGAGCAGCTCGGACGGGTGGTTCACATGGCTCCACGAGAGCTCGGAGATGTGGATGAGGCCGTCGATGCCCTCGAGGTCGACGAAGGCGCCGAAGTCGACGATGTTCGAGATCGTGCCCTCGACGACGTCGCCGGGCGAGAGCCGGTCGAGGATCGCCTGGCGCATCTCGCGCCGCTCCTCCTCCAGCACCGCGCGCCTGGAGAGGACGACGTTGTTGCGGCTGCGGTTGAGCTCGATCACCTTGCAGCGCAGGGTCTGCGACATGAACTCGTCCAGGTCCTGGACGCGGCGGATGTCGACGAGGGACGCCGGCAGGAAGCCGCGCACGCCCAGGTCGAGGATCAGCCCGCCCTTGACCACCTCGATGACCGTTCCCTCCACGGGCTCGCCGCTCTCGGCGGCGCCCTCGATGCGCTTCCAGGCCATCTCGAAGCGCGCCCGCTTCTTGGAGAGGATCAGGCGTCCCTCGGCATCCTCCTTCGTCATCACGAGCGCGTCGATCTCGTCGCCGAGGTTGACCTCGTCGGCCGGGTTGACCGAACGGCGGATCGAGAGCTCCGAGACGGGGATGACGCCTTCGGACTTGTAGCCGATGTCGACGAGGACCTCGTCCTTGTCGACGCGGACGACCTTGCCCCGCACGACCTCCCCCTCGTTGATGACGGGGAACGTCGCGTCGTAGTCTGGGATCAGCTCGCCGTCCGGACCGGTGGTCCAGACGTCATCGTCTGTCTTCGGGATTTCTGCTTCGGTGGTCGTGTCGTTCGAAACCATGCGGGATCGCGCATTATAGCCAGGGTCTCGTGAAAGGCCGCGACCTCCTCATCCTTGCCGCCGTCCTGCTTCTGGGAGGGTTCGCCGTGGCCGACGTCCTGCGGGATAGCGCGACGTCGGAGCCCCGCGAGGCACGGCCGCCGGCGACCGAGCCCGCGACGACGTCGACCGAGGAGGAGCCGGCGCTCCGGCAGCTGCCGCCCGTGCCCGGGGTGGCAGGCGACTTCACCTTCACGGAGGTCGGGTCGTGCGCGGTGCGCGAGGTTGACCTGCCGACCGGCCTGGTCTACCTCAACGTGGTCAGGGCATCGACCTGCGAGCTGTGGGCGGCCCCGGTGACGGCGAAGGTCGCGGTCGGCATCGGCGAGCCACGAGGCGACGCGGTGCCCTTCCGCTTCATCGACCTCTCGGCGCCGGGCGTCGAGCTCGGCGGCGGCGAGGCGCTCTTCGGCGCACTGGTCTGGAGCGAGGACGGCCAGCGGGCGGCGTGGTGCACCGGGCAGCGGATCGGGTTCGACCTCGAGCTCGGCTCCCGCCGGCGCCAGCTTCCCGACTGCCCCACGGCTTACTCCCCCGACGGCGAGGTCGTGTACGCGCGAGGCGACCGGCTCTTCGTCGAGGACCGCCCGGGCCTCCAGGCGTCGGGGACGATCACGAAGGTGCACTACGGGAGCGACGGCTCGGTCGCCGTCGTCGTCGAGGGGCGGCGAATCGAGCGCTACGTGGACGGCGAGCTGGCCGACGCGCTCGACCTCCAGGAGCGCTACCACGGCCGCCAGCCCACGTTCTCCCCGGACAACTGCTCCGCAGCGTACCGCGCGGGCGACCGGATCAGGATCCTCGACGTCGGCTGCTCGCGCCTCGGCCCGAACGGCACCGTGTTCCCGGGCCACGCCGCCGCCTGGTCGTCGGACGGCGAGTGGATCGCGATCGGCGGACCGACCGAGGTCACCTTCTACGACCTGACGGGCACCGCCGAGCCCGTCGTCTGGGACGTCGGCGCCATCCAGCTCGCCTGGCGCCGCAGATAGGGACTAGCTCTTTGCCTCGTTCCAGTCGTCGCCGACGCCGATGTCGACGGCGAGCGGCGGGTCGAGCGGGTAGGCGCCGCACATCTCTTCGCGCACGAGGTCCTTGACCGCAGACGTCTCGACCTCGGGCACCTCGAGCAGGAGCTCGTCGTGCACCTGGAGGACGAGGCGAGCAGCGCGGCCCTCGTCGCGCAGGCGCTTGTGAATAGCGACCATCGCCGCCTTGATCACGTCCGCAGCGGTGCCCTGCATGACGAAGTTGACGGCGAGTCGCTCGCCGAAGCCGCGGGTCTGGCGGTTGCGGGCCTTGAGCTCGGGCACCGGTCGCCGGCGCCCGAAGAGCGTCGTCGCGTGCCCGTCGCGCTCGGCCTGCTCGATCGTGCGCTGGATGAAGTCCTGGACGTGCGGGAAGCGCGCGAGGTAGGTGTCTATATATGTCTGGGCTTCCTCGCGCGGGATGTCGAGATTCTCCGACAGCCCGAACGCGGAGATCCCATAGATGATCCCGAAGTTGACCATCTTGGCCACGTTGCGCTCGTCCTTCGTCAGCTCGGAGCGCTCCTTTCCGAGCACCTCCGCGGCCGTCGCTGCGTGGATGTCCTCGCCGCGCGCGAACGCCTCCCTGAGCTTCGGCTCGCCCGAGACGTGCGCGAGGATTCGTAGCTCGACCTGCGAGTAGTCGGCCGAGAGCAGCCGGAAGCCCGACTCGGCGACGAACGCGCTCCGGATCTCCCTCCCCAGCTCCGTGCGAATGGGGATCGCCTGGAGGTTCGGGCTCGACGTCGAGAGGCGGCCCGTGGAGGCGACCGCCTGGTTGATGCTCGTGTGCAGGCGCCCGTCCTCGGCCGAGATCAGGCTCGGCAGGGGCCCGAGGTAGGTGTTCAGGAGCTTCGAGTACTCGCGCCACTCCTCGATCACGGGGACGATCTCGTGGTCGCCCCGGATCGCGCGCAGCACGCGCGCGTCGGTCGAGTAGCCCGTCTTCCCCTTGCGCCCGGCGGTGAGGCCGAGCTTCTCGAAGAGGATGCGGGCGACCTGCTGTGTCGAGCCGAGCACGAACTCCTCGCCCGCGAGCTCGTGCGCGCGGGCCTCGAGCTCCTCGATGCGGTCGGCGAGGCGCGCGGTGATCTCGCCCATCCGATACGTGTCGATGCGCACGCCGACGTCCTCCATCGCCGCGAGGACGCCCGTCAGCGGGAGCTCGACCTCACGGTAGAGCGGGTCCAGCCCGCGCTCGGCGATCCGGGCCCGGAGCTGGGGGTCGAGCCGGAGCGTCGCCGCCGCCTGGCGGACGAGCGCGGCGGTCTCCTCGTCCGTGGCCGGCTCGGGGACGAGCTCGACGCCGTACTCGGCCGCGAGGTCGTCGAGGACGTACGTCGAGCGCCCGGGCTCGATCAGGTACGCCATGAGCAGTGTGTCGTCAGTGGCCTCGAGCCGCGCGGCCTTGGCGTCGTGGACGATCAGCGCGGCGTCGCGCAGGCGCTTGCCGCTCTCGGGGGACCACGCGCCGACGACAACCGCCTCCCCCTCGCGCGCGAGCGCGAAGCGTCCGTCGTGCACCTGGATCGCGGCCTGCCCAGGGCCGGCGGGCAGCTCGCCCTCGACCCACGGCACCTCGACGCCGGTCACCTCGACCGGCGCAGCCGGGATCGCCTCGTCCAGCTCGTCGACCCGGCCGAGCAGGTTCCGGAACTCGAATCGCCGGAAGATCTCCTTCAGCTGGGAGCGGTCGGGCGGCGAGAGCACGAGCTGGGCCGGGTCGACGTCCAGCGGCAGGTCACGGCGCATCGTGGCGAGCACCTTCGACCCGCGCGCCTGGTCGGCGTGCTCGCGGAGGTTCTTCGCACGGGCCGGCGAGAGCTCGTCGACGTGCTCGAGCACGCCCTCGAGCGAGCCGTACTGCGCGATCAACTGGCCCGCGGTCTTGTCCCCGATGCCGGGGACGCCGGGGATGTTGTCGGACGTGTCTCCCTTGAGCCCGATGAAGTCGGGCACCTGCTCCGGCGTGACGCCGTAGCGGGCGAAGACGCGCTCAGGCGTGTAGACGTGCACGTCGGCGACGCCGCGCGGCGTCATCATCAGGCAGACGTCTTCGGTGCAGAGCTGGAACGCGTCGCGGTCGGTGGAGACGACGCAGGTCTTCACGGCCGCCTCGTCGGCGCGCGTGGCGAGCGTGGCGATGACGTCGTCCGCCTCCCAACCCTCGAACTCGAGGTTCACGTAGCCGAACGCCTCCACGATCGGCCGGAAGTGCGGGAACTGCTCCCGCAGGAGGTCGGGCATTGGCCGGCGCTCGATCTTGTACTCGGGCGAGAGCTCCTTGCGGTGGACCGGGCTCGTGTCCCAGGCGACCGCGACGCCCTTCGGCCGGTAGTCGGAGAGCAGCTTGAAGAGCATGTTCGTAAACCCCAGGAGCGCGTTCGTCGGGAAGCCCTCCGTGGTCGCCAGCTCCTCGGGGAGGGCGAAGTACGCGCGGTAGGCGAGGTTGTTGCCGTCGACGAGGAAGAGCTCGGCGTCGCGGGCCGGCGCGTCGTCGACCTGAAGCTCGGCCCCGGTCAGCGTCTTGGGCATGCCCCGAGTCTATTCGGGGGCGGCCGGCGCGCTAGTCCATGCCGAGGTAGGCCTTCTGGACCCGCTCGTTGCTGGCGAGCGCGCCCGCCTCGTCGGTGAGCGCGATCTGGCCCGTCTCCATCACGTAGCCGCGGCTCGCCACGTTGAGGGCCATGAGCGCGTTCTGCTCGACGAGGAGGATCGGCGTGCCCTGCTGGTTGATCTCGACGACGATCTCGAAGATCTTCTCCACGAAGATCGGCGCGAGGCCCATGGAGGGCTCGTCGAGCATGAGCAGCTTCGGCTTCGCCATCAGCGCCCGGCCCATGGCGACCATCTGCTGCTCGCCTCCGGAGAGGGTGCCGGCATGCTGCGACTTCCGCTCGGCCAGGCGCGGGAAGAGCGTGTAGACGCGGTCGAGGTCGTCCTTGAAGGTCGAGCGGTCCTTCAGCTGGAACGTGCCCATCTCGAGGTTCTCGAGCACGGTCATGCGGGGAAAGAGCTTCCGCCCCTCGGGCGACTGGGAGATCCCCAGGGCCACGACCTTGTGCGGCGCGGCGTTCGTGATGTCCTGTCCCTGGAAGCGGATCGTGCCCTTCCGGGGGTGGTTGAGACCGTTGATCGAGCGGAGCGTCGTCGACTTGCCCGCCCCGTTGGCGCCGATCAGCGTCACGATCTCGCCTTCGCGGACCTCGATCGTTATCCCCTTCAGGGCGTGGATCGCACCGTAGTAGGTGTGCATGTCCTCGACTTCCAGGATGGCGCCGTTGCGTCCACCGGCAGGCGCCTGCGCCTGCGCCGGCTGCTGGGGCTCGTTCGGCGACTCGCTCACGATGCCGCTCCCGTCGTCGCTGCCGTTCCGAGATACGCCTCGATCACTCGCTCGTCGTTCTGCACGTCGGCCGGGGCGCCCTCGGCGATCTTCTCGCCGTAGTCGAGCACGGTGACGCGGTCCGAGATGCCCATCACGACCTTCATGTCGTGCTCGATCAGAAGCACGGTCAGCCCCTGCTCGTCGCGAAGCTTCGAGGTGAACTCGGTGAACGCCGCGGTCTCCTGCGGGTTCATGCCGGCGGTCGGCTCGTCCAGCAGGAGGAGCTGCGGATCCGTGGCGAGCGCCCGCGCGACCTCGAGGCGGCGCTGGTCGCCGTACGGGAGGTTGCGCGCAAGGTGGTTCTCGCGGCCCTTGAGCCCGCAGAAGGCGAGGAGCTCTCGACCGGAGCTGATCGACTCCTTCTCCTCACGGCGAACGCGGGGAGTCCCGAAGATCGAGCCGAAGATGCCGCCCTTGAGCCGATGGTGCATGCCGACCTGGACGTTCTCGATCGCGGTCATGTACTGGAAGAGGCGGATGTTCTGGAAGGTCCGCCCCACGCCGAGCTTCGTGATCTGGTGGGGAGGCTTGCCGGTGATGTCGGTCCCGTTGAACTCGATCAGGCCGGACGTCGGCTTGTAGACGCCCGTGAGCATGTTGAAAAACGTGGTCTTGCCGGCGCCGTTCGGCCCGATCAGGCCGACGATGCCCTTGCGCGGAATCACGAAGTCCACGTCGTTGACGGCGACGAGGCCGCCGAACTCCTTCCGAACCTGCTGCACGATGAGAAGGTTGTCCTCGGCCATCACTCGTGCCGCTCTCCGTAGAGGGTGTCGGAGGCGAGACCGCCCTCCTCGAGCTCGCGCTTGTGGCGTGATTCCGGTATCAGCCCGACGGGTCGGAAGAGCATCATCAGCACGATGATGACGCCGTAGAGCCCGAACTGAACCTCGGTCACCTCGAACCTGAGAGGGGTCTCACGGTTGAGCCAGCCGCCGATGTTCGACAGCCCTTCCTGGTTCAGCCACGTGAGGATGGCGCCTGCGAGGACCACGCCCCAGACGCTCCCCATCCCGCCGAGGATGACCATGCAGAGCAGGAACACGGAGATGTTGAAGTAGAAGTCCGCGGGGAAGGCGCCGCTCTTGAAGCTGGCGTAGTAGGCGCCTGCGACACCGCCGAAGAAGGCGCCGATCGCATACGACCACGTCTTCGTGCGCATGAGCGGCACGCCCATGGCCGCCGCTGCGGTCTCGTCCTCCCGGATGGCGACCCAGGCGCGGCCGAGTCGCGAGTCGCGCAGCCGTACCGAGCAGAAGATCGTGATCAGGAGCAGCGCAAGCGCGCTCCAGTAGAAGAGGTTGACCCGGTCGAACGACTGCTGGAAGTTGATCGGCAGGCCGAGCGACGAGTTCAGGCTATCCCCGAAGCCCGGCGCGTCGATCGGATTGATCCCGAAGCTGCCGGCCGTGAGGTCGAAGACCCCTGGCCCGGGCCTGACGTCGTCGCCGTTGTTGACGACCTGCGGAATGATCTCGCCGAACCCGAGGGTCACGATCGCGAGGTAGTCGCCGCGCAGTCGCAGCGTCGGAAGACCGATGAGGATCCCGGCGAGCGCAGTGAGCGCGCCCGCGGCCAGGAGGACGACAAAGATATTGATGTGGATGCCGCTCGCCTCGCTCGAAATCCCGACGGAGCCGAAATGGAGCTTCACCTGCTGGAAGTGGCCGGACGCGAGCCACCCGGCGGTGTACGCGCCGACGGCGTAGAACGCCACGTAGCCGAGGTCGAGCAGCCCGCAGTAGCCGACGACGATGTTGAGGCCGACGGCCATCATGACGAAGATGATCATGATCACGGCCGTGCCCACGCTCGGGAAGTTCTGGATGACGGGCACGCTGCTGGGCAGGCTGTCGTAGTAGACGGGGTAGAGCGCCGCCACCGAGAGCGCCACGATGCCGGGAATGAGGCTGCGCGCGCGTGACGGCAGCCGATTCCAAGCGCCGCTCACGCGGTGCCCGAAGCCGGTGGGAGCGGTGCCTTCCGTCGCCATCAGGCTCCTTCCGGCGTCCGCTCGCCCAGGAGCCCCTCCGGGCGGAAGACCAGGATCGCGATGAGGATGCCGAACACGAGCGAGCGGGTCCAGGAGCCACCGGCTGTCCAGTGCGTCAACCCCTCGTTCCACGACTGGATGAGCCCGATGAGGATGCCGCCCAGAGCGGCGCCGGCCAGGTTGCCGATGCCACCGAGCACGGCGGCCGTGAAGGCGATGAGCCCGAGCTCGAAGCCGGTGTTGTAGCGCATGTTGAACAGGAGCAGGAAGAGCAGGCCCGCGGATCCGGCAAGGGAGCCGGCCAGAATGAACGTGAACGAGATCGTTCGGTTGACGTTGATCCCCATCATCGCGGCCGCGTCCTGATCCTGGGCGACGGCACGCATTCCCTTGCCCTGCTTCGTCGACCTGACCAGCCAGGTGAGGATGAGCAGAACGGGAATGGTGATCAGGATGACCACCAGCTGGTTCCACCGCACCGAGATATCGCCGATGGTGAACGCCGCGCCCGACTGAATCAGATCCGAGGCGCTGTAGAAGCGCACGCCGTAGAAGTAGAGGGCGATGTTCGAGACGATGAACGACATCCCCACCGCGGTGATGAGCATCGTGAGGCGCGGCTGGTCCCGCAGACGCCGGTAGGCGAGAAACTCGATCGTGAAGTTCAGGCTCGCCGCAAAGGCCGCCGCCAGCACCAGCGTCAGGGCAAGCCCACCGATCAGCGCGATCGTCGCGGTGTTTCCCGTCAGGTTGAGCAGATTGATCGAGATCGAGTACGCAACGAGGCCCGAGAGGGCGAAGACGTCGCCGTGCGCGAAGTTGATCAGCTGGAGGATTCCGTAGACGAGCGTGTACCCCAGCGCCACGAGCGCGTAGACACATCCCGTGGTGAGCCCGATGAGCGAGATCTCGATGAAGAGCTCCGGGTTCGAGATGAAGTTCCGAAGAAGCCAGGCGGCGATCAGAGCCAAGAAGAAGAGTCCGATGATCGAGGTCGTGCTCGGCCCTCGCCGCCTGCCGAGCGCTCCGCGGGGCGATGGCCGTTCCGGTTGCGCCTCGACTGTCATCTCACCTCGTTCTCGTAGGGCCTCGGGGGAGGGCCGAGGCCCTCCCCCGAGCCGTCTTAGTCGGTGCTATTCAAGACCAAGTGCAGCGTCGACCGTCTCCTGCGCCGGCGCGATGGTCTCCAATGGTTCGATCTCCTCCGCGCCCACGCCGATGCTGATGTTGACGATGTCGCCGGTCGCGATGGGGTCGCCCTCGGGGCTGAATGTGAAGTCACCGAGGAAGCACCCCTGGCAGTCCGTCGCGAACATCTGCTCGATCACGCTCTCCCGGGTTCCGTCCGAGGCCGCGATCGCTTCCAGGAGGACCTGGGCGGCCTGCGCCCCGTAGATCGAGTACGGGTCGACGGGCTCGCCGCCGAGCGTCTCCTCGAAGGTCGTGACGAACTCCTGGGCCGCCTCGGACGAGAACTCGTCGACCGGGAGACCGGCGACCGAGAAGTAGGCGTCGCGCGTGTTCTCGACACCCGACTCGTCGATCGTCGACTGCTGGTAGAAGCCGTCCGGCATGAACAGCTTGACGTCGCCGTCGTTCGGGCCGAGCACCTTCACCTTGTCCTTGATGAGCTGGGCGCCGTTCTCGTCGGTCAGGCCGCCGAGGAACAGAGCGTCAGCTCCCGACTCCTTGACCTGGTTCATGAGCGCCTCGTAGTTCGAGGCCTTCAGATCCCACGCCTCGAAGCCGACGACCTCGATGCCGAGGAACTCCGCCGCGTCGCGCGTGTTCGAGGCGACGCCGAGGCCGTACGCCTGCTCGTCGTTGAGGAGGTACAGCTTCGTGACCCCCTGCTCCTGCATGAACTCGGCCACGGCCGCGCCCTGGTAGGCATCGTTGGCCACGACCCGCGCGTAGTTGCGGACGCCGGTCGGGTAGTACTTGTCCGGCTCGTCCTCCGCGCAGGAAGGGGCGGACGCAGTTAGGCAGACGTACGTGTTCGCCGGCGAGACCATCGCCATGGCGCCGCCCGGCGCCTGATTCAAGATCGGGATGATGATCGCGGCGCAGCCCGAGTTGAACGTGCCGATCAGGCCGAGCATGCTCGGCTCCGCCGCGTAGGAGTTCCCGTTCGAGCTGCACTTGGCCGAATCCCACGAGGCGGCCTGGGCCGTCGCGTCGTCGCACGACTGGTAGCCGATGTTGATGTTCCCGGCCTTCCAGTTGATCGAGTCGAGGTACTGCCGGACCGCCCCGCTGACCTGCAGCGACTGGGTTCGCGAGGATCCCTGCAGCGGCATGTCGGTCGCGATGATGGCCTGCGGATCCCCTTCTCCCTCGTACTCGATGTCGGTGCACGATGCCGACGGCAGCGGCGTGACCGGCGGCAGATCCACGGCCTCCCCGCCGTCGCCGCCGCCCGTCTCAGCCGGGCCCGCGTCGTCGTCATCGTCGCCGCCGCAGCCCACCGCTGCGAAGGCGACCACGCCGATCAGGAGCACGAGTAACGCCAAAATCGTCCTTCGTTTCACTACTCCTCCTCTTCGCCCGATTCCTATTTCGGCGCCAGCACCCGGCGAGCACCGTGTAGAAGTGCCCGATTATGACCCCGGGTTCCGCGCCCTTGCAACCCCCTCCGGTTACGATGCGCCGCAGTGGAGCACGCCGAAGTGGCGGAACTGGTAGACGCGCTGGACTCAAAATCCAGTGGGGCCTGGCCCCGTGCGGGTTCGATCCCCGCCTTCGGCATCAGCTCACCTCTCCTCGCGCCCGCCTGGTTGACATCGTTCCGTGCGGGTACGTCACCAAAGACGTTCGAGCCTCGCCGAAGTTAGAACCGTGGCGAAACGCGTTGCGCTGCTCACCGGAGGAGGAGACTGCCCGGGGCTGAACGCCGTCATCCGGGCGGTGACCCGACGGTCGCTCGACCGGGGCCACGAAGTCATCGGCGTGCGCGGCGGCTGGCGCGGGCTCGTGGACGGGGCCTTCGAGGAGCTCGACTACCGCTCCATCTCGGGGATCCTGCCCCGCGGCGGGACGATCATCGGCACGACGCGCACGAACCCGTACAAGGTCGACGGCGGCGTCGAGCGCGTGCTCGCCCACTCCGAGTCCGAGAGGCTGGACGCGCTCGTCGCGATCGGGGGCGAGGACACGCTGGGCGTCGCGGCGCGACTCCACGACGAGCACGGCTACCCGGTGGTCGGCGTCCCCAAGACGATCGACAACGACCTGTCCGCAACGGATTACACGTTCGGGTTCGACACGGCCGTGACGATCGCCACCGAGGCGATCGACCGGCTGCACACGACCGCGGAGTCCCACAACCGCGTCATGGTCGTCGAGGTCATGGGCCGGCACACCGGCTGGATCGCCGTCATGAGCGGGATCGCGGGCGGCGCGGACGTGATCCTGATCCCTGAGGATCCGGTCACGGTCGAGGACGCCTGCGACGACCTGCGGCACCGCCACGAGCGCGGCAAGGACTTCTCCATCGTCGTCGTGAGCGAGGGCTACGAGCTCACCTACTCCTCGGGCGAGAAGCAGCAGATCGCCCAGGAGCCGTCCCCGCTAGACCAGTTCGGCCACGTCCGCCTGGGGGGTGTCGGAGACGCGCTGGCCCGCGAGATCGAGGAGCGGACGGGCTACGAGACACGGGTGACGGTCCTCGGTCACGTCCAGCGGGGCGGAACGCCCACCCCGCGCGACCGCGTGCTGGCCACCCGCTTCGGCCTCAAGGCCGCCGACCTCGTCGACCAGGGCCACTGGGGCGTCATGGCCGCCCTCCAGGGCGACGCAATCGTCGAGGTCCCGCTGCGCGACGCCGTCGCCGAGCTGAAGACCGTGCCCAGGGAGTTCTCCGAGGTGGCGCGGGCGTTCTTCGGGTAGGCGTGGGCCGGCGGAGCGCCCGCGCAGCCGCGTTCGTCGCGTTCCGCGCAAGACTCGGCACAAAGCGCGCCGTCGAAGCGCGGCCGCCGCTCCGGTGCCGCAGGCGGCGCGGGCACGATGCCCGGCCCGTCGCCGTCCCCGGCCAGCGGGTCACGGGCGGGGCTCGCTAGCGCCGAGCTTCTGGGCCACGGACGAGCTCCTCGAGGACCGCACCGAACTCCGGCTCCCGCGCGAGCCCGTGGACGAGAATCGCGTCGACCCCCGCCCGCTCCAACGCGAGCACCTGCTCGCGCGACTCGACCCAGGCCTCGGAGACGACGAGCTTGCCGGCGGGCACGTCGGCGAGCAGGTCGAGCGTTCGCTCCAGATCCTCCTCGTCCTCGTCGAGCCCGGCCTCCGAGATGAGGACGATCTCCGGATCGACCCGCTCCAGCGCCTCCTCCAGGTCCTCCTCCTCCCGGACCTCGACGGCGCAGTCGAGCTCGAGATCGTACGCGGCCGCATAGAGCCGCTCGAGCTTGCCCTCGCCCTCGGCCGCGCGAAACTCGATCACGACAGCATCGGCCCCGGCCTCGGCCACCGCGGCGGGATTCCCGTCGCGCGCCAGGATCGGCAGGCCCGTGCCCGCACGGGCGCGCTCGACGTCCCCAGCGTGGACGGCGATCCCCTCGGCGCCCGCCTTCTCGGCCAGCGCCGCGAGGCTTTCGACATCGCCTTCGAGGACGGGGATGACCGAGATCCCATCGCCTTCGGAGATCGCCTGGCTGAAGCGGCTCACGCGGGGACACCCATCACGTCGACGGCGTGAGGAGTCCCGATCCGGCCGGCGCCCGCGGCAATCAGCTCGTCCACCTCAACCGCGGTCACGACGACGCCCGAAGCCTTGACGCCGATTCGCTCGGAGAGATGCTCGCGCAGAAGCTCGACCGCGGAGAGCGTCGAAGCCTCGCTCGCAGCGCCGACGGACGTGGAGACGAAGTCGACCCCGACCCCCTCGACGATCGAGCAAGCGAGCTGCGTCCGCTTGGAGCCGAGCCGCTCGCAGTCGAGCACGACCTTGACGAGCGTCTGGCCGCGGCCGGTGTTGACGCCGTGCATTGCGACGGCGTGCGCGACCGCGGCGAGCTCGTCGCGGACGAGCCGGAAGTCGCCGGCGAGCATCGCCTCGGTGTTCATCACGACCTCGAGCTCGTGCGAGCCGTCGGCGACGCAGTGCTCGGCGTCCGCGAGCTTGGCGCGCGGCTCGTCGGCACCCTGCGGATAGCCGACTACGCCGGTCACCTTGACGTCGCATCCCCGCAGGCACTCGACGGCGAACGCGACCGATTCGGAAAGGACGCAGACCGACGCGAAGTGGTGTTCTCGAGCCTCGTCGCAGAGGCGTGCGATCACCTCGTCGGAGGCGTCCCGGTCCAGCAGCGTGTGGTCGATGGTCTTGGCGAGCTCTGCGAGCCGACGTGCCATGAGTCTCGAAACCCTAGTGCAGCAGCTAGACGCCGATGGGATGCCAGACGGTCTTGAGCTCGAGAAACGACGCTGCGTGCCACGGCGACTGCCCGTCGCCGTTGCGCACGATCCGCTTGACGTTCTCGGCGGCCACGCGTTCGAGCTCCTCGACGTCGTCCTCCGCGCCCGCGAGATCGAGCGCGTTGACGTCCATGTGCGACGCGAGCACGGGCGCAAGCTCGCGCTTGCGGCCCGTGACGACGTTGACGACCCCGCCGGGTACGTCCGAGGTCGCCAGGACCTCGGCCAGCGTCACCGCCGCGAGCGGGCGGCGCTCGGAAGCGATCACCACGGAGACGTTCCCGCCGACGATCGCGGGCGCCAGCCGCGAGACCAGGCCCGCGAGCGGCGGCTCCTCGGGCGCGACGATGCCGACGACGCCCGTCGGCTCGGGGATGGTGAAGTTGAAGTACGGCCCGGCCACGGGGTTCGAGGTCCCGAGCACCTGGGCGAGCTTGTCGGCCCAGCCCGCGTACCAGACCCAGCGATCGACGGCGGCGTCGACCTCCTCGTCGCTCCCGGTCAGCTCCGCGAACTCGGCGCGCCGGCCCTCCATCATCTCCGCGACCCTGTAGAGAACCTGGCCGCGGTTGTACGCGGTCATGCCCGCCCACTTGGAGAAGGCCCCGCGCGCCGCTCTCACGGCGTCGCGGACGTCCTTGCGCGAGCCGAGCGCGACGTTGGCTCCCTCGACCTCGTAGGTGCGGCCCGACTCCGAGCGCGGGAAGGCGCCGCCCATGTAGAGCTTGTAGGTCTTCTTGACGGGCAGCCGGCTCACTCTTCGAACTCCAGGTAGGGCGCGAGACCGTGGAGGCCGCCCTCGCGGCCGAAGCCCGACTCCTTGTAGCCGCCGAACGGCGAGGTCGGGTCGAAGCGGTTGTAGGTGTTCGCCCAGATCACGCCGGCGCGCAGTCGCTGCGCCATGGAGAGGATGCGCGATCCCTTCTCCGTCCAGACGCCCGCGGAGAGGCCGTACGGCGTGTTGTTCGCCTTCTCGACGGCCTCGTCGGGCGTGCGGAACGTGAGCACCGAGAGCACCGGGCCGAAGATCTCCTCCTGCGCGATGCGGTAGCTCTGCGCCACGTTGGTGAACACGGTGGGCGGGAACCACCAGCCCTTCTCCGGCAGGCGGCAGGGCGGCTGGTAGATCTCGGCGCCCTCTTCCTCGCCGGCCGCGACGAGCTCCTTGATCCGCTCGAGCTGGGCCTGCGAGTTGATCGCCCCCACGTCCGTGTTCTTGTCGAGCGGGTCGCCGACGCGCAGCGTCGCCATGCGCCGCTTCAGCTTCGCGACGACCTCCTCGAAGACCGACTCCTGCACGAACAGCCGCGACCCGGCGCAGCAGACGTGGCCCTGGTTGAAGTAGATGCCGTTGATGATCCCCTCGACCGCCTGGTCGAGCGGGGCGTCGTCGAAGATGATGTTCGCCGCCTTGCCGCCGAGCTCGAGCGTGAGCCTCTTCCCGGTCCCGGCGGTCGAGCGCATGATCTCCTTGCCGACCTCCGTCGAGCCCGTGAAGGCGATCTTGTCGACGTCGGGGTGCTTGACCAGCTCGGCGCCGGCGCGCCCGTCGCCCGTGACGATGTTGACGACGCCGGGAGGCAGCTCGGCCTGGCGCAGGACGTCGCAGAAGAGGAGCGCGGTGAGCGGCGTGGTCTCGGCCGGCTTGAGGACGACCGTGTTCCCCGCCGCCAGCGCGGGCGCGATCTTCCACGAGAGCATGAGCAGCGGGAAGTTCCACGGGATCACCTGGCCGGCGACCCCGACCGGCCGCGGCTTGCGGTTCGGGAACGCGTACTCGAGCTTGTCGGCCCAGCCGGCGTAGTAGAAGAAGTGCGCCGCCGCGAGCGGCAGGTCGACGTCACGGGACTCGCGGATCGGCTTCCCGCCGTCGAGCGACTCGAGCACCGCGAACTCGCGCGAGCGTTCCTGCAGGATGCGCGCGATGCGGAAGAGGTACTTCGCGCGCTCGCCCGGTGCCAGCGTCGACCAGCCGTTCTCGAACGCGTCACGGGCGGCCCCGACGGCGAGATCGACGTCCTCGGGGCCGGCGTAGGCCACCTCGGCCAGCACCTCCTCGTCCCGCGGCGCCGCGCTCGGCGCGTACTCGCCCGACCGCGGCTCGACCCACTCGCCGCCGACGAAGAGCCCGTAGCGGTCCTCGAGGCGGACGATCTCCCGCGACTCGGGGGCCTCGGCGTACTCGAACGCGGATGGAACCGGCGAGCGGTCCTGTTTTTTCTCGACCTCGGCCATCAGTCGACGGTGAAGTAGTCCGGGCTCTGGTAGCGGCCCGTCTTCTCCTTGCGGATCTGCATGAGCACGTCGTTCAGGAGCGACGAGGCGCCGAAGCGGAAGAGGTCGGGCGTGAGCCACTCGGGCCCGAGCGTCTCGTTCAGCATCACGAGGTACTGGACCGCCTGCTTCGAGTTGCGGATGCCGCCCGCGGGCTTCATCCCGATCTTCTTGCCGGTCTCCTCGTAGACGTCGCGGATCGCCTCGAGCATCACGAGCGTCACCGGAAGCGTCGCGGCGGGCTGGATCTTCCCCGTCGAGGTCTTGATGAAGTCGGCGCCGCCGGCGATCGCCAGCAGGCTCGCTCGACGCACGTTGTCGTAGGTGCCGAGCTCGCCGGTCTCGAGGATCACCTTGAGGTGCGCCCGCCCGCTGACCTCCTTCACGCGCCTGACCTCGTCGTAGACCTTCGCGTAGTGGCCGGAGAGAAACGCGCCGCGGTCGATGACCATGTCGATCTCGTCCGCGCCGGACTCGGCCACGCGCGCAGCCTCCTCCACCTTGAGCTCGGTCGGCACCTGCCCCGAGGGGAACGCGGTCGCCACGGAAGCGACCTTGACGCCGCTTCCCTCGAGCCGCTCGAGCGCGTGCGGGACGAGGCTCGGGTAGATGCAGACGGCGGCGACCGGAGGAACGGTCAGGTCGGCAGGGTCGGGCCGCATGGCCTTGGAGCACAGCGCGGCGATCTTCCCGGGCGTGTCCGCGCCCTCGAGCGTCGTCAGATCCATCATGCGCACGGCGAGGTCGAGCGCGAAGACCTTCGAGTCGCGCTTGATCGAGCGCTTCGCGAGCGTGGCCGCGCGCTCCTCGACCGCCACCTGGTCGATGGAGCCGATGCGCGGAAGTCGCGGTTCGAGCGGGAGCTCGAACCCGCTCGGCAAGGCGGGTGCCTGCGCCATTGCGACAAGTGTAGCCCGCGCCGATCCTCGCCCCGGTCGCTCACCTCCGACGCGATCCGTGCCGATAAACGGAGCATGAAGCGCACGATGAGCACGAAGACGGCCCTCGTCGGCCTCGCTGCATCTCTCGCCGGGTTCGCGGTCGCCTCGGTCGCGTACTTCGGCCACCGCCGCTAAGGCGCCCGCACGGCCGATCGTAGGATGCGGCTGTGCTCTGGACCTTCGTCCCCGTGGCCGTCCTCCTCAGCCTGACGCCGGGCCCCGGAATGGCGCTCGTCGTCCGGAACGCGGCGGTCGGAGGCACGGGAGCGGCAGCGCGGACCACGGTCGGCAGCTCGATCGGCGTCGGCGCCTGGGCCGTCCTCTCGGCGCTCGGGGTCTCGGCGCTCATCGCCGCGTCCGAGATGGCTTTCGTCGGCTTGAAGATTGCGGGGGTCGTCGTCCTCGTCTGGTTCGGCGTCCAGGCGCTCCGTGGGAGCGGTGACGCCACCGCCGCGGGCGATCCGGCCAGGCGCGACTTCGCGAGCGGGCTGCTCACTGCCCTCGCCAATCCGAAGCTCGCGGTGTTCTTCCTCGCCCTGTTCCCGCAGTTCATCCCGGACGGTGCGCCGGTGCTTCCCTACGCGCTCGCCATGGCTGCGATCCTCGTCGTAGCCGATTTCGTCTGCTACGTCTCGCTCGGCGCCGCCGTGGCCCGGGCCTCGCGCTCGCTCGCGCGCAGCCGGCTCGCCCGGCGGATCGAGCAGCTCACCGGCGCGGTCCTCCTCGCCCTCGCGGGCCGCCTGGCCTACGAGACCCGTTAGACGGCGACCAGCTCCTCGACCAGCGGCGTCGTGTCGAGCGGGTCGAAGCCGATGCGGTCGGCGATCTCCTCGCTCGTCGGACGCGTGCCCTCCGACCAGAGGTCGCGCAGGAGGTCGCCGGTCTCCGGCCGGCGCCACCAGTCCTCGCCGATTCGCTCCCGCAGGTGCGCGCGCAGCTGCGCCGTGCGGATCCACGCGCGCAGGTAGTCGGCCGAGTAGAAGTCTCCGTCCATGTCCGCGAGGTAGCCGTCCGCCCGGTAGCGGAAGCCGACCGCGCCCCGCAGCTTGTCGGCGTACGTCTGCGCATGGTCGTTCGCGTTCTCGAAGTCGCCCCAGAACGCGAGCTCGTATTCGAGCTTCGCCGCGTACCGGCGATAGAGGAGCACCTCGAGGAAGCGCGCCGCCTCGGCCCGCTCGGCGTCGTCTTCCTCCGAGAGGCCGAAGTGGATCGTGTGCCAGCCCGGCTCGCGCGTGATCGACTCGAGGAGGAACGAGTAGATCTCCGTCAGCGCATGGTCGCGCGACAGGCGGCGGAACGTGTACGGGAGGTCGGGGTCGATGCCTGCGTAGTGCAGCGCGTGGCCGGCTTCGTGGAGCAGCGCCTGGTAGTCGTGGAGGCCGCCCTGGGCGCGGGTGATCAGGTGCACGACCGACGGCGGGTCGGATGCGATCACGCAGGCGCGTGGGTTCTTCTGCGGCCGGTCGTCGAGGTCGAGGCGGATGCGCTCGTTCGTCGCCAGGTCGAGCCCGAGGCTGGAGAGCGTGTCCAGGCAGACCGGCACCGAGCGGTCCCGCGCGTACAGCTCCGTGAAGGGCGACATCCGCCGCAGATACGCCACGTGGTAGGAGTCGGGCTCGGCCTCGCGCTCCGAGCCGAGAACCAGGTCGAGCCACCGGTCGCGCAGCGGCTCCCAGCTCTCCACCTGCCGGGCGGACGCATCGGCGAGCGCGTTGGCGAGCGCCCGCAGGTCGATCGCCTTGCGGTCGGCGCTCCTGTGGATCGGGTCCGGGTCGCCCGACAGCTCGGCGTCGAGTGCCTCCGCCTGCTGCATGAGGGTGTACCGCTCGCAGTTGAAGCCGGCGGACGCGTCCCCGGCGAGCTCGCCCAGCTCGCGGCGCGCGGCGTAGCCGTCGAGGACGGCGAGCTGTGCCTGCGCGGAGCGCAGCGGGAGCGATTCGCCGCGGAAGTCCACCCGCGCGGCGAGGATCGCGTTTTCGAGCTTGTCGGACTCGTCGGCGAGCTCGCGCACGACGATCCCGCCTGCGCAGGCCTCGCGCAGCCTGAAGAGCCGCTCACGGTCCTCCCCGCGCGTGCCTTCCTCAGCCGCACGCAGCGCGTCGTGCTGCTCGCGCGAGAAGAGGTCTTCGTAGCGCGCGACGATCGCGGCTTGCTCGCTCGTCTCCTTCTCGCCGACGCGGACGGCCCGCGCCTCCTCCGAGCGTTCGTAGAGGAACCGAGCCAGCTGCGCCTCGAACTCCTCCGGTGTCCTGACGACGGCCATGTAGACCCCCCAAGTTGTTAGATGCCGAGCCGCTCGAGCGCGCCGACGTCTCGCCGCCAGCTCGGCCGAACCTTGACCCCGAGATCGAGGAATACCTTTCGCCCGAGGAGCGCCTCGATCTCCTGCCGCGCCCTGATGCCAATCGTCTTGATCATACTGCCGCCCTTCCCGATCAGGATTCCCTTCTGGGACTCGGTCTCAACCCACACGAGCGCGCGGATGCGCCCCTTCTCCAGATCGAGCTCGTCGACCTCCACCGTGATGGCGTGCGGCACCTCCTCGCGGGTCAGCGCGAGCGCTTTCTCACGGACGATCTCCGCGATTCGGGCCTCGAGCGGCAGGTCGGTGCGGGTGCCCTCGTCGAAGTAGGCGGGGCCCTCCGGAAGAAGGGCGACGAGATCCTGCAGGAGCGGCTCGAGCCCGTCTGCCTTCAGCGCGCTGACGGGGTGCAGCGCGTGGAAGTCCCCCAGCGGCGCGGCTTCGGTGATTTGCTCCGCGATGCGCGCCGGAGCGATCCGGTCGACCTTGTTGAGCGCGATCACAACCGGCGGGCCGGCCGCGAAGATCCGTTCGGCGATGAAGCGATCGCCGGCGCCGATCCGCTCGCTCGCGGACAGGACGAAGAGGAACGCGTCGACGTCGGCGAGCGTCTCGTTCACGGTGCGCTGCATCCGCTCGGTCAGGGCGTCGCGCGGGCGCTGGAACCCCGGGAGGTCGACGAGGACGAGCTGGAACGGCTCGCCCTCCGCCTCGCCGTTGACGACAGCCGAGATCCGGCGCCGCGTCGTCTGCGGCTTGTCGGAGACGATGGCGACCTTCTCGCCGGCGAGCGCGTTGACGAGGGTCGACTTGCCGACGTTCGGGCGGCCGGCGACGGCGACGAAGCCGCTTCTCAAAGCTCGAAGGAGTCGGGCAGCAACTCGTCCGGCCGGCGGACGAGGAGCTCTCCTTCGTGGACGAAGGCCACGCGGTCGACTCCGAACTCGTACAGCCACTGGCGGCAACCGCCGCAGGGGGATGCCGTGACGGCGACGGCCTCGACCTCACCGGGCCGGACGCCCTCCGCGACGGCCCGGGCCAGGGCGCAGCGCTCGGCGCACATGCCGAGCGGATAGGACGCGTTCTCGACGTTGACTCCCGTGATGACGCGGCCGTCGCGCAGCAGGGCCGCCGCACCGACGTGGTACTTGGAGTACGGCGCGTAGGCGTTGTCGGCCGCCTCGCGGGCGACCTCGGCGAGCTCGACGTCGGTCATGCGAGCACCTGGAAGAGGATCATGCTCACGAGCGTACCCGTGACCGCGCCCAGCACGACCTCGGAGGTCGTGTGGATCCCCGACTCGACCCGCGTCTGGGCGACGAGGAGCGCCATGATCAGCGCGACGAAGGAGACGACGACGCGCTCTTCCTCGACGATGAACGTGATCGCCATCCAGCCGCCGAACGCGAGCGCCGCGTGGCCGGACGGCAGACCGCCCCGGAGCGGCGTCCCGCTCCCGGTCAGCGCCTTGCTCGCGATCACGATCAGCACGATGAGGATGAGCGCGATCAGCGTGAGGTTGGCCGGCGCCTCGCGGACACGTTCCACGAGCCTCGAGCTCGGCTCGGTCAGCCGGTCGGCGAAGACGAGGTAGCCGATCACCACCGCGTTGACGGAGGCGATGAGGACGGCGCCGGCCGCGATGTCCTTCGCCATCTTCGCGAGCGGGTCGAAGGAGGTCGTGGCCAGGTCGATCGTCGCCTCGATGGCGGTGTTGACCATCTCGGCGATGAGCACGAACGAGATTGCGATCAGCAGCGCCATCAGCTCGAGCTTCGTGACGCCGTAGGAGAACGCGAGGATGAGCACGGCGGTCGCGAGCGCGAAGTGGATGCGCATGTTGCGCTCCGTCCGCAACACGTGGATGACGCCCTCGAAGGCCCAGTTGAAGCTCTGGAGGACCGCGGGTGTCCGCCGGGCGCTCATTGCGCGTGCGCCCGCTCGCGGCGCTCCATCTCGGCTCCGTGCTCGTAGCCGAGCAGGTGGAGGAGCCCGTGCACGAGCGGCCCGCGCCAGCCCTCGCCGACGACCTGCGGGCAGACGACGACGTCGCCGAGCTGCCGCGGCAGGCCGTCGGGAAGCGGCTCGCGTCCGTCGATCGGGAACGAGAGCACGTCGGTCGGCTCGTCGATCCCGAGATGCTCCCGCTTCAGCTCGCGCATCCGCTCGGGCGGCTCGAACGCGACGCCCAGGTCGCCGTCCTCAACCCCCTCCTCGTCGAGCACCCGGCGGCAGACCTCGACGACGGCGGCCTCGTCCTGCGCGACACCGCTGCGGTTGGCGACCTCGATCCGGATCACCGTCGGCGCTGCGTGCCCGTCTCCTCGGCGTGGCGCTTGTACGCCTCGACGATCCGCTGCACGAGCACATGACGGACGACATCCTGGTTGCCGAACTCGACGAACTCGATCCCGTCGATCTCGCCGAGGATCTGCCGGACGTGGATCAGGCCCGAGGCCTGGTCCTGCGGCAGGTCGATCTGCGTCACGTCGCCGGTGACGACGACCCTGGACCCGAAGCCGAGCCGCGTCAGGAACATCTGCATCTGCTCGGGCGTCGTGTTCTGCGCCTCGTCGAGGATGATGAAGGAGTCGTTGAGCGTGCGGCCGCGCATGAACGCGAGCGGGGCGACCTCGATCGTGCCGCGCTCCATGTAGGCGTTGAGCCGGTCGGCGTCGAGCATGTCGTAGAGCGCGTCGAAGAGCGGGCGCAGGTACGGGTCGACCTTGGCCAGCATGTCGCCGGGGAGGAACCCGAGCCGTTCGCCGGCCTCGACCGCCGGGCGCGTGAGGATGAGGCGGTTGACGTCGCGGTCGGCGAGCGAGGCGACCGCGAGCGCCATCGCGAGGTACGTCTTCCCCGTGCCCGCGGGCCCGATCCCGAAGGTGATCGTGCCCGAGCGGATCGCATCCACGTAGGCCTTCTGGTTGACGGTCTTCGGCGTGATCTTCTTGCCGCGGTGGCGCCAGACCACGTCCTCGAAGATCTCGCGGGGGTCCTTGGCTGCGTCCAGCGCCGCAAGCACGGCATCCACCGTGCTCGGCCCGATCGCGTGGCCGCTCTCGACCAGCTCGACGAGCTCGTCGATGACGAGCCGCGCCTCGTCCACGTGCGGCTCGTCGCCCTCGAGCGTGAGCTGATTGCCGCGCAGGCGGACGGCGACCTCCATCCGGTCGCGGAGCGCGCGCAGGATCCCGTCGTCGACGGTTGCGAGCTCCGCGGCGACTTCGTTGGAGACCGAGAGGACCTGCTGCAACGATTCGAAGTCTAGTCGGCGCCAGAACGGCGTCCACGCAGGGGCTTTCGGGCCACCCGCGACCACCGGGCCGCCAAGCCGCCGGGGGAACCCCTCGATTTCACGCTAACGGGGAAAAGCGCACGCGGGGCGCGCGGAACGTGACGAAAGCTGCGCGGAACCGGGGCGGATCAGGCGAGCTTCTCGCGGACGAGCTGGCTCACGGCGGAGCCGTCCGCGCGGCCGGCAACCTGAGGCATCACGTCGGCCATGACGCGGCCGAGGTCGCGCAGCGAGGTCGCGCCCGTCTCGGCGATTGCGTCGTCGACGATCTGTTCGAGCTCGTCCTCGCCGAGCGCCTCCGGCATGAACTCCTCGATGATCTCGAGCTCCTCCTCCTCGGTCGCCGCCTGCTCCTCGCGACCGGCCGAGCGGAACGCCTCGGCCGCCTCTGCGCGCCGCTTCCGCTCGCGCTGCAGCACCTGCAGCTCCTCGTCCTCCTTGAGCGGCCGGCCCAGCTCCTTCTCCGCGGACCGGAGCGACGCGAGCGTCAGGCGAAGCGTGTCGGCGCGCAACTGCTCACGCCCGCGGATGGCGTCCTTGATCTCGGCCTCGATCTCGGCGATCAGGCTCATTCGAACCCCGCCAGCGCCGGGCTTCCGCCGAGGATGTGCCAGTGCAGGTGGAAGATCGTCTGGCCGCCACCCGGGCCGACGTTGACGACGACGCGATAGTCCTCGAGCCCGGCTTCGTGGGCGGTGTCGGCGACGAACTCGAGCATCCGCTTCGACTCCTCGGCCGGAAACTCGCCGACGTCGCGAAAGGTCTCGACGTGACGCTCGGGGATGACGAGCAGGTGCGTCGGCGCCTTCGGGTTGATGTCGCGCACGGCGGCGAAGCCCTCGTCCTTTCGGACGTGGTCGCCCTGGGCGTAGAGGCCGCAGAAGAGGCAGTCAGACTCGGGCACCGACGACTCCTTCCTCGCTCACGCCGACCGCCCTCGCCCGAACGAGCGCCCCGACCTGAGCCTGCACAAGCCAGGGAGTGTAGTCGTCGCCGTACCCTCGGCCCGGACGATCGACGAGCACGACGTCCTCGCCGCCGACCTTGGACCGCCAGCGGCGGTGCGAAGCCTCGGCCGAGAGCGCGCGGAGGCGAGCGCTCCGCTCCTTCTTGACCGCCGGCGGAACCGGGTCGTCGGCGGCGGTTCGGGTCCCCGGCCTCGGTGAGTACGGGAAGACGTGCACCTTGGTGATCCCGGCCTGCTCGACGACGCGCAACGTGCTCTCGAACGCGGCCTCGTCCTCGGCCGGGAACCCGACGATCACGTCGGTCGTCAGGTTGAACTCCCCGGCGAGGGAAACGCGGCGGAGGTAGGTCGCCGCCGAGTAGCGGCGGCGCATGGCCTGGAGGACTCCGTCGTCGCCGGACTGCAGCGGAACGTGCAGGTGCGGCGAGACCGAGGGTGTCTCGCGCATCGCGTCGAGCAGGGCACCGCTGACGTGGTTGACCTCGATCGACGACAGGCGGAGGCGCTCGAGCCCGTCGATCGCACCTGCCGCCCGGACGAGCCCGGGCAGGTCGAAACCGGCCGCTCGATCGCGATAGCACCCCAGGTTGATGCCCGTGAGCACGACCTCTCGGTGGCCCTGCTCCACACGCCTACGGATCTCGCGCAGGACGGCTTCCGCCGGTCGGCTCCGGGAGGCTCCGCGCACCTGCGGGATGACGCAGAACGCACACGAGAAGCTGCAGCCGTCCTGGACCTTGACGAACGCCCTCGTCCGGTCGAGCCCCACGTTCGCGTCGACGCACCCGATCGCACCGACGTCGCCGGCGACGAACGCAGGCGTCCTCTCGCCCGGGAGCCGGACGACCGTGACGTTCGCCGGCAAGGAGGCGAAGCCGTCGCCGGCGAGGTTGGCCCCGCAGCCGGTCACGTAGACGCGCTTCGCGGTGCGTGCTGCCCGGCGCGCCGCCTGGCGCGACTTGCGAACCGCCTCGTTCGTCACGCAGCACGTATTGACGACCGCGATCTCCGCGTCACCCGCACCTTCTTCCAGGTGGCCGTCCGCGACGAGGCGCTCGCGAATCTCCTGAGCGTCGGTCTGCGAGACCTTGCAGCCGAGGAAGTCGACGGTGAACGAGGCCATGCGGGGCGATGCTAGCCGAGCGCGGATCGGCGATCCCGCAGCCGGACCGCGACGAAGGCGAGCGCACCGAGGGCGATGAGAACCACCGCTGCGACGAGCCAAGGCGCCGGATCGACGCCGC
Source organism: uncultured Actinomycetes bacterium (assembly GCA_963839745.1). Classification (GTDB taxonomy): domain Bacteria; phylum Actinomycetota; class Thermoleophilia; order Gaiellales; family Gaiellaceae; genus JAIBJN01. The sequence continues at coordinate 78,036 of CAWIWC010000015.1, forward strand.
CGCACTCGACGGACACCTGGCCCGGCGTGCCGGAGAGCATCCCGTTCTCGGGGCACGGGCGGTCGCTACGGTGGAGCGCCCAGATGGCCAGGCAGAGGAGCCCGATGCCGGAGACCAGCCCGAAGGCTGGCGACCGGTCGGGCGACTTGGCTGCGACCGCCCAGAAGGCGAGTGCCGCGAACGGCAGCGTGAAAGGAGCCGACCGAGAACCCGGCCAGGAAGGAGAACGCCATCAGGCCGCCTGCGACCGCCCAGGCGCCGAACCAGCCCCACGCTCGGCCGCTCGGCATGCTCATCGAAGTCTAGTCGGCAGTCCGCACGAGGAGGTCTGCCGCCCAGTCGCCGGAGACACGGCGTGTGGCCGAGCGCCACCCTCGGGGCTCGGGCCGCTCGGCTTCCAGGTAGCCGGAGGCGATCACGATCCGACCACGGAAGCGTTCGGCCGCCCGCTCGACCGGCGAGCGGGCGATGTTTGCGACTGCGATCTCGACCCGAGGCAGAGCGTCCGCGAGGACGTCGGCCCTGCGTGCCTCGACGGCCACGCCGTTGTTCGCCGCGTTTGCCCGCGTGGCTTCCACGGCGAGCTCGTCGTCGTCGAGAGCGAGCACCGGCGCAAAGCCGAGCTTCGCGGCCGCGACGGCGAGCACGCCGGACCCGCAGCCGAGATCGACGAGGCCCGCGGGCTCCAGGTCCAGCAGCAGCTCGAGACAGAGCCGCGTGGTCGCATGCGCTCCGGTCCCGAAGGCCTGCCCCGGATCGATGACGATAGGGATCGAGCCCGTCGCCGCGGCCTCCCAGGGAGGGCCGATCCAGATCGGGCCGATCGTCACGGGCTGGTGGAAGCCCTTCCACGCTTCCTCCCAGCCCAGCGCGACCGGGCTCTCGCTCACGCGCCCGAGCGCCTCGAGCCGCGCGACCGCGTCCGCGCGCTCCGTGTAGGCGGTGAGCGCGAGATCGGCACCGTCCTCGCGCTCCTCGAACCCTTCGGGGAAGAGCTCGATCATCGTCGCACGCGCCTCCTCCGACCGCGCGAGCGGCACGGAGACCGTCACGCGGCGGAGGGAGCTCAGCGGAACGCGGACCGGATCTTGCCGAAGAGGCCGCCGTCCGAGCCGTAGTTGCGGTCGTGCTCGCTCCGGGCGAACTCCTCGAGAAGCTGGCGCTGTTCGTCCGAGAGATGGCCGGGCACGGCGACGTTGACCAGCACCCGGTGGTCGCCGAACCCGCGGCCCTGGAGAACCGGCATGCCCTTGCCGCGCAGGACGCGGATCTCACCCGGCTGTGTTCCGGGCTCGAACTCGAGCTCGGCGTCGCCCTCGAGGGTCGCAACCTGCACCCTCGCGCCGAGGGCCGCCTGGGTCATCGTCAGGTCGACCGACGAGATGATGTCGTTTCCCTCGCGGACGAAGCGCGGGTCGGGCCTCACGTGTACGAGCACGTAGACGTCGCCTGCCCTGCCGCCGAGCGCGCCGGCGTGCCCCTCGCCGCTGATCCGGATCCGCTGCCCGTCGTGGATCCCGCGCGGGATCTCCACGTCGAGCTCGCGCTGCGTCGTCTGACGGCCGGTGCCGGAGCAGTCGTGGCACGGGCTCTCGACCGTCTGTCCCGTGCCGCCGCACCGGGCGCAGCCCTGCGTGCGAAGGACCTGGCCGAAGAGCGAGTTCGACACCGACTGGATGCGCCCGAGCCCATCGCAGGCCGAGCACGTCACGGGTGACGTACCCGGCGCCGCGCCGTTCCCCCCGCAGGTCGCGCACGCGACGACGACCGGGAACGGGACCTGGCGCGCCACTCCTTCGGCGGCTTCCACGAGGTCGATCTCGACCTCGGCGAGGAGATCGGCACCGCGCGCCGAACGGCCGGAACGCCCGCCCATCCCGCCGAAGAGGTCGTCGCCGAAGAACGCGGAGAAGATGTCGGCGAAGTTGCCGAGGTCGAAGTCGGTCGGTCGGAAGCCCCCGGTGCGCAGCCCGTCGTGGCCGTAGCGGTCGTAGAGCTCGCGCGTCTCCGGCTTCGAGAGCACCTCGTAGGCCTCCGCCGCCTCGCGGAACCGCTCGTGGGCCTCGGGATGGTCGGAGACGTCGGGGTGGAGCTCCCGCGCCAGGCGCCGGAACGAGGACTTGATCGCACGGTCGTCCGCATCGCGGGACAAACCGAGGATTTCGTAGTAGTCGCGCCGCGTGGTGGCCACGTTCGTAGGGTACTCCCGCCCGGAGCCGGCACCCGTCGGGCGATCAGCTCTCGTAGAGGTCCTCGACGAAGCGGGAGAGCTCGTGCGCCGCGGAGCGGACTGCGCCGATCGCGGTCACGTAGTCCATGCGCATGGGGCCGAGAAGGCTGACCGTGCCGAGGTTGCGATTCTGGAGCCCGTAGGGCGCTCCGACGAGCGCCACCCCGGCGAGATCCGGGTCCTCGAGGTCGGGGCCGACGCGCACGAACGGACGCTTGGAGACGAGGCTCGCCCTGAGCAGGTCGAGCGCCGTCGCCCGGTGCTCGAGCATCTCGAGCAGCCGGCGGTAGGTCCTCAGCTCGTCCGCCCTGAACTCGTCCAGCACGCCGGCCGTGCCGCCCACGTACAGCGTCTGCTCGTCTGTCTCCATCACGTCCGTGAAGGCCGGGCGCATCCGCTCGAGGAACGCGCGCTCGCGCTGCGAGAGCGCCGGATCCTCGAAGCGGACCCGCAGCAGCCGCGCGCCCAGCTGCAGCCCCGCGACGGTCTCGTTGAGGTACTGGCCGGCCCATTCGGCGAGACCCGGATCGACCGGCTCGTCGAACGTGAGGACGCGCTTCGTGACGCCGCCCGTCGACGTGATGACGACGACCATGCCGACGTGCGGCTGGAGGAGCAGCACCTCGACGTGGCGGACGATCGTTGTCTCGAGCGCCGGCGCGGAGACGAGGGCAAGGAGGTGCGTGAGGTCCGCGAGCGCCTCCGTCGTGGCTCGGAGCGCCAGGTCGACCTCGCTCTCGACGACGGACAGGTCGAGCTCCAGCAGGCTCGCGCGCGGCCCCGGCCGGGCGAGCAGCCGGTCGACGAAGAAGCGGTAGCCGACCTCGGTCGGCACCCGCCCGGCGGACGTATGCGGGTGCATGAGGAGGCCCTGCTCCTCGAGGACCGCCAGGTCGTTGCGCACCGTCGAGGACGAGACGTCGAGCTCCGCGCGCTCGACGAGCGCCTTCGATCCCACCGGCGCGCCGGTGGCGACGTAGGTCTCGACAACGCTGGCGAGGATCAGCTCCTGCCGCTTTGTCAGGCGAAGTTCCTGTGCGTCGACCATCTATTCAAATTGTACGTTTGCAGGGCTTTCGGCCATGAGCTCGACGGTGACGCCGCCCCCGAGGAAGCGCCCTCGAGTGGTGAGCACGAGCCCGTTGCCTTGCCGCTCGGCCAGGCCGAGGCGCTCCATGCGGTCGAGTGCCGCCGTGTCGAGCGCACCCGCCACCTCCGCGAGCGGCACCGGCTCGTCGAGCCTGAGACCGAGCATCAGCCGCTCCCGGCTCACGGTCTCCGGCTCGAGCGGCTCCTCGTCCCGTGGCGGCAGCTCTCCACGCGCGAGCGTCGCCACGTAGGCGGGGAGCGCAGGCCGGTTGCGCCAGCGGAGGCCCCCGATCGTCGAGACTGCCCCGATGCCCAGGCCGAGGTAGTCGCGCCCGAACCAGTAGCCGAGGTTGTGGCGCGCCTGCCGTCCCGGCCGGCAGAAGTTGGCCGTCTCGTACCAGCGGTAGCCCGCCCCCGTCAGCTCGTCGACGACGAGCTCGAAGTAGCCCTCCATCGCCTCCGCCTGGCGCCCGAGCTCGTCGCCGTGCGCGAAGGTGAAGCGCGTGCCGGGCTTGGCCTCGAGCTCGTAGCACGACAGGTGCTCCGGGCCGAGGGCGATCGCCTCTGCGAGATCTCGCTCGAGGTCGGAGGGGCTCTGGCCGGGAATCCCGTACAGGAGATCGAGCGAGATGTTGTCAAATCCGGCATCACGCAGATGGTAGAACGCACGGCGGACGGCCTCCGGGCCGGCCTGCCGCTCGAGCACCTCCAGGAGCCGTGACTGGAAGCTCTGGGCGCCGAGCGACACGCGGGTCACGCCGCGGCCGCGCAGGAGCGCGGCGAGCTCGGGCGTCACCGTCTCGGGGTTCGCCTCGACAGTCAGCTCCTCAGCGGGCGGCAGCGCCTCCAGAAGGCGCGCGAGCGCCTGCGGCTCGGTGTAGGTCGGCGTTCCGCCGCCGAGGAAGACGGTCTCGACCGTGTCCGCAAGCAGGCTGCGCCGGAGCTCGAGCTCGGCGAGCAGCGCGTCGACGTAAGCCTCGTGGCCGTCGCGGCGCCCGACGAGCGTGACGAAGTCGCAGTAGCCGCAGCGATGGGCACAGAACGGCACGTGCACGTAGAGATGCCGGGCGCCAGTCACTTGCGCTCACCGTCCAGGTTGAGCACCGCGAGGAACGCCTCCTGTGGTACCTCGACTGCGCCGACCTGCTTCATGCGCTTCTTGCCCTTCTTCTGGCGTTCGAGCAGCTTGCGCTTGCGCGTGATGTCGCCTCCGTAGCACTTGGCGAGCACGTCCTTGCGCTTGGCCTTGATCGTCTCGCGGGCGACGATCCGCGCACCGATCGCGGCCTGCACGGGCACGTCGAACATCTGCCGCGGGATCTCCTGGCGGAGACGGTCGACGAGTGCGCGCCCGCGCGGGTACGCGGAGTCCTTGTGGACGATGAGGCTGAGCGCGTCGACGAGATCGCCCGCGAGCAGGACGTCGAGGCGCACCAGCTCGCCGGGCTCGAACCCGACGATGTCGTAGTCGAAGCTCGCGTAACCCCTGGTTCGGCTCTTCAGCTGGTCGTAGTAGTCGTAGACGATCTCCGCGAGCGGGAGGTCGTACGTAAGGAGCACGCGCTCCTCGCTCAGGTACTCCATGTGGTCGAAGCGACCCCGCCGGTCGTTGTTGAGCTCCATGACGGCGCCGACGAAGCCCTTGGGCACGATCGTGGTCGCCCGGATGTAGGGCTCCTCGACCAGCTCGACCTCGCGCGGCATCTCGGCCGGGTTGTGCACCTCGAGCTCCTCGCCCGTCTTCGTGAGGACGCGGTAGGCGACGTTCGGAGCCGTCACGAGCAGGTCGAGGTCAAACTCGCGCTCGAGGCGCTCGCGCACGATCTCCATGTGCAGCAGGCCGAGGAACCCGCAGCGAAACCCGAAGCCGAGCGCCTGCGACGTCTCCGGCTCGTAGAAGAGCGAGGCGTCGTTGAGCTTCAGCTTCTCCAGCGCGTCGCGGAGGTCCGGGTAGTCGTCCGACTCGGTGGGGAAGAGCCCGGCGAAGACGGTCGGCTTCACGTCCTTGTAGCCGGGGAGCGGTTCGGCGGCGGGCTGGTCCTGCGCCGTCAGCGTGTCGCCCACGCGCAGCCGACTGACCTCCTTCAGGCCGGTGACGACGTACCCGACCTCGCCGGCCTCGAGGGTCGGGGTGGGGCTCCTGTCCGGAGAGAAGAAGCCGAGCTCCTCCGCCTCGAAGCGCGTGCCTTCCGCCATCGCGCGCAGGCGCTGGCGCGTCGAGAAGGAACCGTCGACCATCCGCACGAAGGCGACGACGCCGCGGTACTGGTCGTACGAGGAGTCGAAGACGAGCGCGCGCGGCGGAGCGTCCGGATCGCCGACCGGCGCCGGGATGCGGTCGACGACGGCGTCGAGCACCGCCTCCACCCCCTCCCCGGTCTTGGCGGAGATCCGCAGGACGCGCTCGGGATCCTCCCCCACAAGCTCGGCGACCTCGGCCGCAGCAGCAGCGGGGTCGGCCTGGGGCAGGTCGATCTTGTTCACGACGGGGACGATCTCGAGGTTGTTCTCGATCGCGAGGTAGGCGTTGGCGAGTGTCTGCGCCTCGATGCCCTGAGCGGCGTCCACGACGAGGATCGCCCCCTCGCACGCCTGGAGTGCACGTGAGACCTCGTACGTGAAGTCGACGTGACCCGGCGTGTCGATCAGGTTGAGCTGGTGCCCGCGCCACAGCACCCGGACGGCCTGCGCCTTGATCGTGATGCCGCGCTCGCGCTCGAGCTCCATCGAGTCGAGCACCTGCTCGCGCATCTCGCGCCCGGAGAGGGTCTGGGTCACCTCGAGCACGCGGTCGGCCAGGGTCGACTTGCCGTGGTCGATGTGCGCCACGATGGAGAAGTTGCGGATGCGGTCGAGCGAGCTCATTCCTCGCTCGTTGTAGCTGATCGCCTGCGCAGCGAGAGCAGCGTCTGCAGCTCGCGGACGCGGAGAAGCGCCGCAAGCCCGAGGTAGGCGGCCGCTCCGGCGAGGACGCCGACGCCCACCGAGAGGATCTGCGCGCCGAGCGAGCGGCCGAAGACCTCGTCGAGCCCGTACCAGACTCCAAAGGCCACTCCCGCTGCGCCGGCCGCGGCGACGCTGATACGGGCGTAGGAGGTTGCCAGCGCACGGCCGTGGATCCGCCCGAGGCGCCTCCGGAAGACGACGAGGAGCGCGGCTGTGCCGGCGATGTTGACGATCGAGGTCGCCAGCGGGATGCCCCAGACGCCGACGCGGTAGAGCACGGCGTTCAGGGCGACGTTGAGCCCGAGGGTCCCCAGTGCGATGGCCGTCGGGACCCAGGCCGACTGGAGGCTGAAGAACGCCCGGTTGAGCATGAGCATCGTCCCGTTGAAGGTCAGCCCCAGCGCAAAGGCCGCAAACGCACCTGCGACGACCTGCGTCTGATCGGCGTCGAACGCGCCGCGCTGGTACAGCAGCCTCACGATCGGGACCGCGAGCACCGCCCCGACGGCGCTCGCCGGAAGCAGGAGGAAGCCGATCTGGCGGAGACCCAGGGAGACCGTCTCCCGGAAGCCGACGATGTCGTTGCGGGCGGCGAGGCGGGAGAGCCGTGGGAAGAGGACGGTGGCGACGGCGACGGAGAAGATCCCCTGCGGGAGCATGTAGATGCGGAACGCGGCGTCGATGGCGCTCGGCGCGAGCTCCGGGTCGACGAACCGGGACGCAAAGAGTGTGTTGATGACGAGGTTGAAGTTGATGAGCCCGACGCCGAGGGTGATCGGGAGCATGAGGACGAAGACACGCTTGAGCGCCGGGTCGCGCAGGTCGAGCACGGCCCGGATGCGCCCGTCCTTCCCCCGCAGCCACCAGACGGGCGTGACCGCCAGGATCACCGTGCCGGCGAGGATGCCTCCCGCGTAGACGTAGAGCTGCGCCTCGACGCTGTCGAAGCGCGGGACGAAGACGACGAGCGAGACGATGATCGCGAGGTTCCAGAACACCGGCATGAGCGCCGGGACCGTGAACTCCTCGTACGAGTTCAGGATCCCGGTGATGATCCCGGAGACGCCCATGAGGATCACGAGCGGGAAGAGAAGCCGCGAGAGCGTCGTGGCCAGCTCCTCGTAGGGGCCGCCGAAGAGGCTCATGACCCACGGCGCCAGGAGGAAGAAGAGGCCGGTCGCGGCGCCGAGTACGATGAGGACGAGCCAGATCAGGCTGGAGGCGAGCCGCCAGGCGCGCTCGCGCTGCTCCTTCTCCAGCAGCTCGCTGAAGACAGGGACGAAGGCGGCTCCGAGCGCCATGTCCGCCGCGAGCGACCGCACGAGGTTCGGCACCTGGAACGCGACCGTGAAGGCGTTGATCTCGCCCTCGACGCCGAAGTAGCGCCGCGCGACGATCTCACGGAAGAGGCCGAGGATCCGGGAGATCCCGGTTGCGGCCGAGAAGATCGCTGTCGACCAGGCGAGGCGGCGGGGCCGCCCGGTGGACTTGGCCTCGTCGGCGTCCGCCTCGATCGTCACCGGATCGAGGATAGGCGAGCGGCCGGAAGGGCGGCTCCTGCTACGATCTGCGCGGCCCGCCGGGGCCTTTTCTCCGTATGCCGAACATCAAGCAACAGAAGCGCCGCGTCTCGATCGCCGCCCGTCAGCGGATGGAGAACCTGCGCTACCGCTCGAGCGCGAAGACGCTCTACAAGCGGCTCGAGACGGCCATCGCCGACGACGACAAGGACGGCGCCGCGCAGGCGCACCGTGAGCTCGTCCGCTGCCTCGACAAGGCCTCCGCCGCGCACGCGATGCATCCGAACCGCGCGGCCAGGAAGAAGTCGCAGGCCGCCCGCCTCGTCGCGGGCAGCTAGCCCCTCGCGCCGACGCTCTCGGGCCGGGCCACCAGCTCGACCAGCGCGCGCTCCAGCTCGAGCTCGCCTGTCAGCCTGCTCGACCCCTTGAGAGCCGCATCCAGCGCGGCCAGCGTGACGACCGCGTCGTCGAGCTCGTCGCGCGAGTAGTTGTCCGCATGGCCGAGCGCCTTGCGGACGCGGAACTCGTGCTTGCGGAGCCGTTTGGCGATGTCCTTCGCGCCGAGCCCCTCCTCGGCGAGCGCCTGCACCTGGCGGACAAGCGCGACCTGGGAGGCCAGGCGCATGGCGATGACGAACGGCTCCTCGCCGTGCTCGAGGTCGGCCTGGCAGGCGGCGAGCGTGCCGGCCATGTTGCGGGCGCCCCAGGCGTCCATGATCGCCCAGGCGGAGGCGTCGTTCGACGGCGCCGCGAGCAGCTCCACCTCGCGGCGGCCGATCGTCTCGCCCCCGGCCCAGGCCGCGAGCTTCTCGGCCTCGGTGGTGAGCGCCGTCGCGTCGTCGCCCACGATGTCCACGAGCGCCCGGGCGGCGTCGGGGTCGGCGTTGACGCCGAGTCGCTCGAACTGGGCGCGGACCCACGAGGGAAGATCGCGCGGCTTCGGCACCTCGTACGTCAGCACCTCGCCCGCCTTCTTGCAGAGCGCGGGGAGGGTCGAGCCCTTGAGGTCGCCTTCGGCGACCAGGACCAGCACCGCTCCCGCGACGGGATCCTTGACATAGGCGGCGACGGCCTCCTCGTCGTCCTTCTTCCAGCTCTCGACGCCCTCGACGAGCACGAGGCGCCCGCCCTCTCCGGCGAAGAGGCCGAGCGAGTTGCACGCGGCGACCGCCTCCTCCCCGCCCGCGGCGTCGGCCGCGAGCGTCTCGAACGACTCGGGCCCGAATCGCGCGCGGAGGCGCTCGAGAGCACGGCGGATCTTCGGACGGTCTCCGCCGGTGATGAGATAGATGGGACGCAGCTCGCCCTCGGCCACCGCGGCCAAGCATAGTCAGTGCTCCCGGGAGACCGAGATCCGGCGCCCGTCCGTCTCGATCGTGATGCGGCCGTCGAGATCGGTGCGGTAGACGTCGAGCCCGGAGAGCCCCGTCAGGGTGGCCATCGTGGACGGGGTCGGGTGGCCGTAGTCGTTGTTCGCGCCGACTGAGACGACCGCGATCTGCGGGTCGACGAGGTCGAGCAAGGCCGGCAGCGCCGTGTCCGCGGAACCGTGGTGCGCGACCTTGAGGATCTCCGCCGGCGGCGGCCGGATGGGGACCGTGACGTTCCCCTCCGCGTCGGCGGTGAGCAGCGTGTCGATGCGTCCGTAGCTCGCCACGAGGACGACCGCGTGGTTGTTCGGATCGTCGCCCGGCAGACCGGGGCCGTCCGGCCAGAGCACTTCGAGGCGGAGCGCGCCCACGCGCAGCCGCTGGCCGGCGCGGACGGCGAGAACGGGCACGTCTTGCTCCCGCGCTGCCGCGACGGCGGCGTCATGATCCTCGCTTTCCGCCGGGATGCGCGGGTCGAGCACCGTCCCGACCTCGACCGCGTCGAGCACGTCTGCGGCGCCGCCGATGTGATCGCGCTGAGGATGGGTCAGGACGAGCGCGACCAGGCGCTCCACGCCGAGGCTCTCGAGCTGTCCGGCGACGTCAGCCTCGGGAGGGCCCTGGTCGATGAGAACCGCACCCTCGGGAACCTGGAGCAGGATCGCGTCTCCCTGGCCGACGTCGAGCACCGTGATCCGGAGCCCGTTCGGGAGCGGCGGGGGCTCGCCGGGAACGCTCCTCCAGGCGGCGACCAGTGCGAGAATGGCCGCAGCGACCGCTGCCGCACGCCGGAGCCGCGGCCGGCGCGCAACCACGAGCACGGCGACGAGCGCCGTCGCCCCGAGGAGGGCAAGCAGTGCGCGCCCCGACTCGACTTGCGCGTACGGCAGGCCGCCGACCGCCCGCGCGCAGAACGCGAGATACGCGGCCAGCCAGCTGTCGATCCAGGCGAGGGCACTCGCGGCCTCCGGCAGCATCGGGTGAAGAGCGGCGGCTGCGAGGGCAAGGCCGAGGAGCGGCGCGACGATCGGCGCCGCGAGCGCGTTGGCGGCGAGCGAGTAGACGGGGATCGCCCCGAAATGGAGCCAGAGGATCGGAGCCGTCGCAGCGCCGCATGCAGCGGAGAGCGCGACGATCTCGGCGAGCTTGACCGGCAGCGGGTAGCCCTCCAGCCGCGCCTCGATCCGCGGGACGAGCACGAAGATGGCGGCGACGGCGGCGAACGAGAGCTGGAAGCCGGGCTCGAGCAGGCTGTACGGGCTCCACGCGAGGAGGACGGCCACTCCTACGAGCAGGAAATACCAGCGGTCGCGCGGCCGGGACGCGAGCCACGCGAGCGATGCGAGCCCGCCCGCGACGCCGGCCCGGACGACGGACGGCTGCCAGCCGACCGCGAGTACGTAGGCGAAGACCGCGGCGAGGGCGCCGACCTCCCCGATCCAGCGCGGGAAGCCGAGCGTCCAGGCGAGGAGGATCATCCCGGCGACGACGTAGGCGACGTTCTGGCCCGAGACTGCAAGCAGGTGGTAGAGGCCGGAGGCCCGAAACTGGTCGCGCAATTCCTGATCGAGCCCTTCGTCCTCGCCGAGGACGACGCCGGCGAGCACCGCCCGGCGCTCGCCCGGCGGCACCGCCTCGAGCGAGCGCGCAACGCCTCGCCGCAGCCGGTCCGCGACTGCGCCGAGCCCACCCCGGCGCCCCACGACACGGAAGCTGCCTCCCCGCAGGACGACATGGATCCCCTGGCGCCGGAGGTACGCCGCCTCGTCGAAGCCGCCCTCGGCCTCGGGACCTCGAGGGCGGGCGACCGTGACGACGACCTCAAGGAGCGAGCCCTGGGGCGGCGCGCGCTCCGGCGGGAGATCGAGGCGCGCGCGCTCGTCGAGCTCGTCTCTGCCGAAGCGCAGGACGCGAACGGGAACGCGGACGGCGAATTCGCTCCGCCGCGCGGGGCCGGTCACCTCGACGCGTGCGAGCGCGGCCCGGCCGACCTCGGTCTCGAGCACGCTGGCGTCGAGGGCGTCGAGGCGCACGCTTCCCCACCACAGTCCTGCGAGCACGAGAGCGAGGGCGAGGAGAGGGACACGCGCAGGCGCGATGACCACGGCGAGCAGGCCGGCCGCGCCGGCGGAGAGCGCGAGCCCTGCGTGGGCCTCGCGGCCGAGGAGGGCAAGCGCGAGGCCCGCGCAGAGCGCGGCGGCCAGAAGGTGCGCCGCCGGCACCCGCCGAAGGAGGTCGGTCGCCACGATCCGGTCACAGGCCGACGAGCGGCCGAAGCTGCTCGAGCCGGGCCGGGCCGATCCCAGGGACGGCGTCCAGCTCCTCGATCGAGCCGAACCCGCCGTTGGCGGTGCGGAAGTCGATGATCTGCTGGGCCGTGACCGGCCCGATGCCGGGCAACGCGTCGAGCTGCTCGACCGTCGCCGAGTTGAGGCTCACCTTCCCACCGGGCGCTCCGGGGGCACTGCCCTCACCGGCTGCCGCGCCCGGCTCGCCGCGCACCGGGACGAGCACCTGCTGGCCGTCGGCCACCGGCGCGGCCAGGTTGACGAGCTCCAGCGCAGCCTTCGGCTTGGCTCCACCCGCCTCCGCGATCGCATCGTCGATCCGGCTGCCGTCGGCGAGCTCGTAGAGCCCGGGGCGGTTGACCGCGCCGGCGACGTGGACGACCAGCATGCGGGGCGGCTCCTCCTCGACGTCCAGCGCGACGGATTCCACGCTCGCCGCCGGACGCGCCTCACCGCGGTCCAGCGCGACGCGGCCGGCGATGGTGAGGAGGACGAGGAGCGCGGCGGCATAGGCGAACGCGCGGGCCCGCGAGATCGTCGGCATCTGCACGGCTCACCCGGTCGTGTAGTGGACGACGAGGCGCGGGCGGAGCGCGGCGTCTGGATAGCCGGCCGACGGCCCGTACGGCCCACTCGACCCGTACGCCTCGTCGCCGTCCTGCAGCTTCAGGAGCACGCCGCTGTTCGGCGCCTGGCCGCGGTGCCACGCACGGACGAGGGTTGTCACGTCCCAGGTGAGCCACTGCGGCGTACGAGCGGCGAGGACCACCGCCGTCGAGGCGACCCGCTCGTCGAAGTCAGGCTCCCGCTCGCGGGACCAGCTCGGGGAGAGGATGCGGTGGGCGTCGATCACGTAGCCGACTGCGCAGGCCACGGTCGTCAGGCGCGGCGCAACGCAGGTGCCGTCGTGGAAGATCGAGAGCTCGGCGCTCGAGATGGCCGCGCCCGGCGGAACCGAGGCGAGCGGGAAGCGCACGGCCGCACGCCAGACCTTGTCGTCGACGCCGCCGATCGGCAGGCGGGGCCCGTCGTCGCGGTAGCAGCGCGCCTCCCAGTCGTAGCTCCAGTCGCACCAGAATGGCAGGCCGACGTCGGCCTCGGGCGGGATCGAGACCAAAGCGGCGCGGGCGGCGCCGCCGATCCAGAGCGCCGCGAGCGCGATTGCCACGAGGAGAGCTCGCATGCACTCGATGGTCGCGCGGAAAGACGCGCGTGTGGCGCGCGGACCGTGACGGAAGTGAGCCGGCTAGCGAACGATGCAGGGGCCGGACGGAACGCGGCGCAGCTCGCCGGCCGCCGCGCTGAGGACGAGATCGACGGGGACGGCATAGCCACCCTGCCCGTCGCGCGTCCCTCCGAAGATCATCGCAAGCACCCGCCCGCGCCGGTCGACGACCGGCCCGCCGCTCTCGCCCGGCTGGACGGCGCCGCGCAGCGGGACGACGACCCGCGGCCGCACGCGCCCGCCGTACGCGCCCGGCGAGAGAACCGTGCGCGAGTCGCCGGCCGTCCCGGCGGTGGCGGTCAGCGCGCCATTCCGCGGATACCCGAGAAGGGCCACCGGGCGCGGCAGGTCGGGGCTCGTGTTCACCGGCAGCGCGCCGACCTCGAGCCCGCGGACGCGCATCAGCGCGATGTCGTTGTTCGAGTCGACGAAGACCGGCGTCGCCGAGAGAACCTGGCCGTTCGGGGCGAGGGCCCGCGTGCCCTCGTGGCCCGCGATCACGTGCGCGTTCGTCGCCACCAGGCCGCTGCGGACGACCCAGCCCGAGCCCTGCGTCCCGACCCCGCACGCAGTCCCCTCGAGCTTGAGCACGCTCCCCGCGGCAGCCTTGGCGCCCGGGCTCTGGAGCACGCTCGGGTCCGGCGGGGGCAGGGACTCCTGGAGCCCCGGCAGCAGCGGCAGAGGATCGAAGCGGTTGAGCGCCTGGAGCACCCGGTCGGGCGGCACCGCGTTCAGGAGCCGAGGGAGGAGGACGGACTCGCGGACCTCAGCGCGGAGCCCGAGCGCCGGCTGGTGCAGTGCCAGCACGGCGAGCAGCCAGCCGATCCCGAGCGCGATCAGCCCGCCCATGACGATGCCGCCGATCCGGTCGAGCGCCGAGAGCGACGGCCGGGCGGCGAGGAACGCGCGCACGGGAGTCCCGAGCGCGGACGCCGCGGCTCCGAGCAACGAGGCGCCGATCAGCGCCCCGGCGAGCCCGGCGACCGGAATCCACGGGGAGTTGTCGGGCAGGAAGAGCGGCGCGACGAACGAGCCCACGATCGCCCCGATGACGAGGCCGCCAAGCGAAAGGGCCTGCGCGGCCAGCCCGCGGTGCGCCCCGAAGATGGAGAAGACGGCGACCGCGAGCAGCAGCAGAACGTCGACGACGTTCACCCTCACAGAGTACGGAAGAGCCCGGCCTAAACCACGAAGTTCACGAGCTTGCCCGGGACGACGATCTCCTTGCGGATCTCCTTGCCGTCCACGTGCGCGCGCACGCGCGGCAGCTCCTTCGCCCGCGTGAGCAACTCTGCCTCGTCGAGCCCGACCGGCACCTCCACCCTGTCGCGCACGCGCCCGTTCACCTGGACGACGAGCTCGAAGGTCTCGCGCTCGAGCAGCGCCGGGTCTGCCTGGGGCCAGGGCACCTCCCACAGGCGCTCCCTGCCGAGCCGCTCCCACAGCTCCTCGGCCATGTGCGGCGCGTACGGCTGGATCAGGCTGACCGCCGTCTCCGTGGCGAAGCGCACCTCGCCCGCACGCTCGGGGTCGTCCTTGACGTGGTAGATCTCGTTGACGAGCTCGATCACGGCCGCGATGGGCGTGTTGAACTGGAAGCGCCGCGTGATGTCGTCGCCGACCTTGGCGATCGCCTGGTGCGCGCGGCGCACGAGCGGGCCGTCGGCCGGCGCCTCGACCGGGCCGCGCTCGGCGACCTCCAGCCCCAGCCGCCAGAGCCGTCCGAGGAAGCGGGCCATGCCCTCGATGCCCGTGTCCTGCCACTCGATGTCGTCCTCCGCAGGGCCCATGTAGAGGATGTAGAGGCGGACCGCGTCGGCGCCGTGGCTCGCGATCAGGTCGTCGGGGCTGAGCACATTGCCCTTCGACTTGGACATCTTCGCGCCGAGGTAGTGGATCATCCCCTGCGTGAAGAGGCGCAGGAACGGCTCGCGGAAGCCCAGCATCCCGAGGTCGTTCAGCACCTTCACGAAGAAGCGCGCGTAGAGCAGGTGCAGGATCGCGTGCTCGACGCCGCCGATGTACTGGTTGACCGGAAGCCAGTAGTCGGCGACCTCGCGGTCCCACGGCGCGTTCTCGTTGCGCGCGTCGCAGTAGCGGATGAAGTACCAGGACGAGTCGACGAACGTGTCCATCGTGTCGGTCTCGCGATGCGCTTCGCCGCCGCACTTCGGACAGGTCGTGTGCACCCAGTCCTCGGCGGCGGCGAGCGGCGAGCGCCCCTTCGGCAGGTACTCGTCGACCTCCGGGAGCAGGACGGGCAGGTCCTCGTCGGGCACCGGCACCATCCCGCAGGACTCGCAGTAGAGGATGGGGATCGGGCAGCCCCAGTAACGCTGGCGGGAGAGCAGCCAGTCGCGGAGGCGATAGCTGACGTCCGGCCGGCCGAGGCCGCGCGACTCGAGCCACTCGACGATCGCCTGCTTGCCCTCCTCGCGGGGAGGCCCGGTGAACTGCGCCGAGTCGACCAGCCGCTCGTTCTCGGAGTGCGGGACGTAGGTGCCCTCCTCGGGCTCCTCGCCCTCGGGAGCGACGACGACCTGCACCGGCAGCTCGAAGCGCTTCGCGAACTCGAAGTCGCGCTCGTCGTGCGCGGGCACGGCCATGATCGCGCCCGTCCCGTACTCCATGAGCACGTAGTCGGAGACCCAGATCGGTAGGCGCTCCTCGTTGACCGGGTTCG
Source organism: uncultured Actinomycetes bacterium (assembly GCA_963839745.1). Lineage (GTDB taxonomy): Bacteria > Actinomycetota > Thermoleophilia > Gaiellales > Gaiellaceae > JAIBJN01. Next base: position 93,387 of record CAWIWC010000015.1, read on the forward strand.
TGACGAACGCCCCGGTGGGGACGCCGGTCTTCTCCTTCTCGGGATCGGCACGCTCGACGGCCGAGCGGCCGGCGGCCTGGCGCACGTATTCCATGACCTCGTCCTCGTGCGGCGTGCCCTCGACGAGCTTGGGGACAAGCGGGTGCTCGGGCGCGAGCACGAAGAACGTGGCGCCGAAGAGCGTGTCCGGCCGGGTCGTGAAGACTGGGATCTCGACGTCCTGCTCCTCGATGCGGAACACGACCTCGGCGCCCTCGGAGCGCCCGATCCAGTTGCGCTGCATCGTCAGGACGTGCTCGGGCCAGGACTCGAGCAGGCTCATCTCGTCGAGCAGATCGTCGGCGTACTTGGTGATGCGGTAGAACCACTGCTCGAGATTCCTGCGCTCGACCTCGGCGCCGCAACGCTCGCAGCGCCCGTCGATCACCTGCTCGTTCGCGAGCACGGTCTGGTCGTTCGGGCACCAGTTGACGGGCGCTTCCTTGCGGTAGGCGAGGCCCTGCTCGAAGAACCTGATGAAGAGCCACTGGGTCCAGCGGTAGTAGGACGGCTCGTGCGAGGAGACCTCACGATCCCAGTCGATCGCCCAGCCCATGCGCTTCATCTGCTCGCGGATGGCGGCGATGTTGCGCTCGATGACGAGGCGCGGATGCCCTCCCTCGCGGATGGCCGCGTTCTCGGCGGGCAGGCCGAAGGCGTCGTAGCCCATCGGGCGCAGAACGCGGAAGCCCATACGCCGCCGGACGTGCGCGAGGACATCGCCGAGCGTGTAGTTCTTGACGTGGCCCATGTGGAGCTCGCCCGACGGGTACGGGAGCATCTCGAGCACGTACGTGTGCTCCTTGTCCATCTGGGACGCGTCGTCCGGATTCGGGACGTAGAACGCGCGCTCGCGCTCCCAGATGTCCTGCCACTTCAGCTCGACTGCCTGTGGGTCGTATCGCTCCATCGGTCTCCGATATGAAAACGCCTCTCGTCTGAGAGGCGCGCGGGAGGCCCACGGCTTTCGCCGCGTCGACGCTCCCTGGCTCAGCTAAGGGACGTAGCCATGTCCGGGACGAATCTTAGCGCCGGCCGGCGCTGGCAGAATCCTGCCGTGATCTCGACGTACTCGATCGTCGCATGCGACCTCGACGCCGGCGAGTGGGGCGTCGCCGTCCAGTCGAAGTTCCTCGCCGTCGGGGCGGTGGTCCCGGCCGCCGAGCCGCACGTCGGCGCCATCGCGACGCAGGCATGGGCGAACCTCGCGTACCGGCCCGACGGCATGTCGCTGCTCCGGGACGGCTACTCGGCGGACGACGTCGTCAGGACGCTGGTCGGAGCCGACGACGGGCGCGAGCACCGCCAGCTCGGGGTCGTCGACGGGCAGGGGCGCGCTGCCACGTACACCGGGTCGGAATGCATGGACTGGGCCGGCGGGAAGACCGGCCCCGGCTTTGCGGCGCAGGGGAACATCCTCGTCTCGGATGCGACCGTGGCGGCGCTCGCGTCGACCTTCGAGGGCTCCGCGGGAAGCCCGCTCGCCGAGCGGCTCCTGGCCAGCCTTGCCGCGGCCGAGGCGGCCGGCGGCGACCGCCGCGGCCGGCAGTCGGCGGCGCTCTACGTCGTCCGCAAGGACGGCGGGTACGGCGGGACGGGCGACGTCGCCACCGACCTGCGTGTCGACGACCATCCGCAGCCGATCGAGGAGCTGGAGCGGATCTACCGCCTGCACGACCTGCTCTTCGGCCAGACGCCGGACGAGCAGTGGCTCGACGTCGACGCGGCGCTCGCCGACGAGCTCCGCGAGCGGCTTGCCGTCCTCGGCTACGACGGCGAGCTCCCGGACGCGCTGGCCGCCTGGGCGGGCACGGAGAACCTCGAGGAGCGGGTCAGCGGCGCCGACCGGATCGACCCGGTCGTGCTCGAGCAGCTGCGCGCGCAGTAGCGCCGCTGCGATCATCCCGTGATGGAGCCCGATCCGCCGTACGAGGTCGAGCCGGAGGTCGAGGGCGAGGAGGAGCTCGAGCACCCGGTCACGCCGCTCGAGCTGTTCTTCGACCTCGTCTTCGTCTTCGCGCTCACGCAGGTGACCGGCTTCATGTCGGACGACCCGACCTGGGCCGGCGTCGGGAAGGGGATGCTCATCCTGGCGGCGCTCTGGTGGACGTGGGGCGCGTACGCCTGGCTCACGAACGAGATCGACCCCGACGAGGGCTCGGCGCGGCTCGCCGTCTTCGCCGCCATGGGCGCCATGTTCGTCTCCGCCCTCGCCGTGCCGAACGCCTTCGGCAACGACGCCGTGCTCTTCGGCCTCGCCTACTTCACGGTGCGCGTCCTCCACATCGTGCTCTTCGCCGAGGCGACCCCGCACGTCGACGTGCGCCAGGCCTCGTACCGGCTGGCGCGTACCGCCATCCCCGGGCCTGCGCTCATCGTGGTCGCGGGCTTCCTCGACGGCAACGCGCAGATCGCGTGCTGGCTCGTGGCGCTTACCATCGACTACGCCGGCCCCTACGTCTTCGGAGTGCGCGGGTTCTCGGTCTCGGCCGAGCACTTCGCCGAGCGCTACGCGCTGATCGTGATCATCGCGCTCGGTGAGTCGATCGTCGCCATCGGGATCGGCGCGGCCGGGATCGAGCTCACCCGACCGTGGTGCTGGCGGCCATCCTCGGGCTCGCGATCGCCTGTGCGCTCTGGTGGGCGTACTTCGACATCGTCGCGGTCGTCGCGCGCAAGAAACTCGTCGAGGCACACGGCCACGCGCGCGCGCGGCTCGCCCGTGACTCCTTCAGCTACCTGCACCTGCCGATGTTCGCCGGCATCGTCCTGCTCGCACTGGGCGCGAAGAAGGTCCTCGCCCACGTGGACGAACCGCTGGAGACCGTCCCGGCCTTCGCGCTCTGCGGAGGCGTGGCCTTCTACCTCCTCAGCCACGACGCGATCCGCTATCGCAGTGTCCGCACGATCAACCCGAGGCGCTGTCTGGCAGCAGCGACGAGCGCGGCGCTGATCCCGGTCGCCGTGCGCGTGGACGGAGTCGTGGCCATCGCGCTCGTCGCCGCGGTCTGCACCGCGCTCATCGCCTACGAGACGCTGCGCTTCAGGACGGCCCGCGCGCAGATGCGCACGGCCGTCTGAGGCGCCGCCGCAGCACCCTGCGGCCTAGGCGGCGGCGGCGCCCCGCACGGCCCTCAGGAGGCGGAACGTCTTGCGGGGCCGATCGACCGGGCGTGCGGCCGCCCGTGCGTCGATGAGCTCCCGCTGGTCCGCCACCTGCCGGCGGCGCGTCTCGAACTGAGTGAGGGAGATGTTTGTCATGAAGAAGAGTGCTCCTGGTTCATTGACGCTCATTCAAGCCGCGCGGGGGTCGCGGCACAGTGGAGCAAGCAGGCGTCTCGCCAGGCGGTTATCCGCACCAGGCATTTCCATCGGAGAAATGGAGAGCCCGCCGGGTCTCGGCGGGCTCTCGCTTCGTGTAGTGGTGGAGCTCCAACGCCTGCGGCCAAGCGGAAGCTCCTGAAGTGCCGAACGTAAGACCTGTATCGGACGAACGAGCGTTGCCGGAAGTCCCCTGTTCGAGGGACTAGCAGGCGCGCAGCTGATCGCGGCCCGGGCCGCCGAAGCAGCGGTCCGGCGAGGTGCCGCCGTTGAGGCGATCGTTGCCGCTTTCCCCGCACAGGAAGGGCATGCCCGTCGACCAGTGGAGCCAGCGGGATTCGAACCCGCGACCTCTTGGCTGCCAGCCAAGCGCTCTCCCAGCTGAGCTATGGCCCCGCGAAATTTGCCCCATCAGTGTAGTCAGCCCGTTTGCCTCCCGCGCGGCCGGGAAACACAGGGATCGTGGCCGAGGAGAGGACCGACTACAGCCCCGTCGTCGAGCAGGCACCGCCCGCCGAGCAGCGCCACGAGCGGCGCCAGGCGAAGGCGTTTCTCCTCGGCGCCTGGAGCTTCTGGCTCTACGCGCTCGTGATCGCGGGGATCGTCGCGCTCGTGATCTGGCTCGTCTAACCGGCCGCTGCGAGCTCGACGGACGGCACGTCGCCCCACAGCTCCTCGAGGCGGTAGTACTCGCGCGCCTCGGGCGTGAACACGTGCAGCACGACGTCGAGGTAGTCGGCGATGATCCAGCTGGCCTCGCGCTCGCCGGCGACGGTCCGCGGCGTCAGGCGCTCGGCCTTCTTCATCTCCTCGCGCACGGCGTCGTAGATCGCCTTGGTCTGCCTGGGGTTCTGCCCCGTGCAGATGACGAAATAGTCCGTGTAGGAGCAGACGGGCCGCATGTCGAGGATGACGACGTCGGCAGCGAGCTTCTCCTGGGCGAGCTCAGCGATCCGGCGGGCGTTCTCGATTGGCGTCAGTGGCCTGGCATCTCCTGATTCAACGCTTCTCAGCGTAGCTCATCGTAGACACCGTCCTCGACGACCAGCCGCGCGACGCCGGCCGGGACGAGGCCGTCGATCGGCTCGCCGAGCGCGGCGCGGCGGCGGATCTCCGTCGAGGAGACGTCCACCGCGGGGATCTCGAAGAGCTCGACCCGCTCGGGGCGCCGGAGACCGGCGAGCACCTCGTCGAGCCGCTCGTGCGGATGGCCCGGTCGCGTGGCAACGCCGAGGCGCACGTGCTCCAGGATCTCATCGGGCTCCTTCCAGGCGCGGAAGTCGGCGAACTCGTCCGCCCCGACGAGGAAGACGACGTCCCCCCACTCCCCCTCCGCCCATCGCGCCGTGTCCACGGTGTACGACGGGCCGGGGCGCTCGAGCTCGTGGCGCGACAGCTCGACGCCGGGGAGGCCGGCGAACGCCGCCTCCGCGAGGCGGAAGCGCGTCTCCGCATTCGTCTCCAGGTCCTTGTGCGGCGGGTCGCCCGTGACGACGACCACCAGGCGGTCGAGGCCGAAGCGCTCGATCGCGGCGCGTGCGAGCGCGACATGGCCGTTGTGCGGCGGGTCGAACGCCCCTCCGAGGAGTCCGGTCGTCACTCGTCCTCGAACTCGACGACTGCGTCGGCCTTGACCCCCGCCGCGCGCAGGTCCTCCTCCGAGGCCTCCCCACGGACGCGGTAGCCGCGGTCGGTGCGGAAGATACGGACGCGGCGCTGCCGCGGCGGACGCGGGTGGTAGACGAGGAAGTCGGCCATCTCCTCGTCGCGGACCGGGGTCGGCGGGCTCTCGGGGACGAGCTCGAAGAGGGCGCGCTTCAGCTCCTCGATGCCCGCGCCCGTGGCCGCCGAAGTGGTGAGTGTGGCGAGCACGCGCGGGTCGTCGACGGCGAAGACGGGTGCCTCCTGGACGAGGTCGATCTTGTTGAGGACGACGATCTGCGGGCGGTCGGCGAGCCCTGCCCCGTAGGCGGCGAGCTCGCGGTCGATCGAGTGGAAGCGCTCCTCCACGTCCTCCTGCGCCTCGATCACGTGCACGAAGAGGCGCGCCCGTTCGAGGTGCGCCAGGAACTCGTCGCCGAGCCCCACGCCCTCGCTCGCGCCCTCGAGCAGCCCGGGCACGTCGGCGACCGTCAGCTGCCTGCCGTCCGGCGCCTCGACGGTTCCGAGCACGGGCGCGAGCGTCGTGAACGGATAGTCGGCGACCTTGGGCTTCGCGTTCGAGATGCGGCGCAGCAACGAGGACTTGCCGGCGTTGGGAAAGCCGAGCAGCGCCGCGTCGGCCAGCAGCTTCAGCCTGAGGTCGAGCGACGCCTCCTCGCCCGGCGTGCCGAGCTCGGCGAGCCGTGGCGTCTGGTGCGTCGGCGTCGCGAAGCGCTTGTTGCCCGCGCCGCCGAAGCCGCCGTGCGCGACGACCGCCTTGGCGCCGGGATGGGCGAGATCGGCGAGCAGGCGGCCGTCCTCGTCGAGCACTTGCGTCCCCACCGGGACCGCCAGGACGACGTTCTCGCCGTCGGCGCCGCGCTTGTTCGCACCTTCGCCGTGGCGTCCTCGCTTGGCCTCGAAGCGTCCGAGCCGCTGGAAGTACGAGAGATCGCGCCGGTCGGGGTCGGCAACGAGCACGACGTCGCCGCCGTGGCCGCCGTCGCCGCCGTCCGGCCCGCCCTTCGGCACGTACTTCTCGCGCCGGAAGCTCAGCGAGCCGTCGCCGCCGCGCCCGCCCTTGACGCGGATCCGCGCGCGGTCGTTGAACATCGGATCTCTAGGAGACCGACACGACCCGACCCTCGCCGCCCGTCTGGAAGTCGACCTTCCCGTCACGGGTGGCAAAGATCGTGTGGTCACGGCCCAGCCCGGTGCCCGGGCCCGGCCGGAAGCGCGTACCGCGCTGGCGGACGACGATCATCCCCGCCTTGATCTCCTGGCCGGCGAAGATCTTGACGCCGAGTCGCTTGGACTCGGAGTCCCTGCCGTTCTTCGACGAGCCCAGTCCCTTCTTGTGCGCCATCTAGCTTTCCTCGCTCTTCTTCCTGGGGGTGCTGCGCCGCGCCGGCGCCTTCTTCTCGGTCGACGCAGCGGGCTTGCGCGCTGCCGGCTTCCGGGCGGCGGGCTTCTTCGCCGCCGGCGCCTTCTCGGCAGTCTTCGCCTCGGCCTTCGCAGGCTCCTTCTTCGCGGCGGTCGAGCGCGAGCTGCCTATCGACTGCACTTCGATGCGCGTCAGCCGCGCGCGGAACCCGTTCCGGCGCTTGTAGCCCGTGCGTCGCTTGTGCTTGCCGATGATGATCTTCGGGCCGAGGACGTGCTCCGCGACCTTGGCCGTCACCTGCTGGCCCTTGAGGTCGTCGCCGAGCCTCGCCTCACCGTCCCCGCCGAGCATGACGAGGTCGGGATGGAACGTCTTGCCCTCGTCGTGGGGCAGGCGGTCGACAAGCAGGTGCAGGCCTTCCCGCACGCGGTACTGCTTGTTCCCGATCGAGATGACGGCGTAGGTCATAGGAGGCTCCAGAAGAGGAAACGAGCGGGCAAGCGCCCGCTTCGCCGGAAAGTCTAGCCAGCCTCCTCGACAGTCGCAATCGGCTCGGTCTGGCCGCCCTCGGGCGGCGCGGGGGGCTTCTTCTTGCGCTTTCGGCCGCCGCGCGTGCCCCTACGGGTCTTCTTCTTGGGCTTCTCCGCCGCTCCGTCGCCTTCGGCGGCGGTAGCGCTCGGTTCCGCGGCAGGCTCCGCAGGCTCCTGCGCCGGCTCGGGCGGCTGTTCCGCAGGCCGGCCGTTCGTCTCCGCGGCGGCGCCGTCGGCGGTGGGGGCGGTCGCAGTCGTCTTCCGCTTGCGGCCCCTCCCGCCACGCGTCCCGCGGCGGGTCTTCTTCTTCGGCTTGGGCTCGGTCGGAGCGTCGCCGTCGGCCGCCGGCGTCTCGACCGCTTCGTCCTCCGCGACGGCGGGCGCCGCTGACGCCTTGGCTCGGCTCGGCCGGGCCCTCGGCTTCTGCACGGGCTCCTCGACATCCGAGTCGTCCACGAACTCGTCCTCCAGGACGATCGGCCCCACGGGCGCCTTGGCTCCGCGCCTCGGGCGGGCCTTCGGCTTCTCCTCGACCTTCGGGGCCAGGCCTTCGATCGCCGACGCCTTGCCCTCGGAGAGGATCTGGAAGCGGTCGAGCCGGAACGACTTCTTCGTCTTGAAGGCGAACCGCCGCCCGGTCTCCTTCTCGAGCTCCTCGAGGCGCGAGCCGCCGGGGCCGATCAGGATCGCCGCCACGTCCGAGTGCATCTCGACGACGAACGCCTCGGCCTTCGAACCGGCGATGTGCTGGCGCAGCTTTCGCTCGACCTCCACCGCGTGCGTCTCGGGCGAGATGATCACGCCGTCGCCGGCGCAGGTCGGGCAGGAGACGGTGAGGATCTCGCGCGGGCCGTCCGTGACGTTCTGGCGCGTCATCTCGACGAGCCCGAGGGGCGAGATCTCGACGACGTAGGTCTTCGTCCGGTCTCGCGCGAGCTCGCGGTTGAGCGCCTCCTCGACGAGCTGGCGGTTCTTCGGGTTCGCCATGTCGATGAAGTCGATGACGATGATCCCGCCGATGTCCCGCAGCCGCAGCTGGCGGACGACCTCGCCGACCGCCTCGAGGTTGTTCTTCGTGATCGTGTCCTCGAGCCGCCCCTGCGACGACTTGCCGCGGCCGCCGACGAAGCGGCCGGTGTTGACGTCGATGACCGTGAAGGCCTCGGCGTAGTCGAAGATCAGGTAGCCGCCCGAAGGGAGGTCGACCCTGCGGCTCAGCGTCGAGTTGATCGCCTCGCGCACGCCGGACTTCTCCAGCAGCGGCTCCTTGCCGTTGTAGCGCTCGACGCGCGCGGCGAGCTCGGGCGACGTCCGCTTGAGGTAGCCGACGATCCGCCGGTACGTGCGCTCGTGGTCGACGACGACGCGCTTGAAGTCGCTGATGAAGAGGTCGCGGACGATGCGCAGCGGCAGCTCGGCCTCCTGGTAGACGAGCGCGGGCGCGTCCGTCCGGCCCGCGCGGCCGCGGATCGTCGACCAGAGCTTGAGCAGGAGCTTGAGATCGCCGGAGAGCTCTTCCTCCGAGGCGCCTTCCGCGGCGGTGCGGACGATCAGCCCGCCCTCCGGCAGTTCGAGCCCCTTGCAGATCTTCTTCAACCGCTCGCGCTCGTCGTCCTCGAGCCGGCGCGAGACGCCGATCCCGTCCCCGTACGGCGTGTAGACGAGGAAGCGGCCGGGGAGCGAGATCTCCGTCGTCAGCCGCGCGCCCTTCGTCCCCATGGGATCCTTGACCGCCTGGACGAGGACTTGCTCGCCGCGGGAGATGAGCTCCTGGATGCGCTTGCCGTGGCGCTTTCCCTCGAGCTCGGGGACGACGATCTCGTCGACGTACAGGAACCCGTTGCGCTGGAGGCCGATGTCCACGAACGACGCCTCCATGCCCGGGAGCACGTTGTCGACGACACCCTTGTAGATGTTCCCGGCAACCGTGCGGCGCTCGGGACGGCCGAGATAGACCTCGGCGGGCTTGCCGTCTTCGAGAACGGCGACCGTCTGCTCGCCCACGTCGATGGAGACGTAGATCTCCTTCGTGACGTCCGGAAGGGCGATCCGCGGCGGAGCCGCCGGCGCCTTGCGTGCCGGAGGACGCTTGCGCTCGCGCTGTGACGACGCCTTGCGCTGCGGCTTCGCCTCGCCGGTCTCGGCCTTCTCGGCCTTCTCGGCAGTCGCAGTCGCCGCCGTCGCGGACTCGGGCTTCTTCTTCGCGCGGCCGCGGCCGCCGCGGCTTCCGCGGCGCCGGCGGGCGGGCTTTCGGTCAGCCGCCTCGGCGGAATCCCGCCGAGCCGGCTTCTGCTCTGTGGGCGTCTCGGGAGCGGCTGCCTCTTCCGGCGCCGCCTCCCCGCGCTTCTTCCAGCGAAACCAGGACACGTGTGTTGACTCCTTTCGGGCGCACGCCGCGCTCGGCGCCGTCAGGGCGCGCCCCCAGCCGCAGCGTGTCTGCCTCAAATCTCATAGGTCTCGGCGCCGGTGTCCGCCTGCCCGAAATCGGGCTCGGTGCTCCGTGCGCATCCCCTTCAGGGTAGCAGTCGGGTTCGCTGCGACCGCCTACGCCGCAGCTGGCCGAAGCCCGGTTCGCTTCCTGTCGACGGCCCGCAGACGCTGGTTCAGACGCGCCCAGGCCCAGGGCTCGACCTCGTCGTACCGCCCAGTCGCAGCCTCGGCCTGTGTCGCCTCGAGGTACTCGAACCACGCGTCTGCTTCCTCGATCAGAAGCGCTTCGTGCGTCTCCACGCTGTCCATGCGCGCGAAGGCTAGGACCGGGACCGGACGGACCCCCCGATCATTCTCGTGCCTCCCGCAGCGAAGTACGCCGCGGCCGCCTCACCGACCGCCCGCGTGGCCGCGTAAGCGATGCCGCCCTTCACGGCCCAGCCGAAGCCCGGGACGATGCCGACCAGCTGGCGGGCGACCGTGCGGAACCCGAGCCCGGCGGCGACGACGGTCAGGATCTCGACGGCGCGCTCCTTGTCCAGCTCCTCCCCGTGTGCGGCGGCGATGCGCAGCACCATGCGGATCTGGTTGAGCGTCAGCACCGGGAAGTCCGCGCCGGGAATGAAGATCGCCACGCCGAGCACGCCGTTCTGCAGCGAGAACTTCTTGATGATCTGCTCGACGATGGGCCTCCGGAGGGCGGGCAGGAGCTTGGCGAGCTGGTAGCTCGCCTCGTCCGCGCGGTCGGCGATGCGCTCGGCCAGGTCCTCGATCGGCAGCGGCTCGCCCGGCGCCACGGCAACGATGTCAGTGTCGAGGACGTACGGCACGGAGGGCACCTCGCCCTCGGGGACGCCGACCAGCACGCAAATGACGCCCACGCCCTTGCGGATCGCGAGCCTCAGTGACTTCTCGTCCTCCTCGCTCTGCTGCGGGCCGTCCACGGCGTACACGACGACGCACGCGCCGTCGACGTCGTAGGCCGAGAGCGGCTTGCCGGAAAGGTCGCGAACGGCGTCGGCGTCGCCGCCCTCCACGAACGCCGTGCGGATGGCCCCGGCGTGCTCGGGCGCGCCGGCCACGAGGACGGGACGGAAGTCCCCCTCGACCGCGCGAAGCTCCTTGAGCACGCCCCACACGGACATCGGGTTGATCGGGAGGCGCGCCACTAACGAACACCGGCGAGGCGGCCGCGGACGTGGATCGCCTCGAGGATGCCGACCATGAGGAGCGTCGTGATGAGCGAGCTACCGCCGTACGACACGAGCGGCAGGGGGATGCCGGTGACCGGCGCGATCCCGATCGTCATCCCGACGTTGATGAAGAGCTGGATCAAGAGCGCGAAGACGATCGAGCCCGCCACGACGGCCGCAAAGAGGTCGCGCGCCACGGCGATGATCTTGACCCCGCGCCAGATGATCAGCGCGTAGAGAATGAGGAGGATCGTCGCGCCGAGGAAGCCTCGCTGCTCGGCGAGCGACGAGAAGATGAAGTCGGTCGAGTGCTCGGGGAGGTAGTTGAACCTCGTCTGAGTCGCCTGCGCGACGCCGCGTCCGTCGAGGCCGCCGGAGCCGACGGCCGTGATCGACTGGTTGACGTTGTACGTCGAGCCGCTTGGGTCGATGTCGGGGTCGACGAACCCGATCAGGCGGTCCCGCTGGTAGGGCTCGAGCACCTCCACCCCGGCAGACGGGAGGAACCAGAGCAGTGCGCCCGCCACAAGGGTCGCGATGATCCCGAGCACGGCCAGGTGCCGCCAGGGCGTCCCGCCGAAGAAGAGCGCGCCGAGCACGCATGCGCCGTAGACCAGCGACGTGCCGAAGTCGGGCTCCTTGAATACAAGCGCGGTCAGCGGGAGCGCGATGGCCACGATCCCGAGCGTCGTCCGCCACTCGTTCATCCGGTGCCGTCGCTCGGCGACGAAGCCCGCGAGCGCGAAGATGAGGGCGAGCTTCCCGAGCTCGGAGGGCTGGAAGTTGAAGAAGCCGATCTCGATCCAGCGCTTCGAGCCGCGCACCTCCTCGGCCAGCACGAACACGGAGAGGAGCAGGACGAGCGAGGCGCCGTAGAACGGGATCCGCAGCCGACGGTAGACGTCGGGGTTCACGGCCATCGTGAACGCGAGCAGAAGGCCGCCGACGGCGACGTAGATCAGCTGGCGGTAGACGAAGTAGTCGGGATCTCCGACTACGTCGTTGCGCGTGACCGACTCGAGCACCCAGAGCCCGTAGGCGACGAGCCCCCCGGCGGCGAAGAGCAGGAGGTAGTCGACGTGGCGCAGGAACGCGCCGATCTCCCACGCGGCCGCCTGCGCGCGGGTGGGCTGCGGGATCCTGTTGACGGGCGTCGCCATCAGTCGGACTCCTGGATCGTGGCCGAGTAGCTCCCGGGCTCGACGTTGAAGTAGTCCTCGAAGACCTTCAGGGCGACGGGCGCCGCCGCCTCGCCGCCGTGGCCGCCGTTCTCGATCAGGGCGCAGACGGCGATCTCGGCCTTCGCGTACGGCCCGTAGCCGCACCACCAGGACTGGTCGCGCAAGCCCTGGTAGCCGGGCAGCTCGACGTACTTCTCGGCCGTGCCCGTCTTGCCGGCGATCGGGATCGGGAACGCGCCGAAGACACTCTGCGACGTCCCGTAGCTCGCGTGCGTCGCGTCGAAGAGGCCCTCCTGGACGACGCTGAGGTTGTAGGGATCGATGCTCAGGTCGACCGGCGGCTTGGGCGTGAACGGCCGCAGGACGACGGCGGGCTCGCCCTCGTTGCGCGGCTCCTCGACCGCCTTGACGAGGTGGGGCTCGACGAGCTTGCCGCCGTTGGCGATCATCGCGTAGGCCCGCGTCATCTGGAGCGGGGTCACGAGGAGGTCACCCTGGCCGATGGCCAGCTGGACGGACTCACCGCTCGTCCAGAGCTTGTCGATCTCGGTCTTTTCCGTGCGCTTCTCCCACTCGGGCGTGGGGACGACCCCCTCGGACTCGGGGCCGAGGTCGATGCCGGTCGGGACGCCGAAGCCCATCTCCCGCGACCAGCGCTGGAGCGGCGAGTTCTCCAGGCGATAGAAGCGGAGCCCGACGTCGTAGAAGTACGTGTCGCAGGAGTTGGCAAGCGCCGTCGAGAGGACCATCGGCTCGTTCCGGTACGGGTCCCAGTTCATGAACGTCTGCTTGTCGACGACCATCTTCCCGGTGCACTGGATGACCTCCCCGGCGCTCAGGAGATCCTGCTCGAGCGCGGCGAGCGCGGTGATCGGCTTGAACGTCGAGCCGGGCGGATAGGTGCCGTCGATGGCGCGGTTGAGGGTCGGAGCGTTCGCGTTCTTCTCGGCGAGGGCATTCAAATCCCCCTCGTCGACCGTGCCGACGTAGAGGCTCGGGTCGAAGGTCGGGTTCGACGCGAGCGCGAGGATCTCGCCGGTGTCCACGTCCATGGCCACGAGCGCGCCGCCGTTGGCGGCCCATTCACCGTTGTCGTGGGCCAGCCGGACGCCGAACGCCAATGCTTCCTCGGCCGTGCGCTGGAGCTCGTCGTCGATCGTGAGCCGGAGGCTGTCGCCGGACTCCGGCATCTGGCTGAACTGGCGCTCGCTGGTCACGCGCCCGAGCGCGTCGACGTACACGCGCCCGAGGCCGGGCTGACCACGGAGGTACGAGTCGTAGGCGGCCTCGATCCCGGTCTGGCCGATCCGGTCGCCGGCGGCGAGAGTCCCTGACTCTCGCTCGGCCAGCTGCTCGGCCGTGATCTCGGCTTCGTAGCCGAGGATCTGCGCTGCGATCGTTCCCTGCTCGTAGCGGCGCAGGTAGGTCTCGGTGATCTGCACTCCGGGAAACTCGGTCTGGTGCTCGAGCAGGAAGGCCGCCCGGCGGTCGCCCACGTCCGAGCTGATGGTCACGGGTGTCAGCGGATCGTTGGCGAGCTGCTTCGCGACCTTGGCGCGCACGACCTTCGGGCGCAGGCCGAGGACGTGGGACAGGCGGAGGAGCATCGCGTTCCGGCGGAGATAGGGCACGTTCTCGAGCGCCGCCGGCCACACCTGGACGAGCGTTCCGGGCATGTTGGTGACGAGCACGTCGCCGTCCCGGTCGACGATCGGGCCGCGCTGCGCCTGGAGGCGGAAGCTGCGGATCTGGTTGTTCTGCGCGTCGGCGAGGTACTGGTCGCCCGAGATCACCTGCAGCGCCCAGAGCCGGAAGAAGAGCGCGCAGAAGACGACGATGGCGAGCACGCCGAAGATCCCCAGGCGCACCGCCATCTGGGGCGAGAAGCGGTACGGCTCCTCGACGCGCGGGTCGGGCGGGAGGAAGCCTGGGCCGCGGGTCGGCTCCCTGTCCGGCCTAGACAGCGGGGCTCACCTCGCGGCGAATGCCCACGTGGGGCGGGAGGAAGCGGGCGCAGAGCCCGTAGACGGGATAGGCGAGCAGCATGTTGAGCGCGAGGCTCGGCACCAGCACGCTCAGGAAGAGCTGCGAGGCGGCGATGGTCTCGCCGAGCATGAAGTGGAGCACCGCCGACCCGAGCGTCACCCCGGTGGTCGCCAGAGCGACTGCGATCAGGAGCGGGTGCACGGACGTGCGCGTGGTGACCTCCCCGAAGCGCCCTGTCCCGTAGCCCGCGATCGTGAAGAGGAGCGAGGTCATCCCGAAGGTGCCGAAGGACGCCGTATCGAGGACGAGGCCGGCCGCGAACCCGGCGACGGCGCCGAAGACAGGCCCGCGCAGGAGCGAGACGGCGACGAGCGTGACGAGGACGACGCTCGGGTGCCCTTCCCCGACCTCGATCCACTCCGCGATGGAGATCTGCACGAGAGTGGCGAAGAGGATCAGTCCTCCTGCCTTCAGTGCGTCGATGCCCGTCACGGCTGGTTCGTCTGTCCCTGGCTCGCTCCCCGTGCGCGCGCCGGGCGCTGGGTGCGCGGCAGCTCGGCGAGGACGACCACCTCGGACAGCGAGTCGAAGTCGACGAAGGGCGTCACCTGGATTCGCTTGTAGAGGTCGACGTCCTGCTGCCCGACGGACTCGACCGTCCCGATCGGGATACCGGCCGGGTAGAGAGACTCGAGCTTTCTCGTCGTCCAGCCGGCCGTGACGACGAGGTTGCCCGGCTCCACCAGCTCGTCCTTGTCAACGTTGTCGAGGACGAGCGTCGACGCGCTCGGCCCCGACTGGACGATCCCCCAGGCGTTGCTCTCGAGGATGGAGGCCGTTACGGCGCTGTCCTGGTCGGTGATGAGCGTCACCTTGGCGCTCACGTCCGTGACCTCGGTGACGAGCCCGACGAGGCCGTCGCTGGTGGTGACAGGGGCGTTCTTGACAACACCGTCGTCCTTCCCGGCGGAGATCAGGATCTCCTGGGTGAACGGGTTCGAGGGCCGGTGCACGACCGTGGCGACGATCGGCTCGAAGTCCGCCGGGAACCTGGGGCCGCTGACGTAGGTGGCGATCTCATCCAGGCGCTCGGCCGCGCGAGCGGAGGTCTGGTTCTCGATCGCGAGCTGGCGGAGGCGCTCGTTCTCCTTCTTCAGCTCGTCGTTCTCGGACTTGGCGTCGAGGAGATCCGAGACGTAGCCCCAGCCGTCGCGGAACGGGCGGGAGACGCGCTCGCCGGCGACCTCGAAGGGCATGAGGACCGAGACCCCGATCCGCTGTGCGGCGTGGAGCGGCCCGTCGTCCGACTCGCGGAAGTGCAGAGTGATGAGCGCCAGGGAAATAAGCACGAGCACGGCGGCAACGAGCCGCGCTCTGAATGCGCGCCCCGATCGCGAGGAAGGGCCCTCACCGCGCCGGACGGGTGCGTCCAGCACCGGGAGCCGTGCTGTGCGTTGCCGAGGCACGGAACCGAGCAGTGTAGTGAATCGCCCGGAAACCGCGACCGGGACGGTGCCTGTAGTCGAGGGCCCTAGCGCCGGCGGCCGTTGCGCTGCCGCGCCTTGGCCGAGCGGTGGATGACCTCGAACTCCTCGAGGCTCCGGCCGGAGCCGACCGCGACGCATGTGAGCGGCGACTCGGCCAGCTGCACAGGCATCTGCGTCTCCTCGCGCAGGCGGTCGGCGAGCCCGGTGAGCAGGGCGCCCCCGCCGGCGAGGACGATGCCGCGGTCCATGATGTCCGCGGCGAGCTCGGGCGGCGTCTTGTCGAGCGTCGACTTGATCGCGTCGATGATCTGGCCGACCGGCTCGTCGAGGGCGCGGCGCACCTCCTCCGACGTGATCACGACCGTCTTCGGGAGCCCGGTGAGCATGTCGCGGCCGCGCACCTCGGCGGAGACCTCCTGCGGAAGCTCCCACGCGGAGCCGATCTCGAGCTTCAGCTCCTCGGAGGTCTGCTGGCCGATGAGGAGCTTGTACTCCTTCTTGATGTGGGCCATGATCGCCTCGTCCATCTCGTCGCCGCCCACGCGGATGGACTGCGAGACGACGATGCCGCCGAGCGAGATGACGGCGACCTCGGTCGTGCCGCCGCCGATGTCCACGATCATGTTCCCGGTCGGCTCGGAGACCGGCAGGCCGGCTCCGATCGCGGCGGCCATCGGCTCCTCGATCAGGTAGGCCTGGCGCGCGCCGGCGCTCAGCGTGGCCTCCTCGACCGCGCGCTTCTCGACGCCGGTCACGCCGCTGGGGACGCAGACGACGACGCGCGGGTGCGCGAAGCGGTTGTGGTGCACCTTCTGGATGAAGTGCCTGAGCATCTGCTCGGTCACGTCGAAGTCGGCGATGACGCCGTCTTTCAGCGGCCGGATGGCCGAGATCGTCCCGGGCGTCCGCCCGAGCATCCGCTTGGCCTCGATCCCGACCGCGTGCACCTCGCCGGTGCGCTGGTCGATCGCGACCACGGACGGCTCGGAGAGCACGATCCCACGCCCGCGCACGTACACGAGGGTGTTCGCAGTCCCCAGGTCGACGGCCATTTCACGCCCGCCCATCCCGCTTAGGTAGCCCCAGAAGCTCATGAAGAGTCAGATGAGTGTAACGACAGGCTGAGCGCGCCCATAACCGCCCCGTCCGGGGTCTGACCCCGGACGTGGCTCGGATGGCACACGATTCGCCGGCAAGTCTGTGGATTCCGAGCCCAGCGCCGAGAGGTCGACTTAGGCTCGATGGGTGCCCAGATCACCCCGCTTGCAGGTAGCCGACGGTGTCTTTCACGTGACCGCTAGGGGGAACCGGCGACAGGACATCTTCGTCCATCCGGTCGACTACCTCGCGTTCCTGTCGCTCCTGGACGACCTCAGCCGACGGCGAGGCTGGCAGGGGTACGGATACTGCCTCCTATCGAACCACTATCACCTCGTCGTCGAGACTCCAGAGCCGGATCTCTCGGCCGGAATGCAGTGGCTGAACGGCCGTTTCGCTCAGACGTTCAACCACCGATACGGCCTCGACGGGCATCTCTTCCAGGGGCGTTTCCACTCGGTTCTCGTCGAAGGGGACTGGCACCTGCTTGAGCTCTCGCGCTACCTCGCGTTGAACCCAGTCAAAGCCGGCTTGTGTCGTCATCCTCGGTACTGGCGCTGGAGTAGCTACGCCGCCGTCGCAGGTCGCGAAGCTCCGAGGAAGTTCCTCGCGCCCCGCGGAGTCCTGAGGCTCTTCGGCTCAACACCACGACAGGCCCGCGCTCGTTTCGAAGAGTTCGTCAACGATCCACAGAGGTGATCGTCTTGGCCATGTCAGGGGTCAGACCCCGGGACGTGGCTCTAGCCGACGCCGTAGGCGCCCGGGAAGTGGTCGGCTAGGTGGCCGATCAGGAGGGCTGCTGGGAGGCCCACGACGTTGAGGTAGTCGCCCTCGATGCGCTCGACGAGGGCGGCGCCGCGGGCCTGGATGGCATACGCGCCCGCGCGGTTGCGCCATTCCTCCGTGGCGACGTAGCGGGCGATCTCGCGCGGGGTCAGCTCGCGGAACGTGACGCGCGTCTCGGCGTGGTCGACGACCTCCCAGCCCGGCGCGAGAAGGCAGAGGCCCGAGACGACGACATGGGTCTGGCCGGCGAGGCGGGTGAGCATGTCGACCGCGTCACCCTCGCCCTCGGGCTTGCCGAGGACGCTGTCGCCCAGGACGACTGCGGTGTCCACCCCCAGCACCGGACGCTCACCCGCGTCCGCCGCCACCGAGCGCGCCTTTCCCTCCGCGTGCGCCCGCACGAGCTCGACCGGGCCGAGCCCAGCCTCGTCCCGCTCCTCGTACCGCGGGGCGACGACGTCGAACGGGATGCCGAGCTGCTCGAGGATCGCGCGCCGCTGCGGCGAGGTCGACGCGAGGAGAAGAGGAAGGGCCGGCGGCGCGCTCAGGCCGTCACACGAGCTCGCCGTCGGAGAACCAGAGCGCGATCTCCCGCTCCGCCGACTCGAGCGAGTCCGAGCCGTGGACGAGGTTGTCGGGCATGGCGAGCGCGAGGTCGCCGCGGATCGTCCCCGGGGCCGAGTCGACGGGGTTCGTCGCGCCCATCGTGGTCCGCACGACCTTGACGGCGGAATCGCCCTCGAGCACGAGCGCGAGCGTCGGCGACGAGGTGATGAACTCGACCAGCTCGCCGAAGAACGGCTTCTCGCGATGCTCGGCGTAATGCTCGCCCGCCAGCCCTTCGTCCACGTGGACGAGCTTCGCGGCGCACACCGCGAGGCCTCGCTGCTCGAAGCGCGCCAGGATCTCGCCCGCGAGCCGACGCTGCATCGCGTCGGGCTTGATCAGGACGAGTGTGCGTTCCGCCATCGCCGCTCCTCCTCGCGCATCCGCCGCAGCCGCGCTTCCTCGGGCTCGTCGCGCTTCCTGGCCTTCCAGAAGATCCAGCTCACGTACCCGAGCACGAACCAGGGGATGATCATCGCGAAGAGGGCGATGATCGACAGGATCAGCGATCCGCCGCTCTCCGGAGCGTGCATCTGGGCGAGCACCTGCACGCCCTCAGGTTAACCCGAAAGGTTCTCGACGGCGCGCGGTGACTCGACGGGCGTCTCGCAGAACGGGCAGATCTGCCAGAGCGGCTCGAGCGGCGCCTTGCAGCGCCGGCAGGAGTCCTTCAGCTTCGTCGTGCACACCGGGCA
The DNA here is from genome assembly GCA_963839745.1 of uncultured Actinomycetes bacterium. GTDB lineage: Bacteria > Actinomycetota > Thermoleophilia > Gaiellales > Gaiellaceae > JAIBJN01. The sequence continues at coordinate 111,764 of CAWIWC010000015.1, forward strand.
GGCGAGGAAGTTCGGCTCGATCGCGGCCCGGCAGACGGGACAGCGCTCGACCGCATCGAGGTTCTCCTCCATGGCCTTGATCTCGAGCTCGCGCTCGCGCACGTCCTCGAGGTACTCGGGCGGCCGGAAGAGCATGTAGATCAGCGGGCCGACGAAGGGCGGGAAGATCCCGAGCGCGACCGCCATCGCCAGGAGCCACGGATCCTCGATCCGCCGCCGCGCGTCCTTGTAGACCCAGTACGCCGACGCCAGCCAGAAGACGACGAGGAAGAACAGCGTGACGTTGCGGATGACCAGCCACTCCTCCGAGTCGAAGAAGTCGCCCACGAAATCCAGAGGGTTTCCGTCGTCCTCCGTCGTGGTCGTCGTCTGCGCGAGGAGTATCTGCATCTGCGTCACAACAGAATCTTGCCAACGAACCACCCTGCGCCAAACGCGATCGCCACGATCGTAAAGAGCACGATCGCGGCGAGGGCGAAGACGCTTAGCCGCTCGCCGACGCTTGCCATGGTAGACACGAAGGGCGGACGGAGGCGAGGTCCATGAGCAGGTACAGGGATCCGGTGACGAGGACGGCGCCCTCCGCGCCGGCGATCTCGCGCGCGCGCGCGAGCGCGGAGACCGGCTCAGGCACGACCTCGACCTCGTCGAAGAACTCCCGGCCGAGGGCTGCAAGCTCCTCCGCGGGAAGGGAGCGCGGGCTCGACGAGCCAGCCGCGACGAGCCGCCGGCCGAGAGCCGAGAGCGCAGCCAGCATCCCGGCCGCGTCCTTGTCGTCGAGGATCGAGACGGCGAGCACCCAGTCCGCCCGCGGCGCGCGCCCCAGGAGGTAGCCGACGCCGGCGAGGTTGTGCGCGCCATCCCAGAGCTCGAGCGGCGCCTCGCGAACGACCTCCATCCGCCCGGGAACGTGGACGTGCTCGAGCGGCGCGGGATCGACCATTCGACCGAGGAACTCCTCGGCCGCCGCGTGGGCGAGCGCAGCGCTCGAGCCCGACACGACCGTCACCGCCGAGGCCCCGGCGCTCCTCGCGGCCGCCGCCCACTCGGGTTCTCCCAGGACGACGAGCGTGCCGGGCGAGACGACGGCGAGCTTCTCCGCGGCGATGGCCTCGCGGGTCGGCCCGAGCACCTCGACGTGCTCGAGGGCGACGTTGGTAAGGACGACGACCTCGGCGCCGAGCACGTTGGTCGCATCGTGGCGACCGCCCAGCCCCGCCTCGACGATCGCAACGTCGACCTCGGCAGCCGCAAACTCCGCCAGCGCCGCCGCGGTCAGCGCCTCGAACTGGGTCGCCCCGACGGACTCGGCCTCGGCCCGCACGCGCCCGAGCGCAACCTCGAGGTCGGCCTCCCCGCTCCCGACGCGAACCCGCTCGGCCCACGAGACGACATGAGGGGAGGTATAGGCACCGACCCGAAGCCCCTCGGCGGACAAGAGCGCCTCGGCCATCCGCGTCGTCGTCGTCTTGCCGTTCGTGCCGACGACGTGGATCGCGCGGAGCCCGAGCTGGGGATTGCCCAGACGAGCCAGCAGCTCCCGCATCCGCCCCAGCCCGAACTCCTCGGGCCACGGGCTCAGCGACTCGAGCCACTCGAGGTGGGTGTCAGCCGCCGAGCGCATCGAGCTCGCGCCGGTACCGCTCGAGCTTCTCCCGCTCCCCCTCGACCACCTCGGCAGGGGCGTTCGCGACGAAGCGCTCGTTGGACAACATCCCCTCGGAGCGGGAGACCTCCTGCCGGAGCCGGGCGACCTCGTCGTCGCGGTTCCCGTTCACCGGCAGCTTGTCGGGCTGGACGACGACGTCGAACACGCGCTTCGCATCGCCATCGAGCTCGACGACCACCCCGCTCCGCCGCGCGATGGCCGCCGCGTCGCGCACCCGCTCGAGCGCGTCCAGGTCGGCGGCGAAGCGCTCGTCCGGCTCGGGCCACGGGGCGACGACGAGCCGGGTCTCGCGCGCGGGAAGGTGGGACCAGATCTCCTCGGTCACGTGGGGCATCACCGGGTGCAGCAGCGCCAGGAGCCGCTCGAGTGCCGCGAGCGCCGTCGACGCGGCGTCGGGGTCGTCCTCGTACAGACGGGGCTTCGCCGCCTCGGCGTACCAGTCGCAGAAGTCGTCACGCGTGAGGCGGTAGAGGATCTTCACGGCGGCCGCGAAGTCGAACTCGGCCCACGCGGCCTCGACCGCCGCGCGCGCGGCATCGAGCCGCGCGAGGATCCAGCGCTCCTCAACCGCCTGCGGCCGCGCGTCCGGCTCGGCGCCCTCGGTGTTCGCCAGGATCAGCCGGGCCACATTCCAGAGCTTGTTCGCGAGCCAGCGGCCCTCCTCGATCGCCGCCACGGCGAACCGCACGTCCTGGGTCGAGGACATCTTCAGGAGCCCGTAGCGCGTCGCGTCGGCGCCGTGCTCGGCGATCAGCTCGAGCGGGTCGATGCCCGTCCCGAGGCTCTTCGACATCCGCCGGCCGTCGGGCGCGAGCACCGTCGAGTGGATGATCACGTCGGTGAAGGGGACATCGCCAACGAGCTCGAGCCCCGACCAGATCATGCGGTTGACCCAGAGCCTGATGATCTCGCGCGCGGTCGAGTCGACGTCGCCCGGGTAGTAGCGGCGGAGGTCGTCGGTCTCCTCGGGCCAGCCGAGCGTGGCGAACGGCCAGAGCGCGGACGAGAACCACGTGTCGAGCACGTCGGGGTCGCGCTCGAGCTCGCCGGAGTCGCACTCCCCACAGGCCTCGGGAGGCGGCCAAGAGCACGTGGCGTGGCCGTCCGGGCAGTACCAGATCGGCAGCTGGTGGCCCCACCAGAGCTGCCGCGAGATGTTCCAGTCGGGGATCTCCTCGAGCGAGCGGATCGCGAACAGATGCTGCGACTCGGGGTGGTAGCGCACACGGCGCTCGCGCAGCGCCTCGAGCGCGGGCTTGCGCGGCTCCTCCATCGCGCACCACCACTGCAGGGAGACGAGCGGCTCGATGCGGGTGTGGCAGCGCTCGCACGTGCCGACGTTGTGGCGGTAGTTCTCCTGCTTCTCGAGCTGGTCGTGCTCGCGGAGCCAGGCGACGACCGCCTTGTCGGCCTCCGCCTGAGCGAGGCCCGCGAGGTCGGCGGCCTCCTCGTTCGTACGGCCGTCGGGCCCGATGACGGTGAGAGTCGGCAGGTCGTGCTTGCGGCCGATCTCGAAGTCGGTCGGATCGTGCCCGGGCGTGATCTTGAGCGCGCCGGTCCCGAACTCGGGATCGACGAGCTCGTCGGCAATCACAGGCACGCGCCGTTCGACGTACGGGACGACGACCTCCTTGCCGACGGCGTCGCGGTAGCGCTCGTCGTCGGGGTGCACGGCCACGGCGACGTCGGCGAGGATCGTGGCCGGCCGCACCGTCGCCACCGTGATCGACCCGGAGCCGTCCACGAACGGGTAGCGCGCGTACGTGAGCCTGTCGTCCATCGGCTCGTGCACCACCTCGAGATCGGAGATCGCGGTCTCGTGGAACGGGCACCAGTTGACGATGCGGTTCGCCCGGTAGATCCAGCCGCGCCCCCAGAGGTGGACGAAGAAGCGCATCACGGCCTCGATGTAGGCGTCGTCCATCGTGAAGCGCTCGCGGCTGTAGTCGAGCGAGGCGCCGAGGCGGCGGTACTGGCCCATGATCGTGCGCCCCGTCTCCTCGAGGTGGCGCCAGACCCGCTCGACGAACGCCTCGCGGCCGATCTCCTTGCGGGAGGTGCCCTCGGCGACGAGCTGCTTCTCGACCACGTTCTGCGTCGAGATGCCCGCGTGGTCGTAACCGGGCTGCCAGAGCGTGTCGTAGCCTCGCATGCGGTGCCAGCGGATGAGCACGTCCTGGAGCGAGCCGTTGAGTGCGTGCCCCATGTGGAGCGCCCCCGTGACGTTGGGCGGCGGCACGCAGATCACGAACGTCTCGTCGCGGCGCGCGCCGGCCCCGGCCCGGTAGTGGCCCTCCACCTCCCAGGTGTACTGCCAGCGCTCCTCGAGGCCCGCGGGGGAGTACGTCTGCTCCATGGAGACGATTGTACGGCGGTGCCCGCGCCGCTCAGCCGAGGGCCGAGCGGATCGCGGCGACAATCGCGTCGCCGACGAAGACGGCCTCGAAGCCCTCGTTCTTGAGACGGTGCCCGAGGAGGCGACGGATATCCTGGTCGTCGCCGACTATCAGGATCTTGGCTTCGGCCATCGCGCTACGGCACACTTCTAGCATGGAGACGGGTAGACGATGAGCCAGATCACTCAGGATCCCCTCGCTGCGGGGCGGGAAGCCATCGGCCGCCTCCAGTGGGTCGAGGGCTACGAGCTTCTCCGCACGGCGGACGAAACCATGGAGCTCGAGCCCGAGGATTTGATGCTGCTCGGGGAGGCCGCCATGTGGAACGGCCAGATGGAGATGATCCATCCGTACTTCGAGCGGGCCTACCGCGGCTACCTCCAGCAGGGCAACACGCTGCGGGCGGCTTACGTCGCCACCTGGATCGCACACGGCCTGAAGAACGACCTCCAGTTCTCGGTCGCCAACGGATGGATGAGTCGCGCCAAGCGCCTGCTCGACCTCGAGGAGGAAGCGCCCGAGCACGGCTACTGGGCGCTGCAGCAGAGCCTCGTCCAGCTCGGCGAGCACAGCTTCGCCGACGCGCTCGCGCTCGCCAAGCAGGCCGAGGAGCTGGGGCGCCGCTTCGGGGACCGCAACCTCGAGATCCGCGCGCTCCAACGGCAAGGGAACGTCCTCATCGAGCAGGGCGAGGTGGCGGAGGGGAAGCTGCTGCTGGACGAAGCGAGCGCCGCTGCCCTGGCCGGCGAGCTCGATCCGTTCTCGACCCTCGCCGTCTACTGCAACACGATCGGCGCGTGCCGCGACGTCGCCGACTTCGAGAGCGCCGGCGAATGGGCTGAGCGCGCCAGCGACTTCTGCGACACGAACTCGATGAACGCCTTTCCGGGCATGTGCCGGGTGAACCACGCCGAGGTGATGAAGTTCAAGGGCCGCCTGGCCGAGGCCCACGAGCTCGCCGACCGGGCGAGCGAGGAGCTCCGCATCTGGAACCCGCGCATCGCCGGGGCCGCGTTCTACGAGCTCGGCGAGGTCCGCCTCCGGCTCGGCGAGCTGGCCCAGGCCGAGCAGGCCTTCCGCGAGGCCGACGAGCTCGGCCGGACACCCGAGCCCGGCCTCTCGCTCCTCCGGCTCGCACAGGGCAACGCGAAGGGCGCCTTCGCCTCGATCCGCAGGGCGGCAGGGGACCTCTCGCTCAACCTCCCCGCCCAGGCGCGGCTCCTTCCGGCCGCGGTCGAGATCGCCGTCGCGGCCGGTGAGGTCGACCAGGCGGCGGAGTACGCCGAACGGCTCGGCGGCGTGGCGGACGTCTACGAGACCTCGGCGCTCCGCGCCTCAGCCGCGTTCGCCCGCGGGCAGGTCGCACTCGGCCGCAGCGAGGCCGACACGGCCTTTCACGAGTTCCGCCAGGCGCGGATGATCTGGGACTCGAACGGCGCGACCTACGACGTGGCGCGCGCGCGGGAGCAGCTCGGCAAGGCCCTGCGCGCCGGCGGCGACGAGGACGCGGCGGTCTGGGAGCTGCAGGTGGCCGCGGCGCGCTTCGAGCGCCTCGGCGCCGCCCGCGACGCCGACCGCGTCGGAGAGCTCCTCATGCGCGACCTCTCGACCGACGTCCTCAGGACCTTCCTGTTCACCGACATCGTCGGCTCGACCGAGCTGGCAAGCGCGGTCGCCTCCGACCGCCACTGGGTCAACCTGCTCCGCCGCCACGACGACGCGCTCCGCGCGATCTTCGCCGACTTCCAGGGCCAGGTCGTCGACCACACGGGCGACGGGTTCTTCGCCGCGTTCGAGGAGCCGGCGGACGCGGTCGGCGCCGCGATCGCGATCCAGCGCGCGATCGACCAGGAGTTCGAGTTCGACATCCGCATCGGCGTCCACATGGACGGAGCGCTGCAGACGCGGGAGAACTACCACGGCAAGGGCGTGCACGCGGCCGCCCGCATCGGCGCCGCCGCAGGCGGCCGGGAGATCCTGGCCAGCGAGGCGACCATGCGGGAGCTGCCGCAGTTCGCGGCGTCCGCTCACCGAGCCGTCACCCTCAAGGGCTTCAAGGAGCCCATCGAGGTCTGCTCAGTGGGCTGGCAGCCGGGCTAGCCGGCTCCGCACCGAACCGTCCTGCGGGTCGGTTGCGAAGGGAGTTCACCCCCACCGCATCGACCTAGGAGGAAATGACCATGTCCAAGCTGACACGTTGGGCGATCATCGCGGGCTCGCTCGCCGCGCTCGTCGTCCCGTTCGCAGCAGCCGCCGACAGCGGCAGTGACGGGAGAGGAAGCGAACGGCGCATCCTCTTCGCGACCGACTCGAAGGGCAATCTCCTGAAGTTCGACTCGCGCTCGCCGCGCGCCGTCAGTTCGAAGGCCATCACGGGCCTGCCGGCGGGCGTCGTGCTCGGCGGGATCGACTTCCGACCCGCCACGGGCGACCTCTACGCGCTCGGAAGCGACAAGGTCGTCTACCGCGTCAACGTGGCCACGGCGATTGCAGTGGCCGAAGGGCCGGCCTTCGAGCTTGCGCCGGATGCCCTCAACAGCGGCAACATCGGCTTCGACTTCAACCCGACCGTCGACAAGATTCGGGTCACGAGCGACGCCGACGACAACATCCGCCTCAATCCGGACGAGGGCAACCTGCTCTCCAAGGACACGAGCCTCACCCCCGCAGACGTCATGGTGGTCGGCTCCGCGTACACCAACTCGTCCTTCACGGCGTTCGCCACCCGGCCGACCGTGACCGAGCTGTACGCCCTCGACATCGCCCCCAGCAAGGACCGGCTCTGGATTCAGCGCCCCGCCAACAACGGCACGCTGATCATGCCCGTCTCGCTCGGCTTCAACCTGGGCGCGAACGCCGGCTTCGACATCGCCGGCAGCAACAACGTCGGCTACGTCGCCGGCACCCAGATGGGCCGGAGCTCCGCCGAGCTCTGGCGCGTCGACCTGGCCACGGGCAAGACGCGGTCGCTCGGCCGCATCGGCAAGGGCGTGACCATCACCGGCCTCGCCGCCTGGCAGGACCAGTAGTACGCCGCAGCGGGGTGGGCCCCACCGGGCCCACCCCGCCAAACGTCCGGCGCCCGCTCTAGGGCTCGTCCCAGACGAGCGCGCCGTCCACGACCGCGAGCCGCCCGTACGCCGTCGTGGTCGTGTGGCCTTCGGCGTCGATCGAGTAGCGGCCGAGAATCGAGTCGCGGTTCTTCGTCCCACGTGCCGCGCGGGTCACCGCTAGGCGGTCGCCGCCTTCGGCCGCGATCGCGTCGAGGACGAGCGCCATCGCCTCGTAGCCGTACAGGGCGAAGGGCGCGCGCTGCGCGACGAAGAAGCGGGTCCGCTCGGCGGCAGAGGCGGCCGCGGCCGCATCCGCGACGGCCTGCCGCGCATTGGCCGCCGCCCGCTCCTCGCGGTCCTCGCCGAAGGAATCGAGGGTAACGAGCTCCACGTCCGCATACGCGCGCTCGAGCGCAAGCTGCGCCCCGCGTAGGAGGTCGCGTCCCAGGCGCGCCGCCGGCCCGCTCAGAGGCAGGCTGGCGTAGACCCGGTGCACGGACGGGCTAGGCGGACTCTTCTTCGAGCTCGTCCAGCGCGAGCGCGTGCCCTGCGCTGGTGACCAGCGTCGGGCGGAGGTTCCGCTCGATCGTCTCCTTCGTGATCACGCACTTGGAGACGTCCTTGCGCGACGGGAGCTCGAACATGACATCGAGGAGCGCGAGCTCGATGATCGAGCGGAGGCCACGGGCGCCTGTCTCGCGCTCGAGTGCCTTGTCCGAGATCTGCCAGAGCGCGTCGTCGGTGAAGACGAGCTCGACGTTGTCGTAGTTGAAGAAACGCTGGTACTGCTTGACGAGCGCGTTCTTGGGCTCGAGCAGGATCTGGACGAGATCCTCGCGCGTGAGCTGGTGCACGGCGGAGACGACCGGGAGCCGCCCGATGAACTCGGGGATGAGCCCGTAGGAGAGCAGGTCCTCCGGCATCACAGACGAGAGCAGCTCGCTCGACTCGATCGACTTGCGCGACTTGATGTCCGCGCCGAAGCCGACCTGGTTCTTGCCGATCCGCTTCCCGATGATCTTCTCCAGCCCGGCGAACGCCCCGCCGCAGATGAAGAGGATGTTCGTCGTGTCGATTGAGAGGAACTCCTGGTGCGGGTGCTTGCGGCCGCCCTGGGGCGGTACGCTCGCCACCGTGCCCTCGAGGATCTTGAGGAGCGCCTGCTGGACGCCCTCGCCGGAGACGTCGCGCGTGATCGACGGGTTGTCCGCCTTGCGCGCGATCTTGTCGACCTCGTCGATGTAGATGATCCCGGTCTCGGCCTTCTTGACGTCGAAGTCCGCGGCCTGGATGAGCTTCAGGAGGATGTTCTCGACGTCCTCGCCGACGTAGCCGGCCTCGGTGAGCGCCGTCGCGTCCGCGATCGCGAACGGGACGTTGAGGATCCGCGCGAGCGTCTGCGCGAGGAGCGTCTTCCCGCAGCCGGTCGGGCCGAGCAGCAGGATGTTCGACTTCGACAGCTCGACATCGTCCTCGTCCGCCGCCATCTGCACGCGCTTGTAATGGTTGTAGACGGCGACCGCGAGCGTCCGCTTGGCCTCTTCCTGCCCGACGACGTAGTCGTTGAGGATCGTGTAGATCTCCTTGGGCCGCGGGAGGTTGTCGAGGTCGAGCTGCGCCGGGGAGGTGAGCTCCTCGTCGATGATCTCGTTGCAGAGATCGATGCACTCGTCGCAGATGTAGACGCCCGGACCGGCGATCAGCTTCTTGACCTGCCGTTGGCTCTTGCCGCAGAAGCTGCAGAGGAGCTGTTCGTTACCGTCGGTTGCGCGGGCCATGTCTCTCTACCTTGTACCTCGAAATCGCTCGGCTGACTAGGACGCAGCCGCCATTGCAGGCGTGCCGCGATGGGCGATGACCGTGTCGATGATGCCGTAATCGAGCGCTTCCTGCGCGGTCATGAAGTAGTCGCGCTCCATGTCCTTGCCGACCTTCTCGAGATCCTGCTTCGTGTGGGTGGCGATGATCTCCTCGAGGAGTCGCTTCATCGCGAGGGTCTCGCGCGCCTGAATCTCGATGTCGGTCGCCTGCCCCTGGAAGCCGGCCGAGACCTGGTGGATGAGGATCTTCGAGTGCGGCGTCGCCATTCGCTTGCCGTTGGTGCCGCCCGCCAGGAGCAGAGCGCCCATCGACATCGCGATCCCGACGCAGATCGTCTGCACGTCGGGCTTGATGTACTGCATCGTGTCGTAGATCGCCATACCGGCGTAGACCGACCCGCCCGGCGAGTTGATGTAGATCGAAATGTCCTTGTCGGGGTCCTCTGACTCGAGGTGGATCAGCTGCGCCACGATCAGGTTGGCGATCTGGTCGTCCACGGGAGTCCCGAGGAAGATGATTCTCTCGTTCAGAAGTCGCGAGTAGATGTCGAAGGCGCGCTCACCTCTCGACGTCTGCTCGACGACCATTGGGATCAACGGGCTCATGTGCCTCCCTCGCTTCCTGGCGTCCATATCTTCATCTCGGTAGGTGCTTTCTCCTTCTCGGGCGTCCACAACTTCTCGCGGGCCCGGGCGAGCTCGACCGGGATCCGCTTCACGCCCGACACGACTTCGTCCAGCGCCTTGCGCATGCGCAGGTCGCCTCGCAGCTGCTCGAACCCGGCGCTCTCCCGCGCGGTGACGAGGACCTCGTCCGCGTTCTCGCCGGCCTCCTCGGCCTGCTCGCGCACGAGCTTCTCGATCTCCTCGTCGGTGACCTCGAGGCCGAGCTCGTCGGCTACCGCGTCGAGCACGAGCTCCCGCTTGAGCGAGGCCTCGGCCTCGCTGCGGAGCCGCTCGATGATCTGCTCCTGCGTCTGGCCGGTCATGGCCAGGTAGACCTCCAGGCTGATGCCGCGCCGCTCGATCGAGCGGACGAACCCCGTGGCCAGCTCCGCCGTCCGCCGCTCGATCATCGGGTCGATCGAGTCGAACGAGGAAGCCGCCACGAGCGCGTCGGCGGTGTTCTGGCGCAGCAGAAGCTCGAGCTCGGCTTCGAGCTGCTCGCGCAGGCGCGCCTCGATGTCGGAGCGCAGCTCCGCGAGCGTCTCGAACTCGGTCACGGCTGTCGCGAGCTCGTCGTCGAGCGGCGGCAGCACCTTCTCCTTGATCTCCTTGACGGCCACTTCGACCGAGGCCGTGTTCTCGTCGGCGAGCTCGAACTCGACCTCCTTGGTCTCCCCCGCCGTCATGCCCACGAGCGCAGCCTCGATCTCGTCGACGAGCCGGCCGCGGCCGACCTCCACGACGTAGTCGCGCTGGGTCGTCCCGATCTGCTCGCCGTCCAGGTCGAGCACGACGACGTCGTCCGGCTGGACGGAACGGTGCTCGACGGGGGCGAGCTCGGCAGCCGCGTCGCGCAGGCGCTCGAGCTCCACGTCGACCAGCTCGTCGGGCACCTCTGGCTCGGGCGCCGCGACCTCGAGCTCCTTCCAGTCGCCGAGCGTCGGCTTGGGGACGACCGAGACGGTGGCCGTGAAGCGGAAGGTCTCCCCGTCGGAGGGCGGGCCGTCGCCGACCTCGACCTCCGGGTTCGCGATCGGCCTGACCCCCGAGGTGGCGGCGGCCGACCAGAACCAGCCGTCGAGGTGGCTGCGGACGGCCTCCTCCCAGAGGGCCTCGCGCCCGACGCGGGCCGCGACGACCCTGACGGGTGCCTTTCCCTTGCGGAATCCGGGGATGCGGAGCGACTCGGCGAGGTCGGAAGCGGCATGCTCGAGAGCGTGCTTCACGGCCTCCTCGGGAACCTCCACCTCGAGCCGAACCCTGCTTTCCGGCAGCTCTTCGACCTTCGTCTTCACTCCAAGCCATTGTGTCAGAACTGTGTCGGTGTCCCGGACATGGCCAGAGTCGCGATAACCGTCTCCCCCGGCGCGGCCAGGACCGAGCTCGTCGGGCGGCACGGCGACGGCTGGCGCGCCCGGATCGCGGCGCCGCCGGAGCGTGGCCGCGCGAACCGGGCCCTCGTCGGGCTCGTCGCGGAGCTCGCCGGCGTCCCGCGCGACCGGGTGGCGGTCGTCGCCGGCGCCGGCTCGCGACGCAAGGTGCTCGAGGTCGAGGGGCTCGACGGCGACGAGCTTGATCGCCGACTCGCGGCGGCGGCGGGTCAGTCGAGCTGAGCCCGGAGAAAGTCGCGCGCGATCCGAAGCGCGGCCTCTGATGGCGTGATGCCGACGGCGTCGGCCTCGGCCAGGACGCGGCCTGTGGTCTCGCCGACGAGGCGCTCGACCGCGGCGAGGCAGCGGCCCGGATCCTCCTGGCACTCGGGCGCCTCGTACAGGTGGATGCCGCCGGCGTTCGTCACGAAGTCGGGGAGTGCCAGGATCCCGCGCGCGGCGAGCGCGTCGGCGGCTCCGGGCGCGTAGGGGACGTTCGCCGCCGGGACGACGGCCGCGCAGCGAAGCTCGCCCACCGACTCTGGCGCGATCACGTGCGGGCGCGCGCCCGGCACGAGCACGTCGCACTCGACCGAGAAGAGGGTCTCGCGAGGCTGCGCCGGGACGGGCGCGTGCTCGACCAGCCCGTCGCCGTGGCGCTCCCGGAGCGCGAGCAGGTCGTCCACGTCGAGCCCGGCCGGGTCGGCGAGCGCGCCTTCGATCGTGCTGACGGCGACGACGCGCGCACCGGCGTCCGCACACGCTCGGGCGCTGCCGGCGCCGACCTTGCCGAAGCCCTCGATCGCGATGCGCGCGCCCTCGAAGGGCCGCCCGAGCCGGTCGAGGGCGACCGCCGCCGCACCTCGGATGCCATAGCCGACCGCCAGGTCGTCCATCCCCATGCCGTCGTGCTCGCGGGCCCAGATGGGCGTCGGGCTCCCCTCGGGCTCGAGCGCGAGGAAGTCGTCCGGGTGCGTGCCCATGTCCGGCCCCGTGAGGAAGAAGTCCTGCCAGTCCCGGATGCGGTCGATGAAGGCCCCGAGCACCACCTCGCGGTCGCCGCCGGAAAACCGGATCCCCGCCTTCGCGCCGGCATACGGAACGCCGCAGACCGCGAGCTTCCAGGTCATCGCGCGCGCGAGGTGGGCGACCTCGTCGGCGGTCACGTCGGGCACCATCCGCGTCCCGCCCGCCGACGTCGGGAAGAGCTCGTGGTCGATGACGACCACCGCATCGAGCCCGACGGCGGGCTCGACCACCTCGATCACGCGTGCGGGCGGCGCGTCGTCGCGCTCGAGAACGGACACGGAGCGGACGCTATCCCACCGCAGGCTTGACCGGACGCGGTCTGGACTTGACACTCCTATAAGAGTGCTATATCACTCCCACTCAACTAGTAGAGAAAGTGGGGTAACCGTTACTGTGGCACACAAGCGCACTCGCATCGCCCTTTTGAGCGCCCTCGGCGCGCTCGCAGCACTCCTGCTCCTGGTCGCGACCGCCTGCGGCGGCGGCGACGAAGCCGGCGCCTCCGGCGGAGGCGGCGGTGGCGGCGAGGGCGGCACGCTCTCACTCGTCGCCTACTCCACCCCCCGAGAGGCCTACGAGGAGATCATCCCGGCGTACCAGGAGACCGCGGACGGCGAGGGTTGGGACTTCGAGGAGTCCTACGCCGCGTCCGGCGAGCAGCGGCGCGCGGTCGAGGAGGGCCTCCCGGCCGACATCGTCCATCTTTCGCTCGAGCCCGACGTGACCGCGCTGGTCGAGGCGGGTCTCGTCGACGCCGACTGGAGCAAGAACGACTACAACGGGATCCTCACGAACTCCGTGGTCGTCTTCGCGGTTCGGCCCGGCAACCCGGAGAACATCCAGTCCTGGGACGACCTCCTCAAAGACGGCATCGAGGTCATCACGCCCAACCCGTTCACCTCGGGCGGCGCCCAGTGGAACATCATGGCCGCCTACGGGGCGCAGCTCGAGCAGGGCAAGTCCGACGAGGAGGCGATCGACTACCTCCGCGAGCTCTTCCTCGAGCACGTGCCGGTGCAGGACAAGAGCGCGCGTGAAGCCCTGCAGACCTTCGCAGGCGGCAAGGGCGACGTGATGCTCGCCTACGAGAACGAGGCGATCTTCGCCCAGCAGGCCGGGCAGCCGATCGAATACGTCGTGCCCGACGAGACGATCCTGATCGAGAACCCGGCGGCGATCATCAACACGACGAAGAGCCCCGAGGGAGCCCAGGCGTTCCTCGACTACCTCTACACGCCCGAGGCCCAAGAGGTCTTCGCCTCCAAGGGCTACCGCCCGGTCGTGGAGGGCGTCGAGACGGAGTTCGACTCGTCCGGCCCGTCCGGCCTCTTCACGATCGAGGACGTCGGCGGGTGGGCCGAGGTCCGCAAGCGCTTCTTCGACCGCGAGGAGAGCATCTTCCTCGACATCGAGAACGAGCTGGGAGTCCCGACTGACGACTAGTCCCGAAGCGGTCAAGCTGCCGGCGCGCACTGGATCCTCCAGGCGCGCCGGCGGCCTCGTTCTGGGGCTCTCGACCGCATACCTCACGCTCATCGTCCTCGTCCCCCTCGCTGCGGTGCTCGCGGCGTCGGTCGAGGGCGGCCTGCCGGCGTTCTGGGAGCAGGTGACCTCGCCGGCGGCGGTCGCAGCACTCAAGCTGACGTTCGTCGCCTCGCTCATCGTCGTCGCCGTGAACGCGGTGACGGGCACGCTCATCGCCTGGGTGCTGGTTCGCGACGACTTCCGCGGCAAGAGCGTGATCAACGCAGTCATCGACCTGCCGTTCGCGCTCCCCACGATCGTGGCCGGCCTGACGCTCCTGGCGATCTACGGGCCGCAGAGCCCGGTCGGCTTCGACGTCTCCTACTCGCGTGCGGCGGTCGTGGTGGCGCTCCTCTTCGTCACGCTCCCCTTCGTCGTGCGCGCGGTGCAGCCCGTGCTGCTCGAGCTCGACCGTGAGATGGAGGAGGCGGCGGCCTCGCTCGGCGCGCGGCCGTTCACGACCTTCCGGCGGATCGTCCTCCCGAACCTGCTGCCCGCAGTGCTGTCCGGCGCCGCGCTCTCGTTCGGGAAGGCGGTCGGCGAGTTCGGCTCGATCGTGCTCATCTCGGGGAACATCCCCTTCGACACCGAGGTCGCCTCGGTCTGGATCTTCAAGGCGATCGAGAGTGACGAGCCGGGAGCGGCCGCGGCCGTCTCCGTCGTGCTGCTGGTCCTCTCCTTCGTCGTCCTCGCCGTGGCGGACGTCCTCGAGCGGCGCAGCAGGAGGCACGATGCGTAGCGGCAAGGCGTCGCGGTACGGCCTGCGGACGCTCGCCCTCGGCTACCTGCTGGTCCTCCTGGCGCTGCCCTTCTCGGCAATCGTCTATTACACCTTCCAGGACGGCGTCGAGCCTGTGCTCGAGGCGCTCACCGACGAGTCGTTCATCGCCGCCCTCAAGCTGACACTCGTCGCCGTCCTCATCGCCGTGCCGGCCAACACCGTCTTCGGCGTGGCTTGCGCGATGGCGCTCGTCCGCCGACCTCCGAAGCACGGGACCTGGCTGATCAACACGATGATCGGACTGCCGCTCGCCCTCTCGCCGGTCGTCGTCGGCCTGGCGCTGATCCTGGTGTACGGCCAGGACGGCTGGTTCGGCGGCTGGCTCACCGAGAACGGGATCGAGATCATCTTCTCCACGCCCGGGATCGTGCTGGCCACGATCTTCGTGACGCTGCCCTTCGTGGTGCGCGAGGTGATCCCGGTCCTCCGCGAGGTCGGCACCGACCAGGACGAGGCCGCCTGGACGCTGGGCGCCTCCCGCTTCCAGACGTTCTGGCGCGTGACGCTCCCGGCGATCCGCTGGGGCGTCGCCTACGGCGTCGTCCTGACGACGGCGCGCGCCCTCGGCGAGTACGGAGCCGTCGCCGTCGTCTCCGGCCGCATCGCCGGCAAGACGGAGACGCTGACGCTCCACGTCGACGAGGAGTACCTGCGCTTCAACGAGGTGGCCGCGTACACGACCTCCCTCGTGCTCGCCGCCCTCGCCGTGCTCACGCTCGTCCTCATGAACATCTTCAAGCCCAAGGAATACAAGGAGGTCGCGGATGTCGATCGCCGTCCGCCAGGTCACGAAGCGGTTTGACAACGGCTTCGTGGCCGTCGACAACGTCTCGCTCGCCATCGCCGGCGGTTCGCTGACGGCCCTGCTCGGGCCCAGCGGCAGCGGCAAGTCCACCCTGCTCCGGATCATCGCCGGGCTCGAGACGCCCGACGCCGGGGACGTCTCGATCCTCGGCCAGGACGTCACCGGCGTCCCGCCTCAGAAGCGCGGCGTCGGCTTCGTCTTCCAGCACTACGCGGCCTTCAAGCACATGACCGTGCGCGACAACGTCGCTTTTGGGCTGACGATCAGGAAGCGGCCGAAGGCCGAGATCCGCTCGCGTGTCGACGAGCTCCTCGCGCTCGTTCAGCTGGACGGTTTCGCCGACCGCTACCCGGCCCAGCTCTCCGGCGGCCAGCGCCAGCGCATGGCGCTCGCCCGCGCGCTCGCGGCCGAGCCCAAGGTGCTCCTTCTCGACGAGCCGTTCGGCGCGCTCGACGCCCGAGTGCGCAAGGAGCTGCGCACGTGGCTGCGCCGACTTCACGACGAGGTTCACGTTACGACCGTGCTCGTCACGCACGACCAGGAGGAGGCGATGGACGTCGCCGACCGCGTCACCGTCATGAACGACGGGCGCGTGGAGCAGAGCGGCAAGCCGCGCGACCTCTACGAGCACCCGGCGAACGAGTTCGTCATGGGCTTCGTCGGGCCGGTCAACCGGTTGGGCGAGGCCTGGATCCGCCCACACGACCTCGAGCTCCGGCTCGAGCCGAACGGCACGACGAGCGAGGCGATGGTCGAGCGCATCGTGCACCTCGGCTTCGAGGTCCGGGTCGAGCTCGTGCTCGACGACGGTCGCCACGTCTCCGCCCAGGTGACCCGCGGCGAGGTCGAGGAGCTCGAGCTCCTCGAGGGTCAGATCATCTACGTGCGGCCGAGCAGGACAACCGTCTTCGAACGCGTCCCGAGGTGACGCCTCGTCGCCGGGGTGCGATGGTCGTTCCGAGGCAAGGACGCAGGGAGTGCTCGTAGCCGGAGGCTACGGGTGCGACTGAGGACGCCGTCCTCGGGGCGAGCAGCGCGGCCCGGCGGCACAGGGCTTCAGCTCGGGACGTGTTCTCTTACTAGTGGGACTGCCATGCCTCAGGTTCTGCCGTGATCGCCTCGATCTCCGGCGACAGCTTTCCCGAGGCCACGTCCGCGAGGGTCAGCTCCTCGAGGACTGCGCGCAGGTTCGCGCGCATCGCGATCCACACGTCCTGAAGCTTGGCGGCTGGGCCCGAGTACTCGATCGTCTCCGGGCGAGCGCCCCTGACGTTGGCGAGCGGCCCCTCGACCGCGCGGATGACGTCCGCGAGCTTGATCTCCGCCGGCGGCCGCGCGAGCCAGTAGCCGCCTTCCGCCCCGCGCTGGCTCTGGACGAGCCCAGCGTGGCGCAGCTCGAGCAGGATGTTCTCGAGGAACTTGAGCGGGATGTCCTGCGCCTGCGAGATGCGCTCGCCCTTGGTCGGGCCCTCGCCGGCGGCGGCCAGCTCGAGGGAGGCGCGGAGCGCATAGTCGACCTTCGCGGAAACGCGCATGGGCCCATTCTCGCCGTCCCGCAGGTCGGACGAGCGAGGGAGGAATGACGGGGCCGGCCGACCTTCCTGCTACTGTCCTTGCAGTCAGGTCGGCAATCGGTCGACCGTGAGATGAGCTTTCTTCGTTCCTCCTTCGGGTGTTTCGGGGCCAGGCGAGTCTCGAACACATAAGGAGTAGAACGCCAATGTCACAGTCTTTCCGCGCGCTCGGGGTCTCGGATCCTGTCAGCGACGCGTTGGCCGCTCGTTCGATCGAACGGCCTTTCATGATCCAATCCCTCGTCCTCCCGGACGCGCTCGCCGGCCTCGACGTGCTCGCAAAGTCGCCGACGGGCTCCGGCAAGACGCTCGCCTTCGCAGTCCCGATCGTCGAGCGAACCACGCCCAAGGACCAGCGACCGAGCGCCCTCATTCTCGTTCCCACGCGGGAGCTCGCGGTGCAGGTGTCCGACGAGTTCCGTTCGCTTGTGGGAGCAAAGGGCCTCAAGGTCGCGTCGGTCTATGGAGGCGTGCCGCTCCGCAGCCAGGCGACGGAGGCACGCACGGCGCACGTCATCGTCGCGACGCCGGGCCGTCTCGAGGATCTCGCACAGCGGAGGCTCCTCGACCTGTCGCAGATCAAGATCCTCGTCCTCGACGAGGCCGACCGGATGCTCGACATGGGCTTCCGTCCGCAGGTCGACCGCATCGTGCGCCGCGTTCCGAGCAACCGACAGACGATGTTCTTCTCGGCGACGCTCGACGGCGAGGTCGGTGAGCTCGCGCGCACCTACACGAGCAGCCCCGCCCGCTTCGAGGCGCAGGCGCCGGCCGATCGCGCCGAGGGCGAGATCGAGCACCGCTTCGTCTCGGTCAGCCAGAGCAACAAGGTCGAGACGCTCGTCGACCACCTGCGGATCCAGGACGGCCTTACGCTCGTCTTCGTCCGCACAAAGCGCGGAGCCGACCGGCTCGTGCGCAAGCTTCGCGGCCACGAGGTCAGGGCAGAGGCGATGCACGGCGACATGTCGCAATCGGCCCGCGAGCGGGCTCTGCGCCGCTTCGAGAACGGGAACGTGTCCGTGCTGGTCGCGACCGACGTCGCCGCGCGAGGGCTCGACATCGACGACATCGAGCACGTCATCAACTTCGACCCGCCCGAGGAAGACAAGGGCTACCTCCACCGCACGGGACGCACCGGCCGCGCCGGCAAGAGCGGGATCGCGGTCACATTCGTCCTTCCCGAGCAGCAGGCCGACGCCAGCCGCGTCGCCGGGAGGCTCGGTCACAGAGAGCAGTTTGAGAGCGCCGGCATGACGTCGGCACGACCGAAGCTCGTCTACACGAGCCGCCGCGGTCGCCGCTCGAAGTGGTAGAGCTGGATTCGTCGACAACCCTGGAGAGACCCCGGCTACGCGGGGTCTTTCACCTTTGGGCCTTCGTCGTCTTCGCCGCCCTGGGGGCGATCCTCGTCGCGACCGCGCCCGGTGGGCGCGAGCGCGTCTGGCCGGCGCGGTGTTCGGCGCCGCACTCGTGCTCACGTTTGGGGTCAGCGCCCTGTACCACCGCGTGACGTGGCGTCCCGCCGCACGCAGGATGATGCGCCGCCTCGACCACGCCGCCATCTATCTCCTGATCGCGGGGACCTACACGCCCTATGGCCTGCTCGTCCTCTCGGGCGCCTGGCAGTTCTCGGTGCTCGGGGTCGTCTGGATCGGCGCGGCCCTGGCCATCATGCAACGCCTTGTCTGGATCGACGCGCCGAAGTGGGTCGCCGCCCTCGCGGGCATCAGCCTCGGTTGGGTCGGGGTCGTGGTCTTTCCGCAGATCCTGGCCGGAACCGGGTCAGCCGGAACGGCGCTCGTCGTCGCCGGCGGTGCTCCTGTACACGCTCGGGGCGGTCGTCTACGTCGTGCAGCGGCCCGACCCCATGCCGGCCGTCTTCGGCTACCACGAGGTCTTCCATCTGATGACGATCGCCGCGGCCGCGTGCCACTTCGCCGCGATCGCGTTCTTCGTGCTTCCTCGCGGCTAGTGCGTTTCGGGCCGCGGGATCGCGCGGACGCCGACCGGTAGCGCGGCCTCGGAGGCTCGCAGAAGCCCGATCGTCGTCGCGGCGACCGCGGCGGCTCCGATCAGCGCCAGGGAGGGCGAGACGGCGAGCAGCTGCCCACCGAGTGTCGGGGCGAGCGCGAGGCCGACCCACCAGGAGAGCCCGGCCGCCGCCATGTACCGCCCTCGGAGGGCGAGCGGGGCCAGGTCGGCGACCAGCGGCATGAACGAGGTCGCATGGAGGCACTCGCCGAGGGCGAAGACGACCGCCGCGGCGACCAGGCATGCGACGGCAAGCTCGTGGCTCACCGCCTGTGCGAGCACGACCAGGAGGCAGGCGACGATCCACACGCCGGCCGCGAGCGAGAGGGCGCCGACGCGGCTCCTCCCCTCGGCCGCCTTGACGATCGGGATCTGCAGGAGCACGACCGTTGCGGCGTTGGCCAGGATGAGCAGGCCGATCAGACTCGACCCGATTCCGATGGCGCGGGCGTACGGCGGAACGACCCACGAGAGCACGCCCCACCCCACCGCGATCATCGCGACGTTGATCAACGCGAAGCGCACGAGCGCGCGGTCGCGCAAGACCTGCCGGTAGCCGCCGGCGACGGGCTCGGGGCGCACCTCGTCTCGAACCGCCGCGACGAGGATCGCCAGGTAGATGAGGTAGGTCACCGCGTTGGCCAGGAAGAGCACGATGAAGCCGTTGAGGCCGAAGCCGGCGACGACGCCACCGATCGCCGCGCCGAGGCCCAGCCCGACGTTGACCGCCACCCGAGAGACGCCGCCCGCGCGCTGGAGTAGGGCCCGCGGGGCCAGCGCAGCCAGCAGCGCCGACTGGCTCGGGTTCAGCCCTCCGTTGCCGGCCCCGGCCAGAGCCGCAGCCACGAAGGCCAGCGCCGGCCTGATGGACCATCCCCCGGACGGGTCGGGTCGGCGGCAAAGGAGCCAGACACCGATGCGGGCGAGAGGACTCGAACCTCCAAGGGGTTCTCAGGGGGGAAGGCGGGTGAGGGGCCGAGGTGGCGCGAAGTGGCTTGGCTCCTAGGGTTGCGAGCACTCGGGGTACCCCGAACGCCGCTTGGCTCCGTGAGCGGTTCTCGGACGTTTGGGCACGGATTGGGCACCGGGACGCGGGCCGCAAGGTGACCTTAGGACTACCCTGCCCGCGCCCCGGGCCATCCGAGGCCCTCGTGCGCTTAGGTCGGGCGGATGTACAGCAACATGATGCCCATGACGTCGTAGGCTGCCTCGGCTGACTGGTACTCGGAATGCAACCTCACCGTTTCACCCGTCCGCACGATCGCGATGGGGTCGCCGGTGCAGGTGGACATGGACATCACGCGGTGGCTGTCCATCGGGTCCAGGCTGGCGTTCGACCGGCAGATGGAAGCGCCGCCTTGGCTTTCGTTGGTCGCCTCTACGGCGACCCCGTGCCCGTGGACGTGGCCTACGGCCGACACGACGGCGCCTGGGACGTTCACCGTCCAATCGCGGTGGGTGTCCGAGAAGCCAGCGGGAATCGCGTATTCGGAGTCCCCGCAGGAGTCAATGTCCAGCCAGACGGGCCGCACGTGGCGCACCGATTCCCATGTGGCTCTGTACGTGTAGGTGACCTGGACGTACACCGTCCGCTCGACGGGCGCGTGGTTCATCACCTCGACCAACGAGTTCCAGGAGTCGTACCACCGCACCCGGTACCCGTAGCCCGCCGGGAACACGATCGGCGTGCGCTCATCGCCCGACGCGAAAAACCGCTCCCCCGCCAGCCCCAGCCAGGTACCCCCGCAGGTCGCGTCCGCCCGAAGCTGGTTGGTCAACACGAAGTGGTGCAGCATTGGCCCCGTTGACATCGAGGCCGTGGTGCCGTCCGCGTACACCAGGGCGGGCCGGAACGACGTGATGAAACACCCCAAACAGGGCCGCGGCACCCCGAGACGCACTCTGCTGACCCTCGCTGGATTCTCCATCGACCCCGCAGGGATGGTGTACGGCCCGTAGCGCACCGTCTTCGTAGCGCCGGTCGCCGGCGACGCCAGGGTGAACATAGCGATAGCCGCCAAGATCAGAATTCTCAACCGCATTCCCTTCTCCCTTTCCGTCCGCTGTGACCAGGTGCGGCCGGGCTCGAGCGGCCTAGGGGGAGGGACTGATCGCCCTCCCCCAAACCGGGCGCGCTAGCGCCGCCGGTCGACGGCGGCTTTGAGCTGCCCCTTGTTCATCTTCGAGCGGCCCTTGACTCCGAGACGCTTGGCCTCGCGGTAGAGCTGTTCCTTCGTACGCTCCTGTCCTTGCGCCATGAGTGACCCCTTTCTCGACGCTCGTTGTGCGTTGCCTTACCTCATCGGAGCATGCGCAAAACACCATCCCATGGTCGTGGGTTCGAGTCCCGTCATCCACTAGAGCCCCGCTCAGGCAAGGCTTCTGTTTTTCAGCCGCGATCGCCCGCTCGGTAGCGGACCGAGCGACGCTCCACCTAGGTCAGAGGTCGTCGCCCTCGATCACGAAGTCTGGCGTCTCCCGCAGGACCAAGGGCCCGGGACCCTGACCTGCGCCCCGGCGCGGCTCACGCTACGTCGCTGACCGGTGCGTGTCTAGATGGCCGTTCGGGACACTCCCTACGGCTCGCAGAAGAGAACGGTCTCGCCCTCGAGGCATTCGTCGGTTCCGTCGCCGCCGTCCAGGAGGTCGGTGCCGCCGCCCCCGAAAAGGTGATCGTCACCCCGCTCGCCCTTCGATGTGGTCGTTGCCCGGGCCGCCGAAGATCTCGTTCGAGGCGGCGTCGCCGATCAAGGTATCGGCAAACCTCGCGCCGGCGAGGTCATCCCATGGGCCGACGAAGAGATCGTTGCCGAAGGCACCGCCGAGTGTCCGTCCGAGGGAAAGGTCGACGGAGACGGGCCAAGCCAGGCGGCGTGCCCAGATGGCTCTTAGGCCTACAGCGCGCGCGAACCGCTTATCGAGCGGAATCCGCATGGCTGCTCGCCTTCTGCGGTTCCGCACACTTTCGCGCCAGAAGGATGCGCGTGCCGTCGACTCGCCGCGGTGAGGGTGCGCAAGGCCCGTGCGCCGGGCTATGCGGCATTCGAGGCTGCTCCGAGACGCTCTCTAAAGGAGTGCGACCGCAGCCGCAACCACGGCGAGAGCCGCCGCCTCGGTGGGGCGTGCCGCGCGATCCTCGGGGTTCGGGCCGCGTCGCCGCTCGCTCGCTCCAATCATCGCCACCGCTCCCATCACGGCGATGCTGTGTGTCGCGCCCATCGCGACCATGGGAAACGCCACACGTGATGAGGCACAACCGCCCGGTTCTGGTTCCGGCCAGCACATAATCGGTATCGGCGCGCAGCCCACGTATTGCGGAGCCCGGCCGGGCCGCACCGCCCGAGGACACGTCGTCGCACGGGGCTCACGTGCCAGACCGCGGCAGCGGCGAGCGAGACCGCGGCCGCTCGAGTGCCGAGGCCGATCGTCGACGCCGCCGCTGCGACGACCGCTCCAAGCCCGGTCCAGACGAGGAGGAAGCCCAGAACGTGCAGGGCGACCGTTCTTCCACGCCGCCTGGCGAGGCTTCGATGTGCGAGCCAGCGTGCATCGCGCATCGCGAGCGGCATCATCATCGCCGCGACCATCAGGAGCCACCACGCCGAGCCACGTCGCCCACTCGGACCAATCGCTC
Organism: uncultured Actinomycetes bacterium; assembly: GCA_963839745.1. Taxonomy (GTDB): domain Bacteria; phylum Actinomycetota; class Thermoleophilia; order Gaiellales; family Gaiellaceae; genus JAIBJN01. The sequence goes on from CAWIWC010000015.1 coordinate 134,119, forward strand.
GACGGAGCCTTCGTGATGCGTATGCCCGCTCGAGGTATCCGGCGAGCCGATCGTCTCGGCGAGGAAGATCGTCCACGCGCCGACTGCGACCGCGAGCAGCCACCAGTCCGGTTGCTCCCAGCGGTAGACCGTCGACCGACGGAGCGGGGAGGAGCGGCCGCGTCGCAGCAACCACGTCAGCCGCGATAGAAGCTGATGCGACCCGCCCGGACGTCGCCGCCCGGCGCGGGGTCCCCGTGGGCGTCGACCGGGCGAATCGTGACCCGCGCGGTCGCCGCGTCCCACTCGCTCCGGCTGTCGAGCTGCGGACGGCGTCGGTGATGTCGAACGCGTCGGTGACGCCGGTCCCGTCGTGCGTCTCGTCAGACCTCGACGCCTCGGGGATGCCAAACGCTGCGATCGTTCCGACGCGAAGTGGGGTCTCGGTCTCGCCGGCGTCGAGGTAGACGCCGTACGCAGATGCCTGCGGATTCTCGCCTGTGACGTTCTCGACGCGGAGGTCCAACGCTCTTCCTCGCCGCCCGCGTCGAGCCCGAGTGCGGCGCGGAGCGGCCCTGCGGGTGTCTCGAGGGGGACGAAGATCGTCGTCTCCTCCGCAAAGGCGACGTCCTGGGCAGCGCCGACGAGTTCAGTGCGGGCATCGGAACCTCCTCCATGATGTCGTCCGCGAGGCCGTCGGGCACGGGACCCACCGCGATCGGTTCCGGAAGCGGGAGCGTGCCGGTCGGCGGTGCCGTGGACTCGTAGACGTAGCCGAGAGCCCGCGTGTCCAGGATGCTCTCGATGTCGAGTCCACCGTTCGCCGTCGACGTCGTAGAACTCGAAGGTCGTTCCCAGCCATGTGCCTCGGCGGGGTCAGCGTGCCCGGCACCAAGGTCGAGCCATACCTGCCAGAGCCGGTCGATGTTGCAGTGATGGAGCCAGAAGATCGGGTCGAGGGCGGCCGTGTCGAAGAAGCCCATCGCCCCACCCACCGCGCCGTGGACGGTGCCGTGGGGCGTCGTCTCGAGTGAGCCACGGCCGTTCGCGTTCGGCCTGACGTCCTGGACGACGTCGCCGCCGAAGGTCGGCCTCGGATCCTCGCCCGGCAGCGCGAATCGGGTACGCGGAGCGCCGGCCGCGCATCCAGAGGAAGAGGTCGATCGGCTCGCCCTCGTTGATTCCGGGTTGCGATCGAGGAAGAGCGGATTCCGCCGCTCGAGTGGCGGAACGGCTCCGGCAAGGTGTGGGCCTCATCGTCGTCGGGATCGGTGCAGTCCAGTACGGAAGTGACCACGTGTCGTTCCCGAGATGGTGCTGGACGATGCGCTCGAACCGCATGAGGCACATCCCGTGCCAGGGGAAGAAGAACCAGCTGTCGTGCCGGCATTTGCTCCAGAGCTCGTCGTCGCGGAAGGGGGAGATGCCGTGAAGCGCTGCCTGGTAGCGCAGCTCAGCGGGTTCGTGGCGGCCATCTCCGTCCGGCAGGTCGAGCTCGCGCATCCTGTCAATCGCCGTCGCGTACTGCGCGAGCACGCGTGCCCGTCGTCGCAGCGAGAGTGACCGGATTTCGCGGCGAGTCCGCGGTGTCCCGTCACTCATGGCGCGTCCCGACGATGACGAGGCGACCCCCGTCGGCCCGGAGCGGTTATAGGTGCCGCTGCCGCGTCGGTGCCGGCCTCTGTTCCACGAACGTCAGCGGCTGGGCGGGAAGTTCACGGTCAGGGCGACGAGGTCGACCGTGCCGAGCATCCGGGTCCGGAGCGACAGCCTGCAGCCATCTTCGGCCCCGCACACCACCTCGTCCCCGGTGACTCGACTCGTTTCACCAAGCAACTCCGCGCTCTCTCCGTTCAACCTCCGGAACTTCGCGATCGCCTCGTCGCGGGACCCGGCGAGCGCGGCGCGTTTCTCGGGCGTCATGGCTGATCTTCTCGAAGTTTGTGCGGTGGATGCCGATCTGGAAGTCGATGTTGCCGATCTAAAGCCCGGCGCTCTATCGGCCCATCGGATTAGCGCCTCGCTCGACCGCTCGAGCCCGCGACGGTGAACGAGGTCGGCGACGCGTGGGCGGCCGGGTTCGGTCGCGCACCCCGAAGCGCCGCGAGAAGGGCAAGCACGGCCTAGGTCTCGAGAGGTGTCGTTCGCAGGCACCGAGGGGTCCTCTTGGTCTCGAAGCGTCCGGCGAAGCTCGAGTCTGCCCGGGGGAGGTGACGACTTCCCACTCGCAGGTCGCCTGCCCTGCTCTGATTTGGGCGACCGAGTCGTACTGCATAGGCGCACCACCTATTTCACGGATCTACGAATGATGAACCTGAGCGCCGGTCATGGCGAGCGCCCGAATCCCAGACGACGACGGTGATAACGAACACCCGTGTTTGGTCGGGTGACTCACGTGAG
>CAWIWC010000016.1:0-32985 GCA_963839745.1 uncultured Actinomycetes bacterium
GTGCGGCTACGGTTCGGTCCTGGTGACGGACGAGCACGTGCTCGACATCGACGGGCGCGACATCGCCATCTCGAGCCCGGACAAGGTCTTCTTCGCGGAGCGCGGGGAGACGAAGCTCGACCTCGTCCGGTACTACCTCGCCGTCGCGGAGCCCTTTCTCCGCACGTCGGGCGGGCGGCCCGCGCTCATGCAGCGCTTCCCGCACGGCGCCGAGGGCAGCTCGTTCTTCCAGAAGCGCGTGCCCAAGAATGCCCCGGAGTGGCTGCAGACGGCGATCGTCTCCACGCCGAACGGGACGACCTCGCGCGCGCTCGTGCTCGCCGACATGGCGCACGTCGCCTGGGCGGTCAACCTCGCCTGCCTCGGCTTCCACGTCTGGCCGAGCCTTCACGACCAGCAGGAGGTCGCAGACGAGCTCAGGCTCGACCTCGACCCGCAGCCAGGCGTCGGTTTCGAGGAGGTGCGTGCCGCGGCCGCCGAGGTGCGACAGCTGCTCGACGAGCTGGGGATCGCCGGCTACCCGAAGACGACCGGGAACCGGGGCGTCCACGTCTATGTCAGGCTCGAGCCGCGCTGGGACTCGTACCAGGTGAGGGCAGCGGCGGTCGCGGCCGCCCGCGAGCTCGAGCGACGCCGACCGGAGCTGATCACGGCGGCCTGGTGGAAGGAGGAGCGCGGCAAGCGCGTCTTCGTCGACTTCAACCAGAACGCCCCGCACAAGACGGTCTTCGGCGCCTGGTCGGTGCGCGCCCGTGCCGGCGCCCAGGTCTCGGCGCCGCTGACGTGGGACGAGATCGAGAAGCTGCACCCCGACGAGCTGACGATCGCGAGCGTCCCCGAACGGCTTGCCGCCCAGGGCGACCCGTGGGCGGGGATGAACGAGCAGCCGCAGTCGCTGGACCCCCTGCTGGCCATGAACGAGCGCGACAGGGAGGCCGGCCTCATGGACGCTCCATGGCCGCCGGTCTATCCGAAACAGCCGGACGAGCCTCCTCGGGTCGCGCCCAGCCGAGCGCGCAAGAACGACTCGTAGCTATCGCCGCCGGCGGAGACCGAGAGGGCGCTCGCCCGGCTCTGCAGGCGAACGCCCCTCGGACCAACCCGCCAGGACCTACTCGGGCGGTAACGGACGCCATATGCCGACCGGCCCTGAGGCCGGTCGGAAACCCTAGTCCCGGCGACGACGGGGCCTACGGCCCGTCGGGGAAGCCAATGCCGCCAATGCTCGCGAGAAGCAACACGACGGTGACGAGAAAGATGTGAAGCGAGGCCCGGCTCACGTCAGACTCACCCCCTTTCGTTGGCTAGAAGCGGAAGTCCTGGAGCGCCTCGACTGCACGCTGGTAGAGCTGGATCGCGCCTTCCTTCTCGCCCCGGCGAACGGCGAGCTCGGCCTGCGCTGTCCACGCGGCAGCCTTGTGACTTGCGGAGGACAGCTGCGCAAAGCTCTCCTCCGCGGCCCTGAACTTCTCCTCGGCCTCCTCCAACCGGCCCTGCTCCAGGAGCGAGCGGCCGAGAACGAGCTGTGCGTTCCCGATCTCGTCGATGAAGTCGACCCTGTCAGCGAGAAGGTCCAGGGCGTGCCCAGCCTGCTGCTCGGCAAGCTCCAGCTGGCCCGTGCGCAGATGAACCTGGGCCAACGAAGAGACCGCCTGAGCGGCGTCGGCGTCGCTTCCCACTTCGAGCGCGACGGCGAACGCTTGCTTGAAGAGGGGGATGGACTCGTCCGGCTTGCCGAGGAGGAACGTGAGGCCGCCGAGCGTGGTCAAGAGCTTGCCCGTGTTGGCCCTGTCGTCGATCTCCTCGTAGAGCACCTTCGCGCGCTCGGCGTACGAGCGCGCAGCGACCCACTGACCCCTGCGCTCTGACACGAGCGCCCCCAAGAAATATGCGTCCGCGGTCGCCCGGCGATCGTCGAGGGCTTCCGCGAGCTCGAGCGCGCGCTCCACGTCCTCGCGCGCCGCCTCCCAGTCCCGCTGGCGCCGATAGCACCGCGAGCGCCAGCCGAAGATCCGCGAGCGGAGCCTGTCGCACGGGATCCCCGACCGCTCGGCCAGGTCGAGCGCCTCATTGAAGAGCGCGAGCGCCGTCGTGACCGAGGCGAGCCGATACCGGCAGCACCCGAGGCGGAACAGCACCTCCGCGCGATCGACGTCCGAGAAGACCGGGTCCTCGACCAGCTCCCGGGCCCTGGTGAGCAGCGGCAGCGCCTCCCGCATCTCACCGATGTACATCCGCGCCCAGGACTCCGCCAGCAGCGCGCGCAGCTCGAGGTCCGAGGCCGCCTCCGCCGGGAGCGACTCGATGACGCCGGCGAGGAGGGTGATCGCCTCCCCGTAGTCGTGCGCCTCCAGAGCCGCCTCGCCGCGGGCGACCACGCTTTCGACCCGGTCGAGCTCCCGGCCGTCGACGCCGGTGGCCAGGAACTGCGTGTCGACCTCGAGCCGGTCGGCGATCCACCGGAGGGTGGCTTCGGTCGGCCGGAGCTGGTCCCGCTCGATCTGGCTGACGTACTGCTTCGAGAAGCGGCTGTCCGCGAGCTCCGACTGCGTGAGGCCGGCGGCGACTCGAGCCTGCCGGACACGCTGCCCGAGCGTCGTCGGGGCGTCGGCCGAATTGACCTGAACTTGGCTCGTCACTGTCCGGTCAAGGATACGAGTCTTTGATCCACTTGACAATCCCCTTGACTTCGCCGTGGATCCGGATATAGTCCCGGACGATCTCGCCCTCGGGAAACCCGATCCCGAGTGATGCCTGGCATACCGCGAGAGCTGGCCCGGAGACTCAGGCTTGGGCCGCAGAAGCCGAGTCTCCGGGCTGCACCTCTTTCAGGCGCCTGAATATCAGGTCCGGCGCGTGGGGACAAGTGCCTTCGGCGGCCGGTAGTCTCCGTGTCGAAGCCGACCAAGGAGCGATTTCATGGCGTATTCGGTCCCACCTCTCCCCTATGACTACGGCGCGCTCGAGCCGCACATCGACGAGCGGACCATGCAGATCCACCACGACAAGCACCACCAGGCGTACGTGGACAAGGTCAACGCCGCGCTCGAGGGCACGGAGTGGGCCGACCGGCCGATCGAGGAAGTCCTCACGAATCTCGGCAGCCTCCCCGACGACAAGCGCACTGCGGTGCGCAACAACGGCGGCGGCCATTACAACCACACGCTGTTCTGGGAGAGCATGGGCCCCGGAGGCGGCGGCGAGCCCGACGGCGACCTCGGCGCCGCGATCGGCGAAGCGTTCGGCTCCTTCGCCGACTTCCAGTCGAAGCTCAAGGACGCCGGCGTGAACCAGTTCGGCTCCGGCTGGGCCTGGCTCGTCCTCGACGCCGGCTCGCTCGCTGTGGTCTCCACCGCCAACCAGGACAACCCGATCTCGGACGGCAAGACGGCGCTGCTCGGCGTCGACGTCTGGGAACACGCCTACTACCTCACGTACCAGAACCGCCGGCCCGACTACATCGACGCGTGGTGGAACACGGTCGACTGGGGCCGCGTGGCGGAGCGGTTCTCGGCGGCATAGCGCCGGCCCTCGGAGGGTAGACATAACGAGATGCCCTGGAAGACCGTGCTTGTCGCCCTCAAGGCCCACCAGGCCTGGAAGCGGATCCCGCCGGCCCAGCGCAAGGCGATCCTCCGCGCCGCGCAGAGCTCGGCGAAGAAGCACAGCCCCACGGTGGCGCGGACGGTGCGCGACCGTGGCCCCGTCGTCGCGAAGCGGCTCACCGAAGCGATCCGCGAGTCACGCAAGAAGCGGTAGCGACGGCTAAACGAGACGCGGTCGCGGGCGACGCCGCTAGCGGTACCGGTAGACGATCCGGCCGCGCGTGAGGTCGTACGGGGAGAGCTCGACCTTGACCCGGTCGCCGAGGAAGATCCTGATCCTGTAGCGCCGCATCTTCCCCGCGGTGTACCCAAGCGTCTCGTGGCCGTTGTCGAGCTTGATCCGGAACATCCGGTTGCGGAGGGCCTCGACCACCTCGCCCTCCATCTCGATCTTCTCTTCCTTGGTAGCGATACCCGCTCCTTTCCGTAGTTTTCGGCCGTGGCCGCCCCTGGCGACCACGGCCGGAGCGGTGCTGCTAGACCGCCGCGGCGACGTTGATCGCCTCGGGGCCCTTCTCGCCCTCGCGCGCCTCGTACTCGACGCGCTGTCCTTCAGAGAGACTCTTGAAGCCGTCCCCCGCAATGTTGCTGAAGTGCACGAAGAGATCCTTCGTACCCTCGTCAGGGGTGATGAAGCCGTACCCCTTGCTGTCGTTGAACCACTTGACGGTTCCGCTGGCCATATGAACACCTCCTCTACCAAGTACTCGAACGGGTAAGGAAGGCGCTGCGCGCGAACCGGACTCGCTCTAGATCTTGATTTGCGCCGCACAGATTAGCAGGCCGCAAGCCAGGAGCCGAGCACTCTTGGCCCCCGGTTTGGGGGGGTTCGGGGCGGCGCGCGACTCGAGCGGTCAGAGGTCGCCGCCGCGCAGGAAGCGGTCGGCGCTTCCGCCTCGAGCGACCAGGGCTCGGACGCGTCCCAGCGCGGCCGGCCCACGCTGAGATCGAGGGGAGGGCGATGGGACTCGAACCCACGACCACCGGGACCACAACCCGGGGCTCTACCAACTGAGCTACGCCCTCCGCGCCTGAGAAACGAGTCTAGCGGGTGCTACCGTGCGGCCGAAGAGAGCGCCTGTAGCTCAGTGGACAGAGCGGCGGACTTCTAATCCGCGGGTCGCAGGTTCGAATCCTGCCAGGCGCGTGGGCCGTCAGAGTGGCGCGAACAGGGTGAGCTCGGGCTCCCGCTCCCCTCGCAGCACCTCGAGATCGACCTCGACGCACCGGATCCCGCGTGCCTCGGCGAGGGTGACCGCCTGCGGCTTGAACTGCTGGGCCGCGAGGACGCCGGCGCACTCCGACATCGCCGGGTCGAGGCGGATGCGCTCCAGGTAGCGCGAGAGCTGCTCGACCGCGTCGATCGTCGCAACCCGCTTGATCTCGACGGCGAGCCACGCGTCGTCCTCGTCCCGGCACATCAGGTCGACCGGGCCGATGTCCGTCGGCCACTCGCGCCGCACCAGCCGGAGCCCTTCGCCGAGCGTCTCGGGAGCTGCCGCCAGCTCGGCCTGGAGGTGGTGCTCGACACCGTCCTTCTCGAGCGCGGCCGCCTCGCCCATCTCGTGGGAGACGTCGCTGAGGAGCTCGTGGATCCGGATCTCGAGGCGGTCCTCGGTCTTTCCCGCGCGCTTGCGAACGACGATCGACTCGAGCGGGTCCCCCTCAGCTTCGATCGTCGTGGGAGGCGTCATCCAGTTGAGCGGCTTGTACCCGCCCGCGTCCGCGTGGACGAGCACGGAGCCGTCCGACTTCAGGATCAGCAGTCGCGTCGACTCTGGTAGAAAGGCGTTGAGCCGACCCGAATACGACACTTCGCAGCGGGCGACGACGAGGCGCACGGCCGCACCGTACCGGCCCTTTCGGACAGGTCAGGAAGACGCCTCCGATGAGATTCGCTTCGCCGCGCCGTCTAACAGAGAGAGCCAACCGGCCCCGAGGAGGATCTCTTGACCACGAACGCACGCACCGACCTCTCGATCGACCAGCTCCGCACCGAGATCGCCGGCGAGGTGATCGCCCCGGACGACCCGGGCTACGACGACGCCCGCAAGACGTTCATGCCGCTCTACGACAACCGCCGGCCGGCGGTCATCATCAAGCCCGCCGACGCACGCGAGGTCGGCTACGTCGTCGCGCTGGCACGTGAAAGCGGGCTCGAGCTGGCCGTCCGCAGCGGCGGCCACAGCGGCGCGGGCCACAGCGTCAGCGACGGAGGGATCGTCCTCGACCTCTCGCTGATGAAGGGACTGGAGATCGACCCGGGCAAGAAGGTCGCGTGGGCCGAGGCGGGCCTGACGGCAGGCGAGGTCACGAACGCCACGGCCGCGCACGGCCTGGCCGTCGGCTTCGGCGACACGGGCTCCGTCGGTGTCGGCGGGCTGACGACCGGTGGCGGCGTCGGGTATCTCGTCCGCAAGCAGGGCCTGACGATCGACAACCTGCTCGCCGCCGAGATCGTCCTCGCCGACGGCCGGATCCTGCAGGTCGACGACCAGCGGCACGCGGACCTCTTCTGGGCGATCCGCGGCGGCGGCGGCAACTTCGGCGTCGTCACGCGCTTCAAGTTCAGGCTCCACCCGCTGGACACGGTCACGGGCGGCATGCTCGTCCTGCCCGCGACGGCCGAGACCGTCGCCGGCTTCATGGCGGCCGCCGAGGCCGCGCCCGAGGAGCTCTCGACGATCGCCAACGTCATGACCGCGCCGCCGATGCCCTTCATCCCGGAGGAGCACCACGGCGAGGTGGTCATCCTGGCGATGCTCGTCCACGCCGGGCCGACCGAGGACGGCGAGCAGGCGATGGCGCCCTTCCGCGCGCTGGCGACGCCGCTCGCCGACATGGTCAGGCCCATGCCCTACCCGGAGATCTATCCGCCCGACGACCCCGAGTACCGTCCGCTCGCGGCGGCACGCACGATGTTCGTCGACACGATCGGGCACGCCGAGGCCGAGCTGATCCTCGAGCATCTCCGGGCGTCCACGGCGATGATGGCGGCCGCCCAGCTCCGGGCCCTGGGCGGCGCGATGGCCCGGGTCCCGGCCGACGCCACGGCCTTCGCGCATCGGCAGAGCAAGATCATGGTCAACGTGGCAGCCATCTACGAGACGCTCGACGAGGCCTCCGTCCACGAGGACTGGGTGACGCAGTTCGCGGCCGCGCTCCGGCAGAGCGACGACGGGATGTACGTCAACTTCGTCGGCGACGAGGGCGAGGCGTCCGTCAGGGCGTCATACCCCGGCGAGACGTGGGATCGCCTCGCGGCGATCAAACGGCGCTACGACCCCACCAACCTCTTCCGGCTCAACCAGAACATCCCACCCGCGGCCGAGGGGGCGGCGGGCTAGTCGCCGGGGCTCACTCGCAGCCGTAGCCGTTGCCGTCGCTGTCGAGGCGGTACGGATCGTCCCCGCTGACGAGCACGGGCGCCCTCCCGAGCGCCCGGACGTCCGCGCAGTCCAGATCGCCGGTGATCGGCAGGCACGGGCTGTAGCCGGCCATGCACGCGGTGCCAGTCGCCGCCTGCCCCCGGGGCGGAGCCTTTGCCACCGTCTCGAAGCTCCCGGTTGGGTCGAGCTGCGCCCGGCATGCCCCCCAGGCCCCTCGCTTCCTGGCCTTCGCGGTGCGCGCGGTCGCCAGCAGCCGGTCGGCGTAGCGGCCGCGATCGCCGTCGAAGAACCACACGCTCGCGGCACCGCGACGTACGAGGACGACGTTGAGGTTCCGCCGCCCCTTGAAGACGTAGCGGAGCTGGCGTCCATAGCGGTCGACGTCGTCGAGCTCCGGGTCGCGCTCGAGACCGATCCGCGAGCCTGCAGGCAGGAGCGCTTCCAAGGCGGCAGTCGCCTGCGCGCCGTAGCACTCTCCGCTGCTTTCCGATGCGTCGATCTGGACGAGGCGGATCCGGCGGCCGTCCACCGTCTCCAACGTGTCTCCGTCGATCACGCGCGCAACCCGGGCGAGGCGAAGCCGCGACTTCGGCTCAGGCTGGGCGGTCGCCGGCGGAGGCGTCGCCTCTGCCGCGGTCCCCGTGTCGGGCGTCGTCGTCTCCACAGAGTCGTCGGCAAGCGTGCTCCCGGCGACCTCACCACCGCTGCAGGCGGCAAGCGCCGCTCCAACCGTGACGACAAACGCGGCGAACCGACCCGCGGCTAGGCCCAGGGTAGGCCGTCCCAGCTCGGCGGCCGGCCGAGCTGCCACTTCGGCCGCGAGGCATAGGCCTCGGCCGGCACCGTCGTCTCCTCCTCCACGCCCGCGTCGTGGCGGAGGGCCACCTCGGAGCGGGGGTAGACGATGCCCTTCTCGGGCCAGCCCTCGCGCGCGCCCGTCATGAAGACGAGGCAGGGACCGTCGCCGGCGCCGACGAGGATGTGGTCGGTGCCGGGCGGGCAGTGCACGAAGTCCCACGCTCTCAGGTGGCGCTCCTCGCCCTCGACCAGCAGCAGGCACTCGCCTGAGAGCACGAGGAAGTTCTCCTGGTTGGCCTCGCGGTGGTAGAGGCCGCTGGGCTCCCCAGGCCGGAGAACCGCCAGCGTGAACCCGACCTGAGGGAACGGCGCCTCGTCGCCCTCGAAGATGCAGGCGTCCGAGAGACCCTCGCTCGTCACCCACGGCGCGTCGCGCACGTTGACGACGAACCAGCCGTCGGTCACGGCCGTGAGCCCGGCCTCTTGCTGCTCCAGGCGTGCCTCCTCGACCATCAGCCGTCTCCTAGTACGGAGGCGGAGGGGCGTTTCTCGATGGACGCGCCGAGAACATGAAGACGAGCGTCAGGACGAACATCACGCCGCCGGCGATCATGAGGATCAGGCCGACGGTCGCGAGGTCGATTCCGGCGAGCTCGGCTGTCACGGCGTAGCGAAGAATCGCTCCCAGCGCGATGAGGAAGATGGCTCCTCCGAAGCTCCCGCGTGTCATCAGGACGTCATTATCCCCCTCGTGTCGGAGGGAGCTCCAGAAGGGCGAGCGTCAAACCCGGGTGACCGCGAGCGTCGCGCGGCTAGGCCTCGCGTCCCGGGCCCGGGCAGGTTGGTGACAAAAATCATCCAATCAGGGCGATTGACGACCCACCCGCGGGTGCGACAGTAGCGACGACATGACCTCTAGATGAGGAGCGCACCAGTGGAGACGAACCCCAGCGGACGCCAAGTCCTCCCGATCCCGGACCGACAGCACGTCGGCTTGACCACGTACGACGCCAAAGATCCCGCCACCTCCTTCCCCCCGATCGAGCCGCTCCGGCCACCCGACGGCGCGCCCAACGTCCTGGTCATCCTGATCGACGACGTCGGGTTCGGCGCCTCGAGCTCCTTCGGCGGACCGTGCGACACCCCCAACTTCGACCGCCTCGCGGCGAGCGGGCTCAAGTACTCGCGCTTCCACACGACCGCTCTCTGCTCGCCGACGCGCCAGGCGCTCCTGACCGGCCGCAACCACCACGCCGTCGGCATGGGCGGCATCACCGAGATCGCCACGTCCGCGCCGGGCTACAACTCCGTCCGGCCGAAGTCGGCCGCTCCGCTGGCGGAGACTCTGAAGCTGAACGGCTACTCGACCGCGCAGTTCGGCAAGTGCCACGAGGTGCCGGTCTGGGAGACGAGCCCGATGGGCCCGTTCGACTCATGGCCGTCGGGCGGCGGCGGCTTCGAGCACTTCTACGGCTTCATCGGCGGCGAGACGAACCAGTACGCGCCTGCGATCTACCAGGACACGGTCCCCGTCGAGCCCGATCGCACCGCGGAGGAGGGCTACCACTTCACGGAGGACATGACCGACCACGCGATCGACTGGATCCGCCAGCAGAAGGCGCTCATGCCCGACAAGCCGTTCTTCATCTACTACGCGCCCGGGGCCACCCACGCGCCGCACCACGTCCCGCCGGAATGGTCGGCGAAGTACAAGGGCAAGTTCGACCAGGGTTGGGACGCCCTGCGGGAGGAGACGTACGCGCGGCAGAAGGAGCTCGGCGTCATCCCCGACGACGCGGAGCTGACGGAGCGACCGGCGGAGATCCCCGCGTGGGACGAGACGCCCGACGACATGAAGCCCGTCCTCGCGAGGCAGATGGAGGTGTACGCGGGCTTCCTCGAGCACACCGACCATCACGTCGGACGCGTGATCGACGCGCTCGAGGACCTCGAGATCCTCGAGGACACACTGGTCTACGTGATCGTCGGCGACAACGGCGCCTCGGCGGAGGGCACGCCGAACGGCTGCTTCAACGAGCTGGTCGTCCTGAACGGCGCGTTCGGAGTCGAGACGGTCGAGTTCATGACCGAGCGCATCGACGACTTCGGTACTCCCAGGGCCTACAACCACTACGCGGTCGGCTGGGCGCACGCCATGGACACGCCCTACCAGTGGACCAAGCAGGTCGCCTCGCACTGGGGCGGGACGCGCAACGGCACGATTGTCCACTGGCCGGGAGGCATCAAGGCCAAGGGCGAGATCCGCAACCAGTTCCACCACATCATCGACGTGGCGGCGACCGTGCTCGACGCCGCCGGCCTGCCGGAGCCGACGTTCGTCCACGGCATCCAGCAGATGCCGCTCCACGGCACGTCGATGACGTACTCGTTCGACGACGCGGACGCGGCGGAACGACGCGAGACGCAGTACTTCGAGATGTTCTGCAACCGCGGCATCTACCACCAGGGCTGGACCGCGGTCACCCGTCACAGCACGCCGTGGGTCGCGACCGAGATGCCGGCATTCGACGACGACGTCTGGGAGCTCTACGGCCCGGACGACTGGACGCAGGCGCACGACCTCGCGCAGGAGCAGCCCGAGAAGCTCGCAGACCTGCAGCGCCTGTTCGTGATCGAGGCAGGGAAGTACAACGTTCTCCCCCTCGACGACCGTCGCTTCGAGCGCTTCAACCCCGACCTCGCCGGGCGGCCGCAGCTGGTCAAGGGCAGCACTCAGCTGCTCTTCGGCGCCATGGGCCGCCTCTCCGAGAACTCGATCGTCGTCGTGAAGAACAAGTCTCACGCCGTGACGGCCGAGATCGTCGTGCCGGACGAGGGTGCCGAGGGCACGATCATCGCCCAGGGAGGCGCCTTCGGCGGCTGGACGCTGTACGCGCACGAGGGCAAGCCGGCGTACTGCTACAACCTCTTCGGGCTGCAGCAGTTCAAGGTGCACGGGGAAGCGCCGATCCCTGCCGGCGAGCACCAGGTCCGCGTCGAGTTCGCCTACGACGGCGGCGGCATCGGCAAGGGCGGGACGGCCACGCTGTACCTCGACGGCGACAAGGTCGGCGAGGGCCGGGTCGAGGCGACCGTGCCCATGGCCTTCTCCGCCGACGAGACGACCGACATCGGCTCGGACACCGCCACCCCGGTCACCGACGACCTGCACGAGGGCAAGACGCAGTTCACGGGCCGCGTCCGCTGGGTGCAGATCGACCTCGGCGACGACGCCGAGGACGCCGACCACCTGATCTCTCCCGAGGAGCGTTACCGCATCGCGATGGCGCGCCAGTAAGCCGGGCCGGCGCTCGTCGGCGTGGACACCTGGGCCCTCGCAACCGTCGCCTTCCTGCTGCTCGTCTTCGCCGCGCTTTCCCACCGGCTGAAGCGGTCCTACGTCACCCTCGCGATCTTCTTCACCTCGACGGGCCTGCTCGCGGGGCCCGCGCTCGGGCTGCTCGACCTCGAGCTCGGAAGCGAGCCGATCAAGCTGCTGGCCGAGGCGACGCTGACGCTCGTCCTCTTCTCCGACGCCTCGAGGATCTCGATTCCGGCGCTCCGCCGCGAGTTCAGCGTCCCTGCGCGGCTCCTCGGGCTGGGCCTGCCCTTGACGATTGCGGCCGGCACGGTGGCCGGCGTCACCGTCCTTCCAGGGGTGAGCCTCGTCGAGGCGCTCGTCCTCGCCGTCATGCTCGCCTGCACGGACGCCGCGCTCGGCCAGGCAGTCGTGACGGACCGGCGCATCCCGTCCCGGATCCGACAGGGCCTCAACGTGGAGAGCGGGCTCAACGACGGCCTGTGCGTGCCGCTCTTCTTCATCGCGATCGCCATCGCCGAGGCGGACGAGGGCGCGCTCAGCGCACGCGGCGCTCTGGAGCTCGTCGCCGAGGAGATCGGCTGGGGGCTCGTCGGCGGCGTCGCCGCCGGGGCGCTCGGCGCCGTCGCGCTCCGAACGGCTCGGGAGCGCGGGCTCGCGGACGCCCACTGGCTCCAGATCCTCACGGCCGCAACGGCGCTGCTCGCCGCCGGAATCGCGCACGGGCTCGGCGGAAGCATCTTCATCGCGGCCTTCGTCGGCGGCTTCGTCTTCGGCGCGGTGCGACGCGACGTCGGAGGCGAGGTCGGCTACCTCGTCGACCAGGGCGGCGAGGTCCTGAACGCGGTCACCTTCCTCATGTTCGGGGCGGTGATCCTCGGGCCCCTGCTCGACGACCTCGGCTGGGAGGCGCTGCTCTACGCCGTCCTCAGCCTGACGGTCGTCCGCATGCTCCCCGTCGCACTGGCGATGCTGGGGACCCGCGCGCAACCGCCGACGCTCGCGTTCCTCGGCTGGTTCGGCCCACGCGGGCTCGCCTCGATCGTGTTCGCGGTGATCCTCGTCGAGGAGGCGGCGTTGCCGCACCAGGAGACGCTCCTCCTCGCGGTGGTTGCGACGGTCGGCCTCTCCGTCTACGCCCATGGCCTGTCGGCGCTCCCGCTGACGGAGCGCTACGTCTCCTGGTTCGACGCGCACGCGCCGGAGCAGCGGCCCGCGATGGAGAGCGTGCCCGCGCCGGAGCAGCGGCCTCGCTGGGTAGAAAGGTGACAGGGGCGGGCCGGTGCCCGCCTCTGTCGTGAGCTCGCTCTAGCAGTACGCCGGAGGCGTTCCCACCGGCTCGAAGCAAAGCGCGTGGCCCTGGTTCGAGTTGCCCTCGAGGAAAGGAGGCCTCGGGGCGGCGCGGATCAGGTCTCGGCGGCCGGCTCGTCGGGCATGGCGACCTCCATGCCCGCCGGGAGGATCGCCTCCCGCCGCCACCGGAGCACCTCGCGGAAGATCGCCTGGATGATCCCGGCCACCGGAATGGCCGCGAGCGCGCCGAGGATGCCGACCAATTCGGCGCCGATGAGGATGGCGATCAGCACCGTCAGCGGCGAGAGCTGCACCGTGCGGCCGTAGATGACGGGCTGGAGGATGTGGTTCTCGAGCTGTTGGTAGAGGACGAAGAAGGCGATCACGATCACGCCCTTGACCCAGCCGAGCTCGATGAATGTGATCGTGGAGACGATCACCGCGGCAATCGTCGCCCCCGCCAGCGGGATGAGGTCGAGGAGAGCGACGACCACGGCCAGCGCGATCGCGTAGCTGCTGCCGAGCGCGAAGAGCACGATCGCCGAGGCGATGCCGGCGATGAGGCTGATGGCGAGGTTTCCGCCGACGTACCCGCCGACGGTGCGGTAGATGTCGCCGCCCATCCGTTCGAACCGGGGCTTCATGTGCTCCGGCAGCGAGTCGCGAAAGCGCTCCAGCATGCGCGGCCCTTCGATGAGCATGAAGACCGTCAGGAAGGCGATCGTGACGACTCCGATGATGAAGGAGACGACGCCGCGGGCGACCGCGAGGCTCGCGTTGGTGACGCCGAGGATCCCGCCCGCGCCCTGGTCCTCCACCGCCTCCTGCACCTTGTCGACGATCTGGTAGTCGTCCTGCAGGAAGCCGAGCGGCCCACGTCCGGCGGTCAGGTCCTCGACGAAGCCCGGCACGGCGTCGGCGAACTCCTCTACCTGGTCGATGAGCGGCGGGATGAGCAGGGCCCCCAGCCCCGCGAAGGCGATGAGTGCGAGCAGGAAGACGACGAGGGAGGCCACTACGCGCTTGAGGCCTCTGCGCTCGAAGAACTCGACGGCGGGATTGAGCGCGAGCGAGAGGAAGAGCGCGATCAGGATCCAGGTGATGATGCGCCACGCGAGGAACAGGAACGCGATGATCGCCACCGCCGCGAGGATGATCCCGAGCACGACCAGGATCGCCCGCGGACGGAACGAGACGAGGCGCTCCTCGACGTGCCGCTCTTCCATCGGGGCTAGCGTGCCCAACGGGCCGGACGGCGACCGGCTCTCAGAGACCTTTTAGCCGGCTCTTACGGACTTCTTGGAATCGGCTGCGACACTGCCCGCCATGGCAGGCCTCGATCGCCTCTCGGATGGCCTCCCGCTCAGCCGCCGTCGGGCGCTGGCCTGGCTCGGCGGGGTCGGGCTCGCAGCGGTGCTTCCCGGGTGTGCGGACGACGAGGAGGCCGCGGCGCCCGCGACGACCGCGGCCACGACGAACGGCGACACAGCGGACTGCGTCCTCACCCCGGAGCTGACCGAGGGCCCGTACTATCTCGACCTCGACCTCGTGCGGCGCGACATCACCGAAGGCCGTCCCGGCGTCCCGTTCGACCTCGCCGTGCGGGTCGTCGACGCGGCCTCGTGCGAGCCGCTCGAGGGCGCGGCCGTCGACGTCTGGCACTGCGACGCCGAGGGCGTCTACTCCGGCGTCGAGGGCGACTCCGGCACCTTCCTCCGGGGAGTGCAGATGACCGGCGCCGACGGCGCCGCCTCGTTCCTGACGATCTTCCCCGGCTGGTACACGGGCCGTGCCGTTCACATCCACCTGAAGGTCGCCCTCGGGACGGAGGACGTGCACACCGGCCAGCTCTTCTTCGACGACGCTACGCTCGCGGCCGCCTACGAGTCGGATCCTTACGCGGCCCGCGGCGCCCCCGACACCTCGAACGACGCGGACGGCATCTACGGCGAGAGCGGCGGCTCCACCGTCGTCGCGGTGACGCCCGACGAGACCTACCGAGGGTCGGTCACCCTCGGCGTGCAGCGCGCATAGCTGCGCGGAAGAACGAGCGGCTCCCCGTGGGGAGCCGCTCGTCCACTTCGTCGAATTCGTCCTCTACCGGATGATGAACTCCATGGCACCGTACGAGACGTTGCCCTTGATGTCCGTCGCCATCCACTTGAACAGCGTGTCCGACGTGACGTAGAACACCTGGCCCGGCTCGCGCGTTCCGGAGGAATCCCAGAGCGTCGAGTTCAGGTCGGGCTTGGATCCGTCGAGCGTGTACCGGATCACCGAAGGCTCGTTCACGTACTTGAACGTCGTGTAGACGGGCCCGCGGTTGAAGCCGCCGTTGGTCATCTGGACCCGCGGAGGCTGCTTGTCCACGTGGTACTCGTAGGCCGACTCGAGAAGGCCGACGTTGCCGGCCGAGAACTCGAGCGCCTCGAACTTGCCCTCCCTGGCGTAGTCCGGCTGGAAGCTCACGCCGTTCTGCACGTTGCCGCCGGCGATCCACGTGCCGACCGTGTGCGGAAGCGCCAGAGGCGCGTCCAGCGTGATGTTCGGAGCCGGGCTCGGCGGGTTGGTCGGGTTTTCGATCGCCACGACCCGCCGGACCTCTTCGTTCGCGGTGCCCCAGTCGATCTTGACGATGTCACCGACGACGAAGTTGTTCCGGCTGCCGACGCGGAGCTGCGTGGCTCCCGCCGGTGCGTCGATGGACAGGGTGGTGCCGAAGCGATCGGCGCCCGTCTCGAAGCTGTACGCGATCACGCCGCGGTTGTACCAGTGCTCGTCGGCGCTGTTGCCCGCCGCCGAGTAGAGGACGTCCGCGATCGGACCGGTGCGCGCCGGGAGGATGACCGTTCCCCGCACCGACTTGATCCGGTTGAGGATCCGGTCGCCGGCCTCGAAGAAGTACTTCTCGATGCCGATGTTCGCGTGGACGGCAACGCCCTCGCTCCGGTCGGGGAGGTACGTGCCCGGCGCCCACATGAAGTAGCCGCCGAAGCTGTGGATGTTGTTCGAGAACTTGATGTTCTTGAACGTGTCAGCGACCCACAGCTCGTTCTGGATCTCCGGCTCGGAGGCCTCGGACGGGCCGGTGTACGTCTCGCTCGTGCACGAGTGCGACGCACCGATGTAGCCGTCGAAGAGCGTTCCGACCGTATTGTTGCGGTTGTTGTCGACGCCCCACGCGGTCCGCGAGGCGGGATCGGTGTTCGTGTACGGCAGCCCCGAGCCCGGGTTGGTGCGCGGCGTCCAGAAGCTGGCCGCGTTCGGGTCGTCGGTCACCTTCCCGCCGTTGACGCAGTGGTTCGTCATGTTCTTGCGCTGGCTGCGCGAAGTCGTACATCGAGTAGTGCGAGCCGTCCGGGTTCGAGGACGGCAGGATGAAGATCTCCAGGTTGTCCACGAGCCGCTTGATGTTCGGGTCGAGGGCGTAGTTCTGGAGCAGCTGCTCGGCGGTCTCCAGGCACGTCAGCGGCGTCGCCCACTCGCGGGCGTGCTGCTGGCAGTAGAGGAAGACACCGGTGTTCTTGCCGTCGCGCCGCTTGCCGATGCGCAGGGCGCTGATCTCGAACTGACCGCGCTGCACGTGGGCCGGGGCGTTCAGGAAGTCGGACAGGTTCACCTTTGGCCGGGCCTGCACGATGCCGGCGCCGACGTTCCCGCGGTAGGTGAGCGCGACGAGCTTCGCGTTCGCGCCCACGTGGGCGTTGATCGCCGCTACGACTTGCGCGGCCGTGCTCGTGAGAGCGCCCGTCGTCGCGTCCGTGGCAAGGCTGACCGAGAGGTCGTTCCCGATCATGCCGACCGTGAGCGGCGAGCCCGGCACGCCCGGGTTCAGGAACTCGGCCGTGATCAGATTGCCGCCCTCGTGGCCCCAGGCGCGGGACGTGAGGACGACCGTCGCGCCGGTCTGCGAGCCGGGCGGCGAGCTACCCGGCGCCGTCGGCGTACCGCCTGGCGTCGTGGAGCCGGCCATGTTGGCCTGCGCCTTGCGCTGGTAGCCGTTCGTCTTGTACGGCAGCTTCACGAGCTCCGCGATGTTCGAGTACTCGTCGGCCAGCTCGAAGATGCGGGCCCGGACCTCGGTCGGGTCCATGTACCGCGTCGTGAAGTCGGACAGATAGCCGGGCACTGCCGGCGGCACGCCGCTGCCGAGCCACGTCGAGACGTCGCCCTCGAGGCTTGCGCCGGTGCTCGATCCGAGGCGGATCTTCGTCGGCGCGGCCGGACCTTCACCGATGTTCCCGATGCGGATGAGAATCCGGTGCTCGATGTAGGTATCGGGCGTCGTGTCCGGGTCGATGTTGACGTTCATCGGCTGCGGGCCCTGGTCGATCGGGCCTGCGCCCACGTTCCAGGAGACCGACACGGCCGGGCCGACATAGGTGCTGCCGGAAGGCGCGGCGCCGCCCAGGCGGTCCTTTGCCTCGACAGACAGATACCGGCCCGCGTAGTTCTCGAAGTAGTCCGCCCGCAGGATGACGAGCTCGTCGTCATCCGCGATCACCGGCGGATCGCCGAGCGCCGCCTGGCCTGACTTCGCCTCGAGCGCCCTGGCCGAGTTCATCTCGGAGAGCGACTCGAACGAGGCGGAGGGACCCTGGAGCGTCGTGCCGATCTCGTACCCGGCGGCCGCCAGGTCATCGAGCTCGGCCTGGGAGGCGAAGACGGTCACCGTGAAGGTGCCGTCGTCGTTCTGCCTCAGATAATGATCGTTGAACTCGACGCCGAAGTCGTCGGCACCGAGCTGAAGCTGGATCGCCGCCGCCTTGCTCGCGACGGTCACCTCGACGAGGCTGTCATCGACCTCCAGGTTGATGCCGCCCTCGTCATTTTGCGCGGCCGCGCCGCCTGTTATGGCCAGCGCGATCACCGAAATGGCGAGCAGCACTCGCCACGTCCCCCTCAAACTCATAGTGACCTGCCTCTCTCTCCCTAGATGCCCGGCAACAGTACGAAGTGCAAATGAGATCACTTTTTGGCCCCTCAGGTCAACCGTTGCGCGGGTTTCCAGGATCTGAGGCTGGGAATGACCTCTGCGAGTGTCAGATATCGAATGAAGGGGTCAAGAGATGGCGAGCATCAAGAAGTTCTCGGAACAGGTGATCGACGTCGGTGAGCGCATCGGCAACGTGGCCGACGCGGCGCAGGGCAAGGATGTGCGGAGAGGGCCGCGTGCGCGCTGGCTGCTCCTCCCGGCAGCCGGTGCCGGCCTGTACGCCCTCACCACGAGCGGAGCGTTCGCGCGGCGGGCCTCCGACGTCGTGAAGGAAGTGCGGGTGCGGGCGTCCGACCTGCCCGACGAGCTCATGAGCAGAGTCCACGAAGCCACAAGCTCGAGCGGCAACGGGCGCCGGTCGACCAGCAGCACAACGAGCCGAACCGGGAACCGGCGCCGCAGCACCAAGGCCAAGGCTGCCCGCTGAGGCGGAGCACGCGCGGGGCCGCGCGTGCTGAAGAGGAGCGGGCGAAGGGAATCGAACCCTCACCACCAGCTGGGCGCATCGATTCAGGAAATCCGCTCAGACCGTTGGACACCATTTGACCCCGTTTTACGGGAGTCGGCTGGCATTTGGCTGGCATTTTGGGCCTCGGGAACGGCCCCGAATCCGTGCGTAAGCATCCGCTCGCGGCCTCGTCGCGCTGCACCTTGCCGAAGGAGCGCACGTAAAAGCGCGCCCACACGTCCACTGAGTGCCCGGTGATCTCGGCGGCCCGGCGGGTCGCGCCCATCGCGTGCGGCGACCGAGCAGAAGGACGCACGTAGGTCCTTCGGCGTCACCCTGCCGAGCCCGGCCGCTTTCGCCGCGTGCCCGACCACGGCGGCGACGTTGCGCTGTTGCAGCGGCCCCCCGGCACGCGTCGTGAACACAAGGTCACCCTCGCGGCCCCGCCCGGCCTGCAGCTCGCCGCGGAGGTGGTCGGCCAGCGCCTGCTCGACGGCCGGGGCGACAGAGCCGCTCAGATGACTGAGGAACTCACTTGACGACGGCCGCAGGTCGAGTAGGATCCCGCCATCATGCGGCGAAGGTCGACTCGTAGATGGGCGTGGGTGGCGGTCGGGATGGTCGCCGCCGCCTGGTTCTTCGTGTCCGCGCCCGCCTCCTTCGCGCAGACGACCTGCCTGGGTCAGGTCGCGACCATGGAAGGCACGGAGGGCGACGACATCCTGGCCGGATCGCTCGGGAACGACGTGATCGCAGGTCTGGGTGGCGACGACGTGATCAACGGCAGTTTCGGGAACGACGTCATCTGCGGCGAGGAGGGCAACGACGAACTGATCGGCAGCATCGGCGCTGACAAGATCGATGGCGGGCTGGGCGTCGACCGGCTGCTGGGTGGGGACGGGCCCGACATCCTGACCGGCCTCTTCGGAGCCGACGAGCTGTTTGGCGGAGAGGGCAGCGATCGCGTCTACGGCGGCGAGGGGAACGACCTCCTCGAAGGCGCCGACGGGAGCGACCTGCTCAAGGGCGAAGGCGACCGCGACCTCATCCGCGGCGGTGACGGCCCCGACGACGTCTACGGGGGCGAGGGGCTCGACAGCATGGTGGGGGGCATCGGCCTTGACCGCCTCTTCGGCGGCGACGATCGCGACATCGCCCGAGGGGGGCGAGGCGACGACTACGTCGAGGGCGGCGGGGGCGACGACAGCCTATTCGGCGAACCCGGGCGAGACCGCCTCGCCGGAGGCGGCGGTCGAGACAGATGCGCCGGGGGTTTCGGTCTCGACACGGCGACCAGCTGCGAGACCAGGTTCGGCATTCCCTAACCCGGATCGCGGACAGAGCCCACTTTCAGCGCCGCCGCCTTCATGCAGAAAGCGGGCGCAGGCACGACGGGAAGGTAGCCCTCGCCACGGCGCGGTCAGGGTAGTCCTGGGGAAACCTTGCGGCCCACGCCCCGGCGTTTCGCCTGCCGCGGAAAGCCCACCGATCCGGTGGGGAAGGCGTTACACTCGTGGGGCATGGACGAAAGGTCACGCATCTACGGAGCGACGGCCGCCCAGCTCGCGCAGCGCCGTCAGCGTTTCGGGCCTGAACGCGGAGGCGACGAGCGCATACCCGCCGGCCGCATCGCGGCTGACCCGGCCCCGCTACACCTCTTCCCGCAGGATCAGGGCCAGGCCCTCGGGATGGCACCCGACCCGCTCGGCCAGCGCGGGCAAGGTCACCCCTCCGGCTCGCTCGCCGCGGCCCGTTTGTGCCGGGCTCGGTCACGCTCCTGCACACGCCTGCACGTGCCGAGATCGCTCACTGGAGGCGCGGCTCATACCGCATCGCCACTGCCCCCGAGCCGAACTCCAGCCGGCCCACGAGCTTCAAGTCGACATGCGTCGATAGCCCCGCGAACAACGTCGGCCCATGGCCCGCTAGCCGGGGCTGCACGACAAACTCGTACTCATCGATCAATCCCAGCTCCGCCAACGCCAGCGGGAGCTTCACGCCTCCCACGAACAGTCCCTTACCCGGCTCCCGCTTGAGCTGCTGAACGGCCTTCTCCAGATCCCCGCGCACGAGCTCCGCGTTCCAATCCACCCGGTCCAGGGTGCTCGACACGACGTACTTCTTTGCCGCGTCGATCGTCCGGGCAAAGGGTTCCATCCAAGGTTCCATCCAATCGGGCCTCGCTCCCGTTCGCGCCGGCGACCGCCACGCGGCCTCCATCATTTCGTAAGTCACCCGGCCAAAGAGAAGGGCATCGGCCTGGTCGAGGTTCTCAGCCGCGTGACGATGCAAGTCTTCGTCCGTGGGCATTGCACGATGATCACAGCACCCGTCTAATGTGACGTTGATGGAATACCGAAGGGGTCGCATTGCGCGCTCCTGATTGTTTCATCCAACGGAGCGGACGAGGCAGGAGGGCCGCCGCTCAAGGTTCCACGAGGTCCCTTGCACACGTAGTGCCCCGGCGAAAACTCCCCGGCCGGCTTCGCCGCCTGGCAGTCCGAGCAGGTTCGGACCCCTCTGACGTTTCGCCCCGCATACGTTCAACTGATCGGGGGCCGCGGTGGCTCCTCGGCCTCTTCGGGCTCGGCGGCGGCGACCGTGACGGCCAGGGCGTGGCCGTTCAGTTGCTCGGCGACCAGCTCCGGCACGAGCTTGCGCACGAGCGCCGCGACGGGCTCGCGCGACTCGGCTCGCACAAGCGCCTCAAGGTCGGCGGGCGCAGCCACCTCGGCAGTTTCCCACCGGGGCAACGCGGCGGCAAGCCGGGCGGCGAGGAAGCGCCGAGTAGGCTGGCATTTGGCTGGCATTGCGGCGCAAGCCCCCTCGGAGCCGCAGCCCGGAAAAACGAAAACCCCCGCGCTCGCGGGGGCTTTCTTGTGAAGCGGGCGAAGGGAATCGAACCCTCACCACCAGCTTGGAAGGCTGGGGCTCTACCGTTGAGCTACGCCCGCGAGCTCTCGTCCAACGATAGCCGGTTCCCCGAACAGGGGATATCCGGAGGCCGAAGGAGCCGCGAACATGCGGTCAAAGCATCATCAAACAGGCGGCGCGGCAACGCCTCGGGACTGAGGGGAGTCGAGTGACTCTCGAACGGATCAACGAGCTGACACCGCGCGAGGCCATCCTCGTCTACTGCACCACCATGACGGCCTGGATCGTCCTGTTCGCCCGCACGGAGACCGCGCTTCCGGCGGTCGTGGTGCTCTTGCTCTTGCTCGTGCCGCTCGTCGTCCATTTCGGGCTCGGTTACGTCGTCGATGACTGGAAGGCGCTCTACTTCGCCGCGGTGCCCGTCGTGGTCGCGGCGATCGCCGGCGGTCTGCCGTCGGCGCTCTGGGCCACCGTCGTCCTCCTGACGGCGTTCCCGGGGATCCCGCTGATCGCGGGCGGCATCTACGTCCGCAGCTGGCTCGCGCGCAAAGATCCGGCCTACGTCGATCCCTGGCTGATCTAGAGCTGCGGCCCGTATCCTTCGGGGCGTCGTGGCGCCCTCGCCGTCGAGCTGGCAAGCGGCGTGGGTGGAGCTCGTCGCCGTCGCCGCGCTGACGGTTGCCTATCTGGCCGCAGCCCGCAGGCATCGCCCGTCCCGGGCTCGAGCGGCCTGCTTCGCCGGAGCCGTCCTGCTGTTTCTGGCGGTGTCCGTCACGCCGCTCGGCACGCTCGCGCTCCACTATCTCCTCACGGCCCACCTCGTCCAGAACGTTGCCCTGGCGGAATGGATCCCGCTCCTGCTCGTCGCCTCCCTGCCGCCCTCGCTGGCCGAGTCCCTCGCGCGCGTGCGCGTCATTCAGATCCTGACCGCGCCGGCGATCGCGCTGCCCCTGTGGCTCGGCGGCTATGTCGTGTGGCACATCCCGGCGGCCTACGACGCCGCCCTCGAGCACCACGCGCTCCTGCACCTGGAGCACCTCACGTACCTCGTGACGGGCTTCTTCCTCTGGTGGCCCGTGGTGCACAGCGCGCCCCGCGCCCTCTCGTGGGGCGCCAAGGCCGCCTACCTCTTCATCGCGTTCGTCTTCGCGAGCCCGCTCGGCCTGCTCCTCGCCCTCCTCACCGAGCCGCTCTACGACTTCTACGTCGACGCGCCGCGCCTGCGCGACCTGACGCCGCTCGAGGACCAGCAGATCGCCGGGATCGCGATGGCGGTGAGCGAGGCGATCGTGTTCTTCGTCGCCTTTGCGGTCGTGTTCGTCAAGTTCATGGCCGAGGAGGAGTCCACGCCGGATCCCGAGCCGCGCTGAGCGGGACAACCTGTCGCGCTCTCGGCACGTTTCGCGCACCACGCGTGCGGATTCCGGCGTTACGCTCGAAAGCGGGTGGAGGGCGGGGTGCCCCTAGAGATAGAGGGGACGGACCGGGGACCAGGCGAGGTCCACCGGCGACCCGGCTCGGGCACGATCCATCCCCAGAGCGCAGCGCCTACGAGGAGCCGTCGCGGCCAGGGAACTTCTTCGCCGCTTCGCGCACCTGGTCGACGTCCAGGGTCATCTCGAGCAGACCGACCTGCTCGTCGTAGACGCCCGCGTCTACCTGTTCCTTGACGTCCTCTTCGAGAATGTGGATGACGGGGAGCCCCAACTGGACTCCTGCCAATGGACCGACGTACGCCGGGTCTCCCATCGTGACCGTCTCGGCCGCGACCTCGAGCGACTCGAGGTCTGCTGCGCCGAGGACGACCACGAGGTCGCCCGTGCCGTGCTCGTCGACCAGGGCCACGATGCGGTCCTGGTTCTCCGGGTCCATGGCCCCGGCAGCCGTTCAGACGAAGCACTCCGTCTCGACGAAGACGACGTCGGCTCCCGCCGACTGGACGCACGCGGCGATTGCGGGGCCGGACACGCCGTCCCGTTCGCCGAGCGCGATGACCTTCTTGCCGTCGAGCTTCATGCAGCCTCACCTCCCTTCGCGAGCGTCGCGAACGCGCGCTCGATGTCGCTCTTGGACACCTCACCCGAGAGGCGCTCCAGCTCCTCCCCGTTCTGCATGAGAACGTAGGTCGGCAGGCCGAAGACGCGCAGCTCGCGGCAGATGTCTCTGTTCTCGGCCGAGTTGACCTTGACGACCCTGACCGCCCCGCCGGCCTCCTCCTCGAGCTTCGCGATCGTGGGCATCATCGCGAGGCACGGCTGGCAGCGCGGGCCCCAGAAGTCGACGAGGACGCTGCCGTCGCTCGTCAGGTCGTGGTAGGTGTCGACGGTCGCTTCGACCGGCATGTCTACTCCTTTCCCGGTTCCAGGATGATCGAGAGCCCGTCGGCGAGCTCGGTCATGCGTCCGAGGAAGAGCGAGCCCTTCGCGAGGAGCATGGTCGAGCCGATCTCGCCCGCCCGCAGCGCCGACAGCCCGTGCGGAAGCCACGGCACGGCCGAGGCGACGTGCCCCTGGGTCGGGGAGAAGCCCGGCAGGCCGTGGGCGCGCTCGAAGCCGTCCAGCTCCTCGCGCGGAAGCTCGCCGCGCCGAACGGCGAGGGCGCCGATGAGCTTGTAGTTGCGGCTGGGCACGTTGCCCGCCCCGGCCGGCTCCGTGATCTCCGGATCGTGGAGCTCGGTCGCATAGCGATCGACGTCGAGGATGCGCCTGCCGAGACGCTCGAGCGGCTCGACGACGAGATCCTCGAGCACGGCCTGCTGGGCCGAGCCCGAGCCGACCCGGTGCCGCCCGACGGCGTCGAGACGGATCTCCGGCGCCCCGTCGCCGGGAGGGCCGACGACGACGGCGAATCCGGCGAGGACGTCCTCGAGCACCGGCGCTCCGTGGCGCAGCGCGCCCGCGAACTTCATTCCCAGCTTGGCCAACGATCCGCCCGCCACCACGACGACGTGCGGAAAGACGCCGGCCGCAACGAGCGATCCGGCGACAACGAGCGCGTGCACGGGACCGCAGCAGAACGCCTTCACGTCGCTACCCGAGGCGTTGACGCACCCGGCCTGCTCGGCGATCGCCTTGGCGAGGTTTCCGCCGCCACGCTGGTAGCGGTCGCCGACGGCCTCCTCCCCGCTCCCGATCACGTACTGGACCTCTTCCGGGGCGAGCCCGGAGATGCGGAGCACGTGCTCGAGCGCGAGCGCACCCGTGGCCTTGCAGGCGAGGTTCTCGAGGAGCACCGCCGCCGAGAGGCTTTCGTCGAGATCGTGCGCTCCCGCCATCGAGCCGATCTCGCGGCCTTCATCGGTGATCGCCAGCCCGCCGTTGCCCGCGACGGTCCCGTCGAGCTTGAAGAGCCCGAAGCGGTCCGCCTCCTGCATGCGCCGGTACAGCTCGGCCTGGTCGACGATCACGCCGAACGGGCCCTCGCCGCGCGGGTCGACCGGATGCCGCCACCACGGCCGCTCGATCTCCCAGAGCGCCTCGGGACGGAGATTCCCGATCAGCACCTGGTTGGGCGGGTAGGCGAGCGCGTCGTCATACGTGCGCAGCGCCCCCGACAGCGAGGCCAGCAGGCCGTCCGAGTCGGCCGCGAGCTCCCGCGTAGGCTTCGAGCCGTGCCGGACGAGGTCCGGCGCCTGCGCGAGGACAACGGAGCAGGCGTGGATCGCTGCCCGTGCGCTCATGCGCGGCTCACCGCTCCAGCTCCCAGACGGTCGCAGGCTCGACCTCGGACTCGAGCATCTCGAGCGCCCGCTCGACGATCCTGCGCCGCTCCGCCTCGTCGAGCCCGAACGGATGCGTGATCGCGGGCCCGCGCACGATCCGGTTCGCGCCGATCATCGTCGCGATCGTCGGCAGCGACGTGACGAACACCGTCGGAATCCCTGCCCGCTCGATCTCCTTCGCCAGCACTGACCCGCAGCGCGTTCCCGTCCCTCAGGTCCCGGACAGGAGCACGGCCTCGACTCCTGACTCCGTGAGCTCGGCCGCGATCTCCTGCCCGAAGCGGGTGGAGACCGCCACGGGCGTCCCGTTGCCGGTCGTGGTGTAGAAGGCGTCGTGGATCCGGCCGAGTCGCCCCTCGCCCTCGAGCGCGCGCACCGTGTCGAGCGGGACGAGCCGGTTCGGATCCTCGTTCGCGAGCGTGACGTCGAAGCCGCCGTGGACCGACTCGTACTCTCCTGACCGCAGGCTCGCCTCGCCGGCCAGCGAGTACCGAAGCCAGCCCTGCGCGCGGATCGTCGGAAGACGGTCTGGGTTGCCCTGCGGGACGCAGCCCGCCTCGGTGACGAGCGCGACGAGAGCCTGCGAGAGATCCGTGACCGGCGGAGGCGGCTCGACGCGGTCGAAGCCCGAAGCCACCTCGCTGCGCGTCTCGCCGCCGAGCTTCGCGAGCAGGAGATCGACGGCGCGCTCGGCGCCCGGCCGCTCGTCGATCCGGTTTCGGCGGAAGCCGCGCGGCAGATATCCCTCCTCCTCGGGCGGCCCAAGCTCTCGGCCTGAAGCGAGCGCCTCTGCCAGGGAAGCCATGCGGGGAAGGGCGTCGCGCATGCCGGCCACGTTGACGGCAGTCGGGACGACCAACGCCTTGCCGTCGGTCGCGCCGACGCCCGGGTTCTCCTCGTGCATCGCAGCCAGTGCCGAGATTCCGAACCGCTCCGCGGCCATGCGCGAAAAACGCGCACAGGCGTAGCCGTAGCGGCCCGAGCCGAACGCAGGCCCGGCGATGAGCACGTCCGGCCGCTCCGCCTCGAGCAGGTCGAGCAAGACCGCCAGCGCCTTCTCCTCGTGCTCGCCGAAGTAGTCGTCGCCGCAGGCGAGGGTCGCGACGATTTCGACCTCTTCGAGCGCCGCCGCCAGCCCGCGACCCGGCCCCACCGCCCCGTCCAGGCGCGTCGGCTGGGTCTCCGCCGCCTCTTCTCCGCCGAGGCCCGCGAAGAACTGGTTGAGATAGTGGACGGCTCTCACCAGGCGACCGCCCTGAGCGAGTGCTGGCCCATCTGGTTGGTCGCACCAAGGTAATTGCGGGCGGGAATCGGGCCGGCGTCTCGCGCGTCCCTCCCGTCGAGCAGCGTGTCGCCGCCGATGACCCGCTCCGGCGTCCAGGCCGGAACGAGCTCCTCGGCGTTCCCGGCCGAGACGATCGAGTCGGCCTCGGGCACCCAGTCCGTGAGCCCCGGGCTCGTCGAGTCCGGGTCGGCCATCTCGGCGACGATCGTCGTCGTCCGCACGCCCGCCTCCTCGCACGCGCGCACGGTGAGCATCACGTCCGTGTGCGAGTTGCCGCCGGCATCGGTGGTCACGATCGCTCCGTCGGCGCCGAGGTCGACGGCCGCCTCGGCCGCCGCCGTCGCCGCGCGCTGCTTGTCTTCCGCCGTCTGCTCGTACCCGCGCATCAGCACCAGCCCGGCGAAGCGCAGCCGGCGCCCGTGCTCGCGGTAGAGGGTGCGAACGAGTGCGTTGCGCTGGAAGAGGATCGTCGAGTTGCGGAGCCCGGCCCAGTGGTACTCGCCGCAGGTCACGGCGCCGTCGAGGAGCTCGGACGGGTCGACCGCCAGCGGCAGCCCGGCTTGACCGACCGGGACGCCGTAGAGGTACTGGTAGTAGAGCGGCCCGAGGTCGGAAAGCTGGATCAGCGCCGCGACCGACGGAAGGCTCGCGTCGGCCGGGCCGCGCTCGAAGCGCTCCACCTCTGCCGGCTCGGCGTCGAGCGTCGGCCTGGCGAGATCCTCGGCGACCGCGAGTGTCGTCGTGCGCGCCCACGCCTCGAGCTCCTCGTTGCCCAGGCCGTCGCGCGGCCGGAACGTGAGCACGACGTTGGTCGCCTGCGCGAACGGCGTGAGCTCGGCGCCCGGCCCCGCAAGGTCGACGACAGCCTCCTGCTCGTGCAGGGGGCGCTCCTCGGCCGGAAAGTCGAGGCAGGAGACGACGACCACCCCGTCGAGCCGGTTCGTGCGGCCCTGGCCGGCGGTGCCTTCGGTGGGGAATGCAGCCCGACCGTCGGGCCGCACGCGCGGCTCGACCGCGTCGAGCACGTGGGTGAGGCGCACAGGGTCGCCGGCCCGGACGACTTCGACGTCGACGCCGTCGAGCTCGGGCACCTCGCCCATCAGCTCGGCCGGAAAGGTCACGAGCTCCCAGGCCATCAGGCGGCCCTCCGGTAGCCGAGCCGGCGGGAGATGTCCGCGGCCGCCGCCGCGCAGAGCTCGCCTACCGCGGGAAGCTTCGGCTCCGGAAGCCTGTAGGCGGGCCCGGAGACCGACACGGCGGCAATACAGGAGCCGGACGCGTCGAAGACGGGCGCCGCCACGGCGTTCAGCCCGACCTCGAGCTCCTCGACGGCCACCGCGAAGCCCGCGTGGCGCGCACGCTCGAGCTCGGCGCGGAGCTCGCTGCGGTCGACGATCGTCCGAGTCGTCAGCTTCGAGAGCCGGCCCGAGAGCTGATCGCCGCCGAACGCCAGCAGCGCCTTGCCGTTGGCGGTCGCGTGCAAGGGCGCGGCCCGGCCCGTCCAGTCGGTGACGCCGACGAAGTGGTCCGCGTCCACCTGCAGCACGTTGAGCGCGCGCGGACCCTCGCGGACGGCCAGGTTGACCGTCTCGCCGGTCCGCTCCGCCAGCCGCTCGAGCGTCGGCCGCCCCGCCTCGACCAGAGTGATCCCGCGCACGGCGAGCCCACCGAGTCGCGCCAGCTCCGGTCCCGGAGCGAACCTCTCGCCGACGCGGCGCACGAGCCCCCGGCGCTCCAGCGTGGCGAGCAGCCGCGAGACGGTGCTCTTGTGCGTCCCCAGCTCGGCCGCGAGCTCGGACACGCCGAGATCCTCGCGACCTTCCTCGAAGGCAGAGAGGATCGCCATCGCCTTGTCGGCGGACTGCACGTTGCGCATTTTGCAACACCAGCGCTGATCGCGCAACCAGCCGCGAAGAGTGGGCGGCAGAGGATCTGTGACCACCGTCACGAACGACGCGGCATGAAGAGCGAGCAGGAGACAACCCGCGCGCAGCTCGCGCTCCTGGCCGCGCTCGCCCGCAACCGCGGCGAGCTCGACGCGGCCACGCTCGAGCGCCTGCTGCGGCTGGTTACGCCGAAGCCGGCGTCCTAGAACCTAGACGCGGGCGCCGTCGCAGGCGGTCGCGATCTGTGCGTCGAGCACGACCCCTCCCTCGGCGATCCTCACGAGCGCCGCCGAGAACTCCTCCACGTCCGCGATCCGGTCCTTGAGGAGGTAGCCGACTCCCTCGTCTCCCGTCTCCAGGAGCTCGCGTGCGTATGCGTGCTCGAGGCTCTGCGAGAGGAGCAGCACGCCCGTGCCCGGGTAGAGGCTGCGGATGATCTTCGCGGCGCGCAGGCCCTCGTCGTTGCCCGAGGGAGGCATGCGGATGTCGACGACGGCCACGTCGGGGCGCGTGGCGGCGACCTGCTCGAGAAGCTCGTCGCCGTCGCCCGCCTGCGAGACCACGTGCATCCCGGCGTCCTCGAGCAGCCCGGCGATGCCTTCGCGCACGAGCACCGAGTCGTCGGCCAGCGCGACGCGCAGGCGGCTGTCGTCGACGCGGCGCGCGCGGCGCAGCGGGGGAAAGTCGTATGGGAGCCCGTCGGCGACGAGCTGGAAGACGCGCTCGCCCTCGGGCAGGCCTGCAAGCTCGTAGCAGCCGAGATCGCGCACGGACGCCTCGGCGAGCGCGGCCGTCCGGGCAGATAGGAGCACCTGGCCGCCGTGGCCGGCCGAGCTGATGCGCGCCGCGCGGTGCACGTCGAGGCCGACGAGGCCGTAGCCGGCATCGACCGCGGTCCCCGTGTGCAGGCCCATCCGGACGCGCACGGCGGCGCCGTCCGGCCAGGCCTCGGCCAGGAGGGCGCGCTGCGCGTCGAGCGCGGCAGCAACCGCGACGGGCGCCGAGTCGAAGACGGCGAAGAACTCGTCCGCACGGCACTCGATCTCGCGTCCGCGATGCTTTGCGGCAGCGGTACGGAGCTGCATGCGCGAGGAGGCCAGGACGTCGCGGTAGTCGGCGCCGAGGCTCCGGACGAGCGCGGTCGACCGCTCGATGTCGGTGAAGAGGAAGGTGAGCTCTTGCTCAGGCATGGCCTCGAAGGATCCAGCACCCTCGCGCGCGTAACTAGGCGGCCAGCCCGCGACCTGGGGTGCGGTTATCCCTACCCGAGCGAACCCGTCGCCGCAGCCGAAATCGAAGGTGCGGTGAGGAAGCCGGGCGCCGCAGAGGACTCGCCCAGCCCAATGCTTCCCCCGGGGGGAGTGGGGGTGTTGCCCGGCTCCCTCATGGCGGTCCCTTCCCACGCGCAGGAGGTCAAAAACCAGCCGCTCGAGAGGCGTTCGCCATGCCGAGGAGCGCCTTGTGGGTACTCAGTCCGGTTTCTGTACGACGTCGTACTCGCCGACCGAGCCGACTCTTTGCTCGCCTTCGCTGCGCGGGTGGCCTGAGACCATGAGGTAGTGGTTCGGCCGCGACGCGACGGCTTCCCATTCGGCGAGCTGCACTTCGACCCTTCCGTCACAGTGTTCAGCGGCGCACTCACAAAGGAACGGGACAGGCGTTGAGTCATTGACATGGCTCTCTACGAGGTCGTGCAGGCGTTCGTTCCCTGTACGGAAGAGCTTCTGGTTCTCCTCGCGGCGAGTATCTCTGGACGTCATGTCCTGCCAGCGTGCCCCGCGGCTAGAAGGGGAAAACGCGCAGGACAGCTTGAACCCCTCGTCCTCATTCGGACGGTGCACCGCGTGGATCGTCTTCGACGAACCGCTCTACGCTCGGCCTCTTGTCGACGATGACAAATCGCTCGTTGCGAGCTGCCACGGACTCGATCGCCTCCTGTTCATGCCCTGGATGAAGGACGAACCGGTCGTCCTGGGAGCGAACAGCCTCATACTCTCGAATCGTCATCTCGACGTGCGCCTCGCAGCCGACGTCGCCGGCGTCACCGTCGCCGCACTCACAGAGAAACTCGAAGAGCGTCTCTTTGCGATCGTAGTTGGCTTCTTGGGCAGCCTTGTCGACTTGCTCGATCCGCTCGTTCACCACACGAATGAGTGCCTCGTTTCGAGCTGTTCGGTCGAGGCGTCGGTTCATGGCTTCCTCCGCTTCCTGGCTTGCGCGAGAACCAGAGAGAACCGGGCGCCGCTGCCGCATGAGCGGCGCCCGGTTCTATTGCGGTCTCCGCGCCTGGCATTCCACGACCGCGAACGCATTGCTTATTCCCGCCCCGGTGCCCGCCAAACCCGATCTGGCCTGTGGAAGACCGACGAGCCTGCGACACTCGAGGCGGCGGGTGCCGAGCTGGGAGAGCCTTCTGGTAGCCGCAACCAGCAGGCTCACATCCCTGCCGGCGCCCGCCAGCCAGCCGATGTCTGGAGGCGGAGTTAGCGGAGTTCTCCGCAGGAATCTGCCTCGGCGAACGCGCTCACCAGCTCGCCGCTGAGGTCGGCATCCTCCAGCGTTTGCACGGCACCGTCGACCTCGGTGCCCATATCCGTGACCGTGGTCGTGATCGTCTCGATCGCTGACGGGAATGTCGGCAACACTCGCCACCCCTTCAACGGCGGTCTCGATCTCGTCCGCGCCCTCCTCGACGTCCGTCGCAAGATCCTGGACGGAGCTCCTGACCTGCTCTCCCGAACTGATGTCCGGGCGTCCGAGGCCGTTCAGGCTCTCGGAGAGCGTCTCGGTTGCCGTCTTTGCCTCCTCAGCCGCCTGCCGGAGGCTCTCCTCAGAGAGCGAGGACAGATCGGTGAGCGGCTCAGCGGCCTCCTCCAGATCGTCCTTCCACGTCCTCAACGCCGAACAGAAGCTCTCTGCCCACTCGCCGGTCGACGCCCCGGTCGACGCCCGGTCGACGCCTCGATGCTTGTCTGACTCGAGGACTCGTCCTCTCCGCCACAACCCGCCGCGAAGAGCACAAACGACGCGAAACACGCGGCGAGTGCAAACGTGAGTGTCGGCTTCTCCATCGTCGGGTGTCCGTTTTTCTCGCGCGAGTCAAGCACAACCCCGATGGCGACGGTCTTCAGAGGGAGCCGTCACCGTCCCGAACGGCCATCTAGGCACGCATCCCTCGCCGTCAAATCGTAGCCTGACCCTTCTCCGGGGCGTGTCAGGGTAGTCCAGTTGCCTTGCGGCCCGCGCCCCCGCGGCTTTCACCCGACTGGTTCTGCGCGGCGAGATCAGTTCAGGAGGGTGTCACCGAGGTCGCACTTGTCCGGTCTCGTTTTCCGCCGTCAAGGAATCGCCCCCCGCCCCGCCCTTCCACGCTGCGGCTGGCTTAACGGCAACTCAATGGAGGTTCACCCCGCCGGGTCGATGAGAACAGCGAGGGGATGATCGGCCCCGGAGGGCCTGGTCGTCTTGCACTGATCTCGGCATCGCGTGCCGAGGACGTGCAGAGGGGAGTGACCGCGGGCTAGGGGTTGTCCGCGCAGCGCCCGCTGCGCGCTCGGTTCCTCCATCCGGAGCCGAGCGCGGAACGGGTACGCCGTTCCATATGAGGGGAGACAAATGAAGAAGTACCTTTCCATCGCGGCAGCGCTGATCGTCATGGTCGGCGTCGTCGCCACAACCGGCACAGCCGGTACGTCCAACGAGGAGCCCTGCGAGCCGCAGGACGCCTGGACGGACACGACCGGTTGGGTTCTCGAGTCGCCGGGTGCCGGCTGGCACCAGATCGAGTCGAGAGACGGTCGATCGACGTGCCGGCCACCGAAGACGGGTGGACGAACAGGTCTACGCCCTCACCGGCAAGTGGCGATGAGCGACTACGCTGCCTTCGTTCCCCGACACCGGCACTGGCAGAACAACTGGGTGAAGAACGTCAGCGGGTGACCCACGCGGTCGTGGGACATGTCGAGGGCGCGTACTTCCGCTCGAACGGGAACTCGGGCAACGTGGACTGGTTCTATCTTGACGAGCGTTCTCCGGCACCCCTGGCCGAGACAGCCATCAGGAGTTCAAGTTCGCGTTCGACCACCCCGCCGTGGACTGTCCCGGCGAGGAACTCGCGGAGACCTCGGCTTCGGTCGAGGCCGTCCAGCCGACCTGCGACAACGACGGTGAGTACAGCCTGATCCTCGGCAACGAGGACGAGGTTGCCTACTCGGTCGAGGGCGAAATGGCCCCCGGCTCGACGGTCAGCGTCACGGCCTCCGCCAAGGCGGGCTTCGAGCTCATGGGCAACGACGAGTGGGAGATCACTTTCGACTCGATCGACCCGTCCAGCTGCGAAGAGGATCCCGAGGATCCGATTCCGGGATCGGGCGTGAAGCCGACCCTAACCTCCAGCGGTACCGGGAGCGGGAGCTCCTCGAGCTCCTCGAGCTCCGGCCCGCAGGTCAAGGCGGCCACCACCTCCGACGCGCCGACCGGCAGCACGCTGCCGTTCTCGCTGTAGGCCATGCTGGCTGAGCTGATTACGGGGGTGGCCCTCACGGTCACCCCCGCAGCTCTACCCCCGATCCAGGTGACGCCGCCGCCGACCGGCGCGGCGTACGGGACGATCGCCATCCCGGCGATCGGGATCCGGGCCCCGATCCGCCAGCTACCACCGCGCGGGCCGGGCACACGAGTCTTGGATCGGGGAGTGGGCCACCTGCCGAGCACCTACGGCCCGGGCATGGGCGGCAACATCGCCCTGTTCGGCCACCGCGTCACTCCGACCTTGGGACTGGCGCACGGCCCCTTCCGCTACATCAACCGGCTGCGCCGGGGCGACCGGATCATCGTCCGCATGCCCTATGGCCGCTACGTCTACCGCGTGCGCGGCCACAAGGTCGTCCGGGCGAACGCCTGGTCGGCGTTTCGTCCCACGCTCGGCGAAGACGTTCTGCTGCTCGCTGCCTGCCACCCTCCAGGGTCGTCCGCGTACCGCTACGTCGTGCGAGCCAAGCTGCGCTGAGTGCACCCTCTTCCGCACGGAAGGGGCTCATTGCATCATTTTGCGGCGCCGGCCCTGGCGAGCTCGAAGGGGCACCGGCCAAGCGGGAGCCCGCCTTCGCCGTCGTCTAGCTGGCCGAAAGAGCCATCTAGGCGAGCTCGCCGCCAAGTCGTAGCCTGACCTCGCCGGGGCGCAGTTTGCTGCTCGAGCCAACGCGCGATCGTGTCCGCGGAGTCGTGATGCTCGGGCATGAGTGCTCGAAGGCTGTCGCTCGCCCTACGACCAGCGCCCGGAAACCTGCCTAGAACCTGCCTCACGGGGCCTGCCAGATGCGACTCGTTGTGCCGATGGCCCAACGAAAAGCCCCGATTTCCGGGCCTTTCT
>CAWIWC010000017.1:0-246877 GCA_963839745.1 uncultured Actinomycetes bacterium
TTCGACGGCAGGGCGTACAGCTGGGCTTCGAATGCGGCGATGCCCGCGTTAGAGTGCCCGCGTGGGGTGCAAGCCGGGCAGGCCGTCCGTTGGTCGGATCCAGCTCCGCATGCCGCGAATCAGCCTCCACGGGTCCCCGGCAGGCATGTTCGTGGGGCCTCGAGGAGGGCCGTCAGCAAGAGGGAGGAGGGGCAATGCGCCGCTCGAAAGGGCTTCGTTTTTGCTTGCTGGTAGGCCTGCTGCTCGTAACGGCGTCGACGGTCAACGTCGGCGTAGCGAGTGCGCAGCAGGAGGGGTTCATCCCCATCAACCCGACTAAGTCCAACAAGACGATCGTCCTCAAGGGCAACCGCCTGACGATCCAGGACATCGTCGACATCGCGCGCTACGGCGCGAAGGTGAAGATCGCCAAGTCGCACCAGGACTACATGAACCGCGCGTACAACCTCATCATCGAGGCGTCACGCCAGGGCATTCCGGTGTACCGCTTCAACCGCGGCGCGGGAGCGGCCCGCGAGACGGTGATCTTCGAGGGAGACCCGTACGAGCCGGCGAACCTCCTCAACCTCCAGACGCGCCGCGTGAACGCGGCGAACGGCGGACGTTGGCGCGTCCGCGATCCCTACATCCCGTACGTGGAGGCGGAGGAGATCGTCCGGGCCATGATGGCCGTGCGGGCGAACAACATCATGTACGTCGCGAACGGCCCAGCGACCGCACAGAAGATCGCCGATCTCCTCAACAACCGGATCACGCCGCTCACCCAGGGCGACGGCTTCTACCACGGCGAGGGCGACCTGCCGCAGGCGGGCAACGTCGAGTCGGCGATCTTCGGCTTCGGTGAGGTCTTCTACAAGGGCCAGCGCATGCCGGCGATCGACGCGCTCAACCAGGCCGGCGTGGAGCCTGGCGGCGTCGACCCGAACGACCCCGAGAACGACATGGGCCTGTTCCGGGGGATCTACAGCACCAACGCGTACACGTTGGGCCAGGCGGCGCTTCTCGTGAACGACGCGAAGAAGGTGCTCGACTGGTACGACCTGATCTTCTCGGTGTCGATGCACGGCCTGAACAGCAGCATCACACCGCTGAGCGCCGTCCCGATGGACCTCGAGAGGCCGCTGCCCTACGCCGTCTGGCAGGCGCATCGGATGCTCGACATCCTGGGCGACAGCTACCTGTACGACCTTGAGTTCCAGGTCGTGAACGGCCAGGTGCAGGGGATCCCGCGGTTGCTCCAGGATCCTCTGAGCTACCGCACCTACCAGTGGCGGAACGGCGCCGCGTGGCGGGCGTGGGACGAGCTGAGGAGGACGACGCTCCTGGAGATCAACTCCTCGGACCACAATCCGTCGACCGCCCCGGGGACGCGTCCCAGCGACTCGCCGGAGCTCCAGACGCCGTGGTTCATGCGCCACTACGTCAAGCCGACGCCCGCGAACACGCCGTACGCGGGCTGGAAGAGCGAGGGCGGATTCACTCTGTCCAACTCCAACTTCAACAAGACGGAGCTGGCGGGCAACGTCGAGCAGTTCACGATCGCGCTCACGGACACCGTGCACACGGTCGCCCTGCGGACGCTCAGGATCGGGCAGCCCTTCTTCTCGGTGATCGTGCCGAGCGACGTGCTCACGCCCGAGCAGCTCGCGCGGGCCGCCCCGCAGCATGAGGGCTCTGCGGTCATCGGCGCTCTGGTCGACGAGCTCCAGGCGCTCACCATGCCCATCCCGGTGGAGTTCGACGCAGAGCGGATTCATCCGGACGAGACGACGACGTTCGGGAGCGAGAAGGTCGCCAAGTCGCGGCTGGCGCTCGACGTCTCCCTGCGGTTGATCGGCCAGGAGGCCCTCGCCGCGACCTTCTGGGCGGACGTCCGCCAGGCGCAGAAGCCCTCGCGCTCGTTCGGCGACGTCCCCGAGTGCGCGTGGGATGCCTTCCGCGAGGTCATCCCGTGGCAGGCGGATCCCGCGACGCGGCCGCCGAACCCGGGCGAGATCGCGTACGAGTTCCTGCGCGAGAACGATCCGGAGGACTGCCTCGGCGACCTGGCCGCGGCACCCGTGATCAAGATCAGGCCGAACTAGCAACCTTGCCGAGTGGGCCGGCCACCGCTGGGTGGCCGGCCCACCACCGGCCTCTGAGGCTAGGCTCGGGCACTCCATGAAACGGACACTCCTCGCCCTCCTCTGCGCAGGCGCCCTGCTGGTCACCGCGGCCTGCGGCGGAGATGACAAGGCCGCGCCCGGCAACCAGGTGGACAGCATCCTGGCCGCGAGCGCCGACATCGTCTTCCAGTGCCGCGCGGTCGAGAGCGGTCTCCTATCGAGCCCGAACACCGAGGTTCTCCAGCAGGACGTGGACGCTCTCCTGGCGGCCGCAGCCGAGTTCGACCTCGACGCATCGTTCCAGCGGCCGCAGCCGGCCCTCGAGTCCGAGACCACGCTTCGCGAGCAGGTCGAGCTCGCGATAGCCCGGCTCGAAGGCGATTGCTCGCCCGAGCATGCCGAGCAGCTCCGCGACGCGATCGACTAGCGCGCGGCGAACGGCTCCGAGACGTACTTGGGCACGACCATCGCCCACGCGTTGAGGACGAGCTCGCGCATCTCCTCCTGGTCGATCGCGTCCAGGTGGACGCAGGCCCACTTGAACCGCATGTCGGACTCGCCGGGCAGGAAGAACTTCTCGGGCTCGTTGTCGACAAGCGCCTGGCGCCACTCCTTGGGGAACGCGAAGCCCATGTCCTTCTCGTCCTTCGAGAAGGCGACGAAGACGATCTGTCCGACGCGGAACTTGATCCGGCCGCGGACGAAGACCTCATAGGCCCGGGGGAGGGTGAGCACGTACTCGCGGACGTCGGCGACCGTGACGCCGGGCATGCGGCCACTCTAGAACGCGAAGGGCCGCCGGGTGGTCCGGCGGCCCTTCGGATCCGCGCCTGTCAACGGAGCGAGATCGCGACCTGCTCCATGAGGTCGAAGGCGTCCTGCATGCCGGCCTCCATCCCAGATTCGATCATCGCGTCCCGAACCTCCGGGCTCGGGCACTGCACGAGGATGGTTACTGTCGTCCGCCCGTTGTCCTCGTCGAGGGTCATCGTGTTGACGGTGGCGTTCTCGTCGGGGTTCGGGATGCCTTCGTAGGCCTCGGTCGAGACGAGCCGGTCGTACGGCTCGATCTCGCGGTACTCGCCGTGGAACGCGACCTCGAAGCCCTCAGGGGTCACCGAGACGTACCGCCAGGTGCCGCCGACGCGCAGGTCGATCTCCGCGAGCGTCACCTCCCCGCGGTTTGCGTGCCACCACTGCTTCACGAGCTCCGGGGTGGTCCACGCCTTCCAGACCAGCTCCTTGGGGGCGTCGAACTCCCGCGTGATGAGGACCTGATCCTCCGTCGGAAGCGTCACCGTCGCCGTTCCGCTACTTGCCACTCCCACCATCTCCTTCCTCCTTCTCTTTGAGCTCTTGCAACACGACATCCAGCTGGTCGAACCGCTCCGACCACGTTTGCTCGTAGCCCTGCACCCAGTCGTGGATGGGCTTGAGCGCGTGGCCGTTCAGCCGGTACAGCCGTTGCCGTCCGTCCTTGCGCACGTCGACCACTCCCACCTCTCGCAGCACCCGGAGGTGCTTGGACACCTGTGGCTGAGCCAGCCCGAGCAGGCTCACGAGATCGTTCACGGGCCGCTCGCCCCCGGCGAGGACGTCCAGGATCTGCCGCCGCCGGGGCTCGGCTACCGCGTTGAACGCGTCTGCGGTGGTCGCTGCTCGTGCCATGGGCGGCATCATACATACCTATATAGGAATATGTCAAGCGAAGGCCTCGAGGCGGCGATACTCTCGGCTCCGCATGGCCAGGTTCGCGGTGATTCGGGAGGCCGGTCCGGGCTGGGATTCGTCGAAGCCTCTGCGCGAGCAGGAGGCCTGGCCCGAGCACGCCGCCTTCATGAACGCGCTGGCGGACGAGGGCTTCGTCGAGCTCGGCGGGCCCGTCGGAGGCGGCCCCAAGACGCTGCTGATCGTGGACGCGCCGGACGAGGACGCGATCCGCCGGCGGCTCGACGGCGACCCCTGGGCACCGCTGGGGCTGCTCACGGTCGCCAGCGTCGAGACCTGGGACGTGCTCCTCGGAGAGCGGCCGTAGTGGCGGTCTTTGCCGTCACCGAGGTCGCCGGCCCCAACTGGGACGCGTCCCGCCCGAGGCGGGAGCAGGACGGGTGGGACGAGCACGCGGCGTTCATGGACGCCCTCGTCGATGACGGCGTCGTCGTTCTCGGTGGGCCGATCGGCGACGGCGAGCGGGTCCTGCTCGTCGTCGAGGCGGCGGACGAGCGCGAGGTCGAGGCGCGCTTCGCGCAGG
Source organism: uncultured Actinomycetes bacterium (assembly GCA_963839745.1). Taxonomy (GTDB): domain Bacteria; phylum Actinomycetota; class Thermoleophilia; order Gaiellales; family Gaiellaceae; genus JAIBJN01. Next base: position 4,357 of record CAWIWC010000017.1, read on the forward strand.
ATCCCTGGCTGCCTGCGGGGATCCTCGAGATCGCCGCGATCGAGCCCTGGACGATCTGGCTCGACGCCCGCAAGTCCTAGTTCCGGGCCGGAATGACCGCCTGCGGGAGCTCGTTTAACAGAGTGATATGCGAACCATGAATGACATCCGGGATGAGCTCGAGCAGGCCGTAGAGCGGCGTGCCGAGCTCTGGCATGAGCTCGGTGACGGCGTCGACCCGGCCAAGTCGGCCGAGGCTGCCGAGCTCTCGCAGAAGATCGACGAGCTCTGGGCGGAGGCCCGCGCCCTCCAGGCGTTCTCCACCTTCGGCCCGTCCGACGCCATCCGCGCCCGTGCCCGGGCCGAAGAGCGGCTCGAGCGCGACTCGCGGCGACTGAAGGCGGCGTAAGGAACTACAACCGAGAAGGCGGCCTAGGCCGCCTTCTCGTCTGCTGGGGTCACGCGATCCGCCGCCAGCGGCATGAGATAGCCGCAGCGGGTGCAGACGACGACGATCGCGGCGATGGAGTCCTTGGTGCCGTTCGCCGACGCGATCGTGCAGGGGTGCTGGCCCACGCCGAGCTGATCCACCGCCTTGCAGAGCGGGCAGGAGATCGCATAGCGCGCAAGGTGTGCCTCGACGACGGCGACGTCGACGCCGGCGGCCGCAGATTTCGCCATGCTTCGACGGTAGCGGCGCCTACCCGGTCGGTCACCCCCGGTTCGGGGGATAGTGACAAAAGTCAACAATGCGCATTCTTCTCGTCTCCCAGATGTATCCCGGGCCGGCTGCGCCCGACCTCGGCATCTTCGTGGCCGACCTCGCCTCCGCGCTGGAAGAGCGGGGACACGAGCTCGCGTACGCGGTCATCGACGGCCGCGGAGGCTCGCGGACCAAGTACCTCAGGCTCGGCCGCGACGCCGTGCGCGAGGCGAGGCGCTTCCGTCCGGAGGTCGTCTACGGCCACTTTCTCTTCCCGGCCGGCGGGGCAGCGGCCGCGGCGGCGCGCGCGTCCGGCGCCGGCCTCGTCGTCACGGCCCACGGGCAGGACGTCCGCAACCTCGGATCGATCCCGGGCATCTCGACGGCGACCCGGATCGCCACGCGCCGCGCCCGGGTCGTCGCCGTCTCGGACTTCCTCCGGCGCGAACTCGTTGCCCGGTTGCCGGCGCTCGACGGGAGGATCGAGGTGATCGACTGCGGCGTCGACCTCGAACGCTTCCGGGGTCGCGACGCGGCGGAGCTGAGGGCGAAGCTCGGCTGGGACGGAGAGCCGCCGTTCTACGCGCTCGTCGGCTCGCTGGTCGAGCACAAGAACCCGGTGCGGCTCGCCGAGGCGTTCGGGCGCCTCGAGCGAGGCAGCCTCGCGGTCGTCGGCGACGGGCCGCTGCGAGGCGAGCTCGAGGGGCGGCCTCGCGTCCGCGTGGTCGGCCGCGTTCCCCACGAGGAGGTCGCCGACTGGATCGGTGCGGCCGACGTGGTCTGCCAGCCGAGCCTCGTCGAGGCGTTCGGGCAGGCCCTGCTCGAAGGTCTGGCGAGCGAGCGCTCGGTGGTCGCGACGCGCGTCGGCGGACCGCCCGAGTTCGTCCCGCCCGAGGCCGGCGTGCTCGTCGATCCGACGAGCGTGGACGCGATCGAGGCCGGCCTGCGCGAGGCGGCTGCGCTTCCGAGCCCGAACCCGGTTGCCCGCGCCGCGGCCGCGGAGCACGACGTGCGGCGGCAGGCGGAGCGTGTCGAGCGGGTGCTGCAGGACGCGGCGGCACAATGAGTGGGATGCACGGCCATCACCACGGCACGGGCGGCGTGACCGGCGTGGCGGACCGACGGCTCCTCGCCGTCTCGCTCGCCCTCCTCCTCGCTTTCATGGTTGCGGAGGTCGTCTTCGGGATCCTGGCGAGCTCGCTGGCGCTGCTCGCGGACGCGGGACACATGCTCACGGACGCGGCCGCCCTCGCCCTGGCTCTCGTCGCCGCGTCGCTCGCCGCCCGCCCCGCCGGCGGCCGCTGGACGTTCGGCTTCGGGCGCGTCGAGATTCTGGCGGCCCAGGTGAACGGGCTCACCCTCCTCCTCTTCGGGATCTGGATCGTCGTCGAGGCGGTCCGGAGGCTCGTCTCCCCGCCGGATGTCGACGCGGCGGTGGTCGGCGTCGTGGCTCTGGTCGGGATCGCCGTGAACCTGATCGTGGTCGCGCTGCTCGCGCGGGCGGAGCGCCAGAGCCTCAACGTCCGCGGCGCCTACCTCCACATCGTCACCGACCTGGCGGCTTTCGTCGGCACGGCGGTCGCGGCCGGCCTGATCCTGCTCACGGGCTGGGACCGGTTCGACCCGATGGCTTCGCTGCTCGTCGCCGGGCTCATGTTCGCCGCCGCCTGGTCGCTGCTGCGGGAGTCCGGTCGCATCTTCCTCGAGGGCGCTCCGGCCTCGGCCCCGCCCGGCGACGTCGGGCGGGCGATCGTGGGTCACCCCGGCGTCGTGCAGGCACACGACCTGCACGTCTGGACCGTGACGGACGGCTTCCCGGCTCTCTCCGCGCACGTCCTCGTGCAGCCGGGCGCGGACTGTCACCGGATCCGGCTGGAGCTCGAGCGCCTCCTACACGAAAGCTTCGGGATCGACCACACGACGCTCCAGGTGGAGCACGTCGGGTCTGCCCGGGGGCTCGAGATCAGCCGGTCGAGTCGCGCGCGGTGAGGTCGGCGAGCCGGAGCTCGAGGAGCGGCCCGACCGTCTTCTCCAGCCCGGCCTCGCGCGCCAGCTCGAGCGCCTCGGCATAGGTTTCCTTCGCCTTCCCCGGGAGACCCTGCTTCAGGCGGTTGTCGCCGAGGACGATGAGCTTGCGGATCCGCTCGTCGGCCTGCATCGGCGGGCACCGTAGCACGGGTCGGTTCCAGAAGGTTGCTGCTAGCCTGACCGCGTGCTCCAGGTCCTCGCGGTCTTCCAGGTGCTGCTCTCGGCGGTTCTCATCGCCCTGATCCTCATGCACTCGGGCCGCGACACGGGCTTCGGCGGCCTGGGCTTCACGCCGGCCTCCCAGGGCGGTCAGCACATCGTCGAGCGGAACCTCACCCGCCTGACGGTGGTCGTGGCGATCATCTTCGGCATCAACACCGTCGCGCTCTTCTACCAGTTCGACTGAGCGCTAGTAGGTCAGCCGCCCGCGATGGCGGCGACCAGCCTGATCGTCTCGCTGCCCTCGAGCCTGGTGTCGAGCCCTTCGCGCTCGCGCACGTCGATCCCGTCGACGTAGACGTTGACGAGTGGCCGGAGCGCGCCGCGCTCGTCGAAGACGAGGTTCGCCACGGGCAGGGCCCGAAGCGCCTCGCCGACCGTCTCCGCGTCCGGCTCGAAGCGGCTCGCGCCGCCCGCCTCGGCCGCGAGCATCGACGGGAGGAGGACTACCGCCACTCGGCCGCCTCCACCGAGAGAATCGGCGGAAGCTGGGAGGCTGCCTCGATCCACGTCTCGCCCGCGTCTGGGGAGACGAAGAGCGAGCCGCTCTGCGTGCCGAGGTAGATCCCGGCGGGGTCGAGGCGGTCGGAGGAGAAGCCCTCGCGCATCACCGCGCCCCACGCGGGCTGGGGCAGCCCGCCGGCCAGGAGCGACCAGGACGCGCCGCCGTCGTCCGTCCGGTACACGCCCAGCCGTCCGTCGCAGGTCACGCGGTTCTCGGCGCCCTCCTCGGGGATGACGAACGCTGCGTCGGGATGCCGGTGGTCGAGCGCGAGCGGGAAGCCGAACCCGCTCGGCAGGCCGTTGCCCTCCAGCCGTTCCCAGTGCTCTCCGCGATCGTCGGAGCGGTAGACGCCGCAGTGGTTCTGCTGCCAGAGGCGCTCGGGCCGCGCGGGATGGACGAGCAGCTTGTGCACGCACTGGCCGAGCTCCGGGAACGGGTCGGGGAGGAAGTCGGCCGCCGTGCCGCGGTTCGCCGGCGTCCAGGTCTCGCCGCCGTCCTCGGTTCGGAAGACTCCCGCCGCCGAGATGCCGACGTACATCCGCTTCGGCTCCTCGGGATCGAGCGCGATCGAGTGACAGCACATCCCTCCGGCGCCCGGGAACCAGCGGTCGCGCGTCTCGTGCCGGACGATGCCGTCGACCGGCTGCCAGGCCTCGCCCCCGTCGTCCGTGCGGAAGAGGACGCCTGGCGCGCCGCCGAGCCACAGGCGTCCGTCCTCGCCGTCGCGGCCCGGCTCGATGTGCCAGGTCTTTTCCAGTGTCAGCCCGGTGTCCTCGGGGAGCCCCAGCTCCTCGGCGCGCGTCCACGTCTGGCCGCGATCGGCCGAGCGGTGCGTGGTCGCGCCGTAGACCTCGTTGTTGGACGCGGCATGGATCGTCCCGTCTCGCGGATCGACGACGGCGTGGAAGACCGACCAGCCGGTGAGGACCGGTCCTTCGAGCGACCAGTCCTGCCGCTCCTCGTCGCTCTCGAGGAGGAACAGTCCCTTGCGTGTGCCTACGAGGGCGAGGACGCTCATCAGACGCCCGGGCCGGAGCCCGTGCCCACGATGGTAAACGCTTCGGTCGCGGCTGCCGGGACCAGCGTCCCGAAGGGGTAACGCTCGTCGTAGAAGTCGCTGCGGTTCACAAGCGACACCTCCTCGGTGAGCCCGAGGAGACCCGCGGCGAGCGCGGGGAACGAGGTCGTGAAGCGGAGATTGACGAGCGGCGTCGTCACCTTGCCGCCCTCGATGCGGAAGGTCCCGTCTCGGGTCATGCCTGTGATGATCCCTTCGCGCGGGTCGACGACGCCGAGATAGTGCAGGCGCGTGATGTAGATGCCGTCGCCGACGCGGTCGGCGAGCTCGTCCACGGAGGCGGCATCCCCGCCGGCCAGCGAGAGGTTGAAGGGAACCGGGCCGAAGGACTGCGCCGGCGCGCTCAGCCCGTGTCCCGTCGACTCCCGCCCCGCCTGCTTCGCGGTCCGGCGATCCCAGACCACGTCGCGGGCGACCCCCTCTTCGACCATGAGCACGCGCTGTTTCGGCATGCCCTCGAGGTCGAAGGCCTTCGGATACCCGCGTGGATCGAGCCCGTCGTCCCAGAGCGTGAAGCCGTCGCTGAAGAGCTTCTCGCCGAGGCGGCCGGACAGGTAGCTGCGGCCCTCGAGCAGGGCGAGCGCGTTGAGGGAAGTGAAGCCGAAATAGAAGAGGAGCTCGGAGACGGCGTAGGGCTCCAGCACGGCGCGGAAGGTCGCCGGCTCGATCTGCCCGGCGTCCTTCGTCCGGGCCGCCTTCTCCGCCGCTTCTTGCGCAACGGTCGCCGGGTCGATCTCGGCCGCGCGCCAGGAGGTTGCCTCCGCGTAGCCGGAGACGTCGTCGCCGGCGGCGAGCGTGAGGACGCTCACGTCGGTCGTCGCCTGGGCGACGGCATGCCCGGTCGTGGACGCGACGCCGACCTCGGTCGCGCCGCTCGTGTAGTAGCCGTAGAGGCCGAGGCCGGACGCGGCGCCGATCGCCGCGGCGGCCTGCTCGGCCTGGTCCTCGGGAGTCTGGGCGGCCGTCTCCTCGTCGAAGCCTTCCACCTCGGGAACCTCGGCCGGCGGCTGGAGGCCGGGGAAGCCGGGATCGACGGGGGAGCGATCGGCCGCCTCGCCGGCGCGCCTGGCGACGGCAGCGAGGCCTTCGTCGTCGGTCCGGTTCGTCGTCGCGCAGCCGACGCGCCCGTCGCGGACGACCCGGACGGTGACGCTCGCGTCGCGAATCAGCGTCGGCTGGTGTACCGCGGACGCTGCGAAGCGCGCGAACCCGGAGCGCTCGACGTGGACGGAGGCGTCTGCCTCGTCCCCTTCCGCCGCGCGCACTGCGCGTTCGGCGAGGTCGAGGGCGCGGCTCACGAGCGCACGCCCACCTGCACGTCACGGAAGCGTGCCGGCGACGTGCCGTGAGAGACGTGCGCGTGCTGGCCCGGCTGGCCCTTGCCACAGTTCGTGAGGCCGTACAACGTCCACTCGTCCGGCCCGGCGACGGCGTCCAGCCGTCCCCAGAACTCCGGGGTGACGCCCATGTACGTGGCGTCCCGAAGCATGCGGCCGAGCTTGCCCTTCTTGATCTCCCAGGCGACCTGCGTCCCGAACTGGAAGTTGAGCCGCTTGTCGTCGATCGACCAGCTCTTGTTGGTGCAGAGGTAGAGGCCGTCGTCGACGTCGGCGAGCAGGTCCTCGAGCGAGCCGGCGCCGGGCTCGAGGTGGAGGTTGGTCATGCGGACGAGCGGCATGCGGCTCCAGCTGTCGGCGCGCATCGAGCCGCCCAGGTCGCGGCCGATCAGCGCGGACGTCTCGCGCGAGGCGAGGTAGCCGGTGAGGATTCCGCCCTCGACGACGGGCTGGCGCCGCGCGGCCGCGCCCTCGTCGTCCCAGCCGAAGCTTCCGAGCCCGAGTGGGGTGGTCGGGTCGGCGGTGATGTTCATGTGCTCGGAGCCGTAGCGCAGGCTGCCCAGGTCGCCGGGCTTCAGGAAGCTCGTGCCGGCGTACGCGGCCTCGGTGCCGTAGACGCGGTCGAGCTCGGTGGGATGGCCGACCGATTCGTGGACCTGGAGCTCCATCTGCTCGGCGTCGACCACGATCGTGGTGATGCCCGCCGGGCAGGCGTCGGCGGTCAGGAGCGCGGCGGCCTCCTCGCCGATCCGCGGCGCCTCGCGGTCGAGGCCGAGCTGCTCGACGTACTCCCAGCCGCCCTGGCCGCTCGAGCCGCCGTGCGCGCTCGGATAGCTGCGGTTCTGGACTCGGCCCTCGTCCGAGACGGCCAGTGCGTCGATCCCGCCGCCGCACTCGACGAAGCGCTGCGAGATCCGCGCGCCCTCGGAGGAGTGGAAGATGCGGCGCTCGTTCATGGCGCGGACGTTCGCCTCGGTGATCTTCACTTCGGGCCGGCGCATGCCCTCCTCTGCGCGCAGGCAGAGGGCGATCTTCTCCTCGAGCGGCACCTCGACCGGGTCTCGCTCGACCTTCGGTTCGTAGTCGCCCGCGGCGGGCGGCACCGGAGCGAGTTCCACGCGCGTGCGCGCGCGCGAGGCGCTCGCGCGGGCGAACGCGACCGCACGCAGCGCCGCGTCGCGCGCACCCTCCTCGGAGAGGCGCGGGTCGCCTGCGAAGCCCCAGGCTCCGTCGACCAGGACGCGCACGCCGATCCCCTCCGTCTCGGCGTCGGACACCGAGTCGACCTCGCCGTTCTTCGTGGAGACGTGCTGCGCGCGGCGTCGAACGACGCGCGCGTCGGCGTAGCCGGCCCCGGCGGCGAGGGCGGAATCGAGTGCGTGGTCGGCGAGCTCGTTCACGGGCCGACGTAGATTACTGACGCCGGTCATGCGCGCGGCGCGCTCGGAAACGACGAAGGGCGCCTTTTCAGGGCGCCCTACGATGCGCTGGAGAGGACTTGAACCTCCACGGCCCGTTCGGGCCACAAGGCCCTCAACCTTGCGCGTCTACCAATTCCGCCACCAGCGCGTGGACGGGCGCATTGTAGCGGCTACCCGTCGCTTGACTCCGTCCGAGGCCCTCGCTACCTTGTACGAACAAATGTTCGACCAGGAAGGGAGGCAGATGCTCACGCAGCGTCAGCGCGAGGTCTACGAGTTTGTCCTCAGCTACGTGGATTCGCACGGGTATCCGCCCACCGTGCGCGAGATCGGAGAGGCGGTGGGACTGGCGTCGCCGTCGACCGTGCACGCCCATCTGGCCAACCTCGAGCGAGCCGGCTATCTGCGCCGCGACCCGACGAAGCCGCGGGCGCTGGAGCTCACCCGGCGCGAGCGAACGGCGGCAGGCGCGACAGTCTCCGTGCCGGACGTGGGCGAGGTCCGCGTGCTCCCGCTCGTGGGCGAGATCGCCGCCGGCGGACCGCTCCTCGCGGAGGAGAACGTCGAGGAGCACCTGGCCGTGCCGGACACGCTCTCGCGCGGGGGCGAGGAGTTCCTGCTCCGCGTCAAGGGCGACAGCATGATCGAGGCCGGCATCCTCGAGGGCGACTACGTCGTCGTGCAGCGCCAGCAGACCGCGAAGGACGGCGACATCGTCGTCGCGCTCGCCGGCCAGGACGAGGCCGCCGACGAGGCGACCGTCAAGCGCTTCTTCCGCGAGAGCGGGCGCGTCCGGCTCCAGCCCGAGAACTCCACCATGGAGCCGCTCTACCCCGAGCACGTCAGCGTCCTGGGCAAGGTCGTGGGCGTCTTCCGGAGGGTCGGCTAGTGCCCCTCCAGGCACTATCCGCCTGCTTCTGCCCCGCGATCACGCGGCGCCTGAGCCCACCCTCGCCCTTACCAAGGCTTCGAGCCTTGGCTGCGGACGAGTGCGACCTCATGCTTGGTGCTCGCGACGCAGAACCTAGCCGGCAGTACCTGAAGGGGCACTAGTCGCGATGGAGGTAGTCACGCTCAACCGCACCCTCGACCAGGAGCTCCTGGCGCTCATGCGCGGCGCAAGCCTCGAGTGCCCGGCGTGCGGCGAGTTCGTCCTGCACAAGGACGGCGCCGTCGTGTGCCCGGAGTGCGGCTCGGGGCTCCGGAAAGAGGGAGAACCGGCGCTACACTTGGACGTGCAGGCCGGGTGACCGCGGGCCGCGCGAGCGGCTCGAGGAAAGTCCGGACACCGCAGGGCAGGACGCTGGGGAAATCCCAGGCGGCGAAAGCCGACGGAAAGTGGCACAGAAAGGAGACCGCCACCGGCGAACGTATCTCTCCGGAGACGCCGGCGGTAAGGGTGAAAAGGTGGGGTAAGAGCCCACCAGCGCCGTGGTGACACGGCGGCTGCCAAACCCCGTCCGGTGCAAGGCGAACAGGCTCCGCCGAGGTTGCCCGCCGAGGAGCCGGGTACGCCGCACGAGCTCCCGGGAAACCGGAAGCCGAGATGGATGGTCACCCCCGACAGAATCCGGCTTACAGGCCTGCTACCGAGAAGCCCCGCTCCGGCGGGCTTCTCCATTTCCAGGGCTACTTGACGGCGCGCCGTTCGAGTTCACGCGACCCGATGTGACTCGGCGTCCGGCTCGTGGAAGCGCAGGAGCCGCTCGGCCTCCGCCTTGAGCTCGCGCTTGACCTCCGCCGGGAGCGGCGCGAACGGCTCGAGCGTCGAGCGTTGCCTTCTTCCCCTTGCGCTCGACCTTCCACTTGCCCGCAACCGCGCCGTCGACGAGGAACGTCGGCGATGAGTGCGGGGTCTTCGTGTTGAAGACGAGCGGGCGGAAGTCCTCGGGAAGGATCTGCGTCCCGCGTGCGTGGACGAGCAGCGTCGCGTCCCAGGTCGGGAGGAAGCGCGGCGGTGCCTTCGTCGAGGCGCCTGGGAGCGGCGCACGCGGCAGGTCGACGAGCTCGCGGCCCTCCTCGTCGCGGAAGCGGCGCAGGCGAAGGCCCTCCGCGGCCTCCTGGACGGTGGTCGGGGCGAGGCCCGCCCAGTTGGCGGCGTCGGCGAGGCGCGCCGGCCCGAAGCCGGTGAGGTAGCGGCGCAGGAGGATCTCGACGCTCTCTTCGGGCGTCACTGTCGGCGGCTCGAGCCACTCGTCGGCCAGGGCGTAGAGGTCGGCCCGGCGCCGCTCCCACGTCCCGGAAGGTGGCGCGCGCACCAGCTCGAGCCAGGCGGCGAGGCCGTTCCAGAGATGGGTGGGCCGCTCGGGGTCACGCTTGCGGGCGAGATCGAGGAGCTCGTCGCGGTGCAGCACGTTGCCCGTCAGCCTCTTGCGGACGTCCTTGGCTGCTGAGGTCAGGTCGGAGCGGGAGAGCCGCTTCTTGTCGAAGCGGAGCCACGCGTCCTGGCGGGCGGCGCGCGTCCCGACCGCGAATGCCCAGTAGTCCTTCGCCGACACCAGATGGATGGTCGAGCGAAGGAGCGTCCCCTGGACGACGGTCCGCCGCTCGAGCGCCTTCGTGAGGTCGGCCAGCTCGAAGCCCTCGAGCCGGCTCCACAGCCCGATGTAGGACGACGGCGCGTACTGCGCCTGGATGCCCGCGATGCGGTCGAGCGTCCGGGTCAGCGGGAGCCGGGAACGCTCGAGCAGGAACTGCCGCGCGAGCAGCGCCCGGTTGAGGTCGGCGGTCGTGAGCACGCGCTCTGCCACGCCTCGACGGTATCCGACCGTCAGTGGCTGAGCTCCGAAAGGTGCACCGAGGGCGCCGGGGAGCGCCCTGAGCGTAACCAGCTCGGGCGCACGCGTGGCGCGCGGAACGTGACGAGTGTGTGGCGAGTTGCCCACGGGCTCTGGCGGTGCCGTGAGCGGTGGATGTCGGCACAATTAGCGGATGGGAAAGACGCTCTTCGAGCGCGTCTGGGAGGCGCACCTCGTCGCCGATCCGGTCGACGAGTCGCCGCTGCTGTTCGTCGACCTCCACCTCGTCCACGAGGTCACCTCGGCGCAGGCGTTCGAAGGCCTGCGAATGGCCGGCCGCCCGGTGAGGCGGCCGGATCTGACGCTCGCGACGATGGATCACAACGTCCCGACGGACGACAGGCCGGCGGACGATCTCGCCGCCGCTCAGCTCGAAGCTCTGCGGCGCAACTGCGAGGAGTTCGGCGTCCCGCTGTACGCGACGGGGAGCGGGCGCGAGGGCATCGTGCACGTGATCGGGCCCGAGCTCGGCGTGTCCCAGCCGGGGATGACGATCGTCTGCGGCGACAGCCACACTTCGACCCACGGCGCGGTCGGGGCGCTCGCGTTCGGGATCGGGACGTCCGAGGTCGAGCACGTGCTCGCAACGCAGACGCTCCCGCAGCGCAAGCCGAAGACGATGCGGCTCGAGCTGAGCGGCTCGCTGCCTCTCGGCGTGACCGCGAAGGACGTGATCCTGGGCGCGATCGGGCACATCGGCGTCGCCGGCGGCGTCGGGCACGTGGTCGAGTACGCGGGCGAGGTCGTGCGCGCGCTGCCGATGGCCGGGCGCATGACCATCTGCAACATGTCGATCGAGGCCGGCGCGCGGGCGGGGATGATCGCCCCCGACGACACGACCTTTGCCTACCTCGAGGGCCGCCCCGCCGCGCCGAAGGGCGCCGACTGGGAGGCCGCGCTCGAGCGCTGGCGCGCGCTTCCCTCCGACCCGGACGCGACCTACGACCGCGTGGTCGAGATCGACGTCGGCGAGCTCGCTCCGCAGGTGAGCTGGGGGACGAATCCCGGGATGGTCGTCCCGGTGGACGGCGTCGTGCCCGACCCGGGCGAGTTCGCCGATCCCGCGGAGCGCAAGGCCGCCGAGCGGGCGCTCACCTACATGGCGCTCGATCCCGGCACGCCTATTCAGGACATCGAGGTCGACCGCGTCTTCATCGGCTCGTGCACGAACGCGCGCATCGAGGACCTGCGCGAAGCGGCGAGTGTCGTCGCCGGCAAGCAGGTACATCCGCGGGTGCGGGCGATGGTCGTGCCGGGGTCGGCGGGCGTGAAGCGCCGCGCCGAGGAGGAGGGCCTCGACCGGATCTTCGAGGCCGCCGGCTTCGAGTGGCGGCGGGCCGGCTGCTCGATGTGCCTCGGGATGAACCCGGACATCCTCCAGCCCGGAGAGCGCTGCGCCTCGACGTCCAACCGCAACTTCGAGGGCCGCCAGGGCCGCGGCGGGCGGACGCACCTGGTCAGCCCTGCGATGGCCGCTGCGACCGCGCTGGCCGGTCACTTCGTCGACGTCCGCGAGCTCGCGCTGGAGCCTGTGGCGTGAAGCCGTTTCGCCGCACCACCGGGCGCGTCGCCGTCCTCGACCGGGCCGACGTCGACACCGACCAGATCATTCCGAAGCAGTTCCTGAAGCGCATCGGGCGCTCGGGCTTCGGCGAGTTCCTCTTCTTCGACTGGATCAAGGACCCGGCCTTCGAGCTCAACCGCCCCGAGGCCCAGGGCGCCACGATCCTGCTCACCGGCCGCAACTTCGGCTGCGGCTCCTCGCGCGAGCACGCGGCCTGGGCGATCCAGGACTACGGCTTCGAGGTCGTCATCGCGCCGTCGTTCGGGGACATCTTCCGCACGAACTCGCGGAAGGTCGGCCTCCTCCCGGTCGCGCTGCCCGAGGAGCAGGTCAAGGAGCTCATGGCCGCCGGATCGGGCGCCGAGCTGACCGTGGACCTCGAAGAGCAGACGGCCGGGCCGTACCCGTTCGAGATCGACGCGTTCGAGCGGCGGTGCCTGCTCGAGGGGCTCGACGACATCGCGGTCACCCTGCGGCACGAGGACGAGATCGCCGCCTTCGAGGCGGCGCACCCGTCGCCTATCGCGACGACAGCTCTCTGAGGACAGCGTCCGTGAGCTCGGCTGTCGTCGCCGTTCCGCCGAGGTCCGGCGTCGGGGTCGCGAGCAGGGCGGCGTCCACCGCCGTCTCCAGCCGCTGAGCCTGCTCCGGCTCGTCGAGCCCGTGGGCGAGCATGAGCGCGGACGAGCGGAGCATCGCGGCCGGGTTGGCGATGCCCTTGCCCGCGATGTCGGGCGCGGAGCCGTGCACCGGCTCGAAGATCCCCGGCCTGCCGTCGCCGAGGCTCGCGGAGGCGGCCAGGCCGAGCCCGCCGGTCACGCCGGCGGCCACGTCGGAGAGGATGTCGCCGAAGGTGTTCTCGGTCAGGAGGACGTCGAACTGGCCCGGGCGCGAGCACGAGCTGCATGCCGCAGTTGTCGACGAGCATGTGCTGAAGCTCGACGTCGGGGTAGTCGGGCGCGACCCGCTCGACCACCTCGCGCCAGAGCCGCGACGTCATGAGGATGTTCGCCTTGTCCACGGAGGTGACGTGGCTGCGGCGCGTGCGGGCGAGCTCGAAGCCGCGGCGCGCGATCCGCTCGACCTCCTCGGGCCGGTACTCCATCGTGTCGTAGACGGTTCCGTCTTCGCGGACGCCGCGCTCGCCGTAGTAGAGGCCGCCGACAAGCTCGCGGACGACGAGGAGGTCGACGCCCTCGCCGCGCGCCGGGCGCAGGTTCGCGTAGACGTCCAGCGCGCCGCGCAGCCCGATGAGGCCCTGCTCGGGCCGCACCTCGGAGCGGTCGAACTCGGGAGCGCCGACCGCGCCCATGAGCACGGCGTCGGCCTCGCGGCAGGCTGCGAGCGTCTCGGCCGGCAGCGGCTCCCCGGTCTCGCGGATCGCGGCGCCGCCGAAAAGGTGTTCCTCGATCTCGAGGTCGAGCGGCAGCTCCGCCAGCACGCGGGCCGCGGCCGCGGTGACCTCGGGGCCGATCCCGTCGCCGGGGAGGAGGACGATCTTCACAGCGGCGCGGTCGTGACGGCGCCTTCGGACGCGGAAGAGACCAGCGCCGCGTACTTGGCGAAGACCCCGCGCGTGTAGCGGGGCGCCGGCCGCTCCCAGGCGGCGAGCCGTGCTGCCAGCTCGTCGTCCGAGAGCTCGGCCCGCAGCTCGCGCGCCTCGACGTCGACGACCACGGTGTCCCCGTCGCGCAACGCAGCCAGGGGACCGCCGCGCGCGGCCTCGGGCGAGACGTGCCCGACCATGAGCCCGTGCGTCGCGCCCGAGAAGCGCCCGTCCGTGACGAGTGCGACCGAGTCGCCCAGCCCCTCGCCGACGAGCGCAGCAGTCACGTGCAGCATCTCCCGCATGCCGGGCCCGCCCGCGGGGCCCTCGTAGCGAATCACGACCACGTCGCCTTGCTCGATGCTCCGGGCCTTCACCGCTTCGAAGCACGCTTCCTCCGAGTCGAAGACGCGCGCCGGCCCGCGGTGGAGAAGCCGCTCGTGCCCGGCGAGCTTGACGACGCAACCCTCCGGCGCGAGGTTGCCGTAGAGGATCGCGAGCCCGCCGGTCGGCTTGAGCGGCGTCTCCAGCGGGACGACGACCTCCTGGCCCGGACGCTCCTCGACGGCTGCTGCGATCTCTCCGAGCGAGCGCCCATCGACGTTCGGGGCGCCGGCGTGGACGAGCTCGCGCTTGAGCAGCTCCCGCGCGACCAGGGCGACGCCGCCCGCCTCGTAGACGTCGGTCGCCACAAAGCGGCCGCCGGGCTTGAGGCTCGCCACGACGGGAGTCCGGGCGGCGATGCGGTCGAAGTCGTCGAGCGAGAGCTCCAGGTCGAGCTCGCGGGCGATGGCGAGCAGGTGGAGGACGCCGTTCGTCGAGCCGCCGGTGGCCGCGATCGAGGCGATCGCGTTCTCGAGGGCCTCGCGTGTGATCACGTGCGACGGCCGCACGTCGCGGCGGAGGAGGTCCATCGCGAGCCGTCCCGCCTCCTCGGCCGCCTCGTTCTTGCCGGGCGCCAATGCTGGGATTCCGTTCAGCCCGGCCGGACTGATCCCGAGGAAATCGAGCGCGGTGGACATCGTGTTCGCAGTGAACTGGCCGCCGCACGCTCCGGCGCCCGGACAGGCGACGCCCTCGAGCTCGTGGAGCTCGGCGGCGCTCATGTTCCCGACCGCGTGCGCGCCGACCGCCTCGAAGACGTCCTGGATGGTCACGTCGCGGCCGCGGAACCGGCCCGGCGCGATCGAGCCGTTGTAGAGGACGAGCCCCGGGACGTCGAGCCGCGCCAGCGCCATCACGGCGGCCGGGATGGTCTTGTCGCAGCCGACCAGGCACACGAGCCCGTCGAGCAAGTGACCCCGAACGACGAGCTCGATCGAGTCCGCGATCACCTCGCGAGAGATCAGCGAGGCGCGCATGCCCTCCGTCCCCATGGAGACGCCGTCGGAGACCGAGACGGTGTTGAACTCGACCGGTGTGCCGCCGGCGGCGCGCACGCCCGCCTTCACGTGCTTCGCGAGCTCGCGCTGGTTGAAGTTGCACGGCATCGTCTCGATCCACGTGGTGGCGACACCGACGAGCGGCCGCGCGAGATCCTCGTCGGTGAGGCCGATGCCTTTGAGCATCGCGCGGGCGGGCGCGCGCTCAGGCCCGTCGGTGATCGCGGCGCTGTGCCTCTTCGCCGGATCGGAAGGCCTTTCGTACGGATCGCTCACGTGACTTCCGCTCCTTTCGCCGAGACCTTGAGCCACAGCACCTCCACGTCCGGGAAGCGCGAGGAGAGCGCGACCGCGCAGTCGTCGGCCGAGTGCTTCTCCGCCCAGACGATCACTGTCGGGCCCGATCCCGAGATGGTGGCGCCGCGGGCGCCGGGCGGCAGGTCCGAGCGCACCTCCTCGAGCATCGGCGCGTGCTCGGCCCGATAGGGCTCGTGGAGCCGGTCGGTGAGGGACATTGCGAACAGGTCTTCGGACTGGGTGGCGAGCGCGGCGCCGAGGGTGACGGCACGGCCGACCGTGTACACGGCGTCGCCGAGCGGCACCTGCTCGGGCAGTGCGGCGCGCGCCTCCGCGGTCGCCACCGTGGAGGAGGGCACGAGGGCGATTGGGGCCAGCGGGACGTCGTCGGCAAGGTGCTCGATCCGCCCGCCCACCGTGATGCAGGCTCCGCCGGCCAGTGCAGCCGCGAGGTTGTCGGGGTGGCCCTCCAGCCGCAGGCCCTCCGAGAGGAGCCACTCCGGGTCGGGCTCCCGGTCGGCGATGTGCGCAGCGGCGACCAGGCCGAGCGCGATGATCGACGCGCTCGAGCCGAGGCCGCGCTCGCGGGGAATGCGGTCGAACCACTCGAACCTGAGGCCGTCGGCCGGGTCGATGCGCTCGAACGCCTGAACTCCCAGGTGCTCGCGGTCGGGCGTCCCGCCGTCGGTGATGACGAGCTCGTTCCAGAGGTCGAGCGCGACCGCGGCGCAGTCGAACCCGGCGCCGAGGTTCGCCGTCGTCGCGGGCGCGCGGACGGTGACCTTCACGACGCCGCCTCCGCGATCGCGTCCGGATCCGCCGGGACCGACACCGGTGGGGTGGAGAGGCGGGCGGCCGCCTCCTGGTCCTTGAGGCCGTGGCCGGTGATGACGCAGACGACGCGCGCGCCCGAATCGGGGCGCTGCTTGACGACGGCCGCGAGGCCCGCAGCGGAGGCCGGCTCGCAGAAGAGCCCCTCCAGCTCGGCCAGCTCGCGCCACGACGCGAGGATCTCCTCGTCGGAGAGCGGCACGATCGCCCCGCCGGAGCGGGCGACCACCGCCTCGGCCTCGGCCTGGTGCGCCGGCTCGGCGATGCGGATGGCGGTCGCCATCGTGTACGCGCGGGCGGAGGATTCGCCGGCCAGGAAGCGCGGCGTGCCGACGCCCTCGAAGCCGAGCCCGAACGCCCGCGTGTTCCCGCCGCCGCCGTAGGGCAGGGCGAGGACGTCGGGCGCGCCGTCCAGGGCCTCGACGATCTCGAAGGCGGCCGTCTTCTGGCCCTCGAGCCGGTGCGGGTTGAGCGAGTTCACGAGCGCGTGCGTGCCGCGGCGGGCCAGCTCTCGCGCCGCCGTCAGCGCTGCCTCGAAGGGCCCCTGCACCTGGAGCACACGCGCGCCGACCGCCTGGGCCTGGACGATCTTGCCCCGCGCAACGGCGTCCGCGGGTTGGAGGATCACCGCGGTGATCCCCGCCCGGGCGGCATACGCAGCCGCCGAGGCCGCCGTGTTCCCGGTCGAGGCGCACACCACCGCGCGGGCGCCGTCCTCCAGCGCCTTCGAGACGGCGATCGTCATGCCGCGGTCCTTGAAGCTGCCTGTCGGGTTGGCGCCTTCCCACTTGAGCCAGAGCTCGACGCCGAGCTTCTCCGAGAGCCGCGGAGCGCGAAGGAGCGGAGTCGAGCCCTCGCCGAGCGTGACCACGGGCGTCGCCTCCGTGAGAGGGAGCCGGTCGCGATAGCGCTCCGCCAGCGGAGTCACGCCCAGCCGAGGCCTGGGATGCCGCGGTCCGAGATCACCGGGAGCGCGGACGGCGCACCGCGCGTCTCCGGCAGCGACTCGATCTCCTGCAAGGCGCTCCTGAGGTCGCCCTCGGCACCCTCGTGCGTGACGACGTGCAGCGTCGCGCCGCCGTCGCGCTGGTGCTGGACGAGCCGCGCGACCGAGATCCGGTGCGCGGACAGCCTCAGGGCGATCTGCGCGAGGACGCCGGCCACGTCGTCCACCTCGACGCGCAGGTAGTACGGCGAGCGGGCCTCGCCGTCCGGGAGCCGGTCGAGCTCGCGCCAGCATGCGTCGTTCTGGAGGAAGCCCGTTCCGGTCGTGCCGATGATCGAGACCATGTCGGCCACGACCGCGGAGGCCGTCTCCATCCCGCCGGCGCCGGGGCCCTCGAGCGTGATCTCCCGGATGGCGTCGCCCTGGAGCATGACCGCGTTCATGGCGCCCTCGACGGCGGCGAGCGGGTGGTGGCGGTCGACGAGCGCGGGCCCGACGCGGACGTCGATCTTGCCGTCCGTGAGCGTCGCGGCGCCGATCAGGCGCACGACCATCTCCATCTCGCGGGCCGCGCGGACGTGCTCCGAGGTCACCTGCTCGATCCCGTCGAACGCCACGTCGCCGAGCGTGGTGCGCGAGCCGAACGCGATCGTCGCCAGAATCGCCATCTTCGCGGCCGCGTCCGCGCCGTTGACATCCTCCGTGGGGTCGGCCTCCGCGTAGCCGAGCCGTTGCGCGTCCGCGAGTGCGTCCTCGTACTCGGCGCCTTCTTCCATCTTCGTGAGGATGTAGTTCGTCGTTCCGTTGACGATGCCGAGGACGCGGTGGACCGTCGTGGCGACCAGCGCCTCGCGCAGGATCTTGATCACGGGGATCGCGGCGCACACGCTTGCCTCGAAGCGAAGCTGGACGCCCGCTTCCGAGGCCGTGTGGAAGAGCTCCGCGCCCTCGCGTGCGATCAGCTGCTTGTTGGCGGAGACGACCGGCTTGCCCGCGCGCAGGAGCTCGAGGACGTAGTCGCCCGTCGGCTCGATGCCGCCCATGACCTCGGCCACGAGCGCAATGGACGGGTCGTCGCGAATCGAGGCGAAGTCGGTGGTGAGGACTCCGTCGGCCGGCGGCTCGGGCCGCTCCTTCGACGGATCGCGCACGAGCGCGCGCACGACGCGGAGACGGTGGCCGGTGGCGCGCTCGATGTCGTCGGCGTTCTCCGCGAGCAGGCGGTCCACCGCGGAGCCCACCGTGCCGTAGCCGAGCAGCGCGACAGGGACGTCGATCATCGGCTCAGATCATGGCTGTTGCGGCGTGAGGCTGCGGAGCCGGACGGCTCAGGTCCCGACGACGCGCGCCTCCGCACCGAGCAGCCCCTCCTTGCCCGCGAGGTCGCGGAGCTCGCTGCCGACCGACTCGACCGGATGGTGGGCCGCCATGCGCCGCAGCGCTGTAAGCCGCGGCCGGCCGGCCTCCTCCTCGGCGATCAGCTCGCGGGCGAAGTTGCCGTTGCGGATGTCCTCGAGGAGATGCCGCATCGTCGTGCGGACGTGCTCGTCGATCACGACCTGGCCGCGCGTGAGGTCGCCGTACTCGGCCACGTCGGAGATCGAGTGGCGCATGTAGGAGAAGCCGCCCTCGTAGATGAGGTCGACGATCAGCTTCAGCTCGTTGATGCACTCGTAGTAGGCGATCTCGGGCTGGTAGCCGGCGTCCACGAGGATCTCGAAGCCGGCCTGCATCAGCGCGGTGACGCCGCCGCACAGGACGGCCTGCTCGCCGAAGAGGTCGCTCTCGGTCTCCTCCGCGAACGTCGTCTCGAGCATCCCCATGCGGCCGCAGCCGATGGCGGTGCCGTAGGCGAGCGCGAGGTCGAGCGCGCTCCCGCTCGCATCCTGCGCCACTGCGACGAGCCCCGGGGTCCCCGCGCCCGCCTCGAACAGCTGGCGGACGCGGTGCCCGGGCCCCTTGGGAGCGACCATGATCACGTCGTGCCCCGGCTCGGGCTGAATCTGCCCGAAGTGGACGTTGAAGCCATGGGCGAAGAGGACAGCAGCGTCCGGGTCGAGATTCGGGGCGACGTCGTTTTCGTAGACGCCCTTCTGGACATGGTCGGGGAGGAGGACGGCGACGAGCTGCGCGCCGCGCACGGCCTCCGGGATGGTGCGGACGGTCAGTCCGGCGTCCTCGGCGGCAGCCCACGAGGAGCTTCCGTCGCGCAGGCCGACCTCGACGTCCACGCCGGAGTCGCGCAGGTTGAGCGCGTGCGCGTGACCCTGGCTGCCGTAGCCGATGACGGCCACCTTGCCGGAGAGGAGATCGACATTGCCTTCGCGATGGACGGTCGCTGCCATGAGGTTCCTTTCGTGTGCTCTCAGCGGAGGACGTGTTGGGGGCGGGGGGCGCTGTTCGTGGAGGCGCGCGCCAGGCCGATGCGGCCGGTGCGCGCGAGCTCGGTGAGGCCGTGCGGGCGCAGGACCTCCTCGAAGGACTGGAGCTCGTCGGGGGTGCCGACGACCTCGAAGATGATCGAGTCGGGGCCAAGGTCGGCCACGCGCGCGTCGAAGACGCCGGCGAGGGTCATGAGCTCGACGTGCCTGCTCGGGTCGGCCTTGACCTTGAGCAGAGCGAGCTCGCGCTCGACCGCCTCGCCGGCCTCGAGCGTCGAGACCCGCAGGACGTTGACGAGCTTGTGCATCTGCTTCTCGATCTGCTCGAGCAGGTTGACGGGGCAGTCGACCGTGAGCGTGATGCGCGAGACGTCGCGCCGCTCGGTCGGCCCAACGGCCAGGCTCTCGATGTTGAAGCCGCGCCGCGCGAACATGTTCGAGACGCGGGCGAGCGCGCCCGGCTTGTTCTCGACCAGGACGGAGACCGGTGTGGGTCACAGGGCGTCTGCGACCGGTCCTCCTCCAGCTGGGAACGTTCGAGGAGCCGATGTCGAGTCTCGGCCGGACGTCGCGCCCGGCCGGGGATCATGGGGAAGACCTTCTCGGCCGGGTCGCAGCGCGCGTCGACGACGGCGGTGCGGCCGCAGGCCATGGCCTCCTCGAGCACGCTCTCGAGGTCGTCCTCGGAGTCGACCGTGAAGCCGGCCGCGCCGTAGGCCTCGGCGAGCTGCGCGTAGTCGGGCACCTGGTGGGTGAGATGGGTCTGGGAGAAGCGCTCGTCGTAGAACATCTCCTGCCACTGGCGCACCATCCCGAGCCAGCCGTTGTTGACGATCACGACGACGACCGGCAGGCCCTCGAGCACGGACGTGGCCAGCTCCTGGGAGGTCATCTGGAAGCAGCCGTCGCCGTCGATGCAGACGACGGTCGCGTCGGGCCGCGCCGCCTTGGCGCCGATCGCCGCGGGCAGGCCGTAGCCCATCGTCCCGAGACCGCCCGAGGTGATGAAACTCCTGGGCTGATCGCAGACGAGGTACTGCATCGCCCACATCTGGTGCTGGCCGACCCCCGTCGTCCAGACGACATCGTCGCGGTCGCCGGCGAGGTCGCGCAGCGTCTCGACGACCGCCTGCGGCTTCAGGAACTCGCCCTCGCGCCGGTAGCGGTACGGGTAGGCCTCGCGCCACTCGTCCAGCTGGCGCCGCCAGGCGACCGGGCCCTCGCTCCCGGGCTCCGCCTCGGCGCGGACCGCGTCGGCGAGCTCGGCGAGCGCGAGCTTCAGGGGCCCGGTCACGGGGATGTCAGCGTGGCGGAGCTTGCCGATCTCGGCCGCGTCGATGTCGAAGTGGATCACCTTGGCGCCCGGCGCGAACGCCGAGAGCTTCCCGGTCACGCGGTCGTCGAAGCGCGCGCCGACGGCGACGATCAGGTCGGCCTTGTTCAGTCCCCAGTTCGCCCACTTGGAGCCGTGCATGCCGGGCGGCCCGTAACAGAGCGGGTGCGACTCGGGGAACGCGCCCTTCGCCATCAAGGTGGCGATGACGGGGATGCCGGCCGCCTCGGCGAGCTCGCGGAGCTCGTCGCAGGCGTCGCCGTTGATCGCGCCCCCGCCGACATAGAGGACCGGCCGCGAGGCGGCGAGCAGGGCTCTCGCCGCCTCGCGAACCTGTCTCGGGTGGACGCTGGCAGGCGGCTTCCACCCCGGGAGATCGACCCGATGGGGGTAAGTGAAGTCGATCTCCGCCTCCTGCACGTCCTTGGCGATGTCCACGAGGACCGGGCCAGGTCGGCCGGTTCGGGCGATGTGGAACGCCGCCTTCAGAACGTGCGGGAGCTCTTCGACGTCCTGTACGAGCCACGAGTGCTTGACGATGGGGAGCGTGATTCCGGTCGCGTCCGTTTCCTGGAACGCGTCGGTGCCGATCAGGTTCGAGCGCACCTGGCCGGTGATGCAGACCAGCGGTGTCGAGTCCATCCACGCGTCGGCGATCGGCGTGACGAGGTTCGTGACCCCGGGGCCCGACGTGGCGAGCGCGACACCGACCCTGCCCGACGCCCGCGCGTAGCCCTCGGCCATGTGCCCGGCGCCCTGCTCGTGCCGGGCGAGCACGTGGCGCACGGTCGTGCCGCGGGCGAAGCCGTCGTAGAGCGGGAGGATCGCCCCGCCGGGGATGCCGAAGACCACGTCGACGCCCTCGGCCTCGAGCGAGCGGAGGATCGCGTCCGAGCCGATCATCCTCATGCAAACGCCCTTTCGAACTCGGCGTCCGGCCGTGCGGACGGCAGGGTGGCCAGGAGCGCGTCCGTGAACTCACGCGTCGTCGCGCCGGCGCCCGAGGAGACCATGTCCGGCGTGCGCATGCCGGTCTCGAGCGCCTCCAGGACACCGCGCTCGAGCGTCTGTGCAGCGCTGCGCTCGCCGAGGCCCTCGCCAAGGAGCAGGGCGACCGCGAGGAGCATGGCGCTCGGGTTGGCGACGCCCTGGCCGGCGATCTCGAGCGCCGACCCATGCGTGGGGCCAAAAACGCCCTTGCCGGCCGGGCCGACGCGGCCGGAGGCGACGAGCCGGGTGCCTTCGTGGGCGAACGCGGCCGTGGAGGCCAGCGCCTCGGCGAACGGCTGCTCGCTGGCGATCACGTCGTAGCGCGAGGGGTCGCGAAGGAGTCCGGTCACGGCCGCCTCGAAGCGCGCGTGCTCGACGTGGACGCCTTCACGGCGCTCCGCTCCGGCCTCGACCGCGGCGAGCCACCGCTCGGTGTCGCCGACCGATGTCAGGCGCGCCCGGCGGCTCACTGCGAGCCGGAACGCCCGGTCGACCGCGAGGTCGAGAGCGCCGTCCACGAGCGGGCTCACGACGGCGAGCTCGCTCCCGCGGGCGCAGACGCGGGTGATGCGCCAGGAAAGGTCGAGCTCGGCCTTCACGACCTCGAGCGCGGGCTCGCGGGTCGTGGCCACGAGCACGGCGTCCGCCTCGGCGCACGCCGCCCGCGTGAAGGAGGGAAGGGGATGCCCGAACCGGCGCACGGCGTCGCCGCCGAAGGGCACGTGGAGCTCTTCGACACCGAACCCGTGCATGCGGGAGACCGCGCGGAGCGCGCGGCTCGCCTCGGCGGTCATCTCCGGCCCGATGCCGTCGCCCGAGAGGAGCGCGACCGTGTAGCGCTTCTTCCTCATCGCACGCTCACCTCCTCGAACACGTCCAGGAGGGTCACGTGCTTGCGCGTGTCGGCGAGCTCCTTGAAGCGGGCGAAGGCCTCGCGCAGTGCGTCCGCGTCGAGGTCCATCCCGGCGGCCGTGCAGGCCCGCGCGAACGCGTGGCGGCCCGAGTGCTTCCCGAGCGGCAGCGTCATCTCGAGGCCGAGCTCGGTCGGGTCGATGATCTGGTACGTCTCGGCGTCCTTGAGCATCCCGTCCTGATGGATGCCGGCCTCGTGGGCGAACGCGTTCGCGCCCACGATCGCCTTGTTGCGCTGGACGGCGTAGCCGGTCAGCTCGGAGACGAGCCGGGACGTGCGGCCGATCTCGCCGACGGCGATGCCGGTCTGGCATTCGAAGGTCGCCTCGCGGACGCGGAGGCCCATGACGACCTCTTCGAGCGCGGCGTTGCCGGCCCGCTCGCCGAGCCCGTTGATCGTGCACTCGATCTGGGTGGCGCCGGCGCGGACGCCGGCGAGCGTGTTGGCGACCGCCAGGCCCAGGTCGTCGTGGCAGTGAACCGAGAGCGTGACGTTGAGGAGCTGGAGGCAGCGCGAGCGCACGTCGCGGAGGAAGGCGGCGTACTCCTCGGGCAGGCAGTAGCCGACCGTGTCCGGGAGGTTGATCGTCGTCGCGCCGGCGCGCGCGGCCTCGCGGCACACCTCGGCCACGAAGTTGGGGTCGGAGCGCGTCGCGTCCTCGCAGGAGAACTCGACCTCGTCGGCGAGGCTGCTCGCGTAGGCGACGGCCCAGCGCGCCTGCTCGACCACCTCGGCGGGCTCCAGGCGGAGCTTGCGCTCCATGTGGATCGGGCTGGTGGCGAGGAAGACGTGGATGCGCGACCGCTTCGCGTCGGCAAGGGCCTCGGCGGCGGCGTCGATGTCCTCTTTCCTCGTCCTGGCGAGGCAAGCGACGGTGGGAAGCTCGACTGCGGCGGCGACTGCGCGGACGCCTTCGAAGTCTCCCGGCGAGGAGACCGCGAACCCTGCCTCGACCACGTCGACCCCGAGCCGCTCGAGCTGCGTCCCGATCTCCGCCTTCTCGTCAGGCGAAAGCGCGATGCCGGGCGACTGCTCGCCGTCGCGCAACGTCGTGTCGAAGATCGTGATTCTGCGGCTCACTGCTCATCCTCCTTGCCTCCAAACGGAGGCGCATTACTTCTGCGGAAAGGTCGGCGTATGCGCCTGCTCGGCGCGTGAGCGTGTTCTCCCCCTAGAGGGGGAGAATGCCGAGGAGAATCACGACGAGGCCGCGCGGCGACGTCTCGGCGGAGCCGATGACGCGCTCAGGTGTGACGGCGGCGCTCGTCAACGTGAGTGCAGTGTGGTGAAAGCCGCAGGGGCTTGTCAAGCCCCTATGTGACGAATCGGCGCTGAAGCGGTGCCGGGGTTGCGCGCGGGATCGTTCGCGAATAGCCTCGCTCGCCGTGGAGGACACCCACTTCGACGCCGTCGTCGTCGGTTCCGGGTTCGGGGGCTCCGTGCTCGCCTACCGGCTGGCCGAAGCGGGCAAGTCGGTGTGCGTCCTCGAGCGCGGCAAGCCCTATCCGCCCGGGTCGTTCCCCCGCAGCCCGAGGGAGCTCGGGAAGGCGTTCTGGGATCCGAGCGAGGGCCTCTACGGCATGTTCAACCTCTGGTCGTTCAAGGGAATCGGAGCGCTCGTGTCAAGCGGCCTGGGCGGCGGCTCACTGATCTACGCGAACGTTCTCCTGCGCAAGGACGAGAAGTGGTTCGTCCAGGAGGACCTGGCGAACGGCGGCTACGAGCACTGGCCGGTGACGCGCGCCGACCTCGACCCGCACTACGACGCGGCCGAGCAGATGCTGAACGCGCAGCGCTACCCGTTCGAGCACGAGCCGTTCGACCGCTCGTCGAAGACCGCCGCGTTCAGGGAGGCTGCCGGGAAGCTCGATCGCGAGTGGATCCTCCCGCCGCTGGCCGTCACCTTCGCGAACGAAGGCGAGGACCCGGCCGTCGGGGTGCCGATCCGGGAGGAGCATCCGAACCTCCACGGGCTTCCGCGCTACACGTGCCGGCTGACCGGCGAGTGCGACATCGGCTGCAACTTCGGCTCGAAGAACACGCTGGACTACAACTACCTCTCCGCCGCGAAGCGGCACGGCGCCGAGATCTGGACGCGCCGCGAGGTGCGCTCCTTCGCCCCGCGCGAGGGCGGCGGCTACGTCGTGCGCTACGTCGAGCACGACGTCGCCGACGAGGGCCGGAAGCTCGACACGCGCAACCCGGGCGTGCGGCCGGTGCGCGAGCTGACGTGCGACCGCCTCGTGCTCTCGGCCGGCTCGATCGGGTCGACCTACCTGCTCCTGAAGAGCAGCCGTGCCTTCCCCGGCCTCAGCCCGCGCCTCGGCTCGCGGTTCGGCGGCAACGGCGACCTGCTCACGTTCGCGCTGAAGGCGAGCTACCCGGACGGCTCGCCCCGCCGGCTCGACGCCGAGTTCGGGCCGGTGATCACGAGCGCGATCCGCGTCCCGGACGCGCTCGACGGCGGCGAGGGGCGCGGGTTCTACGTCGAGGATGCCGGCTACCCGCAGTTCATGAGCTGGATCATCCAGACCACCCAGGGGCCGGGTGCGCTCTGGCGCTACCGCAAGCTCGCGGCGCGGATCATCCTCAGCCTGCTGCGCCGCAAGCCGGAGGGCGATCTCTCCGCCGAGGTCTCCGAGCTCCTCTCGGACACGCGGGTCTCGGCCGGGTCGCTGCCGCTCCTCGGCATGGGCCGTGACATCCCGGACGGGACGTTCACGCTCGCCGACGACGAGCGGCTCCAGCTCGACTGGGTCAAGGGCAAGTCGGGCCCGTTCTTCGACCGGCTCGGCGACTTCTCGAGCGACATCGCCGAGTCGCTCGGCGCGAAGTTCCAGCGCAACCCGACCTGGTATCTCGGCCGGCTCATCACCGTGCACCCGCTCGGCGGCTGCCCGATGGGGCGGACGGCGGAGGAAGGCGTCGTCGACGAGTACGGCGAAGTCTTCGGCTACCCGGGCTTCACGATCGCGGACGGCTCCGTGATGCCGGGGCCGGTCGGGCCGAACCCGTCGCTGACGATTGCGGCGCTCGCCGACCGCTTCGCCGAGCGGGCGACCGGCAACGCCTAGCTAGAGGAAGCGCCTGACGAGCGTCGCGGGCGCCCACGGCGAGGAGGAGCGCGCCGACGGCCAGCGCCATCAGCTCCCCGATCGCCGTCGCGGGGTCCGGTGAGGCGGTGCGATCCAGGAGCGCCGCTCGCCACGATAGCCCCTCCCCAGAGGACTCCGACCGAGCCGAGGATCGTCGCGCGCACGGTCCGATCATCGGCGCTCGGAACCGCCGTCTTGAGATTGGATTCACGGATACTGGCGCCGTGGCGAAGGAGACCGGAAAGGACGGCAAGCCGATCCTCCAGCTCGCCTCACCGGAGGAGTGGGAAGCGTGGCTCGACGCCGAGCACGCGAGCTCTGACGGTGTCTGGCTGAAGTTCGCCAAGAAGGGCTCCGGCGTGACGACCGTCGTCTACGCGGAGGCTCTCGACGTGGCGCTCTGCTTCGGCTGGATCGACAGCCAGGTAATGACGCTCGACGAGCGCTTCTACCTGCAGAAGTTCACGCCGCGGCGGTCGAGGAGCAAGTGGTCGAAGATCAACGTCGAGAAGATCGAGGCGCTCACGAAGGCGGGCCGGATGAGGCCGGCGGGCCTCGAGCAGGTCGAGCTCGCGAAGGCCGACGGGCGCTGGAACGCGGCGTACTCGTCGCCGGCGAACATGACCGAGCCGCCCGATTTGAAGAAGGCGTTGAAGGCGAGTCCGAAGGCAGCCGAGTTCTGGGCGAGGCTCAACAAGTCGAACCGCTACGCGGTCATCTACCAGCTCGAGGACGCGAAGAAGCCGGAGACGCGCGAGCGCCGGCTCGCGAAGTTCATCGGGATGCTCGAGCGCGGCGAGAAGCTCTACTGACTTTTCGTCGCCGTGAAGCAGAACTGGGTGACAGAGAAGAAGAACTCACCGCGCGCGCCAAGCTCGCGCTGCTCGTTCGCCCAGGAGGCAGCGTCATCCTCGCTGAAGCCCTGGCGGCCTGCGACGTAGTCCTCGATCAGCGGTAGGTTGGCGCCGCCGTAGGTCTCCGGGTCGAGCTCGGTCGTCGTGAAGACGTGTCCTTCGGCGCGGACGCCCTCGAAGCCTGCGCGGCGGAGGTCGCCTGCGAGCGTGCGCGGGAGCGCCGGGTGGGCGAGGTGCTCGTCCCAGGCGCTCAGCGCGCACCGCATCCGCTCCGGGTCCGCTGAGTGCCACGAGAGCGTCGTCCAGTCGACGTCCCACAGGACGACGCGGCCGCCGGGGCGGAGCGCGCGGTGGATCTCCGCGAGCGCCGCCGGGGGGTTGTTGACGTACTCGAGCACCTGCACGGAGAGCGCCGCATCGAAGTCCTCGCTCTCCACCGGAAGCGAGGTCGCATCGCCCTCGTGGAAGGCGACGTTCGGGTGCGCCTCGGTGCGGCGCGCGGCGATGGCGAGCATCGCCGGGCTGACGTCGATGCCGACGACGGAGCCTTCCGGGCCAACCGCATCCAGGAGCTCGGCGACGTAGAAGCCCGGCCCGCAGCCGGCGTCGAGGACCCGCTCGCCGGGCTGGGCGCCGAGCGCCTCGTGGACCAGCCGCCGGCGGCGGAGGATGTCGCGGGTGCGGTAGACGACCTCGAGTTGCTCGCCCACGCTCTCGTCGAACTCGAGCCCGCCCACGGCGGCCTACGGGTGGATGCGCGGGCGGAAGAACATGTGCGTCTTGTCGCTGCCGGTCAAGGCCTTCTCCGCCTTGTTCTCGTTCAGCCAGTCCTCGTGGGGCGCGACGGCCTTCGGCCATTTCTCTCTGCCGAGGTCCTTGACGTGGCGCTGCAGCGCGATCTCCGCCATCAGGTAGCCGTGGTTCTCGAGGACGGCGATCTCGCCCTCCGAGAACACGTCCAGGTCGATGCGGATCGGAGCGATGTAGTCGCGGATGAGATTCTCGGAGTAGGCGGTGTGCTCCGCCTCCAGGCGGTAGTTCCTGGGCTTCGACGCGATGCCCCAGTACGCGCCACGGAGCTTCTCGGCGAGGAAGTTCGAGACGAGCCAGCGCTTGCGCACCTCCGTCGCCTGCTCGAGGAGGATGACCCCTTGGCGGAGGGCGCTCCAGAGCCAGCCGATCTCCGGTTCCGGCTTGAAAGACGGGGCCGCGTCGGAGACGAGGACGGTCTCGTGGTCCTGCCAGACGGGCTCGACGCCCAGGTTGTCGAACATGCCGCCGTCCGAGAGGTCGATCTCGCGGACGAGCTTGTCCCGGTCGCGCTCCTTGTAGGAGCCGCCCGTGAGGGACGACGGCTCCTGCTTCGCCTTGACGACGCTGAACGCGCCCGGTACGCAGGAGGACGCCGCGACGGCCTGCGCGAGCGTCCACGTCCCGAGCGGTCCGTACCCGGCCGCCGAGCTGCCGACCCGGCGCTTGCCGGTGTCGAAGACCCACTGGTCGCGGAAGCGCATATCGCTTGCGAGGAACACGAATCGTGGCGTGTCAGGAAGGTCCTCGAGCCGTCCGGGCGCCGGGCCCTCCGCATACGCGGCCGCGAGGGCCTCGCTCTGCGCGCCCGGCGTGAACCACTTGTTCGGCTTCAGGCGGGCGAGGGCGGCGCCCGTGCGGGGATCCGCCGCTGCGAACCTGCGCATGGGCTTCGCCACACCCTCCTCGAAGCCCTCGATCGGCTTGCCGGGCTCGCGCGTCGCGCTCTGCATGAAGGTGGCGAGCTGCGCCGCCATGATGCTGCCGCCCGACACCGACGTGAACGTGTCGATCTTGGAGAGGATCCCGAGCTCGTTCATACGGCGCAGGGCGCCGAGGTGGAAGAGCGCCGCGCGGTCGCCGCCCCCCGACATGCAGAAGGCCAGGCCCTTTCGCGGTCCCTCATGTGGGAGGTACGGCGAGATCCCGTGCTCGGCGGCGGTTTCGGTCATGCAGCGGGAGCGTAGACGGACATGATCTGCTCGATCATCTCCTCGCGGGAGGCGTAGCGCCGCTCGTCGTAACAGCCCAACGGGTGCTCGAGGACGTTGTAGAGGCACTTGTTGCAGTAGGTGCACGGCCGCGGGGGCAGGTCATGGCCGGCCCTGAAGAGCTCGACGAGGTCGTTGTTGGCCACGAGTCCGCGCGCGATCGAGACGGCGTCGCAGTCGCCGCGCTCGATGGCGCCCGCGATCAGCGACGCCTGCTGGAACCCACCGGTGACGATCACCGGGATGCCGACGGCCCTCTTCACGGCGGCCGCGTCGGGCAGGCAGCGTCCGGGGACGGAGGCCGGGTCGCGCTCCCACCGCTTCTGCATGACGCGGTTCGCCGGCCAGAGCCGGAAGAGGAGGTAGTTGCGGAAGGTGTGGACGCCGCTCGAGAGCATGATGTCGTAGCTGTGGACCATGTCGTCGAGGGCGAACGCGCCGGCGGGGTTCTCGGGATGGGGGAAGGTGCTCCCCGACGAGACGTGGATCGCGTCGGCGCCCGCCTCCTCGAGCCAGCGGCAGACCTGGACCGAGTCCTCGATCGTGTTCCCCGCG
The DNA here is from genome assembly GCA_963839745.1 of uncultured Actinomycetes bacterium. Classification (GTDB taxonomy): domain Bacteria; phylum Actinomycetota; class Thermoleophilia; order Gaiellales; family Gaiellaceae; genus JAIBJN01. Next base: position 33,133 of record CAWIWC010000017.1, read on the forward strand.
CCGAGCCAGGGGAGGAAGGCGTTCGCGTGCTCCGTCGTCGAGACCTTCACCTGGACGTGGAAGTCGTGCCCGACCTCGGCCCTGATCGCTTTCACCGTGTCGAGGAGCAGCCGCGCGCGGTTCTCGAGCGGCCCGCCGTACTCGTCGTCCCGCTCGTTGATGGCCGAGGAGAGGAACTGCGTGAAGAGGTACCCGTTCGCACCGTGCACCTCGACGCCGTCGAGCCCCGCCTCGCGCGCACGGCGGGCCCCGGCGGCGAACGAGCGCTTCACTGCCTCGAGGTCGGCCCGGGTCGCGCGCTCTGCCTCGAAGCCGTGGAGCGGGTCGGGCTTGCTCGTCGACGAGATCCCCTTGCCGTGCGTGAGCGTGGGGATGTCGCGCTGGCGCCCGGCGTGCGCGAGCTGGAGGACGTACTTGCAGTCGTGCTCGTGGACGCGCTCGCCGAGCTCGCGCCAGAAGGGAACGCGGTCGTCGCTCTCGATGCCGGCGAAGCTGGGGACGATCTTCCCGCGCTCGTCGACGGCGGTCCAGGCCGAGAGGATTGCTCCGACCCCGCCGCGGGCGAACTTCAGCTCCCAGTTGATGCGCGTCTGCGAGCCGGCACCGTCGTAGTCGTCGAAGCGGCCCGAGATGTTCGAGCGGAGGATCCGGTTCTTGATCTCGAGGTTACGGAACTTCAGCGGCTGGAAGATCGCTTCGGCGCTCATGCTCGCTCACCGGCCCCGTCGTAGACCGACAGTGCCTCGCTGATCATGTCCTCGTGGGAGTCGAAGCGGGCCGGCTCGTAGCAAGCGAGCGGGTGCTCGATGAATGAGAACAGGCACTTGTTGCAGTAGGTGCACGGCCTCGGCGCACGGTCGAGCCCGCGCTCGAAATGCCGCACGAGATCCGGGTTGGCGACCAGCGGGCGCGCGATCGTGACGCCGTCGCAGTCGCCGCGCTCGATCGCCGCGGCGATCACCGACGCGGTCTGGAAGCCGCCGGTGACGACGACCGGGACTGAGACCGTCTGCTTGACCGCCCGGGAGTCGGCAAGGTTGATCCCCTCGATCTCGCAGTCGCGGTGCGGGCGCGTCCACCACCAGCCGAAGGCCTTGGCCAGAGGCGGCGTGCGGAACATGAGGTAGTTGCGGAAGGTGTTCTTGCCGCTCGAGAGGAGGACGTCATACGTCTTCACGACCTGCGACGCAGGAAACTCACCCGCCGGGTTGCGAGGGTGCGGGAAGCCTCCGCCGGCGGAGATGTGCAGGTAGTCGACTCCGGCCTCCTCGAGCCACCGGCACATCTGCAGCGACTCCTCGATCGTGTTCCCCTTCGGGAGCCAAGGAAGCAGCTCGTTCAGGCGCTCCTGGATCGAGATCTTGTAGCCGACGCAGAAATCCGGGCCGACGGCCTCGCGGATCGCCCGCACGACCTCGAGCCCGAAGCGCGCGCGGTTGGCGAGCGGTCCTCCGTACTCGTCCTCGCGGTCGTTGATCCCCGAGGAGAGGAACTGGGTCGGCAGCATCCCGTTCGCGCCCGCGACCTCGATGCCGTCGAGGCCGGCGTCCTTGGCGCGCCGCGCCGCCGCGGCGAAGTCCTCCACGACCTGCCGGATCTCCGCCACCGTCATCGCCTTCGCCGGGAAGCCGTTCAGCGGCTCGGCCTTGCTGGAGGACGACTGCGCCTTCTCCCACTGGAGGTACGGCAGGATCCGCTCCCGTCCGGCGTGGACGATCTGGAGGATGTAGGGGCAGCCGGCCAGGCGGACCTTCTCGCCCAGCTCACGCCAGAAGGGGATCGACTCGTCGGAGTCGATGTGCGCGTAGCCCGGGACGATGCTCCCGTGAGCGTGGATCGGCGCGTTCGAGGAGATGATCGCCCCGACGCCCCCGCGGGCGAACTTCAGATCCCAGTTCACGCGCACCTGGGTGCCCGACCCGTCGTAGTTGTCGAAGCGCCCGGCGACACTCGAGCGCAGAACGCGGTTCTTGACCTTCAGCGGCCCGAGCTGAAGAGGCTCGAAGATCGCCTCGGCCGTCATTTCACTTCGGACGGAAGAGGGGCGCCCTCGTAGACGGACATGATGTGGCGGATCATCTCGTCGCGCGAGGCGTAGCGGCTCTCTTCGTAGCAGCCGAGCGGATTCTCGACGAAGTTGATCAGGCACTTGTTGCAGTACGTGCACGGCTGCGGCGCCCGGTCGTGGCCCGCCTGGAAGAGGTTCGGCAGGTCGGGGTTGGCGATCAGCGTGCGTCCCATGGTCACGCCGTCGATCGACCCGTCCTCGATCGCCTTCGCGATCACCGACGCGGTCTGGAACCCGCCCGCGCAGAGGACGGGCACGTCCACCTCGCGCTTGACCGCCTTGGCGAGGTCGAGGTTGATGCCCTCGACGCCGAGCTTGCGGACGCGCCGTTCCCAGGCCCACGCGAAGCCCTTGTTGATGGGCGGCGTGCGGAACATCAGGTAGTTCCGGAACGTGTTCTTGCCGCTCGAGAGCATGGTGTCGTACGAGCGGATCACGTCGGCGATCGGAAACACGCCCGCCGGGTTCCGCGGGTGCGGGAAGAGGTAGCCGGAGGAGATGTGGAGCCCGTCGACGCCGGCCTCGACGAGCCACTTGCAGACCTGGATCGACTCCTCCAGCGTCGTGCCCTCCTTCGCCCACGGGAAGAGCGCCTTGCCGTCGTCGATCGCGCTGATCTTGAACTGCAGGTGGAAGTCGTCGCCGATCTGCTCGCGCATCGCGCGCACGATCTCGATCGCGACGCGGGCGCGGTTCTCCAGCGAGCCGCCGTACTCGTCGGTGCGGTCGTTGATCGCCGACGAGAGGAACTGGGTGATGAAGTAGCCGTTGCAGCCGTGGATCTCGATCCCGTCGAGCTCGGCCTCGCGCGCACGGCGGGCAGCCTGCGCGAACGAGTCCACGACCTCGGCGATCTGCTCGCGCGTCGCCCGCTCGCAGCGGAAGCCGTGGACCGGGTCAGCCTTGTCCGTCGAGGAGAGCCCGGTCTCGTACTGGACGCTCGGGATGTCGCGCTGGCGTCCGGAGTAGGCGAGCTGGACGATGTACTTCGCCCCGGCGTCGCGCACACGCTTGCCGAGCTCCTTCCAGAACGGGACCTTGTCGTCCGAGTCGAGGTGCGCGTAGTTCGGGACGATGAGCCCGCGCGGGTGGACCGGCGTGTTCGAGGAGATCACGGCGCCGATTCCGCCGCGGGCGAACTTGACGTCCCAGTCGATCCGCGTCTCCGTGCCCGAGCCGTCGTAGTTGTCGAAGCGGCCCGAGATGCTCGACCGGAAGAGGCGGTTCTTCACCTCGAGGTGGCGGAACTTGAGCGGCTCGAAGATCGGCCGCGCGGCGGCCGGGGCCTGGCTGGTCTTGTCGCTGGTCTTGCGAGAAGCGCTGGACGGCACGCTGGTCACCTCTCGAACAGGAGCAGCCACGCTACGACTCCTGCCGCGCGGCGTCAAGAAACGCGCTGCTTGACACAAGAAAACGGCCTCGCTAGCGTCGGGCGGCCGCCAGTGGAGATCGTCGCTCTGACCAGCTTCCTCGCGCCGTTCCTGCCGTACGTGGTGCAGGCCGGCCAGAAAGTCGCGGGCAAGGCCGCCGACGTGATCGGCGACGAGGCGGCGAACTACGCCGAGAAGCTCTGGGAACGGCTGAAGCCTGGGGTCGAGCAGAAGCCCGCCGCCCAGGAGGCGGTCGAGGAGGTCGCCGCGCACCCCGAGGACGAGGACGCGCTCGGGGCGCTTCGTATCCAGCTGCGCAAGCTGCTCGAGGAGGATCAGGAGCTCAAGGCCGACCTGACGAAGATCTGGCAGGAGGCGCAGGCGGCGAACGTCGTCACGGCCTCCGGCGAGCGCTCCGTCGCGGTCGGGGCGCGACGTCTCCGGGTCGACGATCATCACGGGAGACCAGGTCCAGACGGACGGGCACTGATGGCTGCGACGGGCGCGCGGAGCGTCGCCGTCGGCGGCGACATCCGCAACAGCGTCATCGTCACCGGCGACAACGTCAACCTGCAGGTCCGGCTCGAGGGCGTCGACGGCGCGCTCCTGCACCGGCTGAGTGAGGTCGCCGATCCGGTCGCCCTCCCCGTTCCGCTCGACAGCAGGCCTCGCCGCTACCCGGATCACGTCGACCGGGCGAGCGAGGCCGGCACCGTGCTCGCCGCCGCGCAGCAGGGCGGGGTCGTGAACGTCTACGGCGAGCCGGGCATCGGCAAGACCCACCTCCTCTCGCACGTCGCGCACGACCCGGCGGGCGGCGCGCTCCCGGACGGGATCGTCCACGTGGACGCGTTGGATGCCCCGCTCGACGACGTGCTCCAAGCGCTCTTCGAGGAGTTCTACGACTGTGGCGACCCGGCCGTGCGGCCCTCGCGCAGCCGGCTGCGCCGGGCGCTGCACGATCGGCGGGCGCTCGTCGTCGTCGACGACCTGGGGCTCGAACGGGAGGCTGCCCAGGCCCTCCTCTCGGCCGCGCCGGGGTGCGCGTTCGTCGTCGCCTCGACAGCGCGGAGCCTGTGGGACGGCGAGGCGATCCAGCTCGCGGGCCTGGAGCTCGAGTTCGCGCTCGGGATCGTGGAGCAGGAGATCGGCCGTTCGCTGACGCCGGAGGAGCGCGTCGAGGCCGAGTCGCTCTGCAACGCGCTCGGCGGGCATCCATGGCGGATCCGGGAGGCGGCGGCCCGCGCGCGGGACGAGGGGCGGTCGCTCGCCGAGGCGGCCCGCGCGCTCGATCCGACCGCGATGCTCGCAGGGCTGACGAGCGGCGAGGAGAGCGTGCTCGCGGGCCTGGCTGCCGTGGGTGGGGGGCCGGTTGGCCTCGCGCACGTGCAGGAGCTGAGCCCGGTCGAGGACGTGGGCCCGGTCCTGGAGAGCCTCGAGCGGCGCCATCTCGTGCTCACCCACAGCCCGCGCTACAGCCTGCCGGAGCCGCTGGCGGAGGAGATCGGGCGCCGCACCGACCTCGAGCCGCTCCGCGCCCGGGCCATCGAGCACTTCACCGCCTGGGCCGAGCGCGAGCGGGATCCGGCGGCGGTGGCCGCCGAGCGGCCGGCCGTGCTCGAGCTTCTCCGCTGGGCGAGCCGGACCGGGCGGGACAAGGACGCGATCCGCCTCGGCCGGGCGTCCGAGGACGCCTTCGCCGCGGTGGGCGCATTCGGGACGTGGGGTGCGGCGGTCGAGACCGTGCTCGCCGCCGCCCGCCGGCAGGGAGATCGCTACGAGGAGGCCTGGGCTCTCCACCAGCGCGGCACCCGGACGTTCGCGCTCGACGAGAGCAAGGCCGCGCTGCCCGACCTCGAGCGCGCGCGCGACATCCGCCGGGCGATCGGCGACCGGCGCGGCGAGGCGGCGAGCGCAGCACAACATCGAGGTCATCAAGGGCGCGTTCCCGTGGTGGTACGCGCGGTTCGGCAGGGGCGGCGGCTGGCTGCTCGTCCTGCTGGCGATCGGCATCGTGCTCATCGCGGCGGCGGTCGGCGGCTGCGCTGGCGCTCCGGGACGACGACGATGGGCCGACGACCACGACCGGCGGGCTCGTGGTCGTGCCGGGGGTCGTCGGCGAGTCGCTCGAGGACGCGCGAGCCGCGCTCGAGGACGCGGGGCTTCAGGTCGCCGTCGCGCAACCGCCTCCGGAGGATCTCGACCCGGTCGTCACCGAGCAGGATCCGGCGGAGGGAGCCGAGGTCGAGCCCGGCTCGGTGGTCAACCTCGTCGCCGTCGCCCAGTCGGCGCGCGTGCCGGACGTCCGCGGGCTAGGGGAGGGCGCCGCGCTGAACGCCCTGGCGAACGCCGGTCTCGTGGGCCGCGTGACCGAGAGGGCATTCTCGGATCAGGTGGCCGCCGGCCTTGTGTCCGGCCCAGGACCCGGAACCGGAGGCCATCGTTCCCCTCGACTCCGTCGTCGAACTGACGGTTTCGACAGGCCCGCCGCCGGACTTCGCGGTCCAGATCGACGACCTCGTCCAGACTGCAACGGCACGCTGCGAGGCGACGGTGACCTTCACGGTCACGACCGTGAACGACGCTCCGGTGCGCGAGCCGTTCGACGTGCTCATCGAGGTGAGCCCGGACAACAGCGTCACGATCCAGATCGGCGGCCTGGAGCCGGGTCAGCCCCTGACGCGCTCCGAGACCCTCGAAGGCGACAACTGCTTCGACCCCGAGTGCACGGCCATCGTCACGGTCGATCCCGAGGAACAGCTCGACGACCCGAACCGGGAGAACAACCGGGCCGAGTTCACGCAGCCCCCGACCATCATCGAGTACCGCTATTCGGCGGTGACGTAGGCGGCTGTCAGGCCGCCGTCGACGAGGAACGTCGTCCCGTTCACGTACGAGGACTCGTCGCTCGCCAGGAAGAGCGCGCCGTGGGCGATCTCCTTGGCCTGTGCGAGCCGGCCCATAGGGAGGTGCTGGAGCCGGCGCTCGAGTGCCCCCGGCGTCTCGGCGAAGAGGCGCATGAGGAGCGGCGTCTCCACCGGGCCCGGGCAGAGCGCGTTCACGCGGATCCCGCGGCGGGCGAACTCGACCGAGAGCTCGCGGCTGAGCGAGAGGACGGCGCCCTTGGAGGCGGTGTAGGAGATCTGGGACGTCGCCGCGCCCATCAGCGCGACGAACGAGGCCACGTTGATGACCGAGCCCCCGCCGCGCTCGAGCAGGTGCGGGATGCCGTACTTGCAGCAGAGGAAGACGCCCTTCGTGTTGACGTCCTGGACGCGCTGCCACGCATCCGGCTCGGTGTCCAGGATCGACGCGTCGTCCTCGGGCATGATCCCGGCGTTGTTGTAGAGGACGTCGATGCCGCCGTAGCGCTCGGCCGTCGCGGCGTACATCGCCTCGACGCTCCCGGGGTCAGCGACGTTCACCTCGTGGAAGAAGGCCTCGCGGCATTCGGAGGCGGTCTGCTCACCGGCCTCGCGGGACATGTCCGCTACGCACACGCTGGCACCCTCCTCGGAGAAGAGGAGCGACGCCTCGCGGCCGATGCCGCCCGCGGCGCCGGTGATGACGACCACCTTGTTGTCGAGCCGGCCCATGCCGGGCGGAAGACTAACCCGCCGTGAGCTTCTGCATGAGCGCGTCGAGCCGATCCCAGCGCGGGTCGGTTCCCGGCTCGGGCTTCTCGTTCCACCAGGCGAGCACGACATTCGGGCCGTACTGCTTGTTGGCCACGTACGACTTGGCCGCCTCGTCGAAGTCCCAGTGAATCCCGTCCGCGGACTCCTCCAGCGGCTGCGCCGTGTCCTTGTCGGAGAGGAGCGACTCGACGGCCTCGGTGCGCTCGGGCTTGACGACGTAGATCGTGAAGATCCCGTACTGGCGCTGCTGCGCCGGCGTCGGGTTCAGGCCGAGCCCGAGCTGCTCCCAGGCTGGGTCCTGCCCCGCGGCCTCCTGGAGCTGTGCTCCCTCAGCCGACTCGAGGAACTGCTGGACGACCTGGCTCGCCGCGATGGGCGCGGCTTCCTGCTGGGTGGTCTCGGTGTCGACCGCGTCGTCGCTCTCGGTGCCCGCGCCGCAGCCAACAGCGGCGAGCGCGAGGAGAAGCAGGGGGATGAGGGCGATGCGTCTCATCACGTCCAAGAGTACGTGCCCGTTCCGACGCAAACAGTATCCCGACCGGTTGTAAGCGTTGTTTTGGAGCTCAGCGCGGCCCCATCAGGCGTAACGATTTCGCCGTTCGGGTCGTTGGGACACAATGAAGCTCGCCTGGCGACTCACCGCGCCCGCCGTGCTCGTCGCAGTGGTCCTTGCGGGCTGCGGCAACGGGGGCGATGAGACCGAAGCCACCGAAGCGACGGCCGGCAGCACGACCGAGGCGCAGACCACGGTCGACACGGCGACGAAGGACGAGTACATCGCTCAGGGGGATGCGATCTGCGCCGACATCCAGGCGGATGCCGCCGAGCTTCGGCGTCAGGCGCAGGAGCTTCAAGCTCAGAGCCAAGAGCTCCCGGAGGCAGAATTCATCGAGCGGGCCGCGAGCTTCTGGGGCGAGCAGATACGCCTGACCGAGTCGTTCCGAGACCAGATTGCGCAGCTCGACCCCCCACCGGGAGACGAGGAGCAGGTCGGGCAGTTCCTCGAGAGCATCGACGACGGGTTGGCCATCGCACGCGAGATCGAGGCGACGCTGGAGGGTGGCGACGACATCGCCGCGAGCACGGTCGAGGAGTACGGCCAGGCGGTAGTTCGGGGGAACACGCTCGCGCAGGCCTACGGCTTCGAGGTCTGCGGGCGCACCGGCTAGGGCGCGTGCCCCGACCGCCGGCCGGCTGGGCTCTACGGCTCAGCCGGCCGAACGGTCATCGATGCACGGGCAGGGCGGGCAATCACGCGAGGCTCACGCCGCTCCTGCCGTGTTCCGCTCCGTCAGCAGAAACGGGGCGTGATCACGGTCGGCGGCGTTCCGACATGCACGTTGAAGTGGAAGTTCAGGAACGCCCCCTGCAGCCCCTCGTTGCCGCACCTGGGGGGCCCGACATCGATCGGACCCGACGGCGTCATGAGCACGTGCTCGTGCGGCGGGGGCGGCGCCTGTGCGCTACCCGGAACCACCAAGAGGGCCCCAACCGACAGGGCCAGCGCCACTAAGACCACGAATCTCCGCATTGCTCCACCTTTCCGCGAGAGAGTTGGAAGGCGGTCCTATCGCGTCGTGAGTTCGTGAGCAACGATACTTTTGTTCAGTTTCCCGGCGTTTCTCAAACCCGCGTGGTTGAGCTATTCCGTCGAGATGTACACGTTCTTGACCTCGGAGTAGCCCTCGAGGCCGTGGAGGCCGAGCTCCCGGCCGAAGCCGGACTGCTTGAAGCCGCCGAAGGGCGTCGACACGCGGACCGAGCTGTTCGAGTTGACCGAGAGCACGCCGGATTCGAGGCCGCGCGCCATGCGCAGTGCCCGCGCGCCGTCCCGCGTCCAGATCGAGCCCGAGAGGCCGTACGGCGTGTCGTTGGCGAGCCGCAGCGCCTCCTCCTCGTCCGCGAACGGGATCACGGCCGCCACAGGGCCGAACACCTCCTCGCGGGCGACCCGGTCGTCGTTGGACGCCTCGACGAGCGTGCACGGGAACCAGAAGCCGGCGCCCTCCGGCGTCTCGCCCTGGAAGGCAACGTCGCCGTCCACGAAGGACGAGACCGTCTCCCGGTGAGCCGCAGAGATGAGCGGGCCCATCTCGGTCGCATCGTCCGACGGGTCGCCCACCTTCACCCCGCGCGTCGCCTCGACCAGCAACTCGAGGAAGCGGTCGTAGGCTGAGCGCTCGACCAGGATCCGCGAGCGTGCGCAGCAGTCCTGCCCGGCGTTGTCGAACACGGCGTACGGGGCGGCCGCGGCGGCCTTTTCGAGGTCGGCGTCGGCGAAGACGACGTTGGCGGACTTCCCGCCCAGCTCGAGGGTGACGCGCTTGATCGTCGCGGCCGCGCCCTCCATCACGCGGCGGCCTACCTCGGTCGAGCCTGTGAAGCCGATCTTGGCCACGTCCGGGTGCTCGACCATCCGTTGGCCGACGACCGAGCCCTTGCCGGCGACGACGTTGACGACGCCCTCCGGGATCCCGGCCTCGAGGACGAGGTCGGCGAGGCGCAGCGCCGTGAGCGGCGTCAGCTCGGCCGGCTTGAGGACGACCGTGTTTCCGCACGCGAGCGCAGGGCCGAGCTTCCAGCTGGAGATGTTGAGCGGGAAGTTCCAGGGGACGATCAGCCCGACGACCCCGAGCGGCTCGCGGAAGGTGAGGTCGACGCCGCCGGCGACCGGGATCGTCTCGCCGTGGTGCTTGTCGACGGCGCCCGCGTAGAAGTGGAAGACGTCGGCGACCATCCCGACCTCTCCGCGAGCTCCGGCGATCGGCTTGCCCACGTTCTGGGACTCGAGGCGGGCGAGCTCCTCGCCGTGCTCCTCGACGAGCGTGGCGAGCCGGCGGAGCAGGCGGGCGCGGTCGGAGGGCGCGACCGCGCGCCACGCGGGGAAGGCTGCCTTCGCGCGAGCGACCGCGGCGTCGGTCTCCTCGACCCCCGGCTCTGGAAGCTGGAGGATCGGCTCCTCGGTCGCCGGGTTGAGGACTGTGATCATCCGCGTTCCTCCCGGTAGCGCTTGGCCTCGGCCACGAGCGCCTCGAAGAGTGCCGCGTCCTCACCCTCCTCCGGATGCCAGAGGACCCCGAGGGCGAAGCGCCGCGAGGGATCCTCGATCGCCTCGACCGTGCCGTCGTCGGCGCGGGCGGCCTCGCGCAGCCCGTCGCCGAGGCGGCCGTAGCCCTGGTGATGGTGGCTCTTCACAGGCGCGTGCTCGCCGACGACGTCGTGGAGCCGCGTGCCCGGGAGGATCTCGACGCCGTGGTCGGCGAAGACCCCCGGCGTGTGCTTGTGGTTCTCGTGGCCGACGACCTCGGGGAGGTGCTGCACGAGGTCGCCGCCCCGGGCGATGTTCAGCACCTGGCTCCCGCGGCAGATCGCCAGCACGGGCATGTCGCGCGCGAGCGCTCCCTCGAGGAGCGCGAGCTCGGCGCTGTCGCGCTCGGGCCGCGTTCCGTTCGTCTCCGGGTGCGCCTCGGCGCCGTAGGACTCCGGGTCGAGGTCGGCCCCGCCGGAGAGGATGAGGCCGTCGAGGGCGTCGAGTGTCTCCTCCACGCCCTCGTGGCACGGCGGGACGAGCAGCGCCCGCCCGCCGGCGTGCTCGACCGCACGCACGTACGAGAGCGGGATGAGTGCGGCCGGCAGCTCCCAGACGCCCCAGCGGGCCTCCTCCGCGTAGCTCGTGATCCCGACGATCGGACGCATCGTTACGAGTCTACGTAGCGGAGCACCACGCGCCAGCCGTCCGGATCCTCGAACGTGAGATCGTCGTTCCAGTACGGGTTCTCGGGCTCGACCGGCTCGTGGCCGAGGGCACGCATACGAGTCTCGATCGCGGCGATCTCGTCACGGTCGGTCATGTAGCCCGCATGGTCGTCGAAGGAGTCGATGCGCCGCAGGCCAAGGCCCTCCTCGTAGAAGGGCAGAACGTCCTCGAGCTGGTCGGTCGGCCGGGCGAAGCGGACGGCGGCGAAGGGCCGGCTAGCCCCGCTCATACATGCGCTCGCGCTCGTAGCAGGTGACCGCCTCGTCGAAGAGGCGCTGCTCCGTGCGTGCGTAGTTCAGGTAGTGGTCGACGACGTCGTCGCCGAGCGCGGCGCGCGCCATCGTCCCCTCCTCGAGCGCGGCGATCCCTTCGCGCAGCGAGTGGGGGAAGCGCTCGGCGTCGGACTCGTACGCGTTGCCCTCGAGCGCCGGCGGCAGCTCGAGCTCGTTCTCGATCCCGTGCAGCCCGGCCGCGAGGAGGGCGGCGAAGGCGAGGTACGGGTTCACGTCGCCGCCGGGGATCCGGGTCTCGGTGCGCAGGCCGGCCCCGTGGCCGACGATGCGGAACCCGCACGTGCGGTTGTCGTGGCCCCAGGCGAGCGTCGTCGGCGCCCAGCTGCCGGCGGCGAAGCGCTTGTACGAGTTGATCGTCGGCGCGAGGAAGATCGCCAGCTCCTTCAGGCAGGCGATCTGGCCGGCCAGGTACTGCTTGAAGACGTCCGACTCGCCGGCGAACGCGCTCTCCCCGTCGCGCCAGAGGCTCGAGTGGATGTGGCACGAGTTCCCGATCCACGTGTGGTCGGGCTTGGCCATGAACGTGATCGAGCAGCCGTTCAGGTGCGCGATCTCCTTGGCGCCGTTCTTGTAGACCGTGTGGTTGTCGGCCATCGTGACCGCGTCGGCGTAGCGGAAGTTGATCTCCTGCTGGCCGGGCCAGGCCTCGCCCTTGGACGTCTCCACCTTGATCCCGGCGCCCTGCATGCCGTTGCGGATCTGGCGGATCAACGGCTCGTCGTAGGTGGTGGCGAGGATGTGGTAGTCGAGGATGTAGGGGACCGACGGCGTCAGGTCGCGGTAGTGCTTGGCGTGGGCCTCCTCGTAGCTCTCCCTGAGGAGGTAGAACTCGAGCTCGGATCCGAACATGGGCGTGAACCCCAGCTCGGTCGCGCGCTCGACCTGCCGCTTGAGGACCTGGCGCGGGGAGGGCGCGACCGGCCGCCCGTCCTGCCAGGCGACGTCGCAGAGGACGAGTGCGGTCGCCTCGAGCCACGGAATCCGTCGCAGCGTGGCCACGTCGGGCTTGAGCGCGAAGTCGCCGTAGCCCTGCTCCCAGCTTGCGATCCCGTAGCCGGGGACCGGGTCCATCTCCATGTCGAGCGCCATCAGGTAATTGCAGCCCTCGACCCCGTGGTCGCCGACGTGCTCCTCGACGAAGAACTCTCCGTGCAGGCGTTTTCCCATCAGACGCCCCTGCATGTCGGTGAACGCGACGATCACGGTGTCGATCGAGCCGTCGCCCACCGCCTTCGTGAGCTCGTCCAGGGTCAGCATCGGACGGGGAGTCTACGCGCCTGCCGTGCTTGACAGGAACTCCTCCAGCGGCGTAGAAACCCCGCCCAGGCCGCCGAAAACAGGAGGCGAAATGAGTACACGGCCCGACTCGGGGGGCTATCACACCTCGGAGGACGAACACATCCTCCACAAGCTCGGCTACGCCCAGGAGTTGTTCCGCGGAATGGGCGGGTTCCAGAACTTCGCGATCAGGTTCACGATCATCTCGATTCTCGCCGGCTGTCTGACCTCGTATGCGGTCGGGTTCGAGCACGGCGGGCCGTCTTCGATCATCTGGGGATGGCTGCTGGTCGGCCTCATGGCGACGATCATCTCGCTCGCGATGGCCGAGATCGCGTCGGCGTACCCCACGGCCGGCGGGCTCTACTACTGGGCATCCAAGCTCGGCAGCCCAGGCTGGGGCTGGGCCACAGGATGGTTCAACCTGATCGGGCAGGTCGCGGTCACGGCCGCGATCGGCTACGGCCTCGCGACCTTCGGGGCCGTCCTGCTCGATTTCTGGTTCGGCTACTACGAGCAGATGGACGACCTCTTCGGGGCGTCCGCGAACGCGTCCATCTACCTGCTGTACGCGTTCTTCATGCTCTGTGCCTGCATCATCAACATCTTCAACATCAGGATCACGGCAGGCCTGAACACGATCTCCGCCTACTGGCACATGGTCGGCGTCGCGGTCATCGTCGCCGTCCTGATCATCGTCCCTGACCGGCACCAGTCGCTCTCGTACGTCTTCACGGAGACCGTCAACAACTCGGGCTTCGGGGGCGGAACCACGTCGTGGTCGAGCCCGACGTTCTGGTTCGTGTGGGGCCTCGGGCTGCTGCTCGCGCAGTACACGATCACGGGGTTCGACGCGTCGGCACACACCGCGGAGGAGACGAACAAGGCCTCACGGATGGCCGCGACCGGGATGTGGACCTCTGTCGTGGCCTCGGTGATCTTCGGCTGGATTCTCCTGCTCGCCGTGACCTTCGCGATTCCCGACACCCAGGGCGCGCTGGACAACATCGGCGCAGTCGTCCCCTGGATCTGGCAGGAGTCGATGGGCCAGGGCTGGGCGGAGGCGCTGCTCTTCATCTGCGTCGTGGCGCAGTTCTTCTGCCTGACGGCGTCGGTGACCTCGGCGTCGCGCATGATGTTCGCCTTCTCGCGCGACCGGGCCGTTCCCGGCCACACGCTCTGGCGTCGCGTGGCCAGGAACCGCGTGCCGCACTGGTCGGTCATCGGCATCGGGCTCTTCGCGTCGCATCCTGATGATCCCGGCGGTCTGGAACTACCTCGTCGGCTACTTCGTCGGAACCGCGATTGCGGTCATCGGCCTGTACATCGCCTTCGTCATCCCCGTCTACCTGCGCCTGCGCAAGGGCGACAGCTGGCAGGAGCCGCGGGCGTGGTCGTTGGGCAAGCACTACAAGTGGATCGACGTCGTGTCCCTCCTCTGGGTGGCGTTCATCACGATCCTCTTCATCTTCCCGCTCTACGAGGCCGGGTTGCCCTGGTCCGACGACTTCACCTGGGAGCTCACGAACTACACGATCATCTGGTTCGCTGCCATCGGCCTGATCTTCGGTGGCTGGTGGTTCCTCTCGGCCAAGAACTGGTTCAAGGGACCGGTTCGGATGGGCACGGAGGAGGAGCTCGAGCGCTACGAGGAAGAGCTCGAGACGCGGACGGACAGCGCGCCGGGAGCTAGCGCGCCAGCGCGCGCCTGACGGCGTCGAGGTTCAGCGCCGGAGCGAGCTCGTCCGCCAGGGCGAGCCGCTCCGGCGCATGCGTTCCGGGGATCGCCACGCAGTACATCCCGGCTGCCTTGGCAGCGGCGACGCCCGCCTCGGTGTCTTCGAAGACCGTGACCTCCGCCGGGTCGAGGGCGGCGTCGAGCTGGTCGAGCGCGAGGAGGTAGCCGCCCGGGTCGGGCTTTCCCGCGCCGACGTCCTCGATCGTGACCACGACCCGCGCGGCGGTCGCGAGCCCGGCCGCCGCGAGCGCCGGCACGACCTCGTCCCGGTGGGCGCCCGACACGACGGCGACCGGCACGGCTTCGGCGGCGTGCAGGAAGGCAGCACGCGCGTCGGGCCCGATCGTGGAGCCGTCTCCGACCTGCGCCCGGTAGCGCGCGACCCGCTCCGCGAGCACCGACTCGACGGCGGGATGGTCGTTGCCGAGCCAAGTACGCACGATCTCCGGGTCCGAGAGGCCCGCCAGTCGTTCGTAGTAGACGTCTCTCGGAGAGCGGCTTCCCCTGCTCGGCGAAGAGGTCGCGCGAGGATCGCGAAGAGCAGGGGCTCGTCGTCGGAGAGCGTCCCGTTGAAGTCGAACATGAGAGCCCGCGTGCCCACGGCGCCCGCCAGTCTAGGTTCGCGGCTGCTCGGTGAGCTACGCGACGGGGACGCGCGGGCCCTTCGGCTCGGGGACGTCGTTCAGCAGAGCATCTTCGAGCTCGAGCTCGATTTCGTCCCGTGCGCCTCCGAGCATTTCGGGCGGCTGAGGCGCACCGCGGCGGAGCCCACCTTTCAACAGGCGCTGGGCTCCAAGAAGGACGAGCACGAGGACGGCGGCGCCCACGGCTATGAAGAGCCAGGGAACGCTACGTGGATCGTCCTCGATCGGTGCTCCCGAGCTGTCGGCCTCAGGCGCTGCCGTCGGTGCGTCGGTGACCTCGTTCGTCTCCGTGTCCACGAAGGCAACGGGATCGGCGGCCGAAGACGACCGCAATCGACCCGCCGTCCGGCGACACGTCGAGCTTGAGCCCGCCGAGGCGCTGAAGCCCATCAGCCCGTGCAGGTCGATGCAGCGCGCGCTCTTCTCGACCGTGTCGAGCGCGTGGATGAACGGGTGCTCGCCCGCTCCGTCGTAGAGCGTGTACGCGAAGCGCCCGTCGGGGCTGGACGAGCGCGTGACTGGCATGCCGCGCATGACGTCGCCAACTTCGCGCGGGTCGATGACGGCTCCGGCCGGAGCCGGTGCGCGCTCAAGTCGTAGAGCCGAACGAGATAGCGGGAGGGATCTCGCGGCGAGAGGTACTGGACGAGGTAGAGCCACCGTCCGTCGGGCGAGAGCGCATCGAAGCTGAAGTCGCCGCGAAGGGTGAAGACGTCGCGCAGTCGCGAGCTTCTTCGCGCCCAGGACGGCGAACGTGGTGGTCCGGCCGCGGGAATGACTGCGACGCGGTTGGATGAGGACGAGCGTCTTCCCGTCGGCCGAGAGGCCGGACGCCGAGCCGTCGTATGCAACGACGGGCACGGTGAAGCGGCCGACGGAGGAGCCGAGAGCGGAGCAGCTGGCCGTTGTCGACGTCGACTTGGCAGCGACGGCGTCTTCCGGCCCGCAGGAGGTGTGACGTAGCGGACGCCGTTGACCGGCGCCGTGGCGACGCCGGAGAGGCTGGCATCCACTCCTTCGACCGGAAGGCCGTCCGCGCGAGCGGCTGGCAGGAAGCAAGAGCGACGAGGGCGACGAGCGCGAGTGGCAGCAGGCGGGTTCTCATGCCTCCGATACGGAGGCCGTCCTGCTCGAGGTCCCCGTAGGGTTACGCGGTGCGCGACAGGGCCCGAGCGGTCGTCATCGGTGGAGGCGTCGGCGGGGCCTCCGTCCTCTACTGGCTGGCGCGACTGGGGTGGGAGGACGTCCTCCTCGTCGAGCGCGCCGACCTGACGAGCGGCTCGACCTTCCATTCCGCCGGTCTCGTCGGTCAGCTGCGCGGCTCGTTGAGCCTCACGCGGATGATGATGAACTCGGTCGACCTCTACCGGACGCTCGCCGACGAGGTCGGGCTCGAGACCGGTTGGCACGAGGTCGGCTCGCTGCGGCTCGCCTCGTCGGAGGAGCGCATGGAGGAGCTCGCCCGCCAGGCCGGCTGGGCGAAGACGTTCGGGCTGCCGCTGGAGCTGATCTCGGCCGAGGACGCGCAGAAGCTCTTCCCGCCCATGTCGACCGAGGGCGTGCTCGGCGCCGCCTATCTGCCGACGGACGGCTACATCGACCCGAGCCAGCTCACCTTCGCGCTCGCCGAGGGCGCGCGGAAGCGCGGCGCCGAGATCGCGACCAACACCCGTGTGACGGGCATCCGCGTCGAACGAGGGCGGGTGACTCGGCGTCGAGACGGACAAGGGTGACGTCGAGGCCGAGGTCGTCGTCAACGCGGGCGGCATGTTCGCCGGCGAGATCGGCCGGCTCGCGGGCGTGAACGTCCCCGTCATCCCGATGGCGCACGAGTACCTCGTGACCAAGCCGAGCGGCGTCCCGCTCGACGTTCCGACGATGCGCGACCCGTCGCTGCTCGTCTACTTCCGCGGCGAGTCGGGCGGCCTGGTCATGGGCGGCTACGAGCGCAACCCGGCGCCGTGGGGCCTCGACGGCATCCCGCCCGACTTCAACGGGCAGCTCCTTGCGGAGGACTGGGAGCGCTTCGAGGAGCTGATGACGAACGCCGTCGTCCGCGTCCCGGAGCTCGAAGACGCGGAGGTCGTGAAGCTCGTCAACGGCCCGGAGGCGTTCACGCCCGACGGCGAGTTCATCCTGGGCGAGTCGGACGTGCGCGGCTTCTGGGTCGCCGCCGGGTTCTGCGCGCACGGCCTCGCCGGCGCGGGCGGCATGGGGCGACTCGTGGCCGAGTGGATCGTCGAGGGCGTGCCGAGCCTGGACGTCTGGGAGATGGACTCACGGCGCTTCGGCGCGGCCTACGCGAGCCAGGCGTACACGCTCGCGCGCACGGTCGAGGTCTACTCCACGTACTACGACGTCAAGTACCCGGGCCACGAGCGCGAGGCCGGCCGACCACTCCGGCTCTCGCCGACCTACGAGCGCCTCGCCGACCTCGGCGCCGCCTTCGGCGAGAAGTCCGGCTGGGAGCGCGCGAACTGGTTCGACCCCAACGCCGAGCGCGGCGACGAGTCGCTCCGCCCGCGCGGCTGGGCGGGACGCCTGTGGTCGCCGGCGATCGGCGCCGAGCACCGCGCCTGCCGCGAGGCCGCGGCGCTCTTCGACGAGACGTCCTTCGCCAAGCTGGACGTCGTCGGCGAGGGCGCGGCCGACTTCCTCGAGCGGCTCTGCGACAACCGCGTCGCGCGCGACGTCGGCACGGTGACCTACACGCAGATGCTCAACGAGCGGGGTGGGATCGAGTGCGACTTCACCGTCACGCGGCTCGGGGAGGACCGCTTCCGCATCGTCACCGGGACGGCCTTCGGCCAGCACGATGCCGCCTGGATCCGCTCGCACGCGCCTGACGACGGCTCCGTGCTCGTCGAGGACGTCACGTCGCGCTTCGCCTGCCTCGGCCTGTGGGGCCCCGCCGCGCGCGATCTCCTCCAGCCGCTCACCGAGGCCGACCTCGGCAACGAGTCGTTCCCGTACATGCGCGCGCGGCAGCTGAGCGTGGGGCACGTCCCGTGCCTCGCCGTCCGCGTCACCTACGTCGGCGAGCTCGGCTGGGAGCTCTACTGCCCGACGGAGTTCGGCCGGCGTCTCTGGGACGCGATCTGGGAGGCGGGAGCCGACCACGGCCTGGTCGCGGGCGGCTACAAGGCGATCGACTCGCTCCGGTTGGAGAAGGGCTATCGCGTGTGGGGCGCCGACATCACGCCGGACGAGACGCCGTACGAGTCCGGGCTCGGCTTCGCGGTCAAGCTCGACAAGGGCGACTTCATCGGGCGCCAGGCCCTCGTCGCCGCGCAGGAGACGGCACCCGAGCGAAGGCTCGCCTGCCTCGTCCTCGACGACCCGCGCTCCGTCGCGCTCGGCTCGGAGCCGGTGCGCATGGACGACGAGATCCTCGGGCGCGTGACGAGCGGCGGCTACGGCTATTCGGTCGAGCGCTCGATCGCCTACGCCTATGTGCCCGCGCAATCTGCGGAAGCCGGCCGGGAAGTCCAGGTGGAGATCTTCGGCGAGTGGGTCCCGGGCACGATCGCCGAGGAGCCGCTCTGGGACCCGGCAGGCGAGAGGATCCGGTCCTGACGGCGCCCGAGCTCCGCGATCTCGCGCCGGGCCTCTGGATCTGGCGCCTTCAGCATCCCGACTGGACGCCGGATGCCGACTGGGAGCCGCCCGTGACCTCCACCTGCGTCGAGTCCGGCGGCGAGGTCGTGCTCATCGACCCGCTGGCGCCGCCCGACGACGCTCGGGAGATCTGGGAGCGCCTCGACGCGAGCCCGCCGACCGTCGTCGTGATCCTCAAGCCCGACCACGTCCGCGACGTCGACCGCTTCGTCGAGCGCTACGGCGCCCGCGCCTACGGGCCGTACCTCTTCTGGCGGCACGACATTCCGGAGACCGAGTTGGCGGGGATCGAGCCCGGAGACGAGCTGCCGGGCGGGCTCCTCGCGCTCTACGACGGCCGCGGCCGCAGCGAGACCCCGGTCTGGCTCCCCGAGCAGCGGACGCTCGTCTTCGCCGACGCGCTCACCGCGCCCGACGGCGAGCTGCGCGTCTGGGCGACGCCGTGGCACGAGCAGCGCACGCTGCCGGCCCTCCGCGAGCTCCTCGACTTGCCGTTCGAGCGAGTGATCGTCTCCCATGGCGACCCGGTGCACGACAGGGCCGCCTTCGAGCGGGCGCTCTCGCTTCCGCCCTACGGCTAGTCGTCCTCCAGTTCCTGCGCGAGCACACCGGCGGCGTAGGCCCGCCAGGCGACGTCAGGTGCGTCGACGAGCCCGTGGAGCGCCTCGCTGACGTGGGCGAGGCCCTCCGCCTGGACGCGGAGCTGCCTGACGCCTTCCTCGAGCGCGATCTGGCGGTCGACCGTGCGCAGGTCGTCGGCCATCGAGCTCACCGCCCTGCCGTGCAGGTCGAGGCCGCGGCCCGGATCCCCGCCGGTGCTGAGGAGCAGAAGCGCCCGGCGGGCCGCGCCGCGGGCCTGGTCCGGGTCGAGGTGGACGTCGCGCCCCGCGACGGTGGCGAGCACGACGAGCCCTGTCGCGAGCGCCTCCGTCCCCTCGTCCTCCGCCAGAGCGCGCTCCAGGTCGAGCAGCCAGGTCGCGGGGCTCACCGGTCGAGCTCGGTCCCGGCGCCCTCCGCGCGCGCCCGCTCGAGGACGACGTTCGCGAAGGCGGCGTCGAGGGCGCCGATGCCCAGGTTGCAGCAGAGCGCCCGCTCGGGCGACCCGTCGCGGCCGAGGCCCTCTCCGACGTTCCCCTCGGGTGCCGGCCATCCCTGGAAGTGGCCCAGCTCGCGGTAGTACTCGAACTGGCCGATATCGTCCGCGAGGAAGACCTCGGCGGCGGCGACGGTCTCGGGCCGGAAGTAGAAGTCGAAGTCGATCGGAAGCGCGAGCCAGCGCTCGCCGAGGTGCTCGGGCCGGATCGACGGCTCGGGATCTTCGATGATCGGCCCCGCCGTCACGACGATCTCCGCACCCTCGAGCGCCGCCTCCCAACCCGAGGCGCCTTCGACGCGGTCGCCCATGCGCTCGACCCGCTCCGGGTGCGGGTCCCAGGCCCGGATCTCCACTTCGGGGTTCATCGCATGCAGGAGCGAGGCATGGAACCGTCCCTGCTCGCCGCAGCCCAGGATGGCAGCGCGCCGCCAGCCGTCCGGCGCGAAGCGTCGCACGCACACCCCGCTGGCGGCAGCCGTGCGGGCGGCCGTGATCTCGGCGCCGTCCATGATCGCGAGGGGCAGGCCCGTCTCGGCGTCGTTCACGACGACGAGCCCGGTGATGTAGGGGAGACCGCGCTCCTTGTTCGCCGGGTAGCCGCCCACCCACTTGAGCGCGACGACGTCCTCATCCCGCAGATAGGCCGGCATCGCGTGCAGGAACGAGTCCTTGCGCGGGTGCACGCCCGGCTTGGGCGGCAGCTCCACGCGCCCGGCCGCGAGCGACCGGTACGTGTGCTCGACGAGGTCGAGCTGCTCGGTGACCTCGGGAAGGAGCGCCGCAACATCGGCGCGGCTCAGGTAGAGCAGGCCGCTCAACGCGCGACGACCACCGGCTCCACGACCACCTTCAGGCGATTCTCGCCCGGCTTGCGCCAGGGATAGTCGGTCCCGAGGTACTTCCTAGCCAGGTCGTCGATCTGATGCTCGGCCACCTCGCCGTCGATCATCTCGAGCACGCGGCCGCGGATCGTGACCCGGTCGTAGATGTCGTCCCGGTCGGCGACCGAGATCGCGACGCGTGGGTCGCGGCGCATGTTCCTCTCCTTGAGGCGCCCGAGCGCGGTGTTGAACGTGATGTTGCCGTCCTCCATGGCGATCCAGATGGGGCTCACCTGCGGCGACCCATCCTCCATCACCGTCGCCAGAAACGCCAAGTTCGGCGCCTCGATCTTCGATCGTGCGCTGTCGTCCAGCCGAGCCATCGATCCTCCCCCGATTGGATGTCGTACGCAGTAACGGCGTGCCGCGCGGTTTGTTCCCGACTCCCGTCGAGGTCAGCCCCGTCATTTGAGCGGAGTACGGTACGCGGGTGCCGCTTCTCCGAGGCACCCGCGTCCTCGCCTTCGAGAACGGCCTCGCGGGGCCGCTCGCGTCGCGGCTTCTCGCCGACCTCGGCGCCGACGTCGTCAAGATCGAGCGCCCCGGCACGGGCGACGTCACGCGCAGCTGGGACACGGTCGCGGCCGGGCTCTCGAGCGGCTTCGTGTGGATGAACCGGGGGAAGCGCAGCGTCGTCCTGAACGTGAAGGACCCCGCTGACCGGCCGGCGATCGAGCGCCTGATCGAGCGCAGCGACGTCGTGCTCCAGAACTACACGCCGGGTTGGGCCGACCGCGTCGGGCTCGACGAGGAGGCGGTCAGGAAGCTCCGGCCGGACGTCGTCTACGTCGAGATCTCCGGCTACGGCCCGGACGGGCCGTATGCGAAGAAGAACGCCTACGACCTGGTCATGCAGGGCGAGACCGGCCTCATCGCCGTCACCGGGACGCCGGGAGAGCCCGCGCGCGTCGGCATCTCGGCGTGCGACGTCGGCGCGGGGAGCTATGCAGCCGTGGCCACCCTGGCCGCGCTGGCGCGTCGTGCGGAGACCGGGGAGGGCGCGCGGGTCTCCGTCTCGCTCTTCGACACGATGGTCGACTGGCTCGGCTACTTCCCGCACCTCTGGTGGCACCGGCAGGAGGCGCCGCCACGGACCGGCATGCGCCACCCGCACTTCTGCCCCTACGGCCCCTTCCCGGCCGGCGACGGGCGGCTCTTCGGGTTCGCCGTCCTTTCGGCGGAGCACTGGCGCGCCCTCTGCGCCGACGTGGTCGACCGCCCCGACCTGCTGGACGATCCGCGCTTCGCCACGAACGAGGCGAGGGTCGAGAACCGCGCCCTCCTCGAGCCGCTCCTGGAGGAGCTCTTCGGCGCGCTCTCCGCTGAGGAATGGCTCCAGATGCTGGAGGCCGCCCGCATCCCGTGCGGCGCCGTCAACGAGATCCCCGACGTCGTCGAGCACCCGCAGCTCGCACACAACGGCCTCGTCGTCGACGTCGACTCCGAGGTCGGCACGCTGCCCGTGATCGGCAGCCCGTTCCTGGTCGACGGCGAGCGCCCGCCGTCGGGCGCGGTGCCCGCTCTCGGCGAGCACACCGCCGAGGTCCTGAAGGAAATCGGGCTCTAGCCGGCCAGATCCTCGACGAGGCGCCGCTCGTCGGGGCCGAACCAGGGAGGGGAGCCCGCGGCGGCGTTCTCGCGCGCATGCTCTGGGCTCGTGGTCGCCGGGATCACCGCCGTGACCCGAGGGTCGGAGAGCGCCCACTTGATCAGCGCCTGCGCCCATGCTCTCGACGCCGAGCGGCTCGAGGAGAGCTCGGTTCGGGGCCGGGGAGCAGCGAGCCCTCGCCCAGCGGCCGCATGACGATCACGCCGAGCCCCAGCTCCTCCGCGAGCGGCAGGATCTCGCGCTCGACCTCGCGCTCGTACGGATTCAGGGGGATCTGGATCGCGTCGATCCGTCCCGTTCTCATCACGCGTGCGAGCTCGTCGAAGGCCGACGCCGAGTAGTGCGTCGCGCCGAGGAAGCGGATCCGTCCGTCCTCGCGCTCAGCTTCGAGCCAGTCGAGGTGCTCGCTCCACGAGACGAGGTTGTGCACCTGCTCGAGGTCGATCCGCCCGTCGTAGAAGCGCAGCTGGGCCTCGAGCTGCTCGCGACCGGTGGCGACCGACGGCGTCCAGATCTTCGTGGCCACGAACGCTTCGTCCCTGCGCTCTGCGAGCGCGCGGCCGAGCACGCGCTCCGCGCGGCCGTACATCGGCGACGAGTCGACGAGCCGGGTGCCCTCCTCGAAGGCGGCCTCGACCACGCGGTCGGCCACATCCTGCCGCTCGTCGTCGAGGTCGAACGTGTTCCAGGTTCCCAGGCCGACGACGGGCAGGTCGACGCCGGTGCGCCCGAGGGGCCTCCGCTCCATACTGTTCCCCACCATGGCGCGGGCGAGCCTACTGGACGCACCCGAGCTGGCGGCGGCGAGGATCGACGAGCGAGCGGCGGGAGAGAACTTCCCCGTCGTCTCGGTGCTCGCGCCGCGCTGGGCGCGCCCGCACCTCCGCGCGCTCTACGGCTTCGCGCGACTCGTCGACAACCTCGGGGACGAGGCGGAAGGCGACAGGACGGCGCTCCTCGACGCGCTCGAACGTGAGCTCGACGGGCCTCCCAAGACGGAGGTCATGCGCCGCCTGCATGCCACGATCGTCGACCGCGGTCTTCCGCTCGAGCCCTTCCGCCGCCTGATCGAGGCCAACCGCATCGACCAGGCGCGCGGGCGCTACGAGACCTGGGAGGACGTACGCGAGTACTGCACGTACTCGGCCGACCCGGTCGGGCGGCTCGTGCTCGGGATCTACGGTCGGGCCGGCGAGCCGGACCTGGTCGCGATGAGCGACTCGGTGTGTACCGGCCTCCAGCTCGTCAACTTTCTCCAGGATCCGCCGCGCGACCTCTCTCTCGGCCGCGTCTACCTGCCGCAGGAGGACCTGCGCCGCTTCGGCGTCACGGACGACGCCTTGGCCGGGCCGCTCGCAGAGCCGGTCGTCGCGCTCCTGCGCTTCGAGGCCGAACGTGCCCGCCGCCTGCTCGAGCAGGGCCTGCCGCTCAGGCGCGCGCTCGGCGGACGCCCGGGCCTCTCTGTCGCGCTCTACGCCCGCGGAGGCCTGGCGGCGCTCGACGCGCTGGAGCGCGCCGGCTGGGACGTCTTCACCGGGAGGCCCGCGCCCACGCGGGTCACGTTCGCGCGCCTGGCGCTCCGCGAGCTCGTCCGGCGGCCATGAGCGTGGACCACGCCTATGCCGAGGTCGCCCGGATCACCCGCCGGGAGGCGCGGAACTTCTCGTGGGGCATCGCGGTCCTGCCGCGGCCGAAGCGGCTAGCCGTGGCCGCGCTCTACGCCTTCGCGCGGCGGGTGGACGACATCGCGGACGACCCCACGCTCGACGCCGAAGCGCGGGCCAGGGGTCTCGAAGGCTGCCGGGCGGGGGTCGCCGCGCTTCCCGACGTTCCCCCCGACGACGCCGTGCTCGTCGCGCTGGCGGACGCCGTCGACCGCTACCCGATCCCGCGGAGGGCCCTGTTCGACCTCGTCGCCGGCGGGCTCATGGACGTCGAGAAGACGCGCTACGCGAGCTGGGAGGAGCTACGGGACTACTGCCGGTGTGTCGCCGGGGCCGTCGGCCTCGCCTGCACCGCCGTCTACGGGCCGAGCGATCCTGAGGCTGCGGCGCCGCGCGCCGAGACGCTCGGCCTGGCGCTCCAGCAGATCAACATCATGCGCGACGTCGCCGAGGACTGGGCCCTCGGGCGCGTGTACCTCCCCCAGGACGAGCTCGAGCACTTCGGCGTCTCCGAGAGCGAGATCGCCGCCGGGCAGCTGCGGAGCCGGTGGCGCGAGCTCATGAGGCACCAGGACGAGCGCGCGGAGACGCTGCTGCGCGAGGGCCTCGAGCTCCTACCCCTCCTCGACCGGCGGAGCGCGCTCTGCGTGCGCGCGTTCGCCGGCATCTACCGCGGGCTCCTCGTGCAGATGCGCGGCAGCGGTTACGACGTGTTCTCGCGCCGACCGCATCTCTCGGCCGTCGGCAAGGTTCGGGCGGTGGCCGCCCTGTGAGGGCGGTCGTGGTCGGCGGCGGCCTCGCGGGGCTCGCCGCCGCGCTCGAGCTCGCCGACGGCGGGCACGACGTGACGTTGCTCGAGTCGCGGCCGACGCTCGGCGGCGCCGTGCAGACGCTGCCCGAGCGGGAGGGCGATCCAGACCCGCCGCCCGACAACGGCCAGCACATCGCGCTCGGGTGCTGCACCGAGTACCTCGCATTCCTGGAGCGCATCGGGAGCCGAGCCGCGTACCGGCGTGAGCCGCTCTCGCTGCCGGTGATCGCCGAGGACGGGAGCGTCGCCAGAATCGCCCCCGGCCCGGTCGCGCTCCTCCGCTACGGACACGTCTCCCTGCGCGAGCGGCTGGCGATCGCACGCGTCGCACGCCGGCTCGGGCGCCTCGATCCGGGCGAGCTCGACGGCGAGACGTTCGCCGGCCTGCTCCGGCGCCTGGGGCAGGGGCAGCCCGCGATCGACCGCTTCTGGGACGTGTTCATCCGTCCGGCGCTCAACCTGCGCGCCGAGGAGGTGAGCGCGGCGCTCGGCGCCTTCACCGTGCAGACCGCCCTGCTGGGCGAGCGGAGCGCGAGCGACCTCGTCCTCCCGGTCGAGCCTCTCGGCGCGATGCACGGTGAGGCGGCGGGAGCCGTGCTCGCCGAGAAGGGCGCGACCGTGCGGACGAACGCGCGCGCCGCGGAGCTCGCGGACGGCGCCGTCGTCCTCGCCGACGGCGAGCGTGTCGAGGCCGACGCCGTCGTCGTCGCCCTGCCGCCGGCCGAGAGCGCCCGCCTGCTCGGCGAGGCCGACCCGCAGCTCGAGGACTCGCCGATCGTCAGCGTCCACCTGCTCTTCGACCGGCCGATCCTGCAGTTCGAGCTCGCCGCCCTCCTGGGCAGCCCGGCGCACTGGGTCTTCGACCGCGGTGCCCTCACCGGCCACCGTCCGCCCGAGGGCCAGTACCTGACGGTCGTCTCGAGCGGTGCGCCCGAGCTCCTCGAGCTGCGCGGCCGCGCGCTCGTGGACACGATGGCCGCCGAGCTGACCGGACGGCTCGGCGCGGCGGAGCTCCTCTGGTCGCGCGTGAGCCGCGAGCCGGGGGCGACCTTCGCCGGGCGCCCCGGCACCGCCGCGCGCCGGCCCGTGCCCGGCATCGCGCGCCCCGGCGTTGTCCGTGCGGGCGCGTGGACAGCCACCGGCTGGCCGGCGACGATGGAGAGCGCCGTGCGCAGCGGCCGGGCGGCCGCGTCCGCCCTGGTCGAGGCCTCGTCGCAGACGCCTGCGTCCGCGTGAGAAACTCTTAAGGGTTATGGGGCACCCCGCCCTCCACCCGCTTTCGAGCGTAACGCCGGAAAGCGCGCGCGTGGCGCGCGGGATGTCACGAGGGCGTGACTAGGTGAGCACGACCCGCCGCAGGGCAGCACAAGCCCTCCCCGAGGGCGCGCTCGACCGGACCCTCGACGCCGCGGTCGAGCGGCTGCTCGGGCTCCAGAAGGAAGGCGGCTGGTGGGTCGGCGAGCTCGAGTCCAACGTGACCATGACCGCGCAGCACCTCCTGCTGCACGAGTTCCTGGGCATCCGCGACGAGGAGACGACGCGGCGCTGCGTGAACGAGCTGCTTGCGCGCCAGCGGCCCGACGGCCTCTGGGCGATCTACTGGGGCGGCGAGCCCGACCTGGCGGCCACGCTCGAGTCCTACGCCGCGCTGCGGCTCGCCGGGCTCGACCCCGACGACGAGCGGCTCGTAGCCGCGCGGCGCTTCTGCGAGGAACAGGGCGGCATCGGCGGCGCCCGCGTCTTCACGCGGATCTGGCTCGCGCTCTTCGGGCTCTGGCCGTGGGACGAGATCCCGCAGATCCCCCCGGAGCTCGTCCTCATGAAGCCCTGGATGCCGCTCTCCGTCTACGACTTCGCCTGCTGGGCCCGCCAGACCGTCGTCCCACTCACGGTCGTCCTTCACTACCGGCCGGTGCGGAACCTTCCGCCCGAGCGCGCGTGCCACGAGCTCGACCTCGGCGCCGTGCCGCGGAAAGCGACGGCGGGCCTGCTCAGCGACCGGGCGCTCGCCTGGTACGCGGCGCAGCGCGTGCAGCCCGGCCGGGAGCGCGCCCTCGCCTACGCCGAGCGGTGGATCATCGACCGCCAGGAGCTCGACGGCTCGTGGGGCGGGATCCAGCCGCCGTGGGTGTGGTCGCTGATCGCGCTCGCATGCCGCGGCCACGGGCTCGAGTCGCCCTACGTGAGCCGCGGGCTTGCCGGCTGGAATCGTTTCATGGTCGAGGAGGGAGACCGGCTGCGCCCCGAGGCGTGCCAGTCGCCCGTCTGGGACACCGGCCTGGCGTTGCTCGCCCTCCGCGCCGCCGACGTGCCGGCGGAGGAGCCGGCGCTCGAGCACGCGGCCCACTGGCTCGTCGACGAGGAGATCCGCGAGCGCGGGGACTGGATCGTCAGACGGCCGGGGCTCGAGGCCGGCGGCTGGGCCTTCGAGTACGACAACGACCTCTATCCCGACATCGACGACGCGGCGATCGTCGCGCTCGCCCTCGATGAGCTCGGCGACGGTCGGCCCTCCGTCGAGCGCGCCTGCCGCTGGATGGCCGGCATGCAGTCGGCGAACGGCGGCTGGGGCGCCTTCGACGCCGACAACGACGCGCAGTGGCTCTACAAGATCCCCTTCTGCGACTTCGGCGCGGTCACCGATCCGCCCTCGGCCGACGTGACCGCCCACGTCGTCGAGCTGCTCGCGCGCGAGCAGGGCTACGAGGAGAACGTGCGCCGCGGGATCGACTACCTCCTCGACGAGCAGGAGGAGGACGGCTCGTGGTTCGGGCGCTGGGGCGTCAACTACATCTACGGCACGGGTGCGGTGCTGCCGGCCCTCCAGGCCGTGGGCTTCCCGCCGGACCACCCCGCGATCCGCCGCGCCGTCGCGTGGCTGGAGGCGCACCAGAACGCGGACGGAGGCTTCGGCGAGGACTGTCGCTCGTACGACCTCGGCGAGGCCGGTCTCGCGTGGCGCGGGCGCGGCGAGTCGACTCCGTCGCAGACCGCGTGGGCCCTGCTCGGGCTCGCTGCCGCCGGCGAAGCGCGCTCCGACTGCGCCGCGCGCGCCGTCGCCTGGCTCGCCGAGAACCAGCGGCCCGACGGCGGCTGGGACGAGGACTTCTTCACGGGCACCGGCTTCCCGCGCGACTTCCTCATCAACTACCACCTCTACCGGGAGGTCTGGCCGGTCATGGCCCTCGGGCGCGTCCGCCGCGCCCTCGCCGCGTGAAGGTCTACGTCAGCGGCGCGACCGGCTTCGTCGGCGGCCACGTCGCACGGGAGCTCCGCGAGCGTGGGGAGGACGTCCGCGACGAGCGCGTCGACCTCCTCGACCGCCCCGGGCTCGCGCGCGCCGTCGCAGGCTGCGACGCCGTCGTCCACGTCGCCGCGCTCTACAGCTACGACGCGCCCGCCTCGGAGCATCGGCGCGTGAACGTCGAGGGCACGAGGAACCTCCTGGAGGCTGCCGCGGGAGCCGGTGTCCGCCGATTCGTCCACACGAGCACGGCGGGCACGTGCGGCCCGGTCGCCGGCCGGCCCGCCACCGAGGCCGACGAGCCGCCCTCCTGGGAGCGCGAGGTCCCGTACAAGCGGACGAAGCTGGAAGCCGAGAAGCTGGCACTCGAGGCCGGGGCCGTGGTGGTCAACCCGACCACGCCCGTCGGCGACGGCGACCACAAGCCGACGCCGACCGGCCGCATGGTCGCCGGCGTGGCCACGGGGAAGATTCGCGGCTTCGTGGGCACCACCGGGCTCAACGTCGTCGACGTCCGCGACGTCGCCCGCGGGCACGCGCTCGCGCTCGAGCGGGGGGACCCCGGAGAGCGCTATCTGCTCGGGGGCGCCAACCTCTCGCTCGAGGACCTCTTCGCCGTGATCGCACGCCTGGCGGGACGTCGACGCCCGCGCCTGCGGGTTCCGTATGCTGTTGCCGAGATGGCCGGGGCGCTGGGCATCGTCAATCGCGATGAGGTGCGCCTGGCCCGCCTGCCCATGTACTTCTCCTCGGAGAAAGCCGTGAGTAGACTCGGGTACGAACCGGGTCCCGTCGAGCCCGCGCTCGCGCGGGCCGTCGCCGAGGCGCTCAGGAAGGGAGGAGCATGAAGTTTCCGCTTCGCAGCACCGTCCAGATCGGGCGCTACGTCGCCTCGCAGAAGGGGAACGACCGCTACCCGCTCGTGATCATGCTCGAGCCCACGCTGGGCTGCAACATCGCCTGCATCGGCTGCGGGAAGATCCGCGAGTACGAGTCGAACAAGGCGCGGCTCACGGTGGACGAGTGCCTCCAGTCCGCGGTCGAGTGCCCCGCGCCGGTGGTCTCCGTCTGCGGCGGCGAGCCGCTGATCTTCAAGGGCATCGAGGAAGTCGTCGCCGGCTTCGTCGAGATGAAGCGGAACGTCCAGCTCTGCACGAACGCGCTCAGGCTCGTGGACATGCTCGACAAGTTCGAGCCGAACCCGCGCCTGACGTTCGTCGTGCACCTCGACGGCATGCAGGAGATCCACGACTACATCTGCGACTACCCGGGCCTCTGGGAAGTCGCGGTCGACGCGATCCGCGCCGCGCGGGAGAACGGCTTCCGCGTGACCACGAACACGACGATCTTCAAGGAGACCGAGGTCGACGACGTCATCGAGATGATGGGCTACCTCACGAACGAGGTGGGCATCGACGGGATGCTCGTCGCGCCCGGCTACCAGTACTCGCAGATCGACCCGAACCTGACCATGACGCGGGACGAGCACGAGGTGAAGTTCCGGCTCATCCGCGACTGCGGTCAAGCGCCACGGCTACCGCTGGCTGGCGAGCCCCGTCTACCAGGACTTCCTCACCGGCGAGCGCAAGCTTCCGTGCGCGCCGTGGGGCTCCGTGACGCGCAACCCGTACGGCTGGAAGGGCCCCTGCTACCTCCTCACGGACGGGATCTTCCCGACGTACGAGGCGCTCGTGAACGGGATCGAGTGGGAGCGGTACGGCCCCGGCAACGACCACCGCTGCGAGCACTGCGGGATCCACTCCGGCTTCGAGCCCGCCGCCACCATCGCGACGACCTCGAGCGTCAAGGAGACCGTCAGGAGCCTCGCATGGACACTGCGGTAGGTGTCGCGGAAAGTGCTGACGCACTTTCCGCGAAGGAGCCGCCTCGACGCTCGCGTGTGCTCTGGCGGTCGAGGAGCGGGCGGCCGCCAAAGGCGGAGCGCGCTGCGCGGCGGGTCGGCCTGGGCGCGCGCGAGGGGCTCCGCCGAGCGGGCCGCTCGTCTCCTTCGGGCTCGCGGGCGCGCTCGTCTCCGGCCTCGAGCCGGGCACGCTCCTGACCGCCCGCCGCGTCGTCGACGCCGAGGGCACGGTGCTCTGGGAGAACGAGCCGCTGCGCGTCCCGGGCGCCCTCACGGCAGTCGTCTGCGACGCGGGCCGGATCGTCGATGACCCCGTCGAGCGTCGTGAGCTGGCCCGAAGCACGGGCGCCGCCGCCGTCGACACCGAGAGCGCCACCCTGGCCGCTACCGGCCGGCTCGCCGGCGTCGTCAGAGCCATCTCGGACACGCCCGAGCAGCCCGTCGGCAAGCTCGCACACGCCGCGAGGCGCGACGGCGCCACCGACTGGCGCGTGGTCGCGCAGGCGCTCACGTCGGAGCCGCGCGCGACCCTCCGCACGGCGCTGGCCACGCGCCGCGCGCTCGCCAGCCTGCGCAGCGCAGCCGCTTCGCTCGCCTCGGAGGGAGCGCGGTGAGCAAGCGCGTCCTCGTCGCCGGCCCGCGCAGCTTCTGCGCCGGTGTTGTCCGCGCCATCGACATCGTCGAGGAGCTGCTCAAGCGCCACGGCCCGCCGGTGTACGTCCGCCACGAGATCGTCCACAACGTCCACGTCGTGCGCGACCTCGAGGAGCGCGGGGCGGTCTTCGTCGAGTCCGAGGAGGACGTGCCCGAGGGCGCGCTCGTCGTCCTCTCCGCCCACGGGGTGGCCCCCAAGGTCTACGAGAAGTGCGCCGAGCGTGGGCTCCAGGTCGTCGACGCCGTTTGCCCGCTCGTGTCCAAGGTGCACGCCGAGGCCCGCCGCTACGCGGCGCGCGGCCACAAGATCGCGCTCGTGGGGCACGCCGGCCACGTCGAGGTCGAGGGCACGATGGGAGAGGCGCCGGACTCGATCGTCCTCGTCGAGACTCCCGAAGACGTCGAGAGCATCGAGCTCGAGGAGGGCCAGCGGCTCGCCTACCTGACGCAGACCACGCTCTCGCTCGACGACACGGCCGACGTGGTCGACGCGCTCCGCGAGACGCGTCCCGATCTCGTCGGGCCGCCCTCGGCGGACATCTGCTACGCGACCCAGAACCGCCAGGACGCCGTCAAGCGCATCTGCGAGGAGGCGACGCTCGTGCTCGTCGTCGGCTCGAAGGCGAGCTCGAACGCGAACCGCCTCGTGGAGGTCGCCCACAGCAAGGGGGCTGATGCCTACCTGATCGACGACGAGACCGATCTCGAGCTCGGGTGGCTCGAAGGCCACGAGACCGTCGGTCTCACTGCCGGCGCGTCCTCGCCCGAGGTGCTCGTCGAGCGTGTCGTCGATCGTCTCGCGGAGCTGGGCTACGCGGAGCGCGAGAACGTCGAGATCGCGCGCGAGGACGTCTTCTTCAGGCTTCCTGCAAGCCTCCGCTAACGTCACGGAATGAAGACGACGGTGGCCTACCCGGGCCGCGAAGGCGCGCACAGCGCGGCTGCCTGCGACCGCCTCTTCCCGGAACGGGCCGAGCTCGTCTCGCTCCCGAGCTTCATTGCCGTCGTGGACGCAGCGGCCGAGGGCGAGGTCTCGTTCGGCGTCCTGCCCATCGAGAGCTCGCTGTCGGGCCCCGTGAACGAGACGCATGACCTGCTCTACGAGTCGTCGCTCTCGATCACCGGCGAGACGATCCTCCCGATCCGCCACTCGCTCGTCGGCCCGGCCGTCGTCCCGCTGGAGGAGATCCGCGTCGTCCGCTCGCATCCCGTGGCGCTCGACCAGTGCCGTCAGCTGCTCGCCCAGATGCGGTGGGCAACCGCGATCGCGGCCGCGACCACCGGCGACGCGGCGCACGAGGTCTCCGAGAAGGGCGATCCCTCGGAGGCCGCCATCGCGAGCGACCGCGCCGCCGCCACGTACGGCCTCAGCGTGATCGCGTCAGATGTGGGCGACCACCCGGAGGCGTACACGCGCTTCGTGGCCGTCGCGCCCTACACGCGCCTCGACCGTGGAAGCGACGCGTGGCGAACGGCGTTCTCGTTCGTCACCGACCACGAGCCGGGCGCCCTCCACCGCGCGATCGAGCCCTTCGGGCGGCACAAGCTCGACCTCGTCCAGCTCGTCTCGCGCCCGATTCCGCGCACGCCCTGGCGCTACCGCTTCGACGCCGTCCTCGCCGGCCACCCGCTCGACGCGCTCGCCAACGAGACCCTGGCCGAGGTGCGCGGCCTGACGCGCGAGCTGCGCGTGTTCGGCTCCTATCCGGCCTTCGGCTAGGAGGGTTTGGCGGAATGGTGCTCGCGCGGGGGCGTCGTTCCGAGGCAGGCGCAGGACGCGTCGGGCGAGCAGCGCGCCGGCACCGTATTTCGTCAAACCCTCCTACTAGGCCGGCGCCCTGAGGGTCTTCTCGAAGCGCGTGTGCTCGCGCGCGACGCTCATGCCGGCACGCTCGTAGAGCTCCTTCGCGCCGGTGCGGTTCCACGAGTCGACCACGAGGCCGATCTCCTTGCGGCCGCGCCGGCGGAACTCCGTCATCGCCTGGCGGAAGAGCGCGGTGCCGAGGCCACGGCGTCGCCAGTGCCGTGCGACGGCGAGCTGCCGGATCCACCCTTCCTCCTCGTAGTTCGGGCACAGGACGCAACCGACGATCTCGCCGTTGACCTCCGCGATGAACCAGAGCCCCGGCTCGAAGGCCTCGCGGTCGATCATGAACGCCTGCCACTCCTCGAAGGACTCGGCCTTGTGGCGGTCGTTGTCGGCGAACGCGTCCTGGACGAGCCTGTACACGGCGCGTGAGTCGCGCTCCTGGTCGAACGTGCGCACCCTGATGCCTTCGGGCCAGGCAGGAGGCGTCGGAGAATCGCCGATCGGCATCGTCATGCGCCAGTACGTGCGCACCGGCTCGTAGCCGCGCGTGCCGAGCAGGTTGGCGCCGCGCTCGTCGATCGAGGTGATGACCTGGCCGAGCCGGAACTCCTGACCGGGCGCCGCACGCTCGAGCGCGCGCTGCTCCGACCATTCGAGGAGCGTCTCGCCGATGCCCTTGTCGCGGTGCTCGGGGTGGACGTAGACGTCCACGTAGTCGTTGCGGATGAACGCGGCGTAGGCAACGAGCGTGTCGCCTTCGACGACCACCCTCGCGTCCTTCTCGAGGTCGAAACCGGGCATGTGCCAGTCGGTGAGGAGATCGTCGAGCTCGAAGTCGGGGGCGCCGAACTCGTCGATGTCGCACGCGATCACGAGATCGGTGATCGCCCGAGCCTCGTCCTCTCGCGGAGCCCGTGTGGTCATGGTCGTCTCCATCAGTAGAGGGCGGTTGCCAGGCGGCGCCTGTAGAGGGTCGTGAGGGGATGCTCCGGGCCGAGCTCGCCGAAGAGCGCGACCATGATCTCCCGGATCCGCTCGCGCTCGTCGGGGTCGGCGCCGCCGAGGCGGCCGAGCAGGGTCTCGAGCACGCGCTCGTAGTCCTCCTCGGCGAGCGGGCCGAGGACCTCGGGGAACTCGCCCGACGCCTTGAGCTCCTCGAGCAGGCGCTCGGAAGGGCGGGGGCCGGTGAGCTTGTCGAGGAAGGCGTCGATCGCGGTGGGCGAGACCGCGCCGACGAACTCGTCCACCACCTGGCCGTCGCGGAAGGCCTTGACGTTGGGGATGCCCCTGACGTCGTAGCGCATCGCCAGGTCGGGGTTCGCATCGGTGTCGACCTTGACGAGGGCGATCTCCCCGTCGCGCTCGCCGATCGCCTTTTCCAGCACCGGCGTCAACGTCTTGCACGGGCCGCACCAGTCCGCCCAGAAGTCGACGACGACGGGCAGGGTCTTCGATTGCTCGATGACGTCGGCTTCGAAGGTGTCTGTGGTGACGTCCATCTCAGGCGGCGGCGAGGACTGAGCCCACGAGCCCTGGCAGGGTCTGGGTGTTGTACCCGCCTTCGAGCACAAACGCTACCCGCTCGCACACCGTCAGCGTCAGCGCGGCCAGGGCCGCGAAGCCCTCCGCGGTGACCTCGAGCCCGCCGATCGGGTCTCCGGCCGCGGCGTCGAACCCGGCCGAGACGAGAACGAGGTCGGGCTCGAAGGCCCGCATGGCGGGGACGACGATTTGCTGTGCGGCGGTCACGATCTCGTCATCGCCTGCGCCTGCTCCGAGCGGCACGTTGAGCGTCGTCTCGTTGCCCTCCCCGGGCCCGCCCGAGCCTGGGTAGAAGGGCCACTGGTGGAGCGAAGCGAAGAAGACCGTCGCATCGTCCCAGAAGGTGTCCTGCGTGCCGTTCCCGTGGTGGACGTCCCAGTCGAGGATGGCGACACGCGCGAGCCCGAGCTCCCGCTGCGCGTGGCGGGCGGCCACGGCGACGTTGTTGAAGATGCAGAAGCCCATTGCCCGACCGGGCAGGGCATGGTGACCGGGCGGCCGCGCCAGCGAGAAGCCACCGAGCTCGACCGCCTGGATGGCGGCTCCAGCGGCGAGGAGCGCGGCCTCGTAGGTCGTTTCGGTGCAGAGCGTGTCGGCGTCGAGCATGGTGGGCCTGCCGCTCTCCGAAACGACCCGAATCGCCTCGACGTAGTCGCGCTCGTGGACCATGGCGACCTGGTCGACGGTTGCGGGCTGCGCCTCCACGAAGTCCGGGAAGGCGTCGAGGAGAACGGCGATCCTCTCCGCGCGCTCGGGGTGCCCGCCCGTGGGGTGGAGCGCGGCGAAGGCCGGGTGGCTGACGACCGGTCTCAACTCGCCGGCCGGGAGACGACCTGCTGGACGAGTGCGCCGTCCGCGAGGTAGCTCGCCCCGCTCACGTAGGCGGCCTCGTCGCCGGCGAGAAACGACACGACCGCGGCGACTTCCTCCGGCGTGCCGGGGCGGCCGAGCGGGATCTCGGGGCTCAGGCTGTCCGCCTCGACGTTGCGTTCGGTCGCGATGGCGCCCGGTGCCACGGCGTTCACGCGGATCTCGGGCGCGAGCTCGACCGCCAGCGCGCGCGTCAGCATCCCGAGCGCGGCCTTGGCCGCCGAGTAGAGCGCGAGCCCGGGCCGCGGGACGTGCTCGTGGACGCTCGTCACGTTGACGATCGAGCCCTTTCCCTGCCGTCGCATGGGCTCGGCGGCGGCGACCGAGAGCAGGAACGCGGCCTTGACGTCGACGGCGAAGACCGCGTCGAAGTCCTCCGCGGTCAACTCGAGGGCCGGCTTGGCGAGCGAGATCCCCGCGTTGTTGACGAGGACGTCGAGGCGGCCGAGGCCCCGGACGACCTCGTCCACGATGCGCGCCGGAGCCGCGGGATCCGTGAAGTCGGCCGGAACCCAGATCCCATCCGCTCCGGCAACCTCCTCGAAGCGCGCCTTGGACTCCGCGCCCTCGTCCTTCGTGTGGAAGCCGAGCGTATAGCCGTCGTCTCTGAGGCGTCGCGCGACCGCGAGGCCGATCCCTGTCGAGGCGCCGGTGACGAGGGCGACCCGCTCCACGTCCGAAGCCTGCCCGGTCACGCGCGGGCGCGAACGTGCGCCGGCCCGATGTCGGCGGGGCTCGGGCAGCCCAGGAGGAGCTGCGCGAGCCGGATCTCGTCGCGCAGGATCTCCAGGACGTGGCGCGCGCCTTCTTCTCCGGCCGCCGCGAGCCCCCAGAGCGCCGGACGGCCGATGAACACTGCTTGCGCGCCGAGTGCGAGCGCCTTGGCGACGTCCGTGCCGCGCCGGATGCCGCCGTCGAGGTAGACCTCGGCGCGGCCGCCGACGGCCTCGGCGACCTCCGGCAGGACTTCCAGCGTCGCGGGCACGCCGTCGAGCTGCCGGCCGCCGTGGTTCGAGACGACGAGCCCGGCGGCGCCGTGCTCGACGGCGAGCGACGCGTCCTCTGCGGTGAGGACCCCTTTGACGACGAGCGGGAGGTCGCACTCGGAGCGCAGCCACTCGAGGTCACGCCACGTGAGGCTCGTGTCCACGATCTCGCCGAGCGTGTCGTGGAAGTAGTCGCTCCCCACGAGCGTCCGCGGGAGGTTCGGCATCGGGAGGCCTTCCGGGAGGCTGAAGCCGCTCCGCAGGTCGCGCTCGCGCGGCCCGGCCGTCGGGAGGTCGACGGTGAGGACGATCGCGCCGAAGCCGTTTTCGGCTGCCTCGGCGACGAGGTCGCGCGTGAAGTCGCGGTCGCGCGACCAGTAGAGCTGGAACCACCGCTTGGCCTCGGGCGCGCCCTCGGCGAGCTCGGCAGGGCGAACGCTGCCGAGGCTCGAGAGCGTGTAGATCGTCCCCGCGGACGCAGCCGCCCGCGCCAGCGCGGGCTCGCCGTCGGGGTGCGCGACGCGCTGGAGCGAGGTGGGGGCGACCATGAGCGGCATGGCGATCTCGGTTCCGAGCACGGTCGTCGCGGTGCTCACGGCGCTGACGTCCACGAGCATCCGCGGCCGCAGGAGCACGCGGCCGTACGCCGCGCGGTTCTCCTGCAGAGTGACCTCGTCGCCCGCCCCGCCGACGACGTAGCCCCAGTACCCGGGCTCGGCGCGCTCCTCGGCGAGCCGCTCGTAGTCGGCGCAGTTGATCGGGCGGACGTCGCTCACGCCTCGGCCCGCTCGCGCATGCGCTTGGCGAGGTTCGCGAGCCCCCACGACTCGGCGAGCGCGCTTCCCGCCTCCCAGTCGGGGTCCGTGTCCGGCATGTCCGGGACCTTGGCGTCGGCCTGGAGCGTCGTGATCTTCAGGTAGTCGCGCAGCGCGTCGGCCTGGTCGGGGAAACCTCCGGCCTCGAGGCAGGCTTCCAGCGAGCCGTACTTGGCGAGGAGGCTTGCGGCGCGGCCGGGGCCGATGCCCTTCGCGCCGGGGATCCGGTCGGAGGGATCGCCCCGGAGGGCGACGAAGTCCGGCACGAGCTCCGGCGCGACGCCGTAGATCTCCTTCACCTCCTTGGGCCCGACGCGTACGAGCTCCCGCTGTCCGGGCTTGGGGCGCAGGATGGTGGTGTGCTTGCTGGCGAGCTGGTAGAGGTCGCGGTCGTTCGTGAAGACGAGGGTCTTGCCCCCGCGTGCCTCCTCCTCCCGCACTGCGACGCCGAGGAAGTCGTCGGCCTCGTAGCCGTCGGCCTTCGCCCACTGGAAGCCGAGCGTGCCCACAAGCTCGGGCAGCTTGTCGAGCTGCGAGGTGAGCACGGGCGGGAAATCGCGGCCGGACTGATATTCGGGAAGAAGCGCGCTCCGGTAGGTGGGAACCCCTATGGAGTCGAATCCCACGAAGACCGTGCGCGGTTCCTCGTCCTCCCACGCCCGCAGGAGCATGTTGGCGAAGCCGACCAGCATGTTCGCCTGGTTCCCCGCCCCGTCCTTGATCGACGAGGGCAGCGCGTGGAAGGCTCGATGGGCGAGGTTGTCGCCGTCGATGGCCAGGAGAGGTCTCAAGTCCACGTCCATTCTTGCCGTTTAGCGCGTTGCTAACGTGATCTGAGTGTCGAAGACGCTTGTAATCGCTGAGAAACCCTCCGTCGGCCGCGACCTCGCGGGCGCGCTGCCGGGCACCTTCAAGCAGAGCAAGGACAAGACGCACCTCGAGGGCGACGGCTACGTGATCACGTGGGCGATCGGCCATCTGGTCGGTCTGGCAGCCCCGGAGGAGTACGACGAGAAGCTCAAGAAGTGGCGCTTCGCCGATCTCCCGATCGTCCCGCAGCAGTTCAAGCTCCTGCCCAACGACGACCGGGCCAAGAAGCAGCTCTCGGCCGTTCACAAGCTGATGAAGGACAAGGAGGTCGACCTCATCGTCAACGCCTGCGACGCCGGGCGTGAGGGCGAGCTCATCTTCGCGTACCTGCTCGAGACCTCCGGCGTGCACAAGCCGATCAAGCGGCTCTGGCTCAGCTCGATGACGAAGAAGGCGATCGAGGAGGCCTTCGCGACCCTGCGCGAGGGCGAGGAGATGCGCCTCCTGGAGGAGGCCGCGCGCTCCCGCTCCGAGGCCGACTGGCTCGTCGGCATGAACGCCACCCGCGCCGCGTCCATCCGGCTGCGGGCTGCCTTCGACGGCGCCGTCTCGCTCGGCCGCGTGCAGACGCCGACGCTCGCGCTCGTCGTCCGCCGCGAGCTCGAGATCCGCGCGTTCGTCCCGGAGCCGTACTGGCTCGTCGAGGCGCGCTTCGCCGCCACGGGCGAGCGGCTCTACAGCGGCCGCTACCTCGGCGGCAAGCGGATCAAGGAGGACGAGGCCGCCGCGATCGTCAAGGACACCACCGGGCAGCCGGGGACGATCACGAAGCTGGAGAAGAAGGAGGAGAAGGAGTCGCCGCAGCTCCTCTACGACCTCACGTCGCTCCAGCGCCACGCCAACACGCTCTTCGGCTTCTCGGCCAGGCGGACGCTCGGCGCCGCCCAGAAGCTCTACGAGGAGCACAAGGCGATCACCTACCCGCGCACCAACTCGCGCTTCCTGACGAGCGACATGATCGGCGAGATCAAGCCGACCGCGGCGCACGTGGGCCGGAGCGAGCGCTACGCGAAGGGCGCCGCGTTCGTCACGCGCATGGACAAGCTTCCGCTCGGCCGCGTCGTCAACGACAAGCGCGTCGAGGACCACCACGCGATCATCCCGACGCGCTCCGAGCACAACCTCTCGAAGATGGGGCCCGACGAGAGCCGCATCTACGACCTCGTCGCCAAGCGCTTCCTCGCGATCTTCCATCCCGACGCGATCTTCGAGCGCACGCGGATCGAGACCACCGTCGCCGAGCACGTCTTCCGCACGTCCGGCCGGATCCTGATCGAGGCCGGCTGGAAGGCCGTCTACGGCGAGGAGTCGCAGGCGGACAAGGGCGAGGACGACTCCGGCGGCGACCAGCTCCTCCCGAAGCTCGAGCAGGGCGAGGAGGTCGAGACGCGCTCGGTCGATTCGCTCCGCAAGGAGACGCAGCCGCCGCGGCGCTTCACCGAGGCTTCGCTGCTCGGCGCGATGGAGACTGCCGGCAAGGACATCCAGGACGCCGACCTCCGCGAGGCCATGAAGGACTCCGGCATCGGCACCCCGGCTACACGCGCGTCGATCATCGAGCGGCTGCTTCAGGTCGGGTACATCGAGCGCGAGGGGCGTGCCCTGATCGCGACCGAGAAGGGCGTCCAGGTCATCTCGCTCCTGGGCGAGCACCCGCTGACGTCCGCCGAGCTGACCGGAAGCTGGGAGCACAGGCTCTCGCTGATCGAGCAAGGCGACGACACGCGCCCGGCCTTCATGTCCGACATCGTCAAGTTCACGACCGACACCGTCCAGGAGCTCGACAAGCTCAAGGGCGTGAAGATCGAGCGGGCGAACCTCGGCCCGTGCCCGGTCTGCGGCCGGGACGTGATCGAGAACCGCAAGGGCTACTCGTGCTGGTCGAAGGACGACCCGGGCTGCGGCTTCGTCATCTGGAAGAAGAAGGCGAACAAGATCCTTCCCGTCAGCGTGGTCAAGGAGCTGATGGAGAAGCGGCGCACCGAAAAGGCGGTGCCGGGCTTCCGCGGCCGCTCGGGCCGGAAGCTTCAGCGCCAAGCTCAAGCTCGAGCAGGGCGAGGAAGACGGGAAGTGGCGCGTCGAGTTCGACGAGGAGTGGGCGACCGCACCGCGCGAGCCCAGCACCGAGGCTGAAAACGGCGCCCAGGAGGCCGAAACCGCCAACACTTCGGCCCCGGCCGCGTCTTAATTCCGCAACAAGCCGCACGAATGCTCCATTAACGCGCGGTTAAGACACCCGTCTGTGGGTAGGCCGACGAGGGAATGAGTCGTAGAGTGAGAACGTTGTTTCGGGTGGAGCCGCAGAAATCCCACCCTGCCGCGCAATCCGCCCTGCCCTCGTTTAGCGAAAGGACGAGCAGAAACAGTTGAGCCAGAACACCGTGAACGAAGCTCTTGACACCCAGGCGGGCCGCCACCTCCTCGAGGCTGCTGAAGAGCGCGGCTACGTCGAGCCTGCCGAGATCGAGGCGCTCGCCCTCGAGCTCGACCTCGGCGACGAGGAAGTCGCGGAGGTCACGCACGAGCTCGAGACCATCGGTCTGGAAATTGGCGCTCCCGCCGAGGAGGCGGTCGTCGCGCCGGCCGACCCCGTACACGGGGCCGGAGACAGCCTGCAGCTCTTCCTGGCCGACGTCGGTCGCCACAAGCTTCTGACCGCCGCCGAGGAGGTCACGCTCGCGAAGGAGATCGAGAAGGGCAACCTCATCGCGAAGCGGCGCATGATCGAGTCGAACCTCCGGCTCGTCGTCTCCATCGCCAAGGGCTACCGCGGCCTCGGCGTCCCGTTCCTGGACCTGATCCAGGAGGGCACGCTCGGGCTCAACCGCGCCGTCGAGAAGTTCGACTGGCGCCGCGGGTTCAAGTTCTCCACCTACGCGACCTGGTGGATCCGCCAGTCGGTGCAGCGCGCCGTCGCCAACAACGCGCGCACGATCCGCGTTCCCGTCCACGTCGTCGAGCGCCAGCAGAAGCTCGGCCGGGCCGCGCGCCGGCTCGAGGTCGAGCTCGGCCGCGACGCCACGCGGCAGGAGCTTGCGGAGGCCACCGGCCTGCCGGTCCAGCACGTCGAGGAGGCGCTCTCGGCCGCGCAGGCGTCCGTCTCGCTCAACCAGAGCGTCGGCTCCGACGACGAGGGCGAGCTGGGCGATCTCTTCGCCGACCGCGAGGCCGCCGACCCGTTCGAGGAGGCCGAGGAGTCGCTGCGCAAGCAGGGCGTGCGCAAGGCGCTCGACGCGCTCCCCGAGCGCGAGCGGCGCATCCTCGAGCTGCGCTTCGGCTTCGAGGGCGACCCCTGGACGCTCGAGGCGATCGGCGCCGAGCTCGGGCTCACCCGCGAGCGCGTCCGTCAGCTCGAGGGCCAGGCGCTCCAGCGCCTCGCGGCCCTGCGCGAGCTCACGTCTGTCGCGGCCTAGCCGGGCCACGATCCAGGTCTGAACGAGGGCAGCCGCTCTCCGTCGGCCGGCGCGCGTGTCGGTCTTTCGGAGAAGCGGCGGGGCGGAACCCACCGCATGGGGTCCCGCCCCGTCTTGTCGCCGGCCAATGCCCCCGCCGCAACGGGGCCGGCCGGCAGACCTGTTTCGAGTATCGGGCACAGAGGCTCGCTTGATCCATCCCCCGGTGGTTGGTTCACCGCCCTAGTTGACGGGTGGTTGTTTCTAGACTTCACGGCCTGAGGGCCTGGCTTCTCGGCAGTGGCGGGTGGATTCCGACAGAGGCGCGGGAGACCGCCTGCGTCCTCGTCCGCGACGGCGAGCGCGCGCTCGTTCTCGACGCCGGGACGGGGCTTCAGCGCCTCGTGAACGAGCCGGCACGGCTCGACGGCGTCCGGACGCTCGACATCGTCCTTACGCACTTCCATCTGGATCACACCTGCGGTCTCGCGTACGTTCCGGCGCTCGCGGTGAAGCCGGAGCTATGGGCGCCTGGGGCCTGGCTCTACGGCGCGTCGAGCGCCGACCTGCTCGACCCGTTGCTCCGCTCGCCGATTTCGCCCTTCGAGGCGGACGAGCTCGGCGAGATCCGCGAGCTGGCGCCGGGGTCTCAGACCGTCGGGGGCTTCGCGCTGACGACCCGCGCCCAGCCACTGCACTGGGCGCCGACCGCCGGCCTGCGCGTCGGTGACGCGCTCGCGCTCGTGACCGACACCGCCTACGACCCCGGAAGCATCGAGCTTGCGCGGAACGTGGCGCATCTCCTCCACGAGGCGTGGTCGACGTCCGACCGGCCGGTGGCGAGCGAGGGGGATGCGACCGCCGCCGAGGCCGGCCGCGTCGCGCAGGAGGCCGGCGCACGGCGGTTGACGCTCGTGCACCTCAACCCGCGGCTGCAAGACGAGGACGAGCTGCTGGCGGACGCCCGCCGGTACGCCCCCGACGCGCAGCTCGGGCGCGACGCGACCGAGCTCCAGCTCCACTGAATCCGGCTGGACGGAACGCCGGTCTTCGTACGATACTTCTCCGCACGAGAAGAACGGAGATGGCATCTCTAAATTCTCGAGCGCGGCGAACGGCGGTGTTATCGGGTGCCCGCTAACAAGGGGACTTGCCGACTCGTCCAAGCCGTTGGATACTCCCCTCCCCGCCTCGCGCGGGGTGGGCTCAACCGGAGAAAAGGAGAGGATGTGAGGGGAAAGCCATTTAGGCTCCTCCTGCTGCTCGTCACGTTGCTGCTCGCGCTAGGTCTTGCGGGTTGCGGCGGCGATGACGACGAGGCCGAGCCTTCCGACACAGGCGCCGCAACGGAAGAGGAGGGTGACGCCGCGGCGGGCGGCACGCTCGTCTTTGCGGGCGCTGCGGATCCGGTCGCGCTCGACGGCGCGCTCGTCTCCGACGGCGAGTCGCTCCGCGTCATTCAGCAGATCTTCGAGACGCTCGTCTCGCTCGAGCCGGGAACCACCGAACCCGTCGCGGGTCTCGCTGAGAGCTGGGAGCCGAACGAGGACGGCACCGAGTGGACATTCACGCTCCGTGAGGGCGTGACGTTCCACGACGGTGAGCCGTTCAACGCCGAGGCGGTCTGCTTCAACTTCGACCGCTGGTACAACTTCAAGGGTCCGTTCCAGAACCCGAGCGCGTCCTACTACTGGCAGGTCGTCTTCGGCGGGTTCGCCACGCAGGACAATCCGGACGCCCCCGCCGAGAGCCTCTACGAGAGCTGTGAGGCCACCGACGAGACGACGGCCGTCATCAACCTGACGAAGCCGTCGGCGACGTTCATCCCGGCCCTGGCGCAAACGTCGTTCGCGATCGCCAGCCCGGCGGCCCTGACCGAGTTCGAGGCCGACGCCGGCACCGTCGACGCCGACGGCGTCTTCCAGCCGGAGGGCACATTCGGAACGGAGCACCCGATCGGGACGGGCCCGTTCAAGTTC
Organism: uncultured Actinomycetes bacterium; assembly: GCA_963839745.1. Lineage (GTDB taxonomy): Bacteria > Actinomycetota > Thermoleophilia > Gaiellales > Gaiellaceae > JAIBJN01. The sequence goes on from CAWIWC010000017.1 coordinate 75,621, forward strand.
GAGTCCTGGACCCGTGGCGACAGCCTGACGATCGTCCGCAACGATGACTACTGGGGCGAGACCGCCCTGCTCGACTCGGTCATCTTCCGGCCGATCGCCGACAACGCCGCACGTCTCCAGGCGCTGCAGGCCGGCGACATCCAGGGCTACGACCTCGTCGAGCCCCAGGACATCGAGACCATCGCCGCCGACTCGAACCTGCAGGTCATCGACAGGCCGCCGTTCAACGTGGCCTACGTGGGCATCAATGTGGGCACCCCGCCGCTCGACGACATCGCCGTGCGGCAGGCGCTCGCCCACGGCCTCGACAGGCAGGCCGTCGTGGACAACTTCTACGCGGGCCGCGCCGAGGTGGCGCATCAGTTCATGCCGCCCGAGGTCGAGGGCTACGCCGACTCGGTGACCGAGTACGAGTTCGACCCCGAGAAGTCGAAGCAGATCCTCGAGGACGCGGGCTACACGCTTCCCGTGAAGATCGACTTCTGGTACCCGACCGACGTTTCCCGGCCCTATATGCCGGATCCGAAGCGGAACTTCGAGGCCTTCGCTGCCAGCCTGAACGAGTCCGGGTTCGAGGTCGTGCCTCACAGCGCGCCCTGGTCTCCCGATTACCTCGGCCTGGCCAACGAGGGCAAGCTGCCCGTCTTCCTGCTCGGCTGGACGGGTGACTACGGCGATGCCGACAACTTCGTCGGCACGTTCTTCCAGACGCCCGGCGCACAGTTCGGCACCATCAAGGCGCCGAACCAGGAGATCCACGATCTCCTCGCCGCGGCCGAGGCCGAGACCGACCAGGCAACCCGTGTCGGGATGTATCAGGAAGCGAACCAGCTGATCTCCGACTGGATTCCTGGTGTTCCGTACGCGCACTCGAGCCCGGCGCTGGCGTTCGCCGCCAACGTGCAGGGCTTCCAACCAAGTCCCACGACCAACGAGAGCTTCGCAACCGTCTCCTTCGTGGAGTAGCTGCGAGCCTGAATGAATCAGCGAGCCGGCGGACGACGAAATGCTGAAATTCGTTGTCCGCCGGCTCCTGCTTTTGGTCCCCATCCTGCTCGGCCTCTCGATCCTGGTGTTCTTATGGATCAGGGCCCTCCCCGGTAGTCCCGCCGACGCACTCCTGGGCGAGCGGGCGACCGCCGAGCAGCGGGCGGCGATCGAGCGGCAGTACGGGCTCAACGAGCCCATCCACGAGCAGTACTTCCGCTACTTCCAGCAGACGTTCATCGACCGCGACTTCGGCAACAGCGTCACCTCGCGGCGCGCGATCACGGACGAGTTCAAGGAGCGCCTCCCCGCGACGATCGAGCTCGCGGTCGGCGCAATGCTCTTCTCGATCATCTTCGGGCTCCCGCTCGGCTTCCTCGCGGCCAAGAAGTACGGGGGGTGGTTGGACCACACGAGCCTTGTGGTCTCACTGATTGGGATCTCGATCCCAGTCTTCTTCCTAGCCATCATCCTCAAGTACATCTTCGCGGTGAAGCTGGGGTGGTTACCCTCGGTGGGCCGAACGGACGTGCTCATCGCGGCCGAGCACCCGACGAACTTCTACATCCTCGACGCGATCGTCACGCTCAACTGGGAGGCGTTCGTCGATGCGATCAAGCATTTGATCCTGCCCGCGATCGCCCTCGGGACGATCCCGTTGGCCGTGATCACGCGCATCACCCGGGCCTCCGTCCTCGACGTGCAGAACGAAGACTACGTCCGCACCGCCCGCGCCAAGGGCGTCTCGCCGAGCGCCGTCGACCGTCGGCACATTCTGCGCAATGCGCTGCTGCCGATCTCGACAATCATCGGCCTCCAGACGGGACTGCTCCTGTCGGGCGCCGTGTTGACGGAGACCGTCTTCGCGTGGCCCGGGCTCGGCAGCTGGCTGGTCGACGCGATCGCGGCCCGTAACTACCCCGTGCTCCAGGGCGGGATCCTCTTCATCGCCATCATCTTCGTCCTCGTGAACCTCGTCGTGGACGTGTCGTACGCCTTCATCAATCCGAGGATCCGGTACTCGTGAGCGTCGCTCGCCTCTGGCTCGCTCCCGCACACGCTCCCGGGCCGGTGGGCCCGTGAGCGTCGTCGAGTTCGAAGGGCGACGGCTCGAACAGGACGCGCCGCCCAGCGGGCTCTGGAGAGAGGCCTGGGCGCGGCTGCGAAGGAACCCCGGCGCCATCGTCGGGTTCTGCCTCGTCGGCATGTTCGTCACGATCGCGATCTTCGCACCGCTCATCGCGCCCCATGACCCGCGCGCGCAGGACCTCGCCGCCCTCGGCGGCCGCTGCTGCCCGGGGCCGACGGCGGAGAACTGGTTCGGGCTCGACGAGCTCGGCCGCGACGAGTTCTCGCGCATCGTCTACGGCGCGCGCTACTCGCTGCTGATCGGCATCGTCGCCGTAAGCGTCGGCCTGTCCTTCGGCCTCATCCTCGGCGCGATCGCGGGCTACTTCGGCGGCGCCGTGGACTCCGTGATCATGCGCCTGATGGACATCATGCTCTCGATCCCGGGCCTGCTCCTGGCCATCGGGATCGTCGCGGTGCTCGGGCCGGGGTTGACGCAGATCATGATCGCGGTGGGGGCGGTGAACATCCCCATCTTCGCGCGCCTCTTACGAGGGTCGATCCTCGCCCAAAAGGAGAACGATTTCATCCTGGCCGCGCGGTCCGTCGGGGTGCCGAGGCGCTCGATCCTCGCCAGCCACATCCTCCCGAACTCGATCTCGCCCGTGATCGTGCAGGGAACCCTCGCCATGGCAACCGCGATCATCGACGTCGCCGGGCTGGGCTTCCTCGGCCTCGGGCCGCAGGATCCGGCGACGCCGGAGTGGGGGACGATGCTGACCGGGACGGTGCGCTACCTGCAGACGGCGCCCCATCTGGCCATCATCCCGGGCGTGGCGATCGTCGTCTCCGTGCTCGGGTTCAACCTGATCGGCGACGGCCTCCGCGAGGCCCTCGACCCGAAGTTGCGTGGACGTGGCTAGGGAGCCGCTTCTCACCGTCGACGACCTCCGGGTCGAGTTCACGACCTCCCGGGGCACGGTCTACGCCGTCAACGGCATCACATTCGACGTCGCGCCGGGAGAGACGCTGGGGATTGTCGGCGAGTCGGGATGCGGCAAGAGCGTCACGTCGCTCGCCCTCCTCGGGATCCTCGCCCGCAACGGCCGCGTCACGGGTGGAACGGCGATGTTCGAGGGCCGCGACCTCCTGCAGCTGAAGGACAAGCAGCTGCGCAAGATCAGGGGCCGCGACATCGCGATGATCTTCCAGGATCCGATGACGAGCTTGAACCCGGTGCAGACGGTCGGGAAGCAGATCCGGGAGGCGCTCGTGACCCACTTCGACCTGGACAAGAAAGAGGCGGACGAGCGCGCCGCGAGCCTCCTCGGTCGGGTCGGCATCCCCAGTCCAGAGATCCGGCTCAAGGACTACCCGCACCAGTTCTCGGGCGGGATGCGCCAGCGCGCGATGATCGCCATGGCCCTGGCCTGCGAGCCGAAGCTCCTGATCGCGGACGAGCCCACGACCGCGCTCGACGTGACGATCCAGGCCCAGATCCTCGAGCTCCTCAAGGAGGTCGTGTCCGAGCGCGACACGGCGCTCATGCTCATCACGCACGACCTCGGCGTCGTCGCCGGATCGTGCGAGCGCGTGAACGTCATGTACGCGGGCATGTTCGTGGAGACGGCTTCTGCGAACCAGCTCTTCGCGCGCCCGCGCCATCCGTACACGCTGGGATTGCTCCAGTCGATCCCGCGCCTCGACGCGAGGCGCAAGGAGGCGTTGACGCCGATCGAGGGCGCTCCACGCGACATGCTCAGGCCGCCGAGCGCGTGCCCGTTCGAGCCGCGGTGCCGGTTCTCCGTGGACGAGTCGACGCGCGAGGTGCCGCCTCTGCGCGAGATCGAGCCCGGCCACTTCGTCGCGTGCTTCAACCCCGTGCCCGCGGAGGAGTGGGAGAAGTCGAAGGCGGCCGCGGTTGGCTGAGGCGCCCCCCGCACCGATGCCGGTGGGCGGCCCGCTCGTCGACATCCAGAACCTCAAGGTCTGGTTCCCGATCAAGAGCGGGCTCCTCCTCGACCGCCATGTCGGCGACGTCAAGGCCGTCGACGACGTCTCCCTCGCCATCCAGCGTGGCGAGACGCTCGGGCTCGTCGGCGAGTCCGGCTGCGGCAAGTCCACGCTCGGCCGGGCGATCCTGCGCTTGTACGAGCCGACGGACGGCCACGTGATCTTCGACGGGCAGGACATCACGCACCTGGGCGAGGGCCCCCTCCGGCCGCTGCGCCGGCGTATGCAGATGATCTTCCAGGACCCGTACGCGTCCCTGAACCCGCGTCACAGCGTGGGGCGGATCGTGAGTGAGCCCCTCCGCGTCCACGGCATCGCCAAGCGGCGCGAGTCGGGCAAGCGCGTGCGCGATCTGCTCGATGTCGTGGGCCTGGCGCCCGATGCCGCCTCCCGCTACCCCCACGAGTTCTCCGGCGGCCAGCGCCAGCGCATCGGCCTCGCCCGCGCGCTCGCGCTCAACCCGGACTTCATCGTCTGCGACGAGCCCGTCTCTGCGCTCGACGTCTCCATCCAGGCTCAGATCGTGAACCTGATGGAGACGCTCCAGCGCGACTTCGACCTCACCTATCTCTTCATCGCGCACGATCTGGCCGTCGTCCGGCACATCTCGGACCGGATCGCGGTCATGTACCTCGGCAAGATCGTGGAGATCTCGCCTTCCGACGAGCTCTACGACAACCCGCTCCACCCGTACACGATCACGCTGCTCTCGGCCGTGCCGATCCCCGACCCGGTCGTCGAGCGCGAGCGGGAGACGATCCTCCTCGCCGGCGACCTCCCGAGCCCGGCGAATCCGCCCGCCGCGTGCCGTTTCCACACACGGTGCCCCTTCGTCCAGGAGACGCGCTGCCGCGACGACGAGCCGAAGCTGCGCAAGCTCGAGGGCGACCACTGGGCGGCGTGCCACTGGGCCGAGGACATCAAGGCCGGCAAGATCCAGCCGCGCGAGCTCGAGGTGGTCTTCGAGCAGCAGCCGGCGCCCGAGGTCTACGAGCCTCCGGTCATCTAGGCGCCGACCCCGCCAGAAGGGGCATAACCCCTGCTCCTCCCCCGAATTGGGGTGTTGTCCACAAGTTTGGGTGCCGATCACAGGCCCGATGGACGCCGCGGAGCGCAAGAACATCTTGAGCCGCTACCTAGACCATTCCCGTCGTTTCGACGAGGTGGCCGCGCGTCGGAACGGGCGCAGTCAGGCGGCCGAGGTGATTCCGATCAGCCCGCCTCTCCGCGAGCTGGAGCAGGAGCCGACCATGCGCGAGATCGAGGTCCTCCAGCTCATCTCAGACGGCCTGGTAAACCGTGAGATCGGGCAGCGCCTCTTCCTCTCCGAGGAGACGGTGAAGTCGCACGTCCGTCACCTGCTGGCCAAGCTCCAGGCCCGCAGCCGAGCGCACGCGGTAGCCATCGGCTTCCGCCGCGGGCTCATCTCGTAGAGCCGCTTTCAGGCCCTTAAAGCGCAGAAGACCGGCCTCGGTGAAGCGGCCCGGTCTTCCACAACTTCCACAGCCTTGTTGACAAATCCCTCATCGGAGGGATGTCGAAGGCTGTGGAAAAACTAAGACTTCGGGAGGTTTACCAGCCCTTAGCGGAGCCAGCGAGAGAAGCGAGAGAGGCGAGCAATGACGAGCAGTGCCAGTGCGCGCGTCTTGCAGTGGACCATGAGTACTCCTCTCGGGAAGGGGATGACGGCGAACCGCGATCGTATACCCCTTTTGGGGGATAAGCAAGAGCTTTGAGTAGCTTCGCTCAGAATTCGATCGCGTTTAGGCCACGGCATCGGGCCCTTCGGCTCGCGCGCAAGCCACAGCCCATCACGGTATTTGCCTGCGGGCTTTGCCTAATCGCAGCTGGCTTCGCGGCGGGGTCTGGTCCTCGCCGGCGCCTCCATTGAGTCCGTGCCCGCCGTCCTCCTCCTCGGCGGCATTTCGATGCTCGCTGAGCGGCAGACCGGTTCGCATCGGATCCAACGCCCAGGTGACGGTCTCCGTTCTTCCGATCGTCTTCGCCGCTGTGGTCTTTGGGCCACTCGCTGCCATGGCAGTCGGCGCGATTGGCATCCTTGCTCACTTCCGCCGCCGTACGTGCGTTGGGCTACCTGGACTTCACTGCGAAGGCGATTCGCAGCTGGCCTCGCTGGCGTCCAGCGGCTCTCGTACTTGCCGACGGATCGTCGTTCGTCCGTCTATTCCTTGCAGTCACTCTCGCGGTGCTCATCGGAATCCGTCGCTGACGCCGTGATTGGCGGCCTTGTCGTCGCGATCAGGCGCAGTGGAAGCTTCTCCTGGCTTCCTGCGAAGCAGCTGAAGCCCGTCCTCCTGGGAGCGATGCCGCTGTACTCGCCCGTGATTCTCTTGCTCGTCTACGCCTACCAGCAGTTCTCGGTGTGGGGCCTCATCCTGTTCTTCGTCCCGGCGCTTGCGGCACACCGACTTCATGGGCTCTACCGCGCATCAGCAGGGAAACGACGGAGCAGCTACAGGTCGCCAACGAGCGTCTTGAGCGGGCGAGCCTATCGTTCGCAACCGCGCTGGTCGCCGCCCTCGACGCCCGTGATCAGTACACGGCCGGGCACTCCGCCGCCGTCGCCGTGTACGCGCGAGATATCGCGGAGAGGCTCGGCTCTGAGCGAAGAGCAGCAACAACTAGCTCACCTCTGTGGGCTCGTCCACGACATCGGGAAGGTGGGTCTTCCGGCCGGACTGCTTGAGAAGCCTGGCGCGCTGACACTTGAGGAGAGGCGCCGGATGGAAGAGCACTCCGTCATCGGCGAACGGATCCTCGCGAAGGTCGATGACTACGCCGAAATCGCCCGCGTCGTGCGACACCACCATGAGCGCATGGATGGGAACGGCTATCCGGATCGAGCTCCCGGGCGCGCAGATTCCGCTTCGTGTCGCGCATCCTGGCTGTTGCTGATGCCTACAACGCCATGACATCCGGTCGCCCATACCGGGACGCCATGCCAAGTCGAGTGGCTCGATTCCGGCTTGCGCAGGCTGCCGGGACACAGTTCGATACGACCGTTGTCGCGGCGTTCGAGGCGATTCTTGCTGGCGCTAGCGAGACCTACCTGTCTGGAGCTGCGCCCCGACTTCGCTCTGGAGGCGCAGAGGCAAGCCAGCCTCATGCCTCAGCGCCGTCGCTAGCGTCGCTTAGTCGCTTCGCCGCGAGAGCGGCTTGCGCACGTAGTCACCGCTTCGAGGCGAGTTTCGAGCTCCGAGTTTCTCGAGAATGTGGCGCACGTGCACCTTCGCCGTGCTCGGGCTGATGAAAAGGCGTTCCGCGATCTCGGCGTTCGTCATTCCTTCGAGAGTAGGAGGCCGAGGACCTCGCGCTCCCGCCTCGTGAGCATGCCGAGTGGCTCATCGGATAGGTCCGGGGCGACATCGATGCCAACCGACTGTCGCGCGAGCGAGAAGTCCCGGCTGTCGCTGAGCGCGCCTGCGGACGAACATCGCATGCCTCAGCGGATCGGTCATGTGCGGCACTCGAAGAAGCGGTGGATACAGACGGTATGCCAATACCAGACCGTCGAGGTAATCGGATCGGTCCGCAACTCAACGATCGCGCCGACGGCATGCTTGACCTTGGACGAGTCGCGTTCGTCGACGTCGTCGGCGATCGCTTCGGCAAGAGCGAGCGAATGGGCATCTTCGACACCGTGCGTGCCGTGATCACGAGCGCTGTCAGCGGTGGACGAGCGTCGTGCGACTCCCCACGAGCGGCATCGAATAATCGACAGCGTTGAGAGAAAGACGCCGAGCGGCCGGCTGGCTCGCCTCGGTGCGGCAGTCGTCGATCGCGTGGCGAGGGCTTCCTCGAGCGCGCCCTCGACTCGCGAGTAAGCGGGCCCTCAGCACTCATGCCTTCAAGGCGGAAGTAGGGATCCTGCTGCCAATTGCTAGTCCGCTCAGAACGCGTCAAGAGATCGCTGTGCTCTGAGCGAACTGCCGCAGCCCGATCTCGGCGGCCGCCCGATGTAGATGAGGCACGCGCCGATCCGAAGTCGAGCCAGGTACTCGACAGCACAGCCGAAGCGCCTGGTCGAGAAAGATCGCAGCGCCACGGAGTACCGACCTCGAAGAACCGCAACGTGAGGCGGCGCCGCTAGGAACTACTTGCTGCAAGCGGATCCTTAGCATGCTCGACGATGGGCAAGAAGGCTTCGAAATCGCTCCCAGGTGCCGGAGAGATCGGACGCAGCTCGTTCCGCTGGTGCCCGACGCCCAACTGCCAGACGAAATCGAACGTCGATGTCGTCCGGGTAGCCGATCTCAGCTCATCGAGAAAGCCAATGATCGAGTGCTCGGGTGCGATCTCGGCCGCTGCAAGCAGCGAGGCCCCACAGAGCCTCCTTGGTGTCCTGGTCGGTCTTCGCGCGTCTGCCGAGCTGCTTCGAAGCGTTCGAACGCCGCCTCCTCCTCTGACGTGAAGTGGAGAGCGCGGCCGGCGAGGTTGCACGCCCATGCGAAGTCGGGGTGGTCCTCAGTCAGCCGTGCCGCGGTGTCGCCTGCGACCGCGGCTGCTGCGGACATCTCGCCCTTGCGGATGAGGATCTCGGCCCGCGCGAGCGAGGCTCCCGCAACGGTGACCCCGGCCGCTCCGCATGCTGCCAGCCACTTCTCCAGCGTCTCGCTCTGGCCGGCGGCCAGAAGCGTTCGAGCCGACTGCCCGGCGATCTCGGCGGCCTGCGTCTTGTCGTCCGACTCGACGGCGAGCTCGAACGCCTCGCCCCAGCGGCCACGCGCCACCGCGTCGTCGATGACCCTCCCGGCCAGGATGTCGTACTCGCCCGGCGCGTGGGCCTGGAGCCGGCGCCGCAGGAAGTCGCGCAGGAGGGGATGGAAACGGAGCTCGTCCACGTCGACCTCGTGGAGCAGGCCCTCGTCTCGGAGGCGCTCGATCACCGGGTCGGGCGCGTCGACGCCCAGCGCTTCCCGAGCCAGACGCGAGCTGACCGTGCTGGGCACCGAGGCGGCGAGCATGAAGCGCTGGACGTCGTCCGGCTCGCCGCGGAGCACCTCCTCGGCGAAGTACCGGAACAGGGACTCCGACACCTTCTCCGCCGGAAACTCGAGATCGGCCGACAGGGCCGCGAGGCCGATCAGCGCCGGCCACCCCTCGGCCTGGCGGACGAGCGCCCGGATCGACTCGGTGGAGCGCCCGCTCAGGACGCGCGTGGCCTCGTCGTCGGTCATCGCCAGCTGATCGCGCCCGAGCTCGACGGCCTCGTCGTAGAGAAACCGCCGCGCCGTCGCCCAGCTGGGGCGGCGCCTCGTCGTCACGAGCACGCGGATTGGGGCGAGCATGAGCAGCCAGTCGAGGAAGTCCTCGACCGGCGAGGACTCGGCCATGAGGTGGTAGTCGTCGAGGACGACGATCCCGTGCTCGGGCCACGACTCGAGGTCCTCGGCCAGGAGCTCGGCCAGCGGCCGGGCGAGCCGCTCCGTGGCGTCGCCGACGCGGAGTCGCTGGCGTACGCGCTCACCCGAGCCGGGAACGATCGGCTCGACGACGTCGGCGAGCCCAGCCGAGAAGGCGCCGACGTCAGCCGACGACGCCGTCGCGTGATACCAGGCGACGTCGGCGCGCCCCTGGAGCCACTCGCGCGCAAGCGTCGTCTTCCCGTACCCGGCGGGCGCCGTCACGAGGATCGCCTGCGCGGTCGCCTCGTCGAGGAGCGCGGTGAGCCGAGGCCGGCGCGTGTGGCGGCGGAAGAGCGGCGGAAGAGCAGTGTCCCGGCGATCCGTCACGGTGCGGCCTCCGTGTCGGGGAGAGGAGCCTACCGCCTCCGCTTCGGCCGTTCCAGACGTCCCCGAGGGGCGGCCCGCGCCCACGACCACCGTCGCAGGCGCGGGCTCCTCAGCCCCCGAGGCCGGTCAGTCCAACGTGCGGGAGTCGTCGCGCACGCCGAGCGCTGCCTCGAGGCTCTCGAGGGGATCCTCCCCGGTCGCCTCGCGAAAGGCGGCCGGGATCTGCCGTCGCCGGCTGACACCGAGCTTGGTGCGGAGGACGTCGGAGTGAGCCTTCGCGGTCCGGGGCGAGACGCCGAGACGCTCTGCAATCTCGACATTCGAGCACCCCGCTGCGATCAGCCGGACGACCTGCCGCTGCCGCTCTGTGAACCGGATTCCGCTGTAGACGCTGAGCATGGCGGCCATCCTGGCAACGCACCGCCGATTCGGCTATCGGCCGGCCGGGCGATCTTCGAGCGTACGCCGTACGGCGTAGCGCTAGTCGTGAGCCGAAACGAGCCGCGGACGCGCGCGGACGAACGCTGCCGAGTGCCCTCGGTCGTTGATCGCCGCGACTTCCTCCGTGCCGAGAGCGCCGATCCGAAGCAGCAAGGCGAGTTCGTCCCGCAGGTGGGTCTGCATCATCTCCGGGCCGTCCGTCGCGATCGTGAACGCCACCTCGCGGTCGGCGAACGTGCGCACGGTGTCGCGCAGCGCGTCCTCGTCGGCCAGCGCGCCGGTGAGGAGGTTCGAGCTCGGGCAGATCTCGAGCACGATCTCGGACTCGCGCAAGGCCGCATGATCTCCTCGTCCTCCGCGGCGAGGATGCCGTGGCCGATGCGCTCGGGCCGCAGGTGCTCGATGACCTCGCCGATCTCGTCGATCCCGTGCTGGCCGCCCTCCTCGCCGACGTGGATGGTGACGCCGAGGCCGCCTGCGCGTGCCTCCTCGACGAGCGGTGCCAGGTCGCGGTACGGATAGCGCCCACCGTCGGGGCGGGGCCCGGCGATGTCGACGCCGACCACGCCGCGGTCGGAGTAGCGGATCGCCTTCTCGACGATGACGCGCGTTCTGCTCGTGCGTGAACGTGCGGTCCATCATCAGGATCAGGCCTGCACGCACCTTGGGGTACTCCAGCCGCGCGCGGTCGAGACCGCGAGACGCGGCCATGATGATGTGGTCGAGGTCGCGCTCGCCGCCGCGGTTGCGCTTCATCGGGTTGAAGCGGAGCTCCAGCGTCGTGATGTTCTGCGTCCGGTACGCGCCGCCGATGGCGCCGTGCACGGAGCGCTCGACCGCGAGCGGGCTCGACTGGATCAGCTCCGTCCACTTGTAGATCCCGTCGAGCTCGGGCAGCCCTTCGACGCCGTGTGGGTCGACCGTGACGAGCTCGACGAAGTCCCAGTAGTCCTTGATCGGCAGCGCGATCCCCTGCTCGTGTGCGAGCGTCCACATGACCGCCGGGTCGACGGAGCCGCCGAGGTGCGTGTGCAGCTCGGCCAGGCCTTCGCGGCTCAGCTCGGCGATGACCGCGGCGTGCTCGGGCACGCTCAGCTCCGCCCTGCGACGGCGGCGGCGAGGGTGCCGCCGGCGAGCCGCTCGGGGATCGTCGCGAGCCGGTCGACCGGCTCGGCGCTGAAAACGAAGCGGACGTGGCGGTCGGCCACGGGCCCGCCCCAGCCGGTCATCGCCGTCGCGGCGATCGAGCTCTCCTCGAGGAGAAGCCGGGAGGCCGCGGCCGCGTCGAAGCCGAGGTCGGAGACGTCGAGGAGCATCGACCAGCCTCCTCCGGGGCTCACGAAAGGCCAGTCCGGCAGGCCGGCGAGCATCGTGTCGCGTCTGCGCTCCAGCTCGGCGACGCACGCCGCGACGTGATCCTGCTGGCCGCGCAGCACGGCCGCGGCGGCGGCACGCGCGAGGCCCACGGGAGTGGTGGTGTTGTAGACGTGGGCCCATCCGGCGTCCTCGATCGTCTCGGCCGGCCCGGCGACCCACCCGACGCGCCAGCCGATCATCCGGTGCTCCTTCGAGAGCGACCCCACGACGATCGTCCGCTCGGCCATCCCGTCGTGGTGCAGCGGGTGGATCAGCGGCCTGTCGTCGAACAGGAGCCGCTCCATCGCCGAGTCGTAGATCAGGAACAGGTCGCGATCGCGGCACAGGTCGCAGATGAGCTCCCAGTCGTCCGCGTCGAAGGTCCCACCTGACGGCATGGACGGGCTCATGAGGAGCATGCCGGCGGTGGAGTCGCCCACGGCGGCGGCGAGCGCGTCGCGGTCGAGCCGCCATGCGCCCTCGTCGAAGAGGAACGGCACGAGCTTGGGGACGCCGTCGACCAGGTGGATGCGGTTGACGATCCCCGCGTAGGTCGGATCGGTGACGATCACCTCGTCGCCGGGGTCGACGGTGACGAGGAGGGAGTTCAGGAGACCCTCCATCCCTCCGCAGGTGATGACGATCTCCCGCTCGGGGTCGAACGGATGCCCGGTCCGGCCGGCGAGGAACGCCGCGATCGCCTTGCGGAGGTGGATGTCCCCCGTGAACGGGAGCCAGCTGTTCGCCTCGGGCGTCTCGAGGCTTCTCGCCGTCACGCCCACGGCCTCGGGCGGCAGCGGCAGGTCGGTGTCGAGGTTCTCCATGCGGAGGACCGGCCAGCGCTCGTTCGCCCGTGCCGGCTGGTCTGCCGCTGCCGCGACCCGATCGATTCCGAACCCCCGGATCGGCTCGAGCCGCTTCGCCCGCTTGATCACGGTCCGAGTCTAAACACCCCAATCTGCCGCCGTGGGTAGGGTTGCAGCATGAAGGTGGGGATCGTCGTCCCCTACTCCTGGTCCTTCTGGGGTGGGGTGCAGGAACACGCCGACCACCAGGCTCGGGCGCTGCAGAGACTCGGCGTCGACGCGCGGATCATCATGGGCCACGACCCGCCCGGGCGGCTGACTCGGCTCCTGCACCCGAAGCAGGGGCGCCACACGCGGCCGCCGGACTACGTGCTTCCGGTGGGCCGCTCGGTGATCGTCCCGGCCAACGCCTCGCTCCCCAACATCATCCTCAGCCCGCAGTCGATGGTGCGCATGCGAAGGATCTGGGAGGAGGAGCGCTTCGACGTCGTCCACGTCCACGAGCCGTTCGCGCCCATTCTCTCCGCGTTCGCGCTCGCCACCGCGCCCTGCCCGACCGTCGTGACGTGCCACTCGGCCGGAGAGCGCCTCGGCTGGTATCCGATCGGGAAGGTTTTCTGGGGCGTGGTGGCCAGGCGGATCGACCAGCGGATCGCCGTCTCCGACAGCGCCCGGCGAGCGGCGGAGCCGTACGTCGGCGGCCCGATGGAGGTGATCCCGAACGGGATCGACCTGCCTCCCGAGGTCGACCCCGGTGGGCGCAACGGCAACGTCGTCTTCATCGGCCGCAACGAGCCGCGCAAGGGCCTGCCGGTCCTCCTGCGCGCCTGGCCGCGTGTCCACGAGCAGACCACGGCTCGGCTGCGCCTCGTCGGGGCCGACCCGCTTTCGGTGCGCTGGCTCGCCCGGCGGCAGGGCTTCTCCCTCGACGGGGTCGACCTGCTCGGCGGGCTCTCCGAGGAGGAGCTCACGTCCGAGCTTCAGGCCGCGAGCCTGCTCGCGGCGCCGTCCCTCGGCGGCGAGAGCTTCGGGATGGTGCTCACGCGCGCGTTCGCGTGCGGGACGCCCGTGGTCGCCTCCAACATCGAGGGCTATGCCCAGGTGGCCAACCACGACGAGACCGGGATCCTCGTCCGGCCCGGCGACGCAGATGCTCTCGCAGCCGCGATGGTCGAGCTGCTGCAGGACGAAGAGCGACGGCGGGCGTACGGGATCTGCGCGCGCAAGGCTGCCGAGCCGTACTCGTGGGACAGGATCGGCCGCAGCCTCGTGGAGATCTACGAGCGGGTCTCGGCGCCGTCCGGGGCAGTGAGGGCGGCGGCGTGAGAAGGCTCCACATTCCCGAATCTCGTCTCGTCCGTCTTCTCATCGTCCTCGTCCCCATCGCCGGCTTCGTAACCCTCGCCGTCTTGCGCGGGCCCGATTCCGGACTGCTCGAGCGCGCGTTCCGGGCGGTCGAATGGGAATGGGTCGCCGTCGCGGTGCTCATCAACCTCTTCTCGGTCGTCGTCCGCTCGCACGCCTGGTACATCGTCGTCAAGCAGTCGATCCCGCCTCCCTGGCCTCGGCGCCGGAACGGTGTTCTCCGCGTTCTGTGTCGGTCTCCTCGCCAACGCAGCCCTGCCGGGGCGCGTCGGGGAGCTTGCGCGCGTCGCCGTCGTCACGCGGCACATCCGCCGCCGTCCGGGCACCTGGGCGATCATCGTCGGGACCGTCTTCGCGCACCGGCTGTTCGACGTCGTCGTCGCGGTCGCGCTCGTCCTCTTCACGCTCTACGTCGCGCCGATCCCCGACTGGGCGGCGCCCGTGCTCGCGGTCGTGATCGGGGTCGGCCTCGGTCTTCTCCTCGCCGGCTTCGCGCTCGCACGCCGGCATCACCGGCCGCTGACCGAGGAGCTCGGGCCCGTTCGCCGCGTCCTGCACATGGCCCGGGCCGGTCTGACCGTGCTGAGGCGGCCCCGGCCGGCAATTGAAGCGCTCTTCTTCCAGACGGTCGGCTGGGTCGCCCAGCTCTTCGCCGTCTACACGGCGTTTCTCGCCTTCTCGATCGACGCGACGCTCCCTGAAGCCGCCCTCGTCCTCGTGATCATGAACCTCGTCATGATCTTTCCGTTCTGGCCCGGGAACGTCGGTCTGCTCCAGGCCGCGGTTGCCGCCGCGCTGCTCTCGTACGGCGTGAGCTATGCGCACGGGATTGTCTTCGGGATCGGGCTCCAGGCGATCGAGGCTTCCGTGGGCATCGGGCTCGGCTTCCTCTTCCTCGCGCGCGAGGGCTTCACGTTCGCGATGCTGAAGCGGATGCCCGAGATGACCGACGTCGAAGTCGACGAGGACGAGCGGGTCGAGCGCATCGCCTAGCCGTCCGCGCGCCGTCGCGGCCCCGAACGCGCTCAAGGGCGTGCTCTCGGCGAGGGAAGCGGCCGGAGCGCTGGCTCGGGGGTTCGCGCAGGCGGGCGTCGAAGCCGACGAGCTGCCGCTCGCGGACGGCGGCGACGGCACAGCCGAGGTCCTCTACGCGGCGCTTGGAGGGGAGTGGGGCGAGGCCGAAGTCTCGGATCCGTTCGGCCGGCGCGTCGCCGCTCGCTTCCTCGTGCTTCCGGACGGCCGCGCCGTCGTCGAGGCTGCCCAGACGATCGGGCTCGCGCGGATCGCGCCCGGCGAGCTCGACCCGGTCGCAGCGTCGAGTCGGGGGCTCGGCGAGCTGATCCTCGCCGCCGGCCCGCATGCCCGGGAGCTGCTCGTCGCGCTCGGAGGCAGCGCGACCGTCGACGGCGGCGCGGGGCTCCGCGAGGTTCTCGTCGAGCTACCGCTTCCGACCACCGTTGCCTGCGACGTCGCCAACCCGCTGCTGGGCGAGCGCGGCGCCGCGCGCACGTTCGGCCCCCAGAAAGGAGCGACGGCCGAGCAGGTCGAGGAGCTCGAGGCGCGCCTGGGCGCGATGGAGGAGCTGCGACCGGCGGCGGATCTCGCCGGTGCGGGCGCAGCGGGAGGGCTCGGCGCCGCCCTCGCGGTGCTGGGTGCCAGGCTCGTTCCCGGCGCCGAGCTTGTCCTCGAGGCGCTCGGGTTCAGGGAGAGGATCCGGGGTGCCGCGGTGGTCGTGACCGGGGAGGGCGTCGTCGACAGGACGTCAGGCGAGGGCAAGGCGCCGGGCGTCGCCCTGCGGATCTGCCGCGAGGAGGGCGTGCGCTGCGTCGTCTTCGGCGGACGCGTCCTCGAGGAGCTCCCCGGTGCGGAGATGCACGCCCTCTCGGGCGACCCTGCCGGCGCAGCCGACGACCTCGCCGCACTCGGCGAGGCCGTCGGGACCGCACTCGGTCGTGCCTAGCCGGTGCCGGGCGGAATCCGGTTCTCGATGCCGACCTGCTCGTCGCGGGCTTCGCTCGCCCGCTCCTCGGCCTGGTCGAGCGGCGAATCGCCTGGATCGGGGTGCCGATCGTCGCCGATGAAGGCATCGGGTGCCTCGGCGCTGCCCTTGTCGTCGCCCTTGTCGCGGCCCAGTAGCTTGTCTAGGAATCCCATAACACCTCCTTGCTCGCGGGGCAGCATAGGACAGGCCCGGCGATCAGGCGGCCGCGCGTGCCAGGAAGCCGAGCACGAGCCGGTTGAACTCGTCCGGTCGCTCGAGGGCGGGGAGGTGCGCGGTCTCGAGTTCGGCGCGCTCGGCGCCCGGGATCTCGGCGGCCAGGCGCGCCGAAATGGCGCGAAAATCGGGCTGGTCGAGCGTTCCGACGACGACCAGCGTAGGCACGGAGACGTCCGCCAGCCGCGTGGCGGCCGCGGGATCGGCCCAGGCGACCGGCCCGGGCTCGGGCGAGCCCTCGTAGGCGTCGACGAGCGTCTCGAACGACGAGCGCTGCATCTCGGCCACGCGTGCGCGCACCTCGGGCGTGACGGGAGCAGCCTCGCGCTCGGGCCCGTCGAGCCAGGTGCGGAGGTTGAGCTCGACCGCCTCGTCGAGCCTCCCGTCGTCGAGCAGGGCCTCCTCTTCCTCGTCGAACCGGTCGAGGAAGGCCGAGCCTTCCTAGCCACTCAGCGCCGAGTCGACGAGGACGAGCGCGTTGGTGCGCTCTGGCGACACGAGTGCGAAGTCGAGCGTCACACGCCCGCCGAACGAGTTCCCGACCAACGCGGCGCGCTCGATCCCCAGATGGTCGAGAAGGGCGCGCACGTCGTCCAGGTACGAGAACGGCGCGCCGGGGAGCGCAGTCTCGCCGAAGCCGCGGAGATCCAGCCGGACGACCTGATGGTTCGCTGAGAACGCGTCCATCTGGTTGTCCCAGAGGCGCCGGTCGCCGACCCCTGCGTGCACGAGGACGACAGCTGGGCCGTTGCCGGCGGTGTCGTACCCGATGGTCGTGCCGTTGAGCTCGGCGGTGGCCAGTTTCAGTCGGCCTGGCGCGCACGGCGCGCCAGCGTCTCGAGCAGCGCCCACGCGACCTGCGGGTGGTCCTCGACGAAGGGCCGGAACTCCCACGGCGTGAGCCCGTAGCAGAGGAGGTCGGTCGCGGCCGTGATCGACGCCGAGCGGACGCCGTCGTCGATGAGGGCCACCTCGCCGAAGTGGTCGCCGGGCCCGAGCGTCGCGCGGTGCTCCCCGCCGATGCTGACGTCGGCGTTGCCTTCAATGATGACGAAGAAACCCGCGCCTGTGGCGCCTTCGGTCGTGACCTCGGCCCCTTCCGGGAACCGGCGCTCGTGCATCTGGCGCGAGAGCTGGTCGAGGTCCTTCTCGTCGAGATTCGAGAAGAGCGGTACCTGACGCAGGACTTCCACTGGTGCGCTCATGGCCGACGATCATAGACGGCGGGCAGGTCCTGGGCGAAACGCGGCGAAGTGTCAATGCCGTGCGCACTCAGGCGGCCCTCTACGACGAGATCGACCTCGAGCTGTCGTGGTCCGAGGCGGAGCTTCCCGAGCGGGAGCGGACGAAGCACGTCCACCGGCTCCATCCTTATCTCGGCAAGTTCGTCCCTCAGCTCGTCGAGGTCTTCCTCGGACGCTACGGCCGCCAGGGCGGTCTCGTCTGGGATCCGTTCTCGGGCTCCGGGACGACGCTGGTCGAGGCGAATGCCTTCGGCGCGCCGGCGGCCGGCTGCGACGTTTCGGCATTCAACTGCCTCCTCGCACGCGTGAAGACCGCCGAGTACGACCGCGAGCTGCTCCTCGCCGACGTCGTTGAGCTCTCGACGCCGGGCGAGGCCGTCGCCGGCGACGCCCCCTCCGAGTACCTCGCGAGCTGGTTCGCCCCGCGCGCTCTCACCGAGCTGCTCGCGTTTCGCGCCCGCATCGAGAAGACGTCGTATCCCGACCTGTGGCGCGTCGTCCTCTCCCGCGCCGCGCGCTCCGCGCGGCTCGCTCGCCACTTCGACCTCGATTTCCCGGCCGAGCCGGTCCAGGGCGAGTACGTCTGCCACAAGCACCGGCGCGTCTGCCGCCCTGTCGAGGAGGCCGAGAAGTTCCTGCGCCGCTACGTGCGCGACGCGGTCACGCGCGTCCTCGACTACGCGGACGTCCGGCGCTCGACCGAGTGCACGGTCCTGCACGGCGACGGCCGCACGCTCGAGCCTCCAGGGGTCGTCGACCTGGTCGTCACCTCGCCGCCGTATCCGGGCCTGATCGACTACCACGAGCAGCACGTGTACGCGTTCGAGCTGCTCGGCCTCGAGCGGCGCGACGACGAGGAGATCGGGCGCGGTGTGGCCGGCTACTGCGAGGGCGTGTCCGCTGTGCTCCGGCAGGCGAGGGACGCGTTGCGCCCAGGCGGCAAGGTCGTCGTGGTCGTGAACGACCGCCGGGGGCTCTACGACGGCATCCTCGCCGAGGCGGGCCTTCGGCTCGAGGAGCGCCTGGTTCGCCACGTCAACCGGCGCACGGGGCGCCGGAAGGGCGAGTACTTCGAGGAAGTGCTCGTCGCGTCGCGCGCGCGGCGCCGCGTCAAGCCTCGGGCTTGACCGCGTCGGCCCGGCGGCCGAGCTCCTCGATCTTCCCCTCCGCGGCATCGAGCTTGCCGACGCAGTGCCGGTAGAGGGCCTCGCCGCGCTCCCAGAGGCGGACGGCATCGTCGAGGCCGGCGCGTCCGCTCTCGAGCTCGCCGACGATCTTCTCGAGCTCCGCGCGGGCCTCCTCGAAGGAGAGGTCGTCGACGGTCACGGGCGGATGTCCTCCACACGCGCGCCGAACGCTCCCTCTGCGACCTCGACCTCCACGCGTGCTCCGACGGCGACCGAGCCGGCCGAGCGGACGATGCCCTCGTCCGTCCGGACGATGGCGTACCCTCGGGAGAGTGTTGCTTTGGGAGACAACGCACGCAGGCTGCCGGCCAGCCCTTCGAGGGCCGCCCGCTTGCGCTCGACCAGAAGGCCCGGGGCCCGCGTCAGCCTGGCGGCGTCCGCGGCGAGGCTCTGGCGGGCGCGCTCGACGATGCGCCGGGCATCGCGCCCGAGCGCCGTGCGGCGGCGTTCGAGGTCGGCGCGGAGCTCGCGCTCGTCGGGGACGACCAGGCGCGCGGCTGCCGTCGGCGTCGACGCCCGTGCATCGGCTGCGAGGTCGCAGAGCGGCGTGTCCTGCTCGTGGCCGACCGCCGAGACGATCGGGACCGGGCAGGTCGCGAATGCCCGCACGACGCGCTCGTCGCTGAAGGGGAGGAGGTCCTCGAAGCTGCCGCCCCCGCGGGCGACGACGACGACGTCAACCTCGGCCGCCGCGGCCAGCTCGGCGACGGCAGAGACGATCGCGGCCGGCGCGTGCGGTCCCTGGACATACGTCTCCACGATGACGATTCGCGCGGCGCGGAAGCGCGCGGTCACGGCGGTGACGAAGTCGCGTTTCGCCGCGGCCTCGTTCCCGGTCAGGAGCCCGATCCTGCGCGGGAGGACCGGCAGCGGGCGCTTGCGCTCCGCTGCGAACAGGCCCTCGGCTGCCAGTGTCTTCTTCAGCCGCTCGATGCGGGCGAGCGCGGCGCCGAGCCCGATCGGCTCGAGGGACAGCGCTCGGAACCGGAAGCTTCCGCGCGCCTCGAAGATCTCGGGGCGGCCGAAGACGTGCACGCGGTCGCCGTCGGCGAGATCGAGGCGGAGGCCGTCGAACGTCGCCCGCGGCATCGAGACGGGCAGGCACGAGCCGTCCTCGAGGTCTTTGAGGGTGAAGAAGACGCTCTGCCACCCGGCCTGGCGTCGCAGCTCGGTCACCTCGCCCTCGACCCAGACCGTGGGCAGGCGCGAGAGCCAGGAGGCGATGCCGCGGTTGAACGCCGACACCGCATAGACCTTCTTGTCGCCGTAGGCGATCGACTCGACCTTCACGGTCCGACTGTAGCTCACGGTCCGCGCGCGACCGTGCCGAGACGGAGACGAGTTACGGGCCGCTAGAGAAGGATGCTCGCGGCGACCTCGGGCGCACAGCCGCGCCTACCCACGAGATCGACGGCGAGATGGAGATCGGCGCCGCTTTGTGCCAGGCGTTCGGCCAGAGGCAGCGGGTAGCCGGCATCCATGAGGACGCGGAGGCGCCAGCTCTCCACTTTGCCCTTTTCGTCTTGGTCCCGTTCGTCGAGAAGAGTCAACTGATCCACGTCCCGTCCGTTCTCTCTTCTGTGGACGATTCCTGCCGCGAACAGTTTGCTACGAGCGGAACTAGCGGCCAATGTTTCGCGCTATTCGCGCTCGGCCGAGCGCACAGAGCGGTCCACGAGCTCGAGTTTCGACCCGAGGCGCTGGTCGACCTCGTCCTCGAATGCGGCGATGCGGCCTTCCGCGGTGGACAGGGCCGCGTCGAGGCGCTCCTGCACGTGCCGAAGGCGCTCGCTCGCCACCTCGCCCTGGGCTTCCGCGGCGCGGGCGACGTCGCGTAGCCGGCGCTCCATGCGGTCCGCGGTCGTGCGGGCGAGCTCGATGATCCGGTCGGACACCTCGTTCTCCGCCTGGCGGACGAACTGCTCGATCGACTTCTCGAGCTCGCGTGAGAGCCGTTCGGCGGACTTCTCTCGCGACTCGCGGATGAGGGCGTCGAAGCGCCGCTCGGCGTCGTCCGAGAGCCGCGACGCCGCGCGCTCGAGCGCCTTCTCGAGCTGCGCGAGCTGCCGGCGCTCTGCGTCGGTCAGGCCCACGGCGAGCCGCGAGCGGGCTTCCACCTCTTCGCGCTCGATCTGCTCCCGGAGCCCACGCTCGCGCACTCGCAGCCGTTCGCTGACCTCGTGCAGCGAACGGCGCCGCTCCGCGGCATGGGTCTCGATCTCGGCCCTGCCCTCCTCGACGAACTGGGTGATCAGGCGCTCGAACTCCGAGCGGAGCTGCGCGAGGGCGCGGCGCTGCTCCTCGCTCGCTGCGGCGAGCCGCTCTGCGTCGGCGCGCAGACGTGCGTCGTACTGGACGAGCGCCTCCTTCTGCCGTTGGCCGAGCTGGCCGAGCTGCGCTTCCAGCTCGCGCTGGCCGCGGTCGAGGTCGGCCGCCCAGCCTGTCAGCCGGCTCTCGAGACGCTCCTGGGCGCTTCCCACGGCTTCTGCGAGCTCGACGCGGGCGCGTTCGGCCTGCCGCTCGATCGAGTCGCGTCGCTCCTCCGCGAGCTGGCGCTCCTGCTCGCCGAGCGCGTAGCTCGTGTTCGCGCGCTCCCGCGCGAGCATGCGCTCGACCTCCACCTTTCGCTCCTCCGCGTGCTGCTCGAGGTACTCGTCGATCCGGTTGCGGGCCTGCTCCCCGAGCCGCTCCGCGTCGCTGACCCGCTGCAGGCCGCGGGAGAGCGCAAAGAGCCCCGCCTCGGCGAGAGCGGCGATGAGGATGCCCCCGGTGGCGACGATGAGAACCTCCTCGTTCCCGTTCCCCTCGACGATCGCGATTCCGGCGAGCACGGCCGCGGCGAGCGCCGCGACGGCCAGGCCGACAGACGCGCCTAGGAGCACCCGCTCCGGAACCCGCGCGAAGACGACGCCGACGAGGGAGGCGGCAACGATTCCGAGCGAGGCCGCGAATGCGATCTCGAGAGCGAGTGTCATCCCTGAATCCTAGGTCAGTCCCGTCGCGCTGCTCGAGCTGGACTGCGCGCGGCGTAGCCGGTCGAAGTGGTCGCGGGCGATGCGGGCGACTCTCCCGGCGAGGATGTCGGAGCTCGACCCGACCCCGTTCGGGTTCCACGTCATGACCGCGACGGAGAACGAGCCGCTCTGCCAGTACACGACCCCCGCGTCGTGGCGGGCGGTGCCGATCCAGCCGGCCTTGTGCGCCACGGTCGCCCTGGGCGAGAGGTAGCGGTCGAGCTTTCCGTGGTCGGCGACCTGCGCGAGGATCCACAGGAGGTAGCGCGCGTCCTTCTTGCCGAAGGTTCCGGACGTGCGCGGGAGGGGCCCGATTCCGCGCGCTGCCATGCCCACGAAGCGGTGGAGCCGCGCGAGGTCCCAGGCGGTCGTGTACTTGCCGCCGCCGAACGCCGGCTGCTCGTTCACCTGGAGCGGGATCGGACGCGCCGCCGCAATCGCCGTCTGGTAGCCGCCGTACATGAGCGAGTCCCTCACGCGCAGCGAATTCATGAGGGCGTTCACGCGGTAGGCGCCGCTGCTCGTGGAGCCGCCGAGCCAGACGAGCAGCGAGTTCGCGGCCTCGTTCGACGAGTAGACGAGCATGCTCCAGAGCAGGCGGTCGAGCGACGATCCAGCAGCGGGCCTGGAGCCGAGCGTCCGCAGGACTTCGATCGCGATCGGCAGCTTCAGCGTCGAGGCGGCAGGGAAGCGTGCCCGCGCGTTCCACGCGGCGCCGCGGCCGGTCTGGAGGTCCTGGACGTAGACCGCCGCCGTTCCCGGGAAGTTCCGTGCCAGGGTGCGAAGCTTCCGCGCGAGCACGCCGTCCTCGGTCGTCGGCCGCAGCACGCCGGGCTCGCTCGGGAGCGGCAGCCCGCGCACGTTCGGAACCGTCGAGCTCGACCGGTCGCCGGCGGCGTTCACGGCCACCACCTTCACGTTGATCATCCGGGGCGGGAGCTGGACCGCGAACGAGAAGCGAGCGGGGCCGGTGATGTACTTCGACGCCCTGATCCGCCCGGCGACGACCACGTTCACCCGCGTCGTCCCGGCGAACACCCGGCCGGTGATCCGACCGAAGGAGATCTCGCGCGGCGCGGGCGAGGAGATCACGGGCCGCCGCGGCGCGGCAACGGTGACCGCGACGGGGACCGGCGGGGCATCTACGAGGAGTGCAATCGGTATCACGTCGTCCTCATGATGACGAGTGCAGCCGCGAGGGCGACCGTTGCGAGCGCAAGGGCGCGCAGCGCGCCCTCGTTCCCGCGCAGGAGGAGCTCGGTCGTGACGGGCTCCGAGCTCCCGTCCCGGCGGTCGATCCGGCCCTCCACGTGGGTCACTCGGCGCCGGACGTCGCGCACCGGCGTCGAGAGCAGGCGCTGCGCGCGGCTGAGGAGGAAGGCGAAGACGGCACCGGCGGCGACGACGGCGTCGAGCTGCTCCTCGGCCGCGAAGTACGCCGTGACGAGCGGGAAGGCTCCCCAGACGAGCGCGAACCAGACGTCGCCGTGAAAGCGGCCGCCGAACAGCTCCAGGTTGTAGGCGACCACCATGAAGCCGCCGCCGACGACGAAGGCGGCGATCCACGGGCTCATGGTGAACGTGCCGACGACGCCGATCGCAATCGCGCCGGCGATCGAGACCACGGCGAGCACGACGAGCACGCGCTCCGGGATTCGCGTGTTCAGCGGGCGGCCGTTGAGCTCGTCGAGCGCGTGCGCGCCGATTCCGACCGCGAGGAAGAACGCAGCGAGAGTCCAGAGCAGGCGATCCCACGCGAACGCGGGGGCCAGCGCGGCCCCGATCGCGACATAGCTCAGGTGCCAGGCCGTGTACGGCGGATGAAGGAGCGTGACGTAGTCGCGCCAGCCTCCGGGGGCGAGCGCGTAGAACGCGGACCGGCCCGCCTCAGTCGCCACGCCTGCCCCACATGACGATGCCGCCGCCCAGGCTGAGGAGGCGCGCCTGCACGTCGCGGATTCCGGCGTCGTTCCAGACGGCCCGCAGCCGGTCGGGAGGCGTGGTCTCCCAGAAGTCGCGGATGCTCGGGCCGAGGAAGCGTCCGACCTCGCCCCAGCCGGGTGAGGCGAGACGGCCGAGCACGGGGAGGCCCGCGCGGACATAGGCCTCCCAGGCGATGTGCGGGACGGCAGCCTGAGGCTCGAAGAACTCGAGCATGGCGACGACGCCGCCGGGTCTGACGACGCGTGCGAGCTCACGCATGGTCGCGCTCGGATCGTCGACGTAACGCAGCAGGTAGGTGAAGGTGAGGCCGTCGAAGGCAGCATCCTCGAAGGGCAGCGTCTCCGCGCGGGCGTCCTGCAGCTCGACGGCGGAGGAGAGGCCGGCCGCGTCGACGCGTCGCCGGCCTTCGGCCAGCATCTCGGCGCTCTGGTCGACCCCCACGACGCGGCAGCCGTAGCGGCGCGCGAGCTCGATCGCGACGGCGGCTGTGCCCGTCGCGACATCGAGGACGACGTGCACCGGCCGCGCTTCGACGCGCGAGACGAGGAACGATCGCCAACGCGGGTCCTGGCCGAAGCTGAGCAGCCGCGCATAGCGGTCGTACGTCTCCGCCAGGGGCGCGAAAAGCTCCTGTGCGGCGCGGTTCCGCTCGGAGGATCCAGCAACCACCGGGCTATTGTTGCTCCCGGTGACCCTCGAGGAGGAGCTGAGCGCTGTCGGCGAGGCCGCCAGGGAGCAGGCACGCGACGGCGAGGAGCTCGTCGCCGTCATCCCCACGGAGCCCGGAACGGGCGCCCGTGTCTACCTCTGCGCCTACGAAAGCGGCGAGGAAAGGGCGTGGCTGGCGCTCGACGCGAGCCTGCGCCCGGTGGCGGACCGGGTGCTCGTCCGCGACGCGGTCGCGATCGCCGCGATGTGCGAGCTCGCCGAGGAGAGCGCGGGCGGGGGAGACCTGGGAGAGCTTCGCGCGCGGCTCGTCGAGCTGCGCCTGACCGAGAACCCCGAGGGGATCGACGAGGCGGAGATCGCCGCCGCAGAGCTGCAGCAGGCCATCCAGCCGCCGCCCCGGATCGCCAGCGTCCCCTACCTCGACGCCCTCGGACTGGCGGCCGGCAGGCTCGAGGGCGCGCTGGGCCAGGTGGGGGGCTCGCCCTTCGCGGAGGCGATGAAGTCGGGCGTGGGCGCTGCGGACGAGCTCGCGAACGAGGTCGAGCGGACCTACAAGGGCCCGCTGGGCTGAGCTCTAGAGTGCGCCGCCCGCGGCGCCCGGAGCGGACGGATCCTCGCCGCCGTCGCCGATGGCGGTGCGCGACAGGTAGTCCTCGGCGAGCAGGAGGTTCGACTCCGCTGCGCGGGTGACGATCGAGAGGAGATCGGACATGCTCGCCACCTCCTCGCGCTGCTCCTTCAGGAACCAGTCGAGAAACTGGGCGCCGACGAGGTCGTTCTCCTCGCGGGCGAGCCCGGCGAGGCGGCTGATCTGCGCCGTCACCTGCTTCTCCTGCTCGAGCGCGAGCTTCACGGGCGCCACCGCGTCCGGGAAGGAGGTCTGCGGCTCGGGCACGGCGGGGACGGTCACCGGCAGGTCCGCGTCCAGGAGGTACTGGACGATCATGTGCGCGTGGTTCCGCTCCTCCACGGCCTGCCGGTAGAAGTGGGCGGCGAGCTGCGGCAGGGTCTCCTGGTCGTAGAAGACCGCGATTGCCACGTACTGCTGCGACGCGGCGTATTCGTTGGCGATGTGGCCGTTGAGTTCCTCGGCGAAGCTCATCGGTGCGTACATTACGTGGAAGGAACGACGAAAGGACTCCGATGGAAGGTGGATTCGGCTTCCCGTTCGGAGGGGATCCGGACGAGTTGATGAAGGGCCTGCGCGAGTTCGCGGAGCGCCAGACCGAGGCCGTGCAGGAATCGCAGCGCGAGCAGTTCGCGACGTTGACCCTGAACACGGCCGTCGAGCTCACGGGCGCCGCCCTCAGGCAGCTGACGGTGGAGGGCTCGCCCGACGAGCAGGCGGTCGCGCTTCGTGACGGGATGCGGGTGCTCTTCCCCGAGGCGGTTGCGCTCGTTTCGGCCGCGCGCCAGGGCTTCATGCGGGAGAGGTAGTGCCGCTCCCCGATCCAGGCACTCTGGCGGTGTTCGTCGCCGCGGCCGTCGCCCTGCTGGTCGTGCCGGGCCCGGCGGTGCTCTACATCGTCGCGCAGTCGATCGAGCACGGCCGGACCGCCGGGCTCGTGTCCATGCTCGGGATCCAGGTCGGCGGCCTCGTGCACGTCGCGGCGGCGGCGCTCGGCCTCTCCGCGCTGCTCGTGCAGTCGTCGGTCGCCTTCAATGTCGTCAAGTTCGTCGGCGCGGCATATCTCGTCTTCCTCGGGCTGCGGAAGCTCCTCACCCGCGAGCGCTTCGAGACGACGGGCGAGCGCCCGCCGAGGCAGCTCGACCGCCTCTTCAAGCAGGGAATCGTCGTCAACATCCTCAATCCGAAGACGGCGCTCTTCTTCTTCGCATTCCTGCCGCAGTTCGTCTCGGTCGAAGAGGGCGCCGTCGGGCTGCAGATCGCCGTGCTCGGGCTGCTCTTCATCCTCATCGCCATGATCAGCGACGGCCTCTACGCGCTCGCCGCCGGCACGGCGTCGGACTGGCTCCGCGGGAGCCGTGTTTTCCTCCGCGCGGAACGCTGGGTGTCCGGAACGGTCCTCGTCGTTCTGGGCGTGACCGCCGCGTTCTCCGGGCCCCAGCGCAAGTAACGCTCTATCTCTAGGGGCACCCCGCCCTCCACCCGCTTTCGAGCGTAACGACGAGAAACGCGCCGGTGGCGCGCGCTTTGTGTCGAGAGTGGAAAGGCGTCCGGCGCTGCCGGATCAGCCGATCTCGACGCGGCGTGCCAGCCGGTAGAACGTCTCCCGGAAACCCCGCCGCGGCCAGAAGCGGGAGGATTCGAGGTTGGCCATCCGCCAGTCGGTGTGCACCGCCCTGTAGCCGGCGTCGCGCGCCCAGGCGAGGGCCGTCTCCGTCAGCGCCACTCCGGCGCCGAGGCCGCGCGTCTCCGGCAGCGTCGCCGCGACGGCCAGGTACACGGAGCCGGGCGGCGTGGCGAGGTTCGGCTCCTCCGGGTAGAGCGCCAGATGGCCCACGATTCGGCCCTCCAGCTCGGCTACGAAATAGACGCAGTCGTACTCGACGAGCGTCTCCTCCCAGTCCTCGAGGAACGCCTGGGCGTCGGGCACCTCGAGGCCGGTGAACGTCGGCGAGCCCGTGTGGTGCTCCCAGATCAGCGTGAGGAGCGGCAGCGCCGCCCGGAGGTCTTCGACGTCGCCCTGGCGCACGGCGAGACCGCTTGCCGGCGGCGACGGGTCGGCTCCGCTCTCGCGGATCGCGTGCACCTGCATGTGCGCGAAGGCCAGCCGGAACCACGGGTCGGCGAGCTCCGGCACGGCCGGGACGAGCGCCAGGTGCAGCCCCGCGCCCTGAGCGACCCATTCGCCGGCGATGCCCGCATAGAGGTCGCGGGCGACCTCCGGCTCGCGCGCGGCATGGGCTCCGTGCCCGACCCAGACGTGGCGCCCGAAGTACTCGTCCTCGCGCAGCGCGCCGATCAGGAACCCGGCGACGTCGCCGCCGTCGAGCGCGACGATCCCCGACGTCCCCTCGGGAGAGCGGACGCGCGCGATCTCGGCGCGAGCGTCCTCGAGCGCCGGCAGCAGCGGCTCGGCCTCCCGGTGGCGCGCGTGGCGAGCCGCGAGGAGCTCGGCGGCGCCTTCGAGGTGCTCATCCGCGAAGGGCGCGATCTCCACGCCCACGGGCCGCTAGCCCTCCTGGGAGGCTTCGCTCGTCGCTCGGTCCTTGAGCTCTTCGACCACGGTCGGGTCGGCGAGCGTCGTCGTGTCGCCGAGCTCGCGGTTCTCGGAGACGTCCTTGAGGAGGCGGCGCATGATCTTGCCCGAGCGGGTCTTCGGCAGCTCAGGGGCGAAGACGATGTTCGACGGCCGCGCGATCTTCCCGATCTTCGTCGCCACGTGCTCGCGCAGCTCGGCCATCATCTCCGGCGAGCCCTCCTCGCCGCCCTTGAGGCTCACGAACGCGACGATGGCCTGGCCGGTGGTCTCGTCCTTACGGCCGCAGACCGCCGCCTCCGCCACCTTCGGGTGGTCGACGAGCGCGCTCTCGACCTCGATCGTCGAGATCCGGTGGCCGGAGACGTTCATGACATCGTCCACGCGGCCCATCAGCCAGAAGTCGCCGTCCTGGTCGATCCGGGCGCCGTCGCCGGCGAAGTACATGCCGTCGAAGCGGCTCCAGTACGTCTCGACGAAGCGCTCGTGGTCCTTGTAGATGCCGCGGAGCATGGCGGGCCACGGCCGTCGCAGGACGAGATAGCCGCCTCCACCGGGGCCGACCTCCTCGCCCTTGTCGTTGACGACGGCGGCATCGACGCCCGGGAAGGGCTTCGTCGCCGAGCCGGGCTTCGTCGTGGTGCTCCCCGGAAGCGGCGTGATCATGGCCATCCCCGTCTCCGTCTGCCACCACGTGTCCACGATCGGGCAGCGTTCGCCGCCGATGTGCTCGCGGTACCAGATCCAGGCCTCGGGGTTGATCGGCTCGCCGACCGAGCCGAGGAGGCGGAGCGAGGAGAGATCGTGCTTCTGCGCGTGCTCGGGGCCCCACTTCATGTGCGCCCGGATCGCCGTCGGCGCCGTGTAGAGGATGTCGACCTTGTAGCGCTCGATGATCGACCACCAGCGGTCGCGGTCCGGGTAGTCCGGGACGCCCTCGTACAGGACGCCGGTCGTCCCGTTCGCGAGCGGCCCGTAGACGATGTAGCTGTGCCCGGTGACCCAGCCGATGTCGGCCGCGCACCAGTAGATCGAGTCCGGCTTCACGTCGAAGATGTAGTGGTGCGTCGTCGCGATGCCGACGAGGTAGCCGCCCGTGGTGTGGACGATGCCCTTGGGCTTCGCGGTCGTACCGCTCGTGTAGAGCAGGTAGAGGAGGTCCTCCGAGTCCATCGGCTCGCACGGGCACGTCGCCGGATCGTCGCTCGCCCCTTCGATGACCTCATGCGCCCAGACGTCGCGGCCCTCGCGCATCTCGACGTCTGAGCCGACCCGGCGCCAGACGACCGATGTGCGGACACCCGGCGAGCGCTCGAGGGCCTCGTCGGCGTTGCGCTTGAGCGGAACCTCGCCGCCCTTGCGCCACCCCGCGTCCTGGGTGATGAGGACCTCGCACTCCATGTCGTTGAGACGGTCCGAGAGCGCGTCGGCGCTGAAGCCCCCGAAGACCACCGTGTGCGGCGCCCCGAGCCGTGCGCACGCGAGCATGGCGACGGGCAGCTCCGGGATCATCCCCATGTAGATGCCGACGGGCGTGCCCTTGCCGACGCCGAGCTCCTTGAGCGCGTTGGCGAACCGGACGACGTCCTTCTGCAGGTCGGCGAACGTGATCGTCCTGCGTTCGTCCTCCGGCTCGCCCTCCCAGTAGTACGCGACCTTGTCGCCGTTGCCGGCCTCGACGTGGCGGTCGACGCAGTTGAAGCAGACGTTGAGCTTTCCGCCCAGGTACCACTTCGCATACGGCGGCTCCCACTCGTAGAGCTTCGTGAACGGCTCGAACCAGGTGACCCTCTCGCGGGCCTCGGTTTCCCAGAGATCCTCGAAGTCGCGCTCGTAGATCTCGGGCTGTGCGTTGGCCTGCGCTGCGAACTCAGGCGGCGGCGGGTACGTGCGCTCCTCGAGGAGCAGCGCGTCGATGGCGGCGCTGGTGTCGGAACGGGTCTCGGTCATTCCGCCGTTCTACCCTGTCGGCCTCCTGTGTGCAACGGCCACCTCGTTGGAACTAGCCGACGTCGAACAGCGGCCAGAGCAGGAGTGCCGCGAGCCCGCCGACGATGAGGCCGATCGCGGCGGCCTCGAGCGCCGTGTCCTTCACGTGCCGGATGGAGTACGAGCCGCCGGCGATGGCGCCGACGACGACGACCACCGGGGCGGCCGGGTTCAGGTCGAAGACGAGCACCGCGGCGACCATGACCGCTGCGGCGAAGAGCAGGGCGACGACCGTTCCGAGCAGGAGGTCCGTGGCGCTCCGGCGGGGCTGCGGCTCGTGCGCTTCCTCGTGCTCGAGGTGATTCTCCACGCGGCCATTGTGCGTGCACGGGCCACGAGCGGCAAACCCTCCTAAAATCGTCCGCGCCTTGGCCCTGCTCGACCGCGCCATCGTCCGGGTGCTGCCGGCCGTTCCCAAACCGGTCGTGCGCCGCCTCTCCGGCCGCTACATCGCCGGCCCTGAGCTCGACGACGCGATCGCCGTCGTCCGCGATCTGAACGCGGCGGGGAAGCTCGCGACCCTCGACGTCCTCGGCGAGGAGGTGGCGAGCAGAGAGGAGGCCCTCGCCATCCGGACCGAGTACGAGGAGGCGATGGCGGCGATCGAACGTGAGGGCCTCGAGGCCAACGTGAGCGTGAAGCTGACAGGGCTCGGGCTCGCCGTGGACCCCGCCCTGTGCGCGGAGAGCGTCCGGGTGCTGGTGAGCGTTGCCGCCGAGAACGGAAGGTTCGTGCGCATCGACATGGAGGACTCGAGCACCACCACGGCGACGCTCGACCTTTACCGCGAGTTGCGCGCGGAGGGTCGCGACAACGTCGGGATCGTCCTCCAGGCCATGCTCAGACGGACCCTCGACGACGTCCTCGACCTCGTCGCGCTCGCGCCCAACGTTCGAGTCTGCAAGGGGATCTACGTCGAGCCGGCCGACCTCGCCTACCAGGGCGACGAGGCGATCCGGTTCGCCTTCGTCGAGACCATGGCTGCGCTCTGGGAGGGCGGCGCGAAGGTCGCCGTCGCGACGCACGACGAGTGGCTCGTCGCCGAGGCCCTGCGGCTGATCGAGGAGCGAGGCCTCGGCCGCGAGCGCTACGAGTTCCAGATGCTCCTCGGCGTCCGCGAGGAGCTCGCCGACGAGCTCGCGCGCGAAGGCCACACGCTGCGCGTCTACGTGCCGTACGGCCGCCAGTGGTACGAGTACTCGCTCCGGCGCCTCCAGGAGAACCCGAAGGTCGCCGGCTACATCGCGCGCGACTCCCTCCGGCGTCTGAAGCCGTGAACGGCCTCTCCTGGCGCTTCGTCACGATCGCCGGGTTGTTCGTGACGTCGCTGGTCGTCTCGAACATCATCGCGGTCAAGCTGGCCGAGGTCGGCGGGCGCGTGTTCGATGCGGGGAACGTCCTCTTCCCGCTCGCCTACCTGCTCGGGGACGTGCTCACCGAGGTCTACGGGTTCCGCGCGGCGCGCCGGGTGATCCTCCTCGGCTTCGCCTGCAACGTTCTCGCCGTGGGCGCGATCCAGGTCGCGCTGCGCCTTCCGGCCGCAGACTTCTGGCTCGAGAACCAGGAGGCCTACGAGACGGTCCTGGGCACGACCTGGCGGATCTTCGTCGCCTCGCTCGTCGCCTACCTCGCCGGCGAGCTGACCAACTCGTACGTCCTCTCGCGCATGAAGGTGGCGACCGGCGGGCGCTTCCTCTGGAGCCGGACGATCGGCTCGTCGCTCGTCGGCCAGGGCCTCGACAGCGTTCTCTTCGTGACGATCGCGTTCGCCGGGACGGGCGCGCCGCTCCTGGACACGATCGTGACCACGTGGGCGATCAAGGTGGCGTGGGAGGCCCTCGCCACCCCGATCACGTACCTGGTGGCGAACTGGCTCAAGCGGACCGAGGGGGTCGACGTCTTCGACGTCCCGCGCGCGGCGCAGGCGCGGACGTGAAGGCGTTCGTCACCGGCGCGACCGGGTTCGTGGGCGGCAGGCTCGCCGCGCGGCTCCGCGAGCGCGGCGACGAGGTCGTGGCCCTCGTCCGCGACCCCGGCAAGGCCGGCCGGCTGCGCGAGCTCGGGTGCGCGATCGTGGAGGGCGACCTCTCCTCGCGGCCGGCGCTCGCAGCGGCGATGGAGGGTTGCGACGCGGTCTTCCACGTCGCTGCGATCTACCGGAACGGCGTGCCGCGCTCGAAGCGCGACGAGCTGTTCGCAGCCAACGTCACCGGAACCGAGAACGCCCTCGACGCCGCAGTCGACGCCGGGGTCGGGCGCATCGTCTACGTCTCCTCGAACGTCGCGTTCGGCGACACCCGCGGCGAGGTCGTCGACGAGACCTACGAGCCGCCCGCGGGGCAATACGTCTCGCTCTACCACGAGACCAAGGCCCTGGCTCACCGCGCAGCCAGGGACCGGATCGCGCAGGGCGCGCCGATCGTCATCGTCCAGCCGGGAGGCATCTACGGGCCCGGCGACCACACGGAGATCGGCGGGATGCTGGAACGGGGCGTGCGGGGCAAGGTCGTCGTCCTTCCGTTCGGCGGCGTCGGCCTCAACTGGGTGTTCGTCGACGACGTGGTGGAGGGGATCCTGCTCGCGCACGACCGCGGGCGGGTCGGGGAGTCCTACGTCCTCGGGGGCGAGATCGGGACGCTGCGACACGCGGTCGAGAAGTCCTTCGCGGCCGGAGACCACCGCGCGCGCATCGTGCCGGTGCCGACCTGGGTCGTGCGCCTCGCGACGCCCCTCGGCCCGCTCCTCGGGCTCAGCATTCCCGACCTGGTCTCGGCCTCGGACGGCGTCACCTACTGGGGCCGCGACGACAAAGCCCGCCGCGAGCTCGGCTACGCGCCGAGGGACCTCGTCACCGGGCTGCGGGAGGCGTTCGGCTGATGCCCGACCGGGTCCGCTGGCTCGGGCACTCGACGGTGCTGATCGAGCTGGACGGCGTGCTCGCGCTCACCGACCCGCTCCTGCGGAAGCAGGTGCTGCACCTTCGGCGGTCCGCGCCGCTCGACGCCGAGGAGGCCGCCGAGGTGGACGTCGTCCTGCTCTCGCACCTCCACTACGACCACCTCGATCTGCCGTCGCTCCGGCAGCTCGATCGCACCATCCCGGTCGTCGCGCCCCGGGGCGCGGGGTCGCTCGTCTCCCGCCAGGGCTTCCGGTCGGTCGTCGAGCTCTCGGCCGGCGAGGAGACTGCGGTCGGGGACGTCACCGTTCGCGCCGTCCCGGCCGAGCACGCTTCGAGCCGGATCGTGGGGAAGAAGGCCGAGGCGCTCGGCTACGTCGTCGCGGGCTCCCGCGACGTCTATTTCGCCGGGGACACCGACCTCTTCCCGGGCATGGCCGAGCTCGCCGACGGCCTCGACGTCGCGCTCCTCCCGATCTGGGGCTGGGGGCCGTCGATCGGCCCAGGCCACCTCGACCCGCGCCGCGCCGCGGAGGCGCTCGCCATCCTTCGCCCGCGCGCCGCGGTCCCGATCCACTGGGGGACGTACTACCCGCTGACGTCGAAGCGCCGCACGCCGCCGGCGTTCCTCAGCGCCCCGGCCGAGGAGTTCGAGCGGGCGGCGGCGGAGCTCGCGCCGTCCGTCGAGGTGCACGTGCTCCCCGTGGGAGGCACGCTCCCTCTCACGGATACCGGTGCCTGAAGAGCAGGTAGGCGACGCCGCCGGCCGGGATCGGGAGCCAGAACGTGACGAGCCGGTAGGCCAGGGTCGCCACGACGGCGGCGCCGGCTGAGACGCCGGCGAGGGCGAGGAGGCCCGTCAGGCCCGCCTCGACGAAGCCCAGGCCGCCCGGGGTCAGCGGGATCATCCCCAGGAAGGCCGCGGCGACGAAGGCGAGGAGCACCAGCGAGGGGTTGGGCTCCGCGCCTACAGCCCACAGGCAGGCGACGAGTGCGAGGTATTCGAGGATCCACCTGCCGCCGGCCGCGACGACTGCCCTCTTCCAGCGCGCGCCGAAGGCGACGCGGAGCGAGTCCCGTTCGTGGAGGAGCCGCTCGGCGAGGCCGTCGACGTGGTGCTTCCGCCGGATCGTCCGGTTGAGGACCCAGGTTGCCGCCCGGCCGACGACCCTGAGCGGGCGGTCCCAGACGAACACGAGGATGCCGCCGATCAGCACGAGGACGAAGAGGCCTGCGCCGAGGTACGCGGCCTGCGCGAGGCCCCTGGCCACGGGAGTTCCGCCGATGATCGCCGGCAGGCTCAGGAGCGGGAGCGCGAGCACGGTGCCGAAGGTGAGCACGGAGACCGAGGCGAGCGCGGAGGCGATGCGCCCGCTCGGCAGGCCCGCACGGATGAGCATCTGGTACTGGAGCGTGCCGGACGCGGCCATCCCGCCCGGGATCACGCGGCCGAGCGCGTTGCCGGCGAGCTGGGAGGTCCCGACCGCGTACCAGCTCTTCGTCTGCAGCGCGATGCGCTGGAGCTCCCAGATGCAGACGAAGCTCGCCGCCTCGACAAGGAGGGCGGCGGCGAACCAGCCGGGCTCCATCTCGAAGAGCGATCGCCAGGAGGTGAAGACCTCGGTGAGGCTCGGCCAGAGCAGGTAGAGCGACGCGAACGCGACGAGCATGAAAAGCGTCCGCCCGGCGATGCGCTTGATCTTCCGCCGTCGCGGGCGCTCGACCTCTGCCGTCTGCACGGCGCCAGCCTACGGTGGCGCGGGGACCGACGCGGTGCTGTCGCGCCGGCGCTCCTGGAGCACGATCTGCACGCCCGCGGTCACCGGCAGGGCGAGCAGCGTCCCGATGACGCCGAAGACGGCACCGAAGAAGAGCACGACGACGGGACATTCGGCCCTGGCGCAGCGTCTCCTGCGCCCTGGCGGCTGGTTGAACGCCGTTGACACGCGTATGCTGGCGCCGATGAGCGCGCGGACGCGAACCATCCTCGTCTGGGTACTCCTCGTGCTCGGGACGGTCGTTGTCCTCGTCGGGTCCCTGACTCTGTGGGTGAAGCGGCAGGCGCTCGACACCGACTCGTGGGTCAATACGAGCTCAGAGCTTCTCCAGGACGACCAGGTCCGCAGCGCAATCTCGATCTACATCGTCGACGAGCTCTACTCGAACCTCGATCCGCAGGCCACGCTCGAGGACGAGCTGCCCCCGAACCTCCAGGGGCTCGCAGGCCCGCTCGCCGGCGCGCTCCGCCAGCCTGCGGTCGAGGCCGTCGACCGGTTCCTCCAGCGGCCCCGGGTCCAGGATCTGTGGGCCCGCGCGAACCGCGCGGCGCACGAGGCGCTGCTCCGAATCCTCGAGGACGACACGCGTGAAGGAATCTCCACCGCCGGCGGTGCGGTGACGCTCGACCTCCGAACGCTGCTTGTTCGCATCGGCGAGGAGCTCGGATTCGGGGAGCAGCTCGAGTCCCGGCTCCCGGAAACGGCGGGTCAGATAACGGTCCTCGAGTCGGACCAGCTCGAGGCGGCCCAGACGGGCGTCAAGCTGATCAAGGTGCTGAGCTGGGTGATCATCTTCGTTGCCCTCGCTCTCTTCGCCGGCGCGGTTTATCTCGCCCGTAAGCGGCGCGAGACCCTGCGCAACGTCGGCGCCGCGCTCCTGCTCGTCGGGATCCTGCTGCTCGTCATCCGCCGCGCCGTCGGCAACTACATCGTGGACGCGCTCTCCTCCGGGGAGTCCGTGAGGGATGCGATCGGCTCGACGTGGATAATCGGGACGGACCTGCTCGCCGAGGTCGCCTGGGCGGTGGTCATCTACGGGCTCGTCCTGCTCATCGGGACCGTGCTTGCGGGACCCTGGCGGTACGCCCGCCGCATCCGGGAGGCGCTCGCGCCGACCTTCCGCGAGCGACCCGAGTTCGGGTGGGCCGCCCTGGCGGTCATCTACCTGCTGCTCATCCTCTGGGGCCCCGTTCCCGCTCTCCGCAACTGGCTCGGGGTGCTCGTCCTCGGGGCGCTGGTCGCCCTCGGCTTCGAGGCCTTCCGCCGTGTGGTCCTCGCGGAGGCCGGGCCGGCGGACACGCAGCGGATCGAGCCGCCTCCTCCCGCCCCGGCGACGTAGCCGCTGCGGGCGCCGACCGGCGGCCGGCGCCCGTTCCGAGAGCCTCTATGCCGTCGCGGCTCGGGTCGCCTTCTTGAAGGCGCGGAGCCTGAACGCCATCACGATCTCGGTGATCCCGCGCGTGAGCGTGAGCGCAGCGATCCATATGACCAGCAGGATCGCGCTGCCGCGGAAATAGCCGGCCGCCCAGAACGCGAGCAGGATCTCGACGATTCCGATGATCAGGCCGATCCACCAGAGGCGCACCGTCTCGTGCGTGACGATCGCGACCGTGATGTCGAAGATGCCCTTGAACAGCAGCACCCACGCGACGAGCGACGCGAGCGCCACGAAGGTCCCGGCGGGCTCGAAGAAGGCCACGATTCCCGCCGCCACGAAGACGACGCCGAGGATCCCGTGGGCGATCTTCCAGCCGGTTGTCGAAGCCGGGATGGCGAAGAACTCGTTGAGCCCGATGCCGATGGCCACGAACCCGAACAGGATCGCGATCGCCGTGACGGACTCGAGGTTGAGCCGCAGAATGATGAGCGAGATCCAGAGCCAGATGATCCCGATGATGAGGAAGAGCCACCAGACGCGCGATGCGCCCTCGGCGAGCTCGGTTTCCTCGAGACGCATTTTTGGCACGACGACCTCCTTGGGGGGTGCAGGCTGAACCTACGACTTGCCAGCCCGTTTTCCTCTCGTCCCGTGCCGCCGCGACCGTAGGATTCGTCCGCCATCGCTGAGACAGAACCTCCGCTCAAGGAGCGCTTCGCCGGGGCCGGTCGGCGCGCCGCCGATCTCGGCTTGCAGGCGCGTGAGCGTGTCCCGGGCGCCGACATCTGCTTCGACGCCTTCACGCGCGAGCTGCGGTACGGCGGCGGACTGCTGGCCGGAGGCCTCGCGTACCGCCTCTTCCTCTGGCTCGTCCCGCTGGGGCTGGTCGGCGCCGTGATCCTGGGCTTCTGGCTCGATTACGACGAGAGCGGCGTCGAGGACGCGGCCGGGGAGTTCGGGATCGGCGCGGCGGCGATCGCCAGCGCCGAGGACGCCGTCGAGACGAGCTCGACGAACAGCATCGTGCTGCTCATCGTCGGCCTCTGCCTCCTCGGCTGGTGCTCGATCTGGTTCGTGAAGGCCCTCCAGATCGCCTACGCGCTCGCGTGGGGCGTCGAGCGGCCGCGTATGCGGAAGCCGTTTCACGCGATGGCCGTCTTCAACGGGCTCTTCCTCGCCGCGGCGGCCGGAGCCGTGGCGCTCACCTGGCTGCGCGAGGCCCTGGGGCTGGGCGGCCTGGTCGGGATCCTCGCCACGCTGGCGCTCTCGACCGGCCTCGCCCTGATCGTCATGCACCTCCTGCCGAACCGCGCGGAGCGGTGGCAGGACCTGTTGCCGGGCGCAGTTCTCCTCGCCGTCGGCCTCCAGTGCGTCCACGTGGCCGTGGTCTTCTACTTCGCGCCCAAGCTCGAGCGCTCGTCCGAGTTCTACGGCGTGCTCGGAGTCTCGGCGGTCCTGCTCGTCTGGCTCTACGTCGTCGCGCGTCTCGCCACCGCCGCCGCCTTCCTGAACGCGACGATGTGGGAGCGGCGTTACGCGAGGAGCGAGTAGCCGCCGTCGACGATGACCGTCTGGCCGCGGATCATCCCCGCTGCAGGCGAGGCGAGGAAGCAGACGACCTCCGCGACGTCCCTGGGCTCGACCAGGCGTCCGGCCGGGGTCCGGCTCGCGTACCACTCGAGCATCTCCTCACGGTCCGGGAAGTAGGCGAGCGCGCCGGTCTCGACGAGCCCAGCCGAGACCGCATTGACACGGATGTCCCGCGGCGCGAGCTCGACGGCGAGGTAGCGCACGAGCGTCTCGAGCGCCGCCTTCGAGACGCCCACGAGCACGTAATTGGCCATCACCCGCTGCGAGCCGAGGCTCGACATCGCCACGACGGAGCTTCCGGGCTGCATCTGCGGCGCCGCGTGGCGGACGAGCGTGTGCAGCGCCCGCGCATTCGCGTTCATCGTCCAGTCCCAGTGCTTCTCCTCCAGCTCCATGGCGGGCCGGATCACGCCGGTGGCGGCGTTGGAGACGAGGACGTCGAGCGGCCCGGCCTCCTCGACGAGGGCCGCCGCCTTCTCGGGGTCGCCGACGTTGCCGCGGAGCAGGAGCGCCTCCGCGCCGCGGCTGCGGATCTCCTCCGCCGTCTCCTGAGCCGCCGAGTCGGCGCGCAGGTAGCTGATTGCCACCTTGGCCGCGCCGAGGTCGGCGAGGCGCAGCGCGATCTCCCGACCGATCCCGCGCGAGCCGCCCGTGACGAGGGCGGACTTGCCCTCGAAGACCGCCACTAGTGCCTCTCCGGGCAATGCATGCCTGACTCTGCCCCGCGATCGCACGGCGCCGGAGCCCACCCTCGCCCTTGCCAAGGCTGCCAGCCTTGGCCGCGCGCGACTGCGAGCTCCGGCTTGGCGCTCGCGACGCAGAGGCTAGGAGGCATCACCCGAAGAGGCACTGTGCTCCGGCTCGGAGGCGCGCGCGTGGCTGGGCAGCTCCTCCCAGCCGAGGCGGGTCGGCGGCTCCTGCGGCCCCTCCTCCGCCTTCGACGTCGCGTATGCGAGTCGCTCCAGCAGCGCGATCTTCTCGTTCGCGTACTGCCGGACCGGGTGGTCTTCGGGGAGGTCGCGAACCAGTGCGCGGACCCGTGCCCTGAGCTGCATCGCGAAGTGCGGCGTCGCCGGGCCGACCAGCTCGTCGACGTCGTCCTTGGTGGGCTCGACGCGCATCTCGACGGGCTCCTCGGCCGGTGTCGGCGTGTGCTCTGCGGCCTCGCTCATGGCCGCCGACTCTACCGCGTGAAGCGGCTTCCCGGCCCGACCGCGGCGGTCAATAGGCTTCGGCGGCCAGCTGCGCGGCCCTGTAATCGAAGAGGAGGCTTTCATGTCCTTGGTCTCGACCTTTGTCGACGCGTTCAAGAAGGCGGCGGGCAAGCAGCCCACGAAGCCCGATGTAGACATGAAGTCACTCGGTCCCCTTGGCTCAGTGCCAGAAGGGTCCACCGGGTCGTTCGACCCGCTCAGGCCGACACCGGAGTCCGATTCGGGGCAGGGAATCGACCGTGGCGACGTGTCTGTGACTGGGGAACCGGAGGTCGCATCGGGCGATCCGGAGGAGGGTGGAGAGGTGAACCGGCCCTAGACGGCCGAGGGCCGGGCCCCTTCCGGGGAGCCGCAACTTCATACCCCTTGCCAGAATTGGCAACATGGTGGGCCGTTCCCGTAGGCTGCGCAACCCTTGCGCCATCGCCTTCCGCCCGACGTCCTCCTGCTCGTCACCGTGGTCCTGTGGAGTTTCAACTTCACGGTCGTCAAGTACGCGCTGACGCACGGATGGGAGCCGCTCGCGTACTCCTCGGTTCGCTTCGCGATCGCGGCGGTGATCTTCTCGGCGTTCACCTACGCGCGCGAGGGCTCACTGCGCGTGGAGCGAGCCGACTACCGGATCGTGGTCGTGGCCGCCGCGCTGGGGATCTGGATCAACCAGCTCTCGTTCGCGTACTCCGTGCGGCTGACGACGGCCGCGACCGTGGCGCTCATGTTCGGGACGTTCCCGATCTTCGTCGCCCTCATCGCGCAGGCGTTCGGGCTCGAGCGGCTGCACACGCGGCACTGGATCGCGACCGTCACGTCGTTCTCGGGCGTCGCGCTCGTGGCCGCGGGCGCGTCGAGCGGGATCTCGGGCGACCTCGGCGGCGTCCTCCTCGGTCTCGTCGCCTCGGTCACCTGGGCGGCGTACTCGGTTGCGATGGGCCCGCTCATGCGGCGCTACTCGCCGTACCGGATCAGCGCCGTCATGATCCTCATCGGCTCCGTCCCGCTCGTCCTCTCGTCGATCACCCAGCTCGCCGAGCAGGACTGGGCGGCGCTCAGCGGGTTGGCGTGGGCGGCGTTCCTCTACAGCCTGTTCTTCTCGCTCGTCTTCACGAACATCATGTGGTTCACGGCGATCGACCGGGTCGGTGCCTCGCGGGCGTCCCTCTACGTGAACCTGCAGCCGTTCCTGGGCGCGTTCTTCGCGCTCGTCGTACTCTCGGAGGAGATGAGCGGGCTCCAGTTCGCCGGCGGCTTCGTGATCGCCGCCGGGATCCTCCTGGCGAGGCAGGCCCGGACACCCGCGCCCTCGCCCGACTAGCATGCATGGCGTGAACCAGGACTTCATGCCCCTCGAGGGCTGGGATCACATCGAGCTGTGGGTCGGGAACGCCAAGCAGTGCGCCTACTACTACGAGCACGCGTTCGGCTTCCAGCCTGTCGCCTACTCGGGCCCTGAGACCGGCGTCCGCGACCGCGCCTCGTACGTGCTCGCAGCAGGGCGCGATCCGCCTCGTGGTCACGAGCGCGCTGCGTCCCGACCACGAGATCGCGCGGCACGCGCACGCCCACGGCGACGGGGTGAAGGACGTCGCCTTCCAGGTGAAGGACGCCGGCGAGGCCTACCGCCAGGCCGTGGAGGGCGGGGCGACGGGGGTCGCCGAGCCGAGCTGGGTCGAGGACGAGCATGGACGGGTCGAGCTCGCGTCCATCGCCACCTACGGGGAGACCCTCCACTCGTTCGTCAACCGCGAGGAGTACGAGGGCGCCTATCTGCCGGGGTATCAGCCCCTCGACGGTGGGAATGGGAAGCCGCAGCTCGGCGTCGGCCTCGAGCTCGTGGACCACGTCGTCGGGAACGTCGAGCTCGGGCGGATGGAGCACTGGGTCGAGTTCTACGAGCGCAGCCTCGGGTTTGCCCAGCTCGTCCACTTCACCGACGAGGCCATCTCGACCGAGTACTCGGCGCTCATGAGCAAGGTCATGACCGGCGGCGGGGGGCGCTTCAAGCTTCCGATCAACGAGCCGGCCGAGGGGAAGCGCAAGAGCCAGATCGAGGAGTACCTGGAGTTCTACGGCGGCCCGGGAGTGCAGCACATCGCCCTGGCCACGAGCGACATCGTCAAGACGGTGGACGCTCTACGCGAGCGCGGCGTCCGTTTCCTCCAGACTCCGGCGTCCTACTACGACGACGTCGAGCAGCGTGTCGGCGAGATCGGTGAAGACTGGTCCGACCTGAGCCGCCTGCGCATCCTGGCCGACCGCGACGACGAGGGCTACCTCCTGCAGATCTTCACGAACACCGTTCAGGATCGCCCGACCCTCTTCTTCGAGGTGATCGAGCGGCACGGCGCCGTCGGCTTCGGAGAGGGCAATTTCAAGGCCCTTTTCGAGGCGATCGAGCGCGAGCAGGCGCTGCGGGGCAACCTCTAGGAGGTCTGTCTACACTGCGGCGAAGCACGAGCGAGGTCAGGTTTGGCGTCCCTGCGCCTTCCAGCCCGTTCGATGGTACGCGGGAAGGGAGGTGTATCCATGGCAACAGGCACTGTGAAGTGGTTCAACGACGCGAAGGGCTACGGCTTCATCGCGCCTGACGAGGGGTCGAAGGACCTCTTCGTCCACTTCTCCAACATTGCCGGCGACGGCTTCAAGACGCTCGTCGAGGGCGCACGGGTCGAGTATGAGGCCCGTGAGGGGAGCAAGGGCCCCGAGGCCGCCAACGTCATCCCGGTCGAGGGCTGATCGTTGCGCCTGTGCACGTTCGAGGCGCGCGGTCGCCGTGCACCTGGGCGGGTCGAGGGGGATCGGGTCGTCGAGTTCGGCGCCCCCTCGCTCGCATCCTGGCTCGAGTCGGGAGGGGACGAGGTCGGCGACCATCCGCTGGATGCCGTGCGGCTCGTCGCGCCGATTCCGCACCCTCCGTCGGTCCGCGACTTCTACGCATTCGAGCGGCACGTCGCGAGCGCCCGCGCGCAACGCGGGCTGGAGATGGCGCCCGAGTGGTACCGGATCCCGGTCTTCTACTTCTCCAACCCGGCCGCCGTCTACGGGCCGGAGGACGAGATCGTGTTTCCGCCCGAGAGCTCGGCCTGGGACTACGAGCTCGAGGTGGCCGCGGTGATCGGGTCGGAAGGGCGGATCGCCGGCTTCACCGTGCTCAACGACTGGTCGGCGCGCGACCTGCAGAAGATGGAGATGGCGGTGGGCCTCGGCCCCGCGAAGGGCAAGGATTTCGCCACGAGTCTCGGCCCCGTCGTCGTCACGCCTGACGAGCTCGGCGACCTCGGGCTCGAGATGGTCGCCCGCGTGAACGGCGAGGAGCGCTCGCGCGGCAACCTCGGCGACCTGCACTGGCCCTGGGAGGAGCTCGTCGCCCACGCGGCCCGCAACACGCGGCTCGTGCCCGGCGACGTCCTCGGCTCGGGGACGGTGGGGACGGGCTGCATCCTCGAGCACGGCGACGGCCGCTGGCTCCAAGCGGGCGACGAGGTCGAGCTCGAGATCGAGGGGATCGGAGTGCTGCGGAACCGCGTCGCGGCGGGCAGGCCATCGTGACGGTCCCGGCACGATCCCGCGCGCCACGCGCGCGATTTCCGGCGATAGGCTGAAAATCGGGGGGCGCCCCCGAGGGTCGTCCGACTTAGGGCGTGTCCGTTGCGGCCCGCCGCCGCTCGGCCTCGACCGCGCGGTCGTAGCTCATGCGGAAGAGCCCGAGGACGTTCGCGACGTCCTCCGGCCCGGCGATGCTCACGCTCACCCAGCCAGAGTCGGGCAGGACGTGGTGCGGGCGCGCGCGTCCGGACTCCACCAGCTCGTCGCGCACCCGGCGCGGGAAGGGGAGGTCGGCGAGCCGGTCGCCGTGCAGGTGGCCCAGCTCGCGGCGCCCGAGGAGGAACTCCACCCCGCCGAAACGGTGCGGCTCAGCGGTCACGCCGTCCCAGGAAAGAAGCTCGTCCCGGATGGTCTCGGCTACGGACATCTACCGAAGAAGAACGCTGGATATGCTGCTGGCATGCCCATGTATCAGCAGCTTGGACGTCTTCCCCGCAAGCGCCACATCCAGTTCCGGGAGAACGGCACGCTCCTGACCGAGGAGGTCATGGGGCTGGAGGGGTTCTCCGGAAACGAGTCGATCCTCTACCACCTCCAGTCGCCCTGCCGGGTGAAGGAGGTCGGCGACTTCGAGCCCATCGAGCGCGAGGAATGGGTGCCCGACGGGCACGCCCATCGACACTTCCGTACGTACGACGTACCCGCCGGCGGCGACCCGATCTCCGGCCGTCAGCTCCTCATGTGGAACGACGACGTCGAGATCGAGCTCGCGCGGCCGACCGAGGCAATGGACTTCTTCTACCGCAACGGCGAGGGCGACGAGGTCGTCTTCGTCCACGAGGGCACCGGCACGCTCGAGACGATCTTCGGCGACCTCCCGTACAAGGAGGGCGACTACATCGTCATCCCGCGCGGGACGACCTACCGCTTCGCACCCGAGGGCGAGCAGCGCCACCTCGTCTTCGTCTCGCCCGGCCTGATCGAGATCCCGCGCCGCTACCGGAACGAGTACGGCCAGCTCCTCGAGCACGCGCCGTTCTACCACCGCGACATGCACGCACCGACGGAGCTGAAGACGCACTCTGACCGCGGCGAGCACGTCGTCAGGCTGCGGATCAAGGACGGCTACCAGACCTACGTCCTCGACTACCACCCGTTCGACGTCGTCGGCTGGGACGGCTATGTCTATCCGTGGACGTTCTCCATCCACGACTTCGAGCCGATCACCGGCCGCATCCACATGCCGCCGCCGTCGCACCAGACGTTCCAGGGGCGCAACTTCGTCATCTGCTCGTTCTGTCCCCGCAAGCTGGACTTCGACCCGCAGGCGGTCCCGATCCCGTACCACCACTCGAACCTCAACAGCGAGGAGATGATCTATTACGTCGACGGGAACTTCTCCTCCCGGAAGGGCATCGAGATCGGCTCGGTGACACTGCACCCGTCCGGCATCCCGCACGGCCCGCACCCCGGCCTTGCCGAGAAGTCGCTCGGGATGACCGAGACCCACGAGCTGGCGGTCATGTGCGACACCTTCCACCCGCTGCGCCTGACCGAGCTCGCGCGCGGGCTGGACGAGCCGAGCTACGCGTACTCCTGGCTCGAGGACCCGCAGGGCGGGACCGTGGCCGACGAGGATCCCGCGGGGGTCACGAGCCACTTTTGAGCGACCGCACGATCGTCGTCGACTTCGACGGCACCGTCACCAAGACCGACCTCCTCGACACGATCGCGAGCCGGTTCGGCGATCCCGAGGTCTACCAGGAGGTCGAGGACGGCCTCGACGAGGGCCGGATGAGCCTCCGCGAGGTGATCACGCGCGAGTTCAGACCCGTGCGGAAGCCAATCGACGAGGTCGTTCGCTGGGAGCTCGAGAACGTCGAGATGCGCCCGGGCTTCGACGAGCTCGTCGGTCTCGCGCGCGAACGTGAGTGGCGCCTCGTCATCGTCTCGAGCGGCTTCCACGAGCTGATCGAGCCGATCCTCGACCGGGAGGGTCTCGATGTGGAGCTGCACGCCAACCGCGTCGACCCCGACCCCGAGGGCTGGATCGTCGACTGGCGCTACGACGAAACCTGCGAGAACTGCGGCGAGTCGTGCAAGCGCTCCATCGTGCGGCAGTTCGGCGGCGAGGGGGAGATCGTCTACATCGGCGACGGCTACTCGGACCGCTGTGCGGCCGAGTCGTCCGACAAGGTCTTCGCCACGCGCGGGCTCGCCGGCTACCTCACCGAGCGCGGCATCGACTTCGAGCCCTTCGAGGACTTCCACACTGTCGCTCGCAGTCTCGCTTCCTGAGCCGTTCGACTTCGGTCTGTCGACCGAGAGGTACCGGGCGTTCGGGCTCGACCTCGCCAACCTGTACCGGGACGACGCGCTCTACCGGGTCTTCGCGGGCCGGGAGGTCCGGATCGAGCCGACGCCCGGAGGAGTCAGCATCGAGCCCGGCGAGCCGTCGGTCGTCGACGACGTGCGCCGGTATCTCGGCGCCCCCTTCGACCTCGATGCCTTTGCCGCCTTCGCGGCCACCGAGCCCGTCCTCGCGCGGCTCGTCCCGACGCTCCGCGGCTTCCGCCCGCCGCTCGTGCCCGACCCGTTCGAGACCCTCGTCACCTCGATCAGCGCTCAGCAGATCTCACTCCAGGCGGCATTCAGCATCCGCAACCGCCTGATCGAAGCCTTCGGCGTGAAGCACGAGGTCGCGCACGCCTTCCCGACCCGCGAGCGGATGGCGCAGGCCGGCCCGGACGAGATCGTCGCCGTCGGGTTCTCGCGGCGGAAGGCGGAATACATCGTCGGCCTGGCGCAGGCCGACCTCGACCTGGACTCCCTCGCGCTGCTTTCGGACGACGAGGTGAAAGCCGCGCTCGTCGCGCTCCCTGGGATCGGCGAGTGGACGGCCGAGTGGTTCCTCGCGCGCCACCTCGGGCGCCCGGAGGCCTGGCCCGCGGGCGACCTCGGGCTCCGCAAGGCCGTGCTCCACTTCTACGGCGAGGAGGACACCCGGGCGGCGAGTGCGCGTTTTTCGCGCTTTGCCAACCTGGCGGCGCACTACCTTCTCCTCGGCCTTAGAGTCCCCGGCTGATGGCGTACGAGGCGCACGTCGAGGGTGCTCCCAGCGAGGACGTCCTCCTCCGTCTGATCCAGGAGGCGAAGGAGGCCGGCGCCGACCGGATCGAGATCGAGACCACCCACGAGGACGGTGATGCCTGGATCCGGGCCGGCTTCATGGAGACCGCCAGGGTGCTCGAGGCGCCGATCTCTGCCCTCGAGGCCCATGTCGGGGCCCGGAAGGAGCCGTCCTTCGGCTCCATCCACGTCCAGACCGACGATGTCGACGCGGTCGTCCGCGCCGTCCG
Source organism: uncultured Actinomycetes bacterium (assembly GCA_963839745.1). Lineage (GTDB taxonomy): Bacteria > Actinomycetota > Thermoleophilia > Gaiellales > Gaiellaceae > JAIBJN01. The sequence continues at coordinate 120,594 of CAWIWC010000017.1, forward strand.
CCAGTTCGTGCCGCGGCTGCCCGGCGGCTCGAAGGGCAGCGTGGTGCTGGCTCCTCGCGATGGTTGGACTTCCACGTACGACGAGCTCACCGACCGCGAGCCCGAGATGCTGCGCCGGCTCGCGCGCGAGCTCTCCGACCGCATGGGCGCGTTCGTCATCGTCATGGGGGTGGAGGAGGGGCGCGTCGTCCGCTACGTCGCGCTCGAGCGCGGGCGCGTGGTCGACGAGTACCTCTCCGTGCCGGAGTACTACGGGCTGCTGCCGCCCGGCGAGGTCATCGCCCTCGGCGCGAACCCGCGGCTCATGGCCCGGCTCACCGGAGCAGATGCCGACGCGGTCAGGGCGACGGCGCGCACGGCGGCGGCGCCGGAGGCGCTCCCGACGGCCGCGGAGCACATCGCCGAGCTCGCGCGGCTGTTCGGCATCCCGCAGGCGAGCCTCGACTATCCGGGCGCGTCGGCCGAGCAGGACGCCATCGCGGTCGAGCGCTAGAACCCGGCCGCGTAGCCGTCCTTGCGGCTGTCCGAGCCGCCGCGGAGGACATCGCCCGCGACCATGATCGCCTGGCCGCCGCCGAAGACGGTCGAGTCGGGCTCGGCCCTGACGCGCAGCCCGAGCGCTTCGATCTCGGGCGCGCTCTCCCAGAGCTCGCCCTCGAGGAGCACGAGATCGCCGTCGAGCCGGAAACGGGGCCTGTCGAGCACCCATTGTGGATCGAGGCTGTCTGCGAGCCAGGGGACGACCTGGACGTGGGCTTGCGCCTGGAGGAAGCCGCCCATGACGCCGAACGGCGCGAGCACCTTCCCGCCTCGCAGGAGCATCCCGGGGATGATCGTGTGGAACGGCCGCCTGCCGGGCTCGACGTGGCCCGAAACCACGAAGCAGGCGCCCCGGTTCTGGAGAACGATGCCTGTTCCCGGCGCGACGATCCCCGAGCCGAAGCTGTCATAGAGGCTTTGGATCAGCGAGACGGCCATACGGTCGCCGTCGACAGCGCACAAGTAGACGGTGCCGCCATGCGGCTCGGTGACGTCGAGCGACCCCTCCTGCCGACGCCGTGCGAGGAAATCCGGCGCCAGGAGCCCCGAGACGTCGGCACCGTCCCGAACGTACGCGAACGCATCCTCGAGTGCGAGGCGTACGCACTCGACCTGCTTGGCCACGCCAGGATGATCCTCACCCAGCAGCCCCAGGCCCTCCAGGGCGGCGACTCCCTGCGTCGGAGGCGGGAGCTCGCAGACGGTCAGGCCCCGGTAGTCGAGCCGGAGCGGCTCCACCCAGCGCGGCCGGTAGGCGGCGAGATCCTCGGGCTCGAGCCATGTGCACGACGCGATCGCGTCCGCGATCTCCCCCCGGTAGATCGCGTCCGGCCCTTCGTCGGCGATCCGGCGCAGGCTTGCAGCGAGCTCCGGGAAGCGCATGCGTTTTCCCGTGTCCGGCCTTGGTCCGACTGCGAGGGCGGCATGGGCTCTGGACCACGCCCGCGCTGTCTCCACGGCGACCGCAAACCCCTCCTCCGCCGCGGTCGCTGCGTCCTCGAGCGCGGCATCGAGGCCCAGGCGGCCAAAGCGCTCGGCGAGCGCCGCCCAGCCGGCGACGGCTCCCGGAACCGTCACAGAAGTGGGGCCGGCGTCCTCGACCGGGCTGTCGGGATCCGCTCGCAGCGGCGCCGGCCCAGCGGCGTCGAGGCCGTGCAGCTCCTTGCCGTCCCAGACCTGGGCGAACAGATCGCCGCCGACGCCGGTCGACATCGGCTCGGTGACGCAGAGAACCGCGGCCGCGGCGAGCGCGGCATCGACCGCGTTGCCGCCCCGCTCGAGGGCTCGCAGGCCGGCCCGCGTCGCGAGCGGTTGGCTCGTGGCCACCATCGCCTCCGCGGCCACTGCGGGTGGACGGAACAGGTGCGGCCGCGGATTCATCTAGGCCGGTAGCATCGCACGGCCCGTGAGTCGTCCGACCGCCCTTCTCCTGCACGCGTTCCCGCTGGACTCGCGCATGTGGGACGACCTCGCGTCCTCCCTGGACGAAGCCGGCTATCCGGTAGTCGCTCCCGACCTTCCCGGCCGCGAGCCCGAGCTCGGCTTCGACGTTTGGGCGCGACGCGTGCTCGACCTGGTCGACGGTCCGTTCGTCCCGGTCGGCAGCTCGATGGGCGGCTATCTCGCGTTCGAGCTCTGGCGGCAGGCGCCGGAGATGATCGCCGCGCTGGTGCTCGCCGACACGCGTGCGACGCCCGACTCACCCGAGCAGCGCGTCGCGCGCGACGACTCGATCCGCGTGCTCGGCGAGGATGGTCACCAGGCCTTCTGGGACGACCTGGCTCCGAAGCTCTTCGCCCAGGGCGTCGACCTCGGCGTTATGGAGCGGGCGCGGACGATCGCCTTCGAGCAGCCGCTGACGGGACTGGTCGCGACGCAGGAGACGATCCGCGATCGCTCCGACTCGCGCTCGACCCTGGCCTCGATCGACGTGCCCGTGCTCGTTCTCGTCGGCGAGGAGGACAGGCTCACGCCGCCGGCGGACTCCGAGGCGATGGTCGCAGCTCTCCCCGATGCGCGTTTTTCGCGCATTGCCCGCGCGGGACACCTCGCGCCGCTCGAGCAGCCGGACGCAGTGGCTGCCGCGGTGCTTGAGTTCCTCCGGGAGACGGCGCCGTGACCGGCGACGAGCTGGCGGCTCTGCTCGAGAAGGACGAGGTCGCGCTCCTCGACGTCCGCTCGCACGAGGAGTACGCGGGCGAGGCCGGGCTATCCGTGCGACCCGTACCAGGGTCACATCCCCGGCGCGGTCCACCTGGACCTGAACGAGATCTACGCGGCCGGAGACAGGATCACGGAAGTGCTCGCGTCACGCGGCATCCCGGAGGGTCGGCGCGTCGTCGCCTACTGCCACTCGGGCCAGCGGTCGGAGATCGCCGCCGTGCTTCTGCGTACGGCGGGCGTCGACGCCGTCAACTACGCGGGCTCGTGGCACGAGTGGTCGCGTCGGGGCGCGTACGGCTCTCCGCGACCGCCAGGAACCGCCCGCACAGCTCGCGCCCGAGCTCGTTCCAGGCCGCGATGCGCTGCTCGCTCTCGGCGCGGAGCGTCTCGACGTCGATCGGGCCGTCCTCCTTCGGGTCGGCCGTGCGTAGCCATTCGGCCAGGTCCTCGGGCGTCACCTCGGGGTGGAACTGGATCCCCCAGGCCGACCCTGACCCTGAACCCCTGCAGGCAGCGGTCGTTGCGCGCCAGCGCGAATCCGCCCTCCGGGAGCTCGAAGTGGTAGCTGTGCCACTGGAACGCGTTGAAGCGCTCGGCAGGCCCGCCGAACACGGGGTCGTCGGCAGCCTCCGGCGTCAGCTCGACGTCGAACCAGCCGATCTCGGGGCTCGGCATCCGCCGTACCGGCGCGCCGAGCGCCTTGGCCACGAGCTGGCCGCCCAGGCACACCCCGAACGTCGGCACGCCGTCCGCGAGGAAGCGCTGGAGAAGCGCGTTCTCCTCCGGAGCCAACCGTGGCGTTCCTCCTGGTCGACGTGCATCGCGCCGCCGAAGACGAGCACCGCGCCGTAGACTCTCGATCGGCGCGGGCGGCTCGGGGTCGCGTCGAGAGTCAGCCACTCGTCCAGCTCGTGCCCGCGCTCGCGGACCGCGTCGCCGAAGACGCCGCTCGCCGCGTCGGGCTGGTGCGTGATGGAGAGGACGCGCACCGGCTCAGCCTATGCGGTGGCGCACCCACACGTTCGGCTCCCAGTACTCGCACCGGTCTGCCTCGCGGTCGACCTCGAGCGGGGCGAGCGCGTGCGGGAACACGTAGGTTCCGCTCTCGGGCAGCGGCAGCTCGGTCCACTCCTCCCACTCGGCGACCGTCCCCGTGATGTGCATCGAGCGCGGCACGGGCTTGAGGATCACGGCGCCGAGGCGGACGTGCAGCCGGATCCAGGGGTCGAACGGGAGACCGTCCTCCCGCGTCCAGGCCGCGTAACGCTCGATGGGCGTGAGCGGGTAGCGCTCTTTCCACGTCGGGCGAAGCGGCGCGATCAGGCTGCCGAAGCCGCGCCTGGCGGCGATGTCGCGCATGCCGCCGATCATCGTCCGCGCCCGCCCGCCTCCCTGGTGGCGGGGCGGGATCTCGATCGCGAGCGCGGAGAGCGTGTTCGGCTCGCCGCCCTCGTCGAAGAGGCGGACGGCGCCCGCCATCACGTCGTCGATCCCGCCGAGCAGTCCGTCCAGTGTCCCGTCCCAGCGGCACGGGATCGTGTGCCCGTGGGCAAGCGCGACGTCGGCCTCCTCGTCGTAGAGGACGAGCTGTGTGTCGGCGAAGTCCTGGTCGAGCCGCGACCAGTGCCGGCCGAGGACGTCACCCTGCTCGTTGTACTTGGGCCACACGCCGACGATCTGCTCGTAGGCGCGCTCCCACAGGTCGGGTCGCTCCGCCGCGGTGAGGAGCTGCGCGCTCACGCGCCGGCCGCGCGGCGCAGCGCGGCCTGGAGCTCTCCTGCGGCGGGTCCCGGGGCTCCGGCGCCGATCGGGGCTCCGTCGAGCTCGATCACCGGCATGACCTCGCGGACGGACGAGGACGTGAAGGCCTCCTCCGCCGCGGCGAGCTGGTCGACCGGATAGGCGCCCTCGCGTACCTCATAGCCCAGGTCGGCAGCCTGCTCGAGGAGGGTCGAGCGCGTGACGCCGGCGAGGATCCCGAGGTCGAGGGCGGGCGTGAAGAGCTCGCGTCCGCGCCGCCACCAGACGTTCGTGACGGGCCCCTCGAGCACGATGCGCCCGGCGGCGAGGAAGACCGCGTCGTCGGCTCCTCGCCGGCGCGCCTCCGCTTCGGCCGCCATGTTGACGGCATAGCTCGTCGACTTCACGCCGCCGAGCAGCCAGGGGGCTTCCGCACGGAGGCCGGGATCGAGGCCGAGCGGCACGGTGATCATGCGCATGCCCGTCGTGCGGCGCTCCTCGAGCACGGCCGGGATGGTCGAGACCATCGCGAGCGCCGTCGGGCGGCCCTCGCCCTCTCGGCCGGGGGTGAGGTAGAGGCGGAGGACGACGTCGCCCTGGCCGGCGGCACCAATCGCCTCACCGGCGAGCTCGCGGAACGTGTCGGTGCCGACCTGCGGCAGGTCGAGCCGCTCCGACGACGCCGCGAGCCGCTCGAGGTGGTCGTCGAGCCTGAAGGGCTGGCCGTTGTAGACACGGATCGTCTCGAAAGCCCCACGGCCGCGGAGGAATGCCTCGTCGTCGGCGTGCAGCACCGGCTCGTGAGGGTCGACGAGCCCGCGCCCGCCGACCGCCAGCGCGAGAACGGTCACGTCGAGACGGTCTCCGGGACGGGGCTCCCCACGGCGGCCAGGAGCGGCCGCGCCTTGACCCAGGACTCCTCGATCTCGGCCCGGGGGTCGGAGTCCCAGACGATGCCGCCGCCGACCCACAGGTGGATCCGGCCGTCCGTGACCGCGAAGGTGCGGATCGTGAGCGCGAGCTCGAGATCGCCGTTGGGGTGAATGCGGCCGAGCGCGCCCATCGACGCGCCGCGGCCGACGGGCTCGAGCGCGGCGATGTGGTCGATAGCCGAGATCTTGGGGGCTCCGGTCACCGATCCGCCTGGGAAGACGGCCCCGAGAAGCTCGGCGAGGCCGATCTCTTCACGCAGTCGCCCCTCGACGGTCGTGACCATGTGCGTCACGCCCGCGAGCTCGTGCTCGACCATCAGGTCGGGCCAGCGCACCGAGCCCGGCTCGCAAACGCGCGAAAGGTCGTTGCGCTCGAGGTCGACAATCATCACGTGCTCGGCCGCGTCCTTCTCGGACTCGCGCAGCTCGCCGCGCACGCCGGCCGGGCGCGTGCCCTTGATCGGCTTCGTCCAGACGCGGTCGCCGCGGCGCGCGAGGAAGAGCTCGGGCGAGGCGGAGACGATCGCCCAGCCGTCGCCGATGAGTGGGCTCGGGTGGAGCGGCCGCAGCGCGGCGAACGTGGGCGCGAGCCCGGCGGGATCTCCCTCGAAGGGCGCTTGCAGGTGCTGGACGAGGTTGACCTGGTAAACATCGCCGCGCGCGATCGCCGCCTGGACGCTCTCGATGGCACCCGCGTAGCCCTCGTCGTCCCAGGAGCGTTGCCATTCGCCGATCGCGAACCGGCCGGCGGGCGGCGGCTGCTCGTCGCGCCGGCGGATGCTCGCCGCGGCGAGCGGAAGCCGGCACGGCTCTGGCGGTGACGGCCAGGGCGCTCGGCGGAGTGAGCGCGAGATCCCGTAGCCCAGGAAGACATCGGCGACGAGATCCTCGCGCGCGCCGAAGAACTCGGCCTCGGCAAGGTGGCCCTCCAGCTCGGCGAGCGGATCCGCTGCGTCCCAGATCTCGAGCACGGGCTAACGCTAGCGCGGCCGAACGGGCGTTTCTCAGTTGCCCTGCGCGTTGTAGTCGGGAGGAAGCTCGTTGCCGCACATACCCACGACGGTGAAAGAGTGTCCCTCACATCTCGGAGCTGTTCAACCGGACGTCTGGTGCTGCCCGCCCCCGCGCCTAGAATCGAGCGGGTGGACGCACGGCCGATCGGCATCTTCGACTCGGGCGCGGGCGGGCTGACCGTCCTGCACGAGTGCCTCGTGACGTTGCCGCACGAGGACTTCCTCTACCTGGGGGACGGCGCGCGCTGTCCGTACGGGCCTCGTCCACATGCCGAGATCAGGCGGTTCGCGCACGAGATCGCCGCGTACCTGGAGCAGGAGGGCGTGAAGCTGATCGTCGCGGCCTGCAACGCGGCGACGTCGGCCGCCCTCCCGGCGCTGCAAGAGTCGCTACGCGTCCCGATCGTCGGCGTGCTCCTCCCCGAGGCGCACGCCGCGGTGCAAGCGACGCGGAACCGGCGTATCGGGCTGCTGGCCACGGAGGCGACGGTGGCAAGCGGGCGTTACGAGGAGGTCGTGCACGCGCTCGACGCCGGCGCTCACGTCGTCTCGGTCGCGTGCCCGAAGCTCGTCCCGCTGATCGAGGCCGGCGATGTGGGTGAGGAGCTCGACGCCGCCGTGCGCGAGTACGCGGCGCCCCTGAAGGCCGATGGAGTCGACACGGTGATCCTCGGCTGCACCCACTACCCCATGATCAGGCGGGTCTTCGAGCGTGCGTTCGGCCGAGGGACGACGTTGGTCTTCTCGGCAGAGGAGACGGCGCGGGAAGTGGCCGAGACGCTCGTGCGCAAGGGCGTCGAGAACGACCAGGCGCGCGTGGGCGAGACGAGGTTCCTCACCACCGGCTCGCCGGAGGAGTTCCGCACGCTCGGCGAACGCTTCCTCCAGCTCCCCATCGCTCGGGTCGAGCAGGTCGGCGTCCGCGAGCTCGAGCTTGCCGCGGCGTGAGCCCTCGCGCGCGTCTGTCTAGGTACGGGGCACCCCATCCCACCACCCGCTTCGAGCGTAACGCCGAGAATCGCAACCGTGGCGCGCGGAACGTGACGAGGGCGTGACGGAGTGAGCCGGGAGGGACGCAGGCCCGACGAGCTTCGCCCGGTGTCGATCGAGATCGACTTCGTCGAGCAGGCCACCGGCTCCGCGCTCATCTCCTTCGGGGCCACCCGCGTCCTCTGCACCGCGAGCGTCGAGGAAGGCGTCCCCCGCTGGCTCGCGGGAACGGGACGCGGATGGATGACGGCCGAATACGGGATGCTTCCCGCCTCGACCGGCTCGCGCACGCCGCGCGAGGCGAGCGCGGGCAAGCAGAAGGGGCGCACCGTCGAGATCCAGCGGCTCCTCGGCCGCTCGCTCCGGGCCGTCTACGACCTCGAAACGCTCGGCGAGCACACGATCTGGATCGACTGCGACGTGATCCAGGCGGACGGAGGAACGCGCACGGCGGCGATCAGCGGCGCCTGGGTTGCGCTCACCCTTGCCGCCCGGCGCGCGGGCCTGCCCGAGCCCGCCGGGCGCGTGGGCGCCGTCTCCGTCGGCATCGTGGACGGCGAACCGCGTCTCGACCTCGACTACGTCGAGGATTCCGCGGCCGACGTGGACATGAACGTCGTCATGACAGAGGACGGCCGGCTGATCGAGGTACAGGCCACGGCGGAGCGAGTCCCGTTCACCCGCGCCGAGCTCGACACGCTCGTCGACCTCGCGACATCGGGAATCGAGGAGATCGGGAAGAAGCAGAAGGAGGCGGTCGCGTGATTCCCGAGGTCGAATGGTGGGACATCCTCATCAGGCTCCTGGTCGCCGCCGCCCTCACGGGCGCGATCGGCCTCGAGCGCGAGCTGCGCGACCGTGCGGCCGGGCTCCGGACGCACATGCTCGTCGGCGTCGGCTCGGCGCTCTTCACGATCGTCTCGGCCTACGGGTGGAGCGACTTCCAGTTCTCGACGGCCGAAGGAGTCGTCTTCGACCCGACCCGCATCGCCGCGCAGATCGTCACCGGCATCGGCTTCCTCGGCGCCGGGGCGATCATCCGGCAGGGGGTCTCGGTCCGCGGTCTGACCACCGCCGCCGGACTCTGGGTCGTGGCCGCGATCGGCATGGCCGTCGGGGCCGGCTACTACTCGGCGGCGCTCATCGCCACGGGCATCGTGCTGGTGGGCCTCGGACCGTTCCGCCGGGTCGGGGGCGGAACGGCACTGGCCCGCTTCCGCCGAGCCGGGCGCTCGCTCGAGGTCGACCTGACGCCCGAGCATTCGATCAGCGAGCCGCTCGCGGTCGTGGACGAACGGCGTGTTCGGATCAGCCGCGTCGAGTTCGAGGACCAGAAGGACCGCCGCCGCCTGCGCATCCGGCTCGACGCGCCGCTCGGCGAGGCCGAGGAGCGGCTGGTCGAGGACCTCGCCGCGCTCGAGGGCGTCGTCGCGGTTCGGTGGTGCGAGTGAGGGCGACGCTCGTCTCCAAGAACCGCCACAAGGCGAAGGAGCTGGCCGTGCTCATGCCCGGCTGGGCGGTCGAGCCGATCGACGTCGACGAGCTCCCGGAGGAGACCGCCGAGACCTTCTACGAGAACGCGCGCGCGAAGGCCGCCTTCGGCCGCGAGGTCGACGGCGGGGAGACGTGGACGATCGGCGAGGACTCGGGCGTCGAGGTCGACGGCCTCGACGGGCGGCCCGGGATCCGGTCGGCGCGCTACGCGGGCCAGGACGCGACCGACGAGGAGAACGTGACGAAGCTGCTCGCGGAGCTCGCCGGCGTCGCCGGGCCCGGCCGCAGGGCGCGCTATGTGTCCGAGCTGGTCTGCCTCTCGCCGACCGGAGAGGAGTTTCGGGGCAGCGGGACGCTCGAGGGGCGGATCGGCGGCGAGCGCCGCGGCTCGGAGGGCTTCGGCTACGACCCCGTCTTCATCCCGGACGGGGAGGAGCGGACCGTCGCCGAGCTCGGAGACGCCTGGAAGGCGCGGCGAAGCCACAGGGCCGCGGCGGCAGCCGCGTTGTTGAAGGCAGTAGGCAGCGCCGTCCCGGCACGGTAGATTTCGCACATGCAGCTCTTCTCGCACGACGCGAAGGCGGATGCGCTCGCGAAGGCGCCGCTCTTCCGCAACCTCTCCAGGAACGACCTGGTCGCGCTCGCGAAGGTGACCGAGGACCTGGAGGTGGAGGAAGGCAAGGTGCTCGCGCGCGAGGGCGACATCGGTCACGAGTTCTTCGTCATCGTCGACGGTGAGGTCGACGTGGCGAAGGAAGGCGAGACGGTCCGGACGCTCGGGTCCGGCGACTTCTTCGGGGAAATCGCCCTCATCTGGGAGTCGCCCCGGCGCACCGCGACCGTGACCGCCGCCAAACCCGTCCGCCTCTTCGTCCTCACGCGACCGGCGTTCCGCGGGCTCATCGATCACCATCCCGACATCGAGGAGAAGGTGCTCGAGGCGCTCGAGGAGCGCGTGCGCGCGACCAAGTCAGTCTAGGCGGTCAGCGGCGCGTCGCGGCGCCGCCCGCGGGTGACCCACCAGTTCACCTCGGCGCCGAGCACGAGGATGTTCGCCATCACGTAGAGCCAGACCAGCAGGAGGACCAGGCCGCCGTAGGCCTGGAGCGCGATCAGCTCGTTCGACAGGCGCACGAAGAGGGGGAGTATCTGAAAGCTCGCCTGGAGGAGGAGCGCGGCGACGATCGCCCCGGGCAGGGTCTCGCGCCACGTCAACGGCGTGTTCGTGAGCAGGCGGTAGAGGCTCCACGTCATGCCGAGAAGGAGCGCCGTCGAGACGAGCAGGGCGTAGAGGTAGGAGAGAAATCCCTCCGCCACGCCGGCGCGTTGCACCAGCTCCACGCCGACCGAGGAGATGACGAGCGCGAGGAAGAGCACGATCAGCGACGCCGCGGTCAGCATGAGGACCAAGCTCTTCTGGCGGATGAACGGGCGGTTCGGCAGGCCGTAGACGATGTTGAACGCTGACTCGAGCACGCTGAAGAACCCGAGCGCGGCCCAGATGAGGCCGATGCCGCCGATGACCGAGAGCTCGGTCGCCTGCTCCTGGATCTCCGTGACCGCCTCGAGGATGTTCTCGACCGAGTTTTCCGGGAACGCCCGCTCGAGCTCCTCGACCAGAAGGCTCGACTCGTCCTGCTCGCCGGCGAACGCCAAGAGGGAGAGCGCGAGGAAGAGGAGCGGGACGAACGCAAGGATCGCGAAGTACGCGATCATCGCCGCCAGGTGCGTGCCGCGGTCGGCCAGGAACTTGCGAATGATGGCGTGCACCGAGGGGAGGGAGTCTACGGTCGTGTGTTAGGTTTGCCGCCCGTGGAAGCGGCTCAGGCACTCGCCGACCTCGTCGAGATCTCCTCGCAGATCGAATCGGCCGTGCTCGCCGACGCGGAGGGCGCGGTGCAGGCCTCGACCTTCGGCGACGACGCGAGAGCGAGCGCGGTCGCGAAGGAGGCGATCGGCCTGCTCCAGGACGCGACCGGGCCGGGAGGCGAGCCCAGCCAGGTGCAGATCGCGTTCCTCGAGGGCTCGGTCTTCGTCGTCCGCGACGACGAGCGAATCATCGCCGCCGTCACCGGGCGCGAGCCCACCTCGGGCCTCGTCTTCTACGACCTGAAGACGTGCCTGCGCCTCGCGGGCGAGCAGCCGGCGCGCAAGAAGGCAGCCGCGGGGACGAAGCGCCGCACGACGAAGAAGGACGAGCCGGAGGCTGACGATGGCGAAGGGTAGGGTCGCGGCCGCAGTCGTCGCGGTCGGGTCCGTCGCCGGCGCGGCGGCGCTCTGGTTCCGGCGGGCGGGCAAGACCAAGGAGCGCATCGAGGTCTACTACGCCGACGGGTCGATGGTGACGTTCGCGCCCGACTCCGAGGAGGCCGCGCGCCTCTTCCCGATCGGCCGTCGGATCCTGTCGCAGGCCCGTTCGTGAACGACGCCGAGCTCGCGACCCTCATCCGCGAGCACGCCTACCTCGAGGGGGACTTCCTGCTCCGCTCGGGGAAGCGCTCGCGCTACTACCTCGACAAGTACCGCTTCGAGACCCGCCCCGACCTGCTCGGCCCCATCGGCGAGCGGCTGGGGGCGCGGGTGCGGGAGGTCACGCCGGGCGCGGTCCGCATCGCCGGCCCGGAGCTAGGCGCCATCGCGCTCGCGGCTGCGGCTTCCCTCTCGTCCGGCCTTCCGTTCCTGATCGTCCGCAAGGAGGCGAAGGCCTACGGGACCGAGCGCAGGCTCGAGGGCGTGTTCTCGCCGGGCGAGGAGGTGTGCCTCGTCGAGGACGTCGTCACCTCCGGTGGGGCCGCCTCCGACGCGATCGACGTCCTGCGCGAGGCCGGGCTCGAGTGCCGCGTTGCCGTGTGTGTCGTCGACCGCGAGGAGGGAGGCGCCGACGCGCTTGCCCGCAACGCGGTCAGGCTCCACGCCCTCTTTCGCGCCCGCGACGTGCTCGAGTCCTGAAATCCAGGTTCTGGAATCGGTCGAAATAGGCCGCAAAATGCCCGCAAACCCGCATGGTTGCTTGCCATCAGGGGGCTCTGTTAGGGTTTCGCCCGGTTCCCCCAGTCAGTGACAAACAGGACGGAAGGAGACGGCAGTGACGAAGGCCGAGTTCATCGACATGGTGGCCGATAGGAGTGGCCTTACCAAACGGGATGCAACGAAGGCGGTCGACGCGTTCCTCGAGTCCATCACGGCTGCCCTCCAGAGTGGCGACGCGGTGTCCTTTACGGGGTTCGGGAAATTCTCTCCGCAGCAGCGCGCTGCGCGGCAAGGCGTGAACCCGCGCACCGGCGAGCGCGTCCAGATCCCGGCCGCAACGGTGCCGAAGTTCTCCGCGGGGAGCCAGCTCAAGGCGGCGCTCCGCCGCTAAGGGGTCTCTCCTGAAGGGTTTTCGACGGGGGCCGCACGGGACGGCCCCCGTTTCGTTTCAGAGCCAGACTCGCCGACGAAGCGCTCGGTAGTCGGCCGACTGCGCGCCGGCGGCGGCGCGCGCGGCCTTGCCCTGCTCGCTCCGCTGCGTGAAGATCAGCTGGGTCGGTCCGAGCCATCGTCTCCAGGCTCGGGCGAAGGTCTGCGCGCGGTCCTTCCGCCGTCCGAGATCGGAGGGGACTTCGACCCAGCGTCGCTCGAACGGCTCCCGAAACGTCGCCGCGCGGAAGAGCGCCGCCAGGGACGAACGAAGCGATGGAACAAGACGCGACACGAGGTAGCGGGGGGCGCCGGTCGGCTCGATGACCTCGTTCAGTGCGACCGTGAAGCGGCTGCTCTCCTCGGTGGAAGCCTCCTTCAGCCACACGCGCAGATACCCGGAGCTACGCGGTTCGATCGCCAGCGACGCTCCGGCCGTCTCCGACAGTTCGCCCAGCTCTTGGTAGGCGTCGCGCACGGCGTACGCGACGAGGTCGAGGGGCAACGACTCCTGCAGCTCCCGTCGCGTGCGCGCCATCCGGCGCCAGCCCCAGGCGAGTGCGAGCGGCACCAGGGCGATGCCGAGGAGCGCGAGCGGCTCACCTGCACCCGCTGCCGCCAGCGGGCTCAGGACGGCTCCAGCCCCTGCGAGGCCGAGCGGGACGCGCTGATCGATCGGATACGCAGGCGGCCGGTCATGGTCCGTAAGCACGCGTTCTTGCTCAGGCCGAACGACCAGCGTCTCATGCTCCTCGCCGAGATACGGCTCGCCGATCGCCCAGAGCTCCCTCGCCTGCCGGTGCTCACGAGCACGCCGGACCATCGAGCGATTGATCTCGTTGAACTCGGCCGCCGCAGGAGGAGCAAACGGCGAGAGCGCGGGGTGCACGTGTGACGGTCCTGCCTCGATGACACCGTCCTCGCTCGGGGCAAAGAGGTGGAGGTGCTTGCGGACGAACCGCCGATAGTCGGCGTCCCCGCGCGCCAGACCGGACGCGACGCACACGATGTCCCAGTTCGAGGCGATCTTCTCCGGGTCGTCCGGGTCGAGGCGGAGCGACCGTCCGCGCATCTGAGTGACCGAAACCGACGTCGTCGCGGCGCTCAGGTCGACGAGCACGTTCACGCACGGCGCGTCCCAGCCCTCGCCCAGGAGCGCGCGTGTTCCTACCAGGGCCTTGACCACGCCGTCCGCCAAGAGCTCCGTCGCCAGCGCCACCCAGAGCCGTGGCGTCCACGCGCCGCCGCGAGCTTGCAGACGCGCAAGCCCATCCGCGTCGAGCTCGGATGTCCAGCCCTTCACTCGCTCGTCGACTCGCTCCTGCAGCGCAGCAAGAAGGACATCGGCGTCGTCCGGCGTGCAGCGCAGCCCGCGACCCGAGACGAGGAGCGGTCGCAGGGGGGCCGTGCGTGCATCGCCCCCGAGCGTCAGCACGGCTTCCGGAGCTGTGCCGGCTTCAGGCCGGAGCACTCCGAGGAGTACCTCGTCGGCGGTTGCGGCGGCTTGCTCGCTGTCTGTGAGGACGAGAGCGCGTAGTGCTTCGCCGCGCGCGACGTACTCGCAGTCGACGACCTCGACGAGCGCGATCGACTTCGCCGCCGACATGGTGAGCAGGCGGTCGACGTCGGAGGCGCCGCGTCGAATCCCTTGCCGGGTGAGGTTGAAGCCGAGATCGCGCAGTGCCGCGGCCACGGCCTCGTACTTGGCCGCTGCCTCGGGAGAAGGATCCGGCGAAAGGCGCTTGAGCGCGTAGTCCTCGAGGATGACGAGCCAGTCGTCGAGGCTCGGCACCTCACGGTAACCCTCGCCGCGCGGCGCGCCCGGTGGCAGAGGCAGGCCGGCGGAGGTCAGGAAGCGCGCTCCCGCCCGCGCGAGGGCCGGATGCCTCCGCTGGAACGACGCCCATGTGACCTTGGCCTCCTCGCCTTCGCGTTGTCGATCGCGCAGCCGAGTGAGCACCCAGCTCGGGAAACTGAGCGGGCCGTCGACATCGTCGTGGAGAGTCGTGATCAACTCCTGGAACCGGAGGTCGTGCTCCGCCAGCCAGTCGGCCTCGACCTGCAGCGGCTCCGTGAGCCACGCAAGCTCCTGATACGGGGCCAGGTATCCCTCCCGCACGACGGCGGGCGTCGGGACCGTGAAGTCGACCGGCCCGAGGAGCGCCTCGTAAAGATCCTCCTCCGCGGCCGTCAGCTCGCCGGGAGGAGTCGCAGTGAGCCCGATGAGGTGCACGTCCCCTAGCTCTTCGATGCCGGCTCGCACCACGTACCCCCAGAGGGACGCTAGGTGATGGCACTCGTCGAGGACGATCGTATTCACGCCACGGGCGTCCAAGGCCTCGAGCCGCTCTCGTGCTCCGGCGCTCAGCAGCTGCCCGAGGTGAAGGTCACCGTGCTCCGCACGGGCGATCTCGCGCTTGAGCGACGCGGTGATCTTTCGCACCTCGCGGTCGCGCCGACGAGCAGCCTCTCCGGTCCAGCGCGCGGAGTCGGCCTGGACCTCATCGGGTGTCGAGGCGATCGCCTTTGCGCGCTGGGTGGCCCATCGCCTCCCGGCGAGATCGCCGAGGGCGCCTGCCGGGTCGTCGAGCTGACACAGCGACTGGTACGTCAGCACTGAGATCGGGCTCGAGGTGTCCGGTGCGGCCACCGTCCCGTCGCCGCCGAAAAGCTCCACTGCGCGGAGCCATTGCGCCTGGATCGCGGTGTTCGGAACGAGGACGAGGGCGGGCCGGCCGAGCCGTCGAATCAGCTCGACCCCGACGAGCGTCTTGCCGGATCCGGGCGGCGCAACGATGTGGCTGCGCCATCTGCCCTGGGCGAGGTCGTTCTCGACCGACTCGAGGGCGAGCTCCTGATAGCGCCGCCAACGGCCGCGAAACGCGAGCTGCTCGAAGCTGGTGGCGGCCACTCGCGGTACTTCTACCCCGTCGCCCGGCATTCGTCCGGGATTGAGAGCGAACATATGTTCGTGTATGCTCTGACGGGTGCAGCTGGCGTTCGATGCGGCCGACCGGCTCGTCGAGCTGGTCGAGGAGCGCAGGGGGCCGGTTCCCGCCGAGGAGGCGGCCCGCTCGCTCTTCGCGCTCGCGCATGCGCCCGTGGCGCTCGCCCGGAGCTTGCTCGAGGACGTCGTCGAAGGCGACGTCCGCCTCGCCTGGCGTGGTGACTGCGTCGGCCTGACCGCGCCGCCCGGCCAAGGGCTGCCCCTCGAGGCGGCGCGCTTCGTCGTCGTCGACCTCGAGACGACGGGCCTGCGGCCTGCCCGCGCCGGGATCTGCGAGATCGGCGCCGTCCGCATCGAGGCACTGCTCCCGGCAGGCACGTTCCAGACGCTCGTCGACCCGGGCGTCGAGCTCCCGCCCGTGATCGCGGGCCTGACGGGGATCCACGACCGCGATCTGCGCGGGGCGCCGCGCGCGCCGGCGGCGGTCAGCAGCTTCCTCGCCTTCGCCGGCGAGCACGCCGTCCTCGTCGCCCACAACGCCCGCTTCGACCTGGCCTTCCTCGACCGCGAGGTCGAGCTGATCTCCGGTCGCCGCCTGGCTGCGCCCGTGGTGGACACCGTCGGGCTCGCTCGCCGGCTGCTCGTAGGGCGCATCCCGCGGGTTGGGCTCGCCTCGCTCGCGCAGTTCTTCGGCACCTCGGTGCGCCCGTGCCACCGGGCGCTCCCGGATGCGCAGGCGACCGCCGAGATCCTCGTCTCGCTCATCGGCCTGGCCCAGGAGCGCGGCGCGCGCACGGTGGCGGACCTCGTCGAGCTCTCCGCGCCGCGCCGGCGGCGCGTCTACGACAAGCGGTCGCTCGTCTTCGGGGCGCCCACGCGCCCCGGCGTCTACGTGTTTCGCGGTCCGGGCGGCGAGCCGCTCTACGTGGGGCGGGCGCGGGACCTGCGAGCGCGGCTGCGGTCGTACTTTCGCTCGGAGCGGCAGCGGCCCGCGGTCGAAGCGGCGCTCGCGGCCGTCGACCGGGTCGAGTGGACGGTGCTGGGCTCCGAGGTGGAGGCCGCGCTCGAGGAGCTTCGTCTCATCCGCGAGCTACGGCCGCCGGCGAACGCCCGCGGGAAGCGCGGCGGGCACGCGTTCTACCTCAGGCCGCGCGGCGACCGTCTCGTCGTCTCCTCGCAGCCGGGCCCGTTCGGCCCGATTCGCAGCCGCCGGCGGGCCGAGCGCGCCGCGCGCGCCCTCGACGGCGCGACCGAGGACGAGCTCGAGCGGTTGACTGCCGGCGGCCCGCTCCCGCGCCTCCGCGCGCGCCTGCGCGACCTCTCCGAGTGCCTGCGCTACGAGGACGCAGGGCGCCTGCGCGACCGCATCCGCGCGCTCGAGAGCGTCATCCGCGAGCTCGCCGCGCTCGAGCGCCTGCGTGCGGCCGAGATCTGCCTCCTCACGCCCGCGTCGCGGCCGGGCTTCACCAGGGCGATCTTCGTCTCCGGCGGACGCGTCGCGGACGCGCGGGAGCTCCCGCCGGGCGCCGGAGCAGCGCTCGAAGTGCGCGCCGGGATTGCGGCGACCAGGGCCCTCGAGCCGTCGCTCGCGGCCGAGGACGCGGAGGAGCTGCTGCTCCTCGGCTCGTTCCTGCGGCGGCCGCCGCCCGAGCTCGCGGTCGTTCGCCTCGACGAGCGGCAAATCCTTGCCGCGCTGCGGGCTCCCCGTAGCCAGGTCGCCTAGCCACAGGACCATGCCGCCGGGGGAGGCGTCAGGCCGAGCTGCGCTCTAAGCTCCGCATTCATGGCGCAGGAGGTCGAGGCTGGGGTGCGCTCGGAGACCGGGACGGTGACTTTCGGCGACCGCGTTGCGGCCGCCGTGGACGCGAAGCGGAGTCAGCTCGTCGTCGGCCTCGATCCGCGCGCCGAGCTGCTTCCCGTCGAGCTGCGCGGGGACATCCACCGCAGCCGAGCAGCCGCCGCCGACGCGGTCGCGCGCTTCTGCCGCGGACTGATCGACGCGGTCTCCCCGTATGTGGTCGGAGTGAAGGCGCAGCTTGCGTACTTCGAGACGCTGGGCGCGGACGGCGTGCGCGCCTTCGAGGACATCTGCGACTACGCGCGCGCCGCGAACCTCCTCGTGATCGCCGACGCCAAGCGCGGAGACATCGGCTCGACCGCGCGCGCGTACGCGGACGCCTATCTCGAGCGGCGGGAGGACATGCCGCCGCCGGTCGACGCGCTCACGGTGAGCCCGTACCTCGGCAGCGACTCGATCGAGCCGTTCCTCGCTGCGTGCCGCCGCTCGGGCAACGGGATCTTCTGCCTCGTGAAGACGTCGAACGCCGGCAGCGCCGACCTCCAGGACGCGACGCTCTCCGACGGCCGGCGGCTCTGGCACCAGGTGGCCGAGCTCGTGGACGCGTGGGGCCAGGATCTCGTCGGCGAGCGAGGGCTCTCGAGCGTGGGTGCCGTCGTGGGCGCGACCTACCCTCGGGCCGTGGCCGAGGCCAGGAAGCTGATGCCGCAGGCGATCCTGCTGCTCCCCGGCGTGGGGGCGCAGGGCGGCACCCCGGCCGACGTGGCCAGGGCGTTCACGAGCGGGCCGGCGAGCGCGCTCGTTCCCGTGTCCCGCTCGGTCATCTACGCGTTCCGCGTCGACGGGCGGGACTGGCGCACGGCCGCCGCCGGCGCCGCGGCACGCCTGCGCGACGACGTCTGGACGGTGTCGGGATGGTAGACCCGGATCGCCTCCGCGTCTGGGTCGCGCGACTGGCGGCGCCGCTGGCGTTCTTCTTCGCCGCCACCGTGCTCGTCGTGCTCGTCCAGCGCGGCCTCGAGTCCGGCGAGGGCGAGGCGGAGAGCGGCACGGCGTCGGGGGACACGACCACGGCGCCCACGACGACGTCCGGGCCCGACGGGACGACCACGACGCCCGGCGAAGGCCCGTGCCTGGCGAATCGCACGCGCGTGCGCGCAGGGGACACGCTCGAGTCGATCGCCGCGCGCTGCGGGGTCGACGTCGATCAGATCATCGAGCTGAACCCGGGGATCGACCCGCTCGCCCTTTCGCCCGGCCAGCGCGTCCGCATCCGCCCGCCGGCGACCCAGGGCTAGTCGGTCATCTTGCGGCGCAGGGCCCGCGCCGAATGCACGCCCGCGAGCGCGATGGTCATGAGCGGGTTGCCAAGCGTCTTGAGCTCGAGCGCCCCGGCCCTGATCTCGCGGGGGCGGCGTGGGATGGTGAGGCTGCGCGGGGCGCTTCCGAGGGGGAGCACCCGCTCGTTGCCCTTTCGCTCCCCGCCGGCCCAGACGAAGACCCGCGTCGGCCGTAGCTCGAAGCCGCCGAGCTCCCCGACCCGCACCTGGAACGAGCGCTCGACCCCGCGAACGCGCGCCGGCTTGTCGTCCTTCTTCGGCTCGGCCATCGCTGCACGAGTTATAGCCTGAGGTCCGTGCACCTGCGCATCCTCGCCCTGCTCGCGGCCGTTGCGGCCGCGCTCGTCGTCGCCTTCTCCGCTTCGGCCTCCACGCCGCCGCCGGTCGACGCGCGGGCGGTGATCGTCGCGGACGGGCGCACGGGCGACGTGCTCTACGCCGAGAACGCCGACCGCCGTATGGCCATGGCGAGCATCACGAAGCTGATGACGGCGCTGGTCACGCTCGAGCACGCGCGGCCGGGCGACGTCGTCACGGTCTCGCCCAGGGCGATCGGTAAGGGCGGCTCCTCGATCTTCCTCACCGCGGGCGAGCAGCTCACGGTTCGCGACCTTCTCGCCGCTGCGCTGATCCAGAGCGCGAACGACGCCGCCTTCGCGCTCGCCGCCCACGTTGGCGACGGCAGCGTGCCGCGGTTCGTGCAGCTGATGAACGAGAAGGCGGCGGAGCTCGGGCTCGAGGACACTCATTTCGTGCGCCCGGACGGCCTCGACACGCCGGGCCATTTCTCCTCGGCCGAGGACGTGCTCGCCCTGTCCCGTATCGCGATGCAGCGTCCGCTCGTGCGCAGGCTCGTCCGCACGAAGACCATGCAGATCGCCGGCCCGCGCACGCTGAAGAGCTGGAACGACCTGCTCTGGCGGGTGCCGGGTCTCGTCGGCGTCAAGACCGGGCACACCGACAACGCGGGCTGGGCGCAGGTCGCGGCCGCCAAGCGCGGGCCGACGAGCGTCTACGCCGTCATCCTGGGCAGCCCGGGCCGCGAGCGGCGCAACGTCGACCTGACGGAGCTCGTCGAGTGGGGCTTCGACCAGTACGCGACCTTCACGCTCGTCCGGGAGGGCGCGCGGTACGCGACCGCCGCGATCCCGTTCGAGGACGAGCGCGTCGGGCTCGTCGCCGAGGGAGGCGCTGCACGCGTCGTGCGGCTCGGGGACGGGTCGCAGTTCGTCGAGCGCGTGGTCGCGCCGGCGATGGTCGACCTGCCGATCCAGAAGGGCCAGAAGCTCGGCGAGGTCGTGGTGACCCTCGGCGACCGCGAGGTGGCGCGCGTCGATCTCGTCGCGGCGCGCGACGTGCCCGCCCCGACATTTCGCGAGCGAGCGGGCTGGTACGCCGACCACGCGCTGGACGAGGCGAGCGACATGCTGGCCGCCGTCGTTCCCGGGCTCTGAGCTCGCGGACGCGGAGGGAGGGCGGCTGACGGTAGGATCGTTTCGGGTGCCTTCTCCGTATCCACTCGGATGATCGTCACCGTCACGCTCAACGCAGCGATCGACCGGACGCTCGTCGTTCCGAACTTCCAGCCGGGTCAGCGCCACCGTGCAAGCGTTGGTTTCCCCAGTGCCGGCGGGAAGGGGATCAACATTGCCCGCGCGCTCAAGCAGCTCGGGGCGCCGGTGGTCTGCACGGGCCTGGCCGGCGGCCGCACGGGCACGCTCTTCGTCGAGGAGCTGACGAACGAGGGCATCCTCAACGACTTCGTCCGCATCAAGCACGAGTCGCGGACGTCGATCGCGGTGCTCGACCCGACCTCCAACGCCTACACGGAGATCAACGAGTGGGGCCCCGAGGTGAGCGAGGAGGAGCTCGACATCCTCCGCGAGAAGCTCGCGTACCTCGCCCAGGGCGCCGAGTTCGTCGTCCTGGCGGGCTCGCTTCCGCGCGGCGTCGACCCGGGCTTCTACGGCGAGCTCGTGCGCGAGCTGAATCGCGACCAGCTACTCACGGTCGTCGACACCGAGGGCGAGCCGCTCCGGCTCGCAGTCGAGGCCGAGCCGTACCTCGTCTCACCGAACCAGCGCGAGGCCGAGGCCCTCGTCGGCCACGAGTTCGTGGACGAGGAGGACCTCGCGGCCGGGCTCGACGAGATCGCCGACCTGGGCGCCCGGAACGTCCTCATCACGCTCGAGACGGGCTGCTACGCGCTGCTGCGCGAGGACCGCACGGCGCTGCGCGTCCGGGCCGAGGCGCCGCGCGTCGAGCCGACCTCGGTCGTCGGGGCGGGGGACACGCTCCTGGCCGGCTTCCTCGCCGCCCGCGTTGCCGGTCGGCCGTTCGAGGAGGCCGTCCGCTCGGCCGTCGCGGCCGGGACGGCGTCGGTGCTCGAGGCGGGCGCCGGCCGCTTCGACCTACGCGAGGCGATGCGCCTCGCGCCGCTCGTCCAGCTCGAGCACATCGAGCACGTGGCCCAGGAAGGCTAGCCACCTTGCTTGGTACGATCGCTCGACGGTGAGTGTCGAGCTTCGTCAGGACGAGATCGAGCGCCTTCTCGCCCTGGAGGCAAAGTTCGCCAAGGAAGGCCTCACGTTCGACGACGTCCTCCTCGTCCCCGCCGAGTCGACGGTGCTCCCCGGCGAGGTGGCGACGACGACACGCCTGACGCGCTCGATCTCGCTCGAGATCCCGATCGTCTCCGCCGCCATGGACACGGTCACCGAGGCGCGCACGGCCATCGCTCTCGCGCGCGAGGGCGGCATCGGCGTCGTCCACCGAAACCTCGCCGTCGAGGCCCAGGCCGGCGAGGTCGACAAGGTCAAGCGCTCCGAGGCGGGGATGATCGTCGAGCCCGTCACGCTGCCGCCCGGGGCGCCGGTCGCATCCGCGCTCGCGATCATGGAGACCTACCGGATCTCGGGCGTGCCGATCACCGACGACGACGGCCGGCTGGTCGGGATCCTCACCAACCGCGACCTGCGCTTCGAGGACGACACGGCGCGCCCCGTCTCCGACCTGATGACGTCGAAGGACCTCGTCACCGTCCCGGTCGGCACGACGCTCGAGGAGGCGCGGGCCGTGCTTCACCGGCACAAGATCGAGAAGCTCCCGGTCGTCGACCCGGACGGCAAGCTCAAGGGCCTGATCACCGTCAAGGACATCTCGAAGCGCCTCAAGTATCCGCTCGCCACCAAGGACGACCAGGGGCGCCTGCGCGTTGCCGCCGCTGTCGGGACCGGCTCCGAAGGCCTCGAGCGCGCCGCGGCGCTCGTGGACGAGGACGTCGACGTGCTCGTCGTCGACACGTCGCACGGGCACTCCCAGGGCGTCATCGAGACGGTGCGCGAGCTCAAGGGCCGCTACGACGTGCCGGTGATCGCCGGCAACGTCGCCACGCCCGAGGCCACGGAGGCGCTCGCGGACGCGGGGGCCGACGCGGTCAAGATCGGGATGGGCCCCGGCGCGATCTGCACCACCCGCGTCGTTGCCGGAATCGGCGTCCCGCAGATCACGGCGGTGTACGACTGCGCGCTCGCGGCCTCGCGCCACGACGTGCCGATCATCGCCGACGGCGGGATCAATTTCTCCGGCGACATCGCCAAGGCCGTCGCGGCGGGCGCCGACACGGTCATGCTCGGCGGGCTCCTCGCCGGGACGGACGAAAGCCCGGGCGAAGTCGTCTTCCACCAGGGCGAGCAGTTCAAGGAGTACCGGGGCATGGGCTCGCTCGGCGCCATGCGCGCGCGCCACTCGAGCGACCGCTACTTCCAGCAGGATGTCGAGGAGGTCGGGAAGCTCGTCCCCGAGGGGATCGAAGGCCGCGTGGCCTACAAGGGGCCGATCCGCAACGTCGTCCACCAGCTCGTCGGCGGCCTGCGGCAGGCGATGGGCTACTGCGGCGCCGCGACGATCTCGGAGCTCAAGGAGGCGCGCTTCGTGCGCGTGACCTCGGCGGGCCAGCGCGAGAGCCACCCGCACGACGTCTCGGTCGTCAAGGAAGCGCCGAACTACAGGCCGGGGTACTAGTGGGCGAGGTCGTCGCGCTCCCGCTCCAGGAGCCGGCACCGGAAGAGCGTCCCGTCCTCGTCGTCGACTTCGGCGGGCAGTACTCGCAGCTGATCGCGCGGCGCATCCGCGAGTGCCGCGTGTACTCGGAGCTCGTGCACCACACGACAGCCCCGGCCGCGATCGCGGCACGGCAGCCGCTCGCGCTCGTCCTCTCCGGCGGGCCGGCCTCGGTCTACGCCGAGGGGGCGCCGCTGGCCGATCCCGGGATCTTCGACCTGGGCGTGCCCGTGCTCGGCATCTGTTACGGGATGCAGCTCATGGCGCGCGATCTCGGCGGCCGCGTCGAGCGCACGGACGGCTCGGAGTTCGGCCGGGCGGACGTGCGCGTCGATCCCGAGAGCGCGCTCTTCGGCGGCCTCCCGGCGGAGCAGGTCGGCTGGATGAGCCACCGCGACTCGGTGACCGCGGCGCCCGCCGGCGCGCAGATCACCGCCGAGTCGCCCTCGACGCCGATCAGCGGCTTCGAGGACCCGTCGCGTGGCCTCTACGGGATCCAGTTCCACCCGGAGGTGCTGCACACCGAGCACGGGACCGAGATCCTCAAGAACTTCCTCTACCGGGTCGCGGACGCGCCGCCCGTGTGGACGGCGGCGGCGGTGATCGAGGAGGAGACGACGCGCATCCGCGCGCAGGTCGGGGGCGAGCGCGTCCTGTGCGCGCTCTCCGGCGGCGTGGACTCCGCCGTGGCCGCGCTGCTCGTGCACAAGGCCGTCGGGGACCAGCTGACGTGCGTGTTCGTCGACCACGGGCTCTTGCGCAAGGACGAGGCGGCTCAGGTCGTGGAGACCTTCGGCCGCCACTTCCACGTCCCGCTCGTGCACGTCGACGCGCGCGAGCGGTTCCTCGCGCGCCTGGCCGGCGTGACCGACCCCGAGGACAAGCGCAAGGCGATCGGCGAGGAGTTCATCAGGGTCTTCGAGGAGCAGGCGCGCTCGCTCGGGAGCATCAAGCACCTCGTCCAGGGAACGCTGTACTCGGACGTGATCGAGTCGGGCGGCTCGGGAGACGGCGTCGCGGCGACGATCAAGTCGCACCACAACGTCGGCGGCCTGCCGGAGATCATGGACCTCGAGCTCGTCGAGCCCCTCCGCATGCTCTTCAAGGACGAGGTTCGCCGCGTGGGCGAGGAGCTCGGGCTGCCGGAGGAGATGGTCTGGCGGCACCCGTTCCCGGGGCCCGGCCTTGCGATCCGCATCATCGGCGACGTCACCGAGGAGCGGCTCGAGATCCTCCGCGAGGCCGACGCGATCCTCCTCGAGGAGGTGCGCCGCGCCGGTCTCTACCGCGAGCTCTGGCAGTGCTTCGCCGTGCTCCCCGCGATCAGGTCGGTCGGCGTGCAGGGCGACGAGCGCACGTACGCCTACCCGATCGTCATCCGCGCGGTCACGTCCGAGGACGCCATGACCGCCGACTGGGCGCGGCTGCCCTACGACCTGCTGGAGACGATCTCGGGCCGGATCATCAACGAGGTGCCGGCCGTGAACCGCGTCGCGCTCGACCTGTCGTCGAAGCCGCCGGCCACGATCGAGTGGGAGTGAGCGTCGAGGCCGAGCAGGCCGCGTGCCGCCTCCCCGCCGACGAGGCCGAGGCAGAGGCGATCTGCCCGCGCTGCGGCGCGGACATGATGTGGACGAAGGCCAGCTGGCACTGCCTGGCGTGCCGGTACAAGGAAGGCTGCTGCGGCTAGGAAGGTGAGGGCGCAAGCGGCTTCCTCAGCCGCCGCCCACGTCTTGGTCCGGCTCGTTCGAAGGCCCGCGGGATAGCCTCGCCGCGTGAGCCGCTACCGCTGGACGATCCTGGCGCTCGGGACGCTCGCGCAGGCGAGCTACTCGGCCGTCTTTCTCGGGATCCCGGTGATGGCGCCGCAGCTCCGGGACGAGTACGGGCTCTCGCTGCCCGAGGTCGGCGTCGTCCTCGCGGCGGTCAGCATCGGCTCGGTGGGGACGCTCCTGCCCTGGGGGCTGCTGACCGACCGGGTCGGCGAGCGGGGCGTCCTTGCCTCCGGCCTCGCGCTGGCCGCGGGCGCCCTGGTGGCTGCCGCCTACGCGTCCGACTACGCGCTGCTGGTGGTGACGCTCGTCGTTGCCGGGGGCGCCGGAGCCAGCGTGAACGCCGCGAGCGGGCGCGCGGTCATGAGCTGGTTCCACCCGGCCCAGCGGGGTTTCGCGCTCGGGATCCGGCAGACGGCGCTTCCGCTGGGCGGCGCCGCAGCGGCCCTGGCGCTGCCTCCGATCGCGGACGCCGGGGGGACGAAGGCCGGACTGCTCGTCCTGGCGGGAGCGTGCCTGGCGACGGCGGTCACGGGCGCGATCGGCCTGCGAGAGGCTCCGCCGGAGGAGGGCGAGCCGCTCGGGGACCTCACCAACCCGCTCAGGGACACACGCATGTGGCGCCTGGCCGTCGGGAGCGGCCTGATCGTCCTTGCCCAGATCAGCATCATGGCCTTCACCGTCCTCTTCCTCCACGGCGTGCGCGGGCTCTCGACGACGGCGGCCGCCGCGGTGTTCGCGGGGATGCAGCTGATCGGCGCCGCGCTGCGCATCATCGTCGGGCGCTGGTCGGACCGGATCGGTGCGCGGATCGAGCCGCTGCTCAAGCTCGCGTTCGCCCTCTCCGTCTCGCTGGCCGTGAGCGCCGCCCTGACGTCGGCGTCGCTCGCCCTCTTCATCCCGGCCTTCCTCGTCGCCGGGGCGCTCTCCCAGTCCTGGAACGGGCTCTCTTTCACGGCCACGGCCGAGTTGGCCGGCCGGAGACGTGCAGGGGCGGCGCTCGGCTTTCAGCAGACGGGTCTCGCCGTCGCCTCGGGCCTCGCGCCGCCCCTCTTTGCCCTGCTCGTCGAATCCACCTCGTGGGGCCTCGCCTTCGGCCTCGCCGCGCTGCTGCCGCTCGCGGGCGCGGGCCTCATGCGCCGGATCCCCGTGTAGGTCTAGTGCGCGACCACCTCCGGGCGTCCGCGGCGCCTGTGGAGCAGGAGCAGCGACGCTGCGATGGCGGCCAGCCCTGCGAGCACTGCGCCTACGACGGGCCAGACGGGGAAGCCTCCGTCGTCCCCGGACGCCGCGGCCGGAACGGGCTGCGCCGGAGCAGGCGCCGGCTCGCCCGAGCTCGGAGGCGTCTGGCTTCCCCCGCCCGCGGGCCCGCCGACGTCAATGGCTGTGAACGTGTGCGTCTGCGCGCACGGGACAGGCACGCTGCCGTCACTCGTGAAGTCGTCGAAGACCTCGTAGCGCCAGCTCCCGGCGGCCGGGAACACGACATCGGCGACGTAGACGGCCGGATCGTTCGTCCGCTGGGCGATGAAGGTCTGCTGCCTGCCGGTCTCGGTGTTCACGATCGTGAGCGTCGGCCGGGCCGTCTCCGCGTTCGGAAGCGGGTTCAGGCCGTGCTGGAGCACCGTGATCTCCGCCGACCAGGTCGTCCCCGGAGCGATGCCCTGCGGAGGCGCGGCGAGCCCGACGGTCGCCATGCACCCCGCGCTCGCCACGCCCGCCTGGTAGAGGGCGCCGGCGGCGATTGCTGCGATCAGGATTCGTCTCATGCGATTCCTCCTCTCGCGCCTATTACTCCGCTCGCCCGGTCGAGGTTCCAAGGTAGGAGGGTCTGACGGAGAATAGTGGCGGTGCCGCCGGGGCACCATCCCGCCAGACCCTCCTAGCGGATGGCGAAGCCCGAGAGCCCCTCGTCCTCCTCGTCGACGACGTCCACTCGTTCGACGACGGCGCCGCTCGGGCCCTCGTGGACGAACGAGACGAGCCGCTCGACCGCCCCGGGCTCCCCCTCGAACACGGCTTCCACCGTTCCGTCACGGTTGTTCCGCACCCAGCCCGCCACGCCGCGTGACTGCGCGTGCCGGCGGACCGTGTCGCGGAAGAACACGCCCTGGACGAGCCCGTGGACGACGACCCGGCGTCTCACCGGTACCGCCTGAACCACGGGAGGACGAGCACTGCGAGAAGCGCCGAGAAGCCCGTCGCGAGCACGAAGGGCAGCCGCGTGTCGACGTGGAAGAGGGGCACGTACACGAGCGGTGCGATCGCCACGCCCGCGAACTTGAACGCGCTGTAGGCGGACGTCGCGCCGGCGCGGTTCTCGGGGAACGACTCCACCGCGATCGTGTTCAGGCCTGCCCACACGAACGTCGCCGCACACCCGATGGCGAAGTAGACGAGGGCGAAGGCCCATACGTTCGGAGCGAAGATCAGGCCGGCGACGCCCGCCGTGCACGCCACGGCCCCGGCGAAGGCCGCGGAGGGCCGCCCGATCCGGTCGACGACCGAGCCGGCGTAGCGGCCGAACAGGATGCCGCCGATCCCGTAGCCGGCGACGAGCAGGCCGCGCGCGCTCGACCCGAGGGCGAACTCCTCGGCGGCGACGAGGACGAGCACGAAGCCGATGGCCGTGAAGCCGAGGTAGCCGAGCGCGGCCTGCGTGGCGAGAAGCGCGATCCAGCGGTTGAGCAGCGCGCGGAGCGAGGCGCTGGGCGCGTCGGGGCTCGGCCGCTCCGCCGCGCCCAGCGTCTGGCGCGGAAGGGCGAGGATGCCCGACACGACCGCCACGAGCACGAATGCGAACCGCCAGTTGATCTCGCCGAGCACGCCGCCGAGGACGGGCGCGAAGGTGAGTCCCGCGGTCTGCGCGGCGGCGAACGTCCCGACCGTCCGCCCGAGCACGGCCGGCGCGACGACTTCCGAAAGCGCCGCGAGGAGGATGGGGGAGAGGAACGCGTTGGAGGCGCCCATCACCGCCCGTGCGGCCAGGAAGCTCCAGATCTCGGGTGCGAGCGCGCACCCGAGCGCGGCCGCGCCGAAGCCGATGTACCCGGCGCGGACGACGCGCCGCGGGCCGAGCCGCTCCGCGACCGTTCCCGAGAAGAGCTGGAGCACGGCGAACGGCACCATGTACGCGGTGATCGCGGCGGCCACCTGGGTGACCGACGCATCGAGCCCGCCCGCCACGTTCGGGATGATGGCGATGAGCATCGCGCCGCCGAACGGGCCGAGGAATCCGCCGACGTAGAGGGGGAACGTGATGCGGCGCACGGGGCGGTAGGCTACGCGGCCCATGCGGGTCGAGACCTACGTTCGCGACCTTGCGGCGGCCCGGATCGGAGCGACCTACAACTTCTATCGCGACGGCGAGCGGGCCGGGCTGCGCCGCGAGCGCCTCGCCGCCTACCTCGAGGAGCGCCGGGGCGCCCGCCTCCTGCTTGTGGGCGAGGCGGCCGGCTATCGAGGCGCGCGCGTGAGCGGCGTCCCGTTCACGTCGGAGCGCCAGCTGACGGGCGAGCCGCCCGGCGAGGCGAGCGCGACGATCGTCCACCGCGTCCTGGCCGAGCTCGGCCTCGCGGACGACGTCCTCCTCTGGAACGTCGTCCCGACGCACCCGCATCGTCCCGGCCGGCCGGCCTCGAACAGGGCGCCGACGAGCGCCGAGACCCAGGCCGGCCTGCGCTTCCTGAGCGAGCTTGCCGACGGCCGCAGGGTGGTTGCGATCGGCCGCGTCGCGCAGCGCGCCCTCGGCGGTCCCTACGTCCGGCACCCCTCGCACGGAGGGGCCACGCTCTTCAGGGTCGGCCTCGCGCATTACGCTTCGTCGTGATGCCCGCGGCCGCGCCTGCTCCGCCGGATCTCCCAATCCGGCGCAACACAGCTCTCCTCTCGGCGTCGCTGGCTGCGAACTCCGGGATGATGCAGCTCTCGGCCGCGGTCGCCTCGCTGACGTTCGTCCTCGTGATCGGCGTTAACGGCCTGCTCGGCCTCGGGCCGGCGATCGTGCTGGCCTCGGGAGCGCTCGCAGCCCTCCCGGCCGGACGGGCGATGGACCGGTTCGGCCGGGTGCCTGTGATCGCGACCGGCTTCGTGATCGGGACGATCGGCGGCGCGCTCGCAGCGCTCGGGAGCGCCCTGGAGTCGGCGACGCCGGTCTTCATCGGGCTGATCTGCGTCGGCACCGCGAGTGGGACAGCGCTGCTCGCGCGCACGGCCGCCGCCGACATGTACCCGCCGGCCCGGCGTGCGCGTGGGATCTCATACGTCCTCGTCGGCGCGGTCTTCGGGGCCATCCTCGGCCCGGCCGTCTTCAGCCCGCTTCTCTCCGGCCGCGAGCTCGACGGCGACACGCTCGCGCTCCTCTGGCTCGCGGGCTCCTGCTTCACCATCGTGGGCCTCGCCCTCGTTCTCTTCGTGCGACCCGACCCGAAGCGCATCGCCGAGGCCCTGGCGATCGGGACCCCGGACGCCGAGGTGCGCCCGGCGGCGCCCTTGAAGGAGATCCTGCTGAGGCCGGGCGTCATTCCCTCCGTCCTCGCCGCCCAGGCGAGCTTCGGGGTCATGGTCGGCGTGATGACCCTCACCGGCGCGGTCGTCGTCGACCATCACCATCATTCCGCCGAGTCGGTCTTCCCGATCATCGGCGCCCACGTGCTCGGCATGTACGCGCTCGTGCTCTTCGTCGGAGACCTGATCGACCGTATCGGGCGCCCTCCCGCGCTGATCGGCGGGCTCGGGATCATGGCGGTCTCGGTCGCGAGCCTCCTCTGGATCGAGAGCGTGCCCGCCACCGCAGTCGCGCTGTTCGGCATCGGGCTCGGGTGGAACCTCTCCTTCGTCGCCGCGACGGCCCAGATGGCCGATTGCACGTTTCCCTGGGAGCGCGGGAAGCTTCTCGGCTTCAACGACCTCCTCGCGGGCATGACCGGCGCGAGCCTCGCGCTGCTCGGCGGCTACGCCCTGACCGTGATCGGAGTCGGCGCCCTCGCGATCGGCGGTACGGTGCTCGTGGTCCTGCCGGCGCTCTGGATCGCGCGCCGCGGCTCCGCCGGGAGAGCCGAAGCGAGCCCATCCGTAGCTGACTGACGGCTGCTAGAATCCGGCCTCGGCGGACGCCCTGTCCGCCGATTTTCTGTCTGATGAAGACCTACACCGCCAAGCCGAAAGAGATCGAGCAGCGCTGGTACGTCGTCGACGCCGAGGGTAAGACCCTGGGTCGGCTCGCCACGCAGATCGCCGACACGCTGCGCGGGAAGCGCAAGCCGCAGTACACGCCGCACGTCGACACGGGCGACTTCGTCGTCGTCGTGAACGCCGAGAAGATCGCCGTCACGGGCAAGAAGCTCGAGCAGAAGCTCTACTACCGCCACTCCGGCTATCCCGGCGGGCTGCGGTCGCGCACCCTGGCCGAGCAGCTCGAGCGGAGGCCCACCGAGGTGCTGCGGAAGGCGGTCAAGGGCATGCTGCCGCGCAACCGGCTCGCCCGCCGCCAGATCACAAAGCTGAAGGTCTATGCGGGGCCGGAGCACCCGCACGAGGCCCAGAACCCGCAACCGCTCCCGCTGGACGACTAGGGGAGACTGAATGGCCGAGATCGCGCAGTACCTGGGTACAGGCAAGCGGAAGACCTCCGTCGCTCGCGTGATCCTTCGCCCCGGCGACGGAGCGACGTGGATCAACGGGCGCACGCTGGAGGAGTACTTCCCGCGCGACGCGCTGCGCACGACCGCCACCGCGCCGCTGCGCGTGGCGGGCGTCGAGGGCCGCTTCGACCTGCGCGCCCGTCTGCACGGCGGCGGTCCGAGCGGACAGGCAGGCGCCCTGCGCCACGGCATCGCGCGCGCGCTGGTCGAGGCCGACCCCGAGCTCCGCACCGTGCTCAAGCGCGAGGGCTTCCTCACGCGCGACGCGCGCATCGTCGAGCGCAAGAAGGCCGGACTCCACAAGGCGCGTAAGGCGCCGCAGTTCTCCAAGCGCTGACCGGCGGCTCACGGGCATGGCCCGGCAGTACTTCGGCACGGATGGTGTTCGGGGCGTCGTCGGCGAGGCGCTGACGGACGACCTGGTCGAGCGCCTCGGCCGCGCGTTCGCGCGCTGGACCTCGGGGGACTCGGTCCTCGTCGGCCGCGACACGCGCGCGTCCGGGCCCGCGCTCGAGGTGGCGCTGGCGTCGGGGCTCGCCGGGGGAGGGTCGAGCGTCACGCTCGGCGGAGTCCTGCCGACACCCGCCGTCGCCCTCCTCGCCGACGAGTCGGGCGCCGTCGTCTCCGCCTCCCACAACCCGGCCGAGTACAACGGCGTCAAGCTCTTCCGCGCCGGCCTCAAGCTCGAGGACGCCGAGGAGGAGGCGATCGAGGCGCTCCTCGACGCCGGCGACTACGAGGGCGCGACGGGCTCGATCGTGGAGGCGCCGGGGCTCGGCGAGCGCTACGTCGAGCTCGTGACGGACCGGTTCGGCGGGCCGCTGGAGGGGCTCCGCGTCGTCGTGGACTGCGCCAACGGCGCCATGGTCGAGGTCGCCCCTGCCGTCTTCGAGCGGCTGGGCGCGGTCGTGACGGTGATCGGCGCCGATCCGGACGGGACGAACATCAACGCGGGTTGCGGCGCTACCGACCTCGGCCTGCTCTCCCGGACGGTCGCCGGCGGGGAGTTCGACCTGGGAGTGGCCTTCGACGGGGACGGCGACCGGCTGCTCGCGGTCGATGCGCGGGGCGCCGTCGTCGACGGCGACCAGATCCTCGCCGTGCTGGCACTGAACCTCGGGGTCGACCTGGTCGCGGTGACGCAGATGACCAACCTCGGCTTCCACCGGCTCATGGGGGAGCGCGGGATCCGTGTCCTGACGACCGAAGTGGGCGACCGGTACGTGCTCGAGGCCCTCCGGGCGGCGGGAGGCGTGCTCGGCGGCGAGCAGTCCGGGCACGTCATCTACCTGAACGGCCACGTGACCGGTGACGGCCTCGCCGCCGCCCTGCTCCTCTGCCGCGCCGTTGTCGAGCGCGACCGCCCGCTCGCCGAGCTGGCGTCGGCGTTCGAGCGGTTTCCGCAGGTGATGGAGAACGTCTCCGTGCGGAGCAAGGCCTTGCCCCAGGCGATCCTGGACGAGGCCGAGCGGCTCAACGCGGAGCTGGGCGGGCGCGGGCGCGTGCTCGTCCGGCCGTCTGGAACGGAGCCCGT
The DNA here is from genome assembly GCA_963839745.1 of uncultured Actinomycetes bacterium. Taxonomy (GTDB): domain Bacteria; phylum Actinomycetota; class Thermoleophilia; order Gaiellales; family Gaiellaceae; genus JAIBJN01. The sequence goes on from CAWIWC010000017.1 coordinate 151,960, forward strand.
CGTGCGCGTCCTCGCGGAGGCGGAAACGGCCCCGGAGGCGCAGGAGCTCTGTGCTAGGATCGTCCCTCTCGTCCAGAGAGAGCTCGGCTAGGTAGCCGGGCTCGAGTTTTTTCGACCCGTAAAAAGGGAACGAATAGGCTCCAGCCAGCGTTAAACAGATACGTGTCGGGTCGGGACCCCGGCGGCGACGGAAGGGGTTTTCGAGTGTGCGGGATCATCGGTTACGTGGGCTCGAGGACTGCGAAGGAGCTGCTGCTCCAGGGTCTCGAGCGACTTGAGTACCGCGGGTACGACTCGGCGGGCATCTGCCTGATCGAGGAGCGCGGTCTCGACCACGTCCGGGCGGTCGGAAACCTCGATCAGCTGAAGGAGGCTGCGGGCCATAACGGCTCTGCCTCGACCACCGGCGTCGGCCACACCCGCTGGGCCACGCACGGGAAGGTCTCCTACGAGAACGCCCATCCGCTGGCCGGCTGCTCGGAGGAGGAGATCGCCGTCGTCCTGAACGGGATCGTCGAGAACTTCCGCGATCTGCGCGAGTCGCTCGCGGCCGACGGCCACACCTTCACGTCGGAGACCGACGCGGAGGTCGTCGCGCACCTCGTCGAGCGCCACTACGAAGGCGACCTCGTCGAGGCGGTGCGCGCGACCTACGAGGAACTCGACGGCCACTTCGCTTTCGTCGTCATCCACCGCGACCATCCTGGCACCCTCGTGGGCGCGCGGCTCCAGTGCCCGCTCGTCGTGGGCGTCGGCGAGGGAGAGATGTTTCTCGCCTCCTCGATCGCCGCGTTCCTGCGCGAGACCCGCCGCGTCCAGCTCATCGAGGACGGCGAGGTCGTCGCCATCCGCCCGGAGGGCGTGCAGTTCGTCTCCGTCGCCGGCGGCCGCGTTCGCGATCGCGACGAGATGGAGGTCGACTGGGACGACGAGGCGGCCGAGAAGCAGGGCTATGAGACCTTCATGCTCAAGGAGATCTACGAGCAGCCGCAGGCGATCGCCGACACGATCGGCGAGCGCGCCCGCGGCGAACGCCTCGACCTCGAGGAGATCGGCCTCTCCGAAGTCGAGATCCAGAACCTCCGTCGCATGGTCATCCTCGGCTGCGGCACCGCGTACCACTCGGGCGTCGTCGGGCGCTACGTGATCGAGGAGTGGGCGCGCATCCCGTGCGAGCCCGACATCGCGAGCGAGTGGATCTACCGCAACCCCGTCCTCTCGAAGGACACGCTCGTGGTCGGCATCTCCCAGTCGGGCGAGAGCCGCGACACGGTGCAGGCCGTCCGCCTCGCCCGCGAGGGCGGTGCGCCGACGGTCGCGATCACGAACCTGATGGGCACGCAGATCACGCGCGAGGTCGACCGGGTCCTCTATACCCGCGCCGGCCTGGAGACCGCGGTGGCCGCGTCCAAGACGTTCACGGCGCAGGTGACGATCTTCTACCTCCTGGCGCTGAAGCTGGCACAGGTGCGCAAGACGCTGCCGGAGGCCGAGATCGAGGCGCTCCTGGCCGAGGTCCAGAGCCTGCCGGCCAAGGCGGCGACCTACCTCGACGGCGACCACCCGATCGAGGAGATCGCGCAGCGCCACTACCAGAAGCCCTTCTTCCTCTACCTCGGGCGCCACATCGGCCTGCCGGTCGCCCTCGAGGGCGCGCTCAAGCTCAAGGAGATCTCCTACATCCCCACCGAGGCGTACTCGGCGGGCGAGATGAAGCACGGCCCGATCGCGCTCCTCGACGAGGAGACGCCGGTCGTCGTCGTCGCGACGGACTCCGACGTGTACGACAAGGTCGTGTCCAACATCCAGGAGGTCAGGGCGCGCGGCGCCGAGGTGGTCGCCATCGCCACCGACGGGAACGAGGACATCCAGCACCACGCCGACGACGTGGTCTACGTGCCCCGCACGCATCCGTACCTCCAGGCGGCGCTGGCGGTCATCCCGCTGCAGCTCCTGGCCTACCGAATCGCCCGGCTTCGCGGCCTCAACGTCGACCAGCCGCGGAATCTCGCGAAGACGGTGACCGTCGAGTAATCGACAGCCCGGTAGCATCCGTCCGCGCGCCGCGGACGTAGACCAGACACGAAGCAGGAGCCCCCAGCAGCAGTGATCGTGTTCGTGGAGCCGGTGAGGACGTCGCGCACCTTCGAGGCGGCGATCGAGAACCTGCTCGAAGGGATCGAGCGTGCGACGCTGCACCTCGACGACCGGCTGCCGACCGAGGAGCAGCTCGCCGGGCAGCTCGGGATCTCGAAGCCGACCTTGCGGCAGGCGCTCCGCGTGCTGGAGCGCAGCGGGCTTCTCCGTGTCCGCGCCGGCAAGGGCGGCGGCATCTTCATCAATTCCGAGGTCGTCCCGGTCGACGCGATCACGCACAACGTCGCCGTCGAGGCCGAGGACGCCGTCGACGTCCTGCGCGGGAGGCGGCTGCTCGAGGGCGCAGTCACCATGATGGCCGCGAAGGCGGCCACGGAGGAGGACTACGCCGGGATCGAGCGGACGATCGAGCTCCTCGCCCGGAACATCGGCGACCGCCCGCGCGTCATGGGCGCGAACGCGATGTTCCACCGGGCGGTCATCCGCGCCTGCCACAACAAGACGCTCCAGAGCGCCATGCGCAACATCGAGAGCGACCTGGCACCGATCCGGGACTCCTATCAGGGCGGCGCCGAGAACGACCGGGAGACGCTCGACATCCACCAGCGACAGATCGCGGCGATGCGGAGCGGCGACATGAAGCCGCTCGCCAGCATCCTCCACGAGCACTTCCGGATGCTCGAGGAGGAGTTCGCAACCGCGCTCCACCGCAGGTGGGAGACGCTCTTCGGCGAGGTGGCGGAGCAGACGCTTCGCCTCGGCTCGCCTCCGCAGCGGCCCTGAGCGAGGGTCGCGCGTTCGCGGCGGACGTGCGAGACTTCCGGCCGCGCCCGCCCTGGGGGAACGGGCCGCGGCCGGAGCCTCTGGAAGTGGGCCAACGTCGTCGCGGAGGTGGTGGTGGGAACGACGACGCCGGCCCTGGGGAAGGCTGTGTCGACGGCGTTCCGGAGTGCCGGTCGACCCGCCCGCGGCGCGTCCGCGCCCGCGGGTGGTCCGGTGTGGATCCGGCGCTCTAGAAGGCCGGCTGAACCGCGGGCGGCGCCCGCTGGCTACCGGCGTACGAGAGGCGCGGGGAGGGAGCGCGGTCCGGGCGCTCGCGCCGGAAGCTCCCGCGTCCGGAGTCGCTCGGCGCGCCCTGGGGCCCGACCAGGGCCCGGGCGACTGCCTCGGCGAAGTCGAGAATTCCATGGGCCACGCGGAGCGCGACCAGCGCGACCGCCACCTGGACGACGAGGGTGACGAGCGCGAGCGGCGCCAGCTCGACCAGGCCGGAGCCGATCCCGGCCGGCGTCAGCGGCGAGGCGGCGAAGGCTTCGACCAGGAGCCCGAAGACGGGCACGACGCCGAAGAGCCACAGCGAGCGGCCGCGGCTCGCGCGCCGGCGGGACTGAAGCGCGGCGGCGGCGGTGAGGACGAGCGCCAGGGCGAGGCAGAGGGTCAGCGACGTGGACAGGTATCCGGCGCCGACCGCGTCCGAGTGCGACGGGCCGTGGGCCCCGCCCGGGTGGCCGACCGGCTCTGCGACGACGGCCTTGTGCGTGGCCCAGTGCGCGGCGGCCCAGGCGATGCCGCCCAGGGCGACCAGGATCGCTATCGCGAGACGCCGCACTCCGATGACGTTAGACCTTGGGCTCATTCGTGACAACCGCCCGGTGGCAGGGCCGGCGCTCGCGCGCCGGCCCTGCACGGGGACTGCGACCTAGGCCGTGGCTCCCTTCGGCTTGCGGAAGAGCGCCACGCCGAGGGCGATGAGGCCCGCGGCGAGGCCAGCGATGCCGAAGATGATCGCGACGGTCGACATGTTGTCGTCGTCGTCCGAGCTCGACGCCGGCACCGGCGCTGCCTCCTCGGTGGTCGTCTCAGCCGGGGCGGCGGCCTCCTCCTCTTCTGGGGCGATGACCGTGACACGCGGAGCAGGCGACTCGCCCTCGGGGTCGGGGTCGATCCACTCGACGACCTCTCCGCTCGAGTACGTCTGGGTCGCCGGGAAGAGGATCTCGTCACCCTCGGCCGCGTCCTCCGGGATCTGGAAGCTAAGGCCGAACTCGTCGAACCCGTCCGACGGGATGGCCGGGTTGCAGGTCCACGTGACGCTGACGATGCGCTCGGTCAGGTCCTCGATCGGCTCCGCCAGCGGCTCGCGCTGCACTTCGCGCTTGCACGATGGGTGTGTCTGGAAGCGGGCCGACGGGACGTTCTCCGGGAACTGAACGCTGATCTTCGTCGTCTCGGCGTCGTCCCGCTCGTTCGGCACCCGGACGACCATGGCGCGAACGCGCCGGGCTCCCATTCACCCGGCTGAATGGTGACGTGCGCCACCGCCGCCGCGGGTGCGACGAGGGCGGCGACGAAGAAGCAGAGAATCAGTCGTCGTAGCACTTGGTTACTCCTCTCCGATCGGCACTGCGATCGTTTCTGTCAGTAGGTCGAACTCGCCCCGAAGGGCTTCGATGCGGAGCTCCCACTCGCCCGCGATCGAGAGCGATGCGTTCTCGATCACGTACGTGCCCGGCTCGGCCGGGTCGGGCTTCGCCTTGAGGTTGAGCGGCCCGATCTCCTGACTCGGAAGCGACGCTGAGGCGCTTACTCTCGTGAGGTTCTCAGGGGGCGACGCGAAGGTCAGCCGGATCATGTTCTCGCCCGGCATCGCCGGGTCGACCATGACCATGACCTCCGAGTCGCCGAGCATGACCATGCCCTCGAACGCCTCGTGGTCCGCGGCGGTCTCTGTCGGCTCCTCCGTGTGGGCGGCGCCTTCCTCCATCTCCATCGCCACCTCCGTTCGCGCCGGCTCGGCGTTCACGAGCACGGCCGTGACTGCGACGATCGCGACCATGATCCCGAGCTCGACGCCGGCGGCCCTGAGGAACCGCCGCCGCTCGAGCACCGACGCGATGCCCGCCTTCAGACGCGGCACCGCGTAGCGGTTGTTGTACGCGCCGAGCGCGAGGAGCGGGAGCACGAGCGCGACCTTCGCCAGGAGGAGAAGGCCGTACTCCGTCTCCCAGAGGGCGCTCCAGGTGCGGACCTGGAGGTAGCCGTTGGTGATGCCTGCGACGAGCAGGACGACGACCGAGACGACGGCCATGTTGGAGAAGCGCGGCACGGCCCGCGTGGCCAGCGGCCAGCGGTCCTCCTTGGCGAGCATGAGCGCCAGGAAGAGGAAGCCGAGCCCGCCCGTCCACACGGCCGCCGCGATCACGTGCGCGACGTCGGCGACCATCGCCAGCGTCCCGGCCGTGCTCGCGTGTCCCGAGAGGGACGGCGTGAGCGACATGGCGCCGCCGAGGGCCAGCGTGAGCGCCCGAGCGCCCGACGGTCTCTGTGCTCCGAGTGCCGGAGAGCGAGCGCCGTCAGGGCCAGCGTCACGGCCAGCGCGGCCTGGAGCAGCATCATCTCGCCGTAGCGAGTGTCGATCACGTTTCGGTACACGTCCCACGAGAACCCGTCGACGATGCTGAGGCCGCCTGCGGCGGCTCCCTGGAACCCGATGTTGAGGAGTGCGACGAGGGCGAGGGCTCCCGCGATCACCGACAGCACGCCGTAGAGGCGGCGCCGGACCGGCCAGGCGGCCGACGGGAGCGCGATCACCAGGACGGCGGAGCCGCCCAGGGCGAGAAGCAGCAGGACGAAGTCGAAGAAGCGACCGGCCGTGAAGAAGGCCTCGACCGTGTTCGAGTTTCCGGTCAGGGAGTCCAGCGTGACCGCCCCGGACGTGACCCCTCGCTCCTGCACGTGGAAGACGAATGCGCCGGAGATCGGGTCCGAGTCCGCCGAGATGGCCCGCCACGCCACGGTGTAGGTCCCGGGCTCGAGTTCTCCCTCGATCCCGACCGCCACCTCCCTGCCGTTGGACGGGCTCACCTCTTCGGAGTCGACCCGGTTCCCCTCACCGTCGAACACGCGGATGCCCCCGAGGGACATCTCGACGGACTCGTTGAAGCGCAGCGAGACGCGCTCAGGCGACTCCTGCACCACGACGTCGTTCCCGGGCTCGGTGCCCAGCAGCACGGAGTGCGCGAACGCGCTCGGTGCGAGAACGACGGCGAGCGCACAGGCCACCGCGAACGCTGCGACGAAACGACTCAGTTTGATTGCGTGCTCGTGACGGATCTTCCTCTCCTCCTTCCCTGGCTACGGATCGCTACCCATGCGATCCCCCCAACGAAGTCCACTACAGGGAACGGGGAGGAGCGCGCTGGCCTCGGGCGCCGACGAGCGTGGGCGCCGCGGGGATCCAGTGGCCCGTAGGGACGGCGAGGCTGGCATCTGGAGCAAGCCTGAGACGGGGTGGCGTGCCGAGCTCGCGCGCCAGTGCTCCGGCAGCGACGAGCAGCGCGCGCGCTGTGAACAGAGCGAGGAGCGCGAAAGGCAGCTGGAGCAGCAGGCCGGCCAGGAACGTGGGTTCGAAGACCGTGCCCGCGCTGAAAGCATCGTGGTGGAGCATGCGCTCCACGTGTTCCTGGAGCGCGAAGCCGATCGGCGGCACGAGCGCGAAGAGCCAGAGGGGCGGCCGCGTGCCTCGGCGGACCCCGGCGTGGACGCAGCCTGCGAAGCCCAGGACCGTGAGCGCCAGGCAGAGCGAGCCGATCAGCGTCGGATCCAGGTAGCTGTGGCCGGTCGACTCCAGCAGGTGGTGGCGGCGCTCGGGGTCGGGCTCGGCGATCCGGTAGGCGAGCCCATGCGCAACCAGGCCGCCGGCGGCCGCCAGGCCGAGCGAGAGCGCCCACGCCAGTCGGTTTCCGGCCATGGTCATGGGCACCTCTCCGGGCGCAGGGGCGTCTCGCGGCGCGCAGCCGCGCTCCCCTGTCCCCATCGAATTTTCCCGCAGGCCGTCGATGCGACCTGAGGCATCAATTACTCCCCCTCTCACTCCCCGTGGGGACCTACGCCCGAAGGCGCATCCCCGGTTTGCGCCTAAGCGACGACGGGGGAGGGAGGACCGCGCTCGCTGGCGGAGTGGTCGAGGCTGAAGGCCAGCGTGGCGGAGCTCTGGGCCCGCAGGCGGGGCCCCGGCTCGAGGACGCTGGAAGCGGTCTTGGGCCCTGCCAGCGCCCGCGCGAGCCCCTCTGCGAGCCAGAGGATCCTGCGGGCGAGCCCAACCGCGACCAGCGCGAAGGGAACCTGAATGAGGAGGCCGACGAGTGCGACCGGGATCAGGGCGGTGAGCTGCGAGAGCGTCCCGTCGCCGACGAGGAACGGCTCGGCGCTATGACCGACGAACCCGAATACCGGAACGAGGCCGAAGAGCCAGAGCGACCTGATGGACGTCCCGCGCCAGCGGCCGCCGACCGCCGCCCCGGCGGCGAGCGGAAGCGCGAGCGCGAGGCAGAGGACGAGGGAGGTCGGGAGGTAGCTCAGATAGGCCGCGGCGCCCGCCTGCTCGGCCATCGAAGCCTCGTCCATGACGGCCCTGTGCGCGATCGCGTGGGCGCCTGCCCAGCCGAGCCCGGACAGGGCGAGAACGCATGGAACGACGAGGCGGCGGCGCCTCATAGCTGGGCAATCGTAGACACGATCTGCTTGTCTGACAACCGGGATCAGTCGTCCTCGGGCCGCTTGCGGAGCTTCTTCGTTTGGCCGCGGATCCGCTTCTCGCCGAGCCTGCGCTCCCGCGACGCGCGCGTCGGCGCGGTCGGACGGCGGGGCCGTTCGACGTGGAGGCCCTCGCGGATCGCGGCGGCCAGGCGCTCGAGCGCCAGCTCGCGGTTCCGCCACTGGCTGCGCTCGTCCTGCGCGACGGCTCTCACGACCGGCCCGACGCGCTCGAGCAGCCGCCGCTTTTGCGCCTCGCGGAGGGTCGCGGATGCCTCGACGTCGAAGAGCGCCTCGACGCGCGTTTCGGTCTTCTGGGCGTGCTGGCCGCCGGGCCCGCTCGAGCGCGAGGTGCGCAGCTCGATCTCCCCCAGCGGGATCGCCAGGCTGCGGTGCACGCGAATAGACTCGGGGCGCATGGCAGCGATTCTGCTCGACATCGACGGGGTCCTGCACGTGTCGGGCGAGGCCGTCCCGGGTGGCGCGGAGGCGGTGCGCGAGCTCAGGGACGACGGGCACAGGCTGCGCTTCGTCACGAACAACACCACGAGGGCCCGCAAAGGGCTCGCCGACGACCTCCGCGGGCTGGGCATCGACCTGGAGGACGACGAGCTCGCGACGACGCCGCTCGCCGCGGCCGGGCTGCTCGCGGGGCAGCGTGTCCTGGCTCTGACGATGGAGGCGGTGAGAGACGATCTCGCCGAGCGGGTCGAGCTCGTCGACCGCGACGCGGACGTCGTCCTGCTCGGCGGCGCGGACGAGAGCGACGAGTCGGGGCAGGTCTTCGCCTACGAGAACCTCAACCGAGCGTTTGCCGAGCTCGAGGCCGGCGCGCGCCTCGTCTGCCTGCACCGGAACCGCTGGTGGCAGACCTCGCGCGGCCCGATGCTCGACGCGGGTGCCTTCGTCGCCGGGCTCGAGTACGCGGCCGGCGTCGAGGCGGAGGTCGTGGGCAAGCCGAGCCGGGCGTACTTCGAGGCGGCGCTGGATGCAGCTCGGTGCGCGTCCTGAAGAAGCGGTGATGGTCGGCGACGACGTCGAGACCGACGTCGGCGGCGCGAAAGCGCTTGGGATGCGCGGCGTCCTTGTTCGGACGGGCAAGTTCGAGGAGAAGACGCTCGCGGTCGCCGACCCTCAGCCTGACGCCGTCATCGACTCCATCGCCGATCTCCCCGCGCTACTTTCGCGCCAGGCGGCTAGTCAATCTCCCTGAGTTGGCGTCCACGCCGGCGGACGGGGTGATGGTGTGCACACACTTCGATGCGGCGGGCCGCCGGAACCGGCGGCCGCCGACCATCGAACTTCCGAGACTGACCTGGCCTCATTCGAGTCGGTCATGAGGCCAGGTCAGTTCGTAGTCGGATCCAGCTCCGACTCCGCGCGGCGCGTTGATAGCGCCGGTTGTCGTCGGTGATCGAACACCGAAGAGCTCGAACGTCGAACGTGGCTCGTGTACTGAGTCACGCTGGAAGTCGATTTCGGCTCCGGAGAAGGCGAAGCCGCGTCTCTTGCCGACCTGTACGGATGACCAGACTGCCGACTCGTCCGGCGGCGCCCCGACTCAGAGGCGCCGTTCCGCTGTCGTAATGTCCAGAGAACGACGCCCCCACATCGGCGGCGACGCGCCAGCTGGGTTGCGCAAAAACAGGAGGCCCCCGTGACGGGGGCCTCCGTTGTCGGTTGTGCGTTGACCAGCCAGGACAGCTACAAACAGTCTCCGATACACCCTCGGGTAAACGCCGCCGTAGGACTGGTCTCGCCAATGAATCGAGCTCGGGGATGGCGCATGCCAGGTAGTAGTCGAACTCGTAGCTGACTGTGCGTCGCCGTCGGCGGCTGGGCGCCGGGGCTGTGAAGAACTCGAGTGATGAAGTTGTCAAACGTTGGGTCTGGCTGGCATGATCGATTTCGGGTTGTAGTCGAAGTTCCCGGTGACCTTCTGAGTCCAGATGCCGTGCCACACCCCGCTTTCGGGCGCGTCGACGAACAGACTCCGGCGTCCGTCGCAGCCGGGATGCTGCCCGCCGGTCACCGTCGTGAAGGTTCCGTTCATGTCGTAGCGAGTGACCATGAAGCCTGTCCCGTCCTCGGCCGGCTTGACCGTGAAGAAGCGATCCATGCTAGACAGCGCCCACGGAGGTCTGGCCGGGGTCGTCGGTCGCGCACCCGGTGTCAGGTCGATCCGCGAGGTGAACGGGGCCAAACAGCCCAAGACGTCGGCTACAGCCGAGTTGAGGTCTGCTGCCGCGATGGTTCCGTTCGAGGATGGTCGGCGCTGGAAACGGTTCCGTCCTTGATGTCGGCGCTGGCGACGATGTTGTTCTTGATGTCGGCGCTGGTCAGAGTTCCGTCCTTGATGTCGGCGCTGACGATGTTGTTGTTCTTGAGGTCGGCGCTGGCAACAGTGTTGTTCTTGATGTCAGCACCCGTGATGAGCGCGGCGGCTGTCGCCGTGGCGGCCGTCACAATCAGGACGGCTACTGCTCCAAGTGCAACTCCAGAGAGGGTGGGCGGTCTGACACGCATATGACGACCTCCTGGCGGCCTATTTCGCCCAGTCCCACACCGGGCTGAATGCCGAACGTACAACTCTCCCCTCCCACATGCAAGGATCCCCCGGATGAAGTCGCGAATGAGCACGAGCGGCCTAGATTGCTAATTCGCGGGCAGGTACGTCTCTCGCGCCGTAGCCCTGACCGTCAACGAACGACGCGGCGGCCCGCTTGCACCGATGGAAATCTTGGAAATGTCTGTGAAAAACATGAGGCCGCCGAAAGAGCGGCCTCATGTTTATTCGCGCGCGTTTTCGGGGCTAGCAGCGGCCCGGAGCAGAACGGTCGGTAGGCCGCAATCCTTCGTGGGACGTGATCTCGGCCGCCCGCCGTTATCCGCAAGGCGTTGTAGACGACGATGCTGTTCGACCGCCCGTGCTCGCAGCGGCGAACGAGATCCTCCAGCCGGCGTTCGGGCACCGGCATCGCGCCCGAGACGTCTGTCTCGATACGCTCCTCGCCGTGCTTGAGCCACAACCCGACGGCGTCGTGGAATCGATCGCGGGCGTCCCGGCCTACCTGCGGGAGCAGTCGTGAAGGTCGGCCTCGACGTGATCGAGATCGACCGCGTCCGCGCCACGCTCGAGCGCTACCCGAGCTTCCGCGAGCGGTGCTTCACCGAGGCGGAGCGGGCCTACTGCGACTCGCGCGCCAACCCCGCCCAGCATTACGCGGCCCGCTTTGCCGGCAAGGAGGCCGTGGGGAAGGCGCTCGGCTTCGGGGTCGCGCGGGCGTTTGCGTGGAAGGACGTCGAGATCGCCGGCCGGCCCAAGCCGTCCGTGCGGCTCTCGGGCCAGGTCGAGGACTGGTCGCGGCGCCTGGGCGCCGGCCCGCTCGACCTCTCCATGACGCACTCGAAGGGCATCGCCGCGGCCGTCTGCGTCGCCGTCGTTCCGGAATGACCTGGGCCGAGCCTCTCTACACGGCCGAGGAGATGCGCGCCGCGGAGGCGGCGTATCCGGGCGCGACGGTCGAGTTGATGGAGCGCGCCGGGACGGCCGTCGTCCAGGAGGTGCTCTCCCGCTTCCCCGACGCCGAGCGCGTGGCCGTCTGCTGCGGCACGGGCTCCAACGGCGGCGACGGCCTTCTCGTCGCCGCCGAGCTCGCGCGTGCGGGCAAGCGCTCGGTCGTGCGCATCGTCGGCTCGGAGGAGAAGATCTCGGGCGACTCCGCGGTCATGCTCGGCCGGGCCCGGGACGCCGGCGTCGCCTTCGTCGACGAGCAGACGCCCGCGGACGTCGTCGTCGACGCGCTCTTCGGCACCGGCTTCCGCGGCAAGCCGAGGCCGGACGCGATGCGGGTGATCGCCGAGGTGAACGCGGCCGGCGTGCCGATCGTCGCGGTCGACCTCCCGTCCGGCGTCGATGCCTCCACGGGCAAGGTCGAAGGCTCTGCCGTGCAGGCGGCCGTCACGGTCACCTTCCACGCGCCCAAGGTCGGCCACGTCGTCGCGCCCGGCCGCTTCCACGCTGGCGAGCTCGTCGTCGCCGACATCGGCCTCGCACCGGCGCCGACCCGCGTCCGCCGTGCGAACCGGAAGACGCTGAGGCTCGTGCCTCGCCGCAGCGAGCGCGACAACAAGTACTCGGCGGGATCCGTGCTCGTCGTGGGCGGGTCGCTCGGGCTCACGGGAGCGCCCTCGCTCACTTCCGAGGCGGCGCTCCGCGCCGGCGCGGGCATCGTCACCGCCTGCGTGCCCGCATCGCTGAACCTCGTCTTCGAGCAGCGGCTGGTCGAGGTCATGACCAGGCCGTGCCCGGACGAGGACGGGACGATGACGCCCGAGGCGGCGGACGAGATCCTCGTCGCCGCCGAGCGCGCCCGTGCGGTGGCGCTCGGCCCTGGCCTGGGGCGGACCGAGGGCACGCGCGCGCTCGTCGGCTTCCTGCTCGACAGGCTCGAGAAGCCGATCGTCCTCGACGCCGACGGGCTCTGGGCCGTTGCGGGCCACCTCGACTGGATCTTCGCCCGCGAGGCGGCCACTGTCCTCACCCCGCACGCCGGCGAGCTGGGCCGCCTGCTCGGCCGCCCGTCGTCCTGGGTGGCGGAGAACCGCCTCGGCGCCGTCCAGGCGGGCGCCGACGACGCCGGCGCGGTCGTCCTGCTCAAGGGCGTCGACACGCTCGTCGCCGGGCCGGGCAGGGATCCCGTCGTCGCCGACCTCGGGAACGCGGGCCTCGCCACCGCAGGGAGCGGTGACGTGCTCACCGGGGTGGTCGCGTCGTTCCTCGCCAAGGGCATGGAGGCCGGGCGCGCGGCCGTTGCGGCCGCCGCTGCGTGCGGGGTCGCCTCGCATGTCGCGGCCGAGCGGCACGGCGAGGCGGGGATGATCGCCCGCGACGTCGTCGAGGCGCTCTCGCCTGCGCTGTCCGGGTGAACGGAGCTCCGTTGCCGCGATCCGAGATCACGATCGACCTCGGCGCGCTGCGGCGCAACGTCGGGCGCCTGTGCGAGGCGGCGGCGCCGGCCGAGGTCTGGGCGGTCGTGAAGGCCGACGCCTACGGCCACGGCGCAGTCGACGCCGGACGGTCGGCGCTCGCCGGCGGCGCGGCCGGGCTCTGCGTCGCGACCGTGGCCGAGGGGGAAGAGCTGCGGAGGGCCCTGCCGGACGCGCGCATCCTGGTTATGAGCCCGCTCGGCGAGGGGGAGGAGACCCGTGCGCGCGAAGGGCGGCTCGAGGTCGCGCTCTCGGCCCCGCCCGTTCCGGACGGTTTGGACGTGCACTTCAAGATCGACACCGGCATGGGCAGGTGGGGGATGAGTCTCGCCGAGGCGCTCGCGCTCCCTCGCGACCGCCTCGTCGGCTTGATGAGCCACCTCGCCACTGCGGACGAGGCGGACGAATCCTTCGCCCGGGACCAGATCCTCAGGTTCGAGGAGGCACGGCGTGCGTTTCCGGGCGTTCCGGCGCACCTCGCGAACAGTGCAGGGGTACTGCGGTTTCCCGAGGCCCGGCTGGATGCGGTCCGCTGCGGTATCGCCGTCTACGGCCTCTCGCCCTTCGCGGACGACCCGGCGCGCCACGGGCTCGAGCCCGTTCTCTCATGGCGCAGCCAGGTCGCGCTCACGCGGTCGCTCGCGCCCGGGGAGAGCACGGGCTACGGTCGCCGCTTCGTCGCCGAGGAGCCGACGCGGATCGGCATCGTCCCGGTCGGCTATGCGGACGGCTTCCGGCGCGGGCTGACCGGCACGGAGGTGCTCGTCGGGGACGAGCGGCGGCGCGTGGTCGGGACGATCTCGATGGACTCGCTTGCCGTCGAGCTCGCGGACGAGCCGGTCGGGACGCCGGTGACCTTGATCGGCGACGGGATCCTCGCCGAGGAGCACGCGCGCGTCCTCGGGACGATCAACTACGAGATCACCTGCGGCATAGCGCGCGACCCGCGGCGGGCCGTCAGGAGGGTCGTCGATGGATGACCGCATCCGCCAGGCGGTCGGCGCCGAGCCTGCGTGGGTCGTCGGCGGCGCGCTGCGCGACGAGCTGCTCGGGCGCGAAGTCGTGGACGTGGACGTCGCCTGCGCCGACCCCGAGCTGGCCGCGCGCCTCTACTCGCGGCTGGCGGGCGGTGCCGTGTTTCCGCTCTCGGAGCGGCACGGAGCCTGGCGGGTGGCCTTCCGGGCCGGCAGCACGGTCGACTTCACGCCGCTCCACGGGGAGACGATCGAGGACGACCTCGCCAGTCGCGACTTCACGGTCAACGCGATGGCGCGGCCGCTCGAAGGCGGCGACCTCGTCGACCCGCTCGGCGGTGAGGCGGATCTCGCTGCCGCCCGGCTCCGCGCCGTCTCACCGGCGATCTTCGACGACGACCCGCACCGGCTCCTGCGCGCCGTCCGCCTCGAGGACGAGCTCGGCTTCCGGCTGGACGAGGAGACGGAAAGCCTCGTGCGCGAGCACGCCGAGCACGCCGGCGAGCCCGCGGGAGAGCGGATCCTGGGCGAGCTCGAGCGCATGTCGCCCGACGGGCTCCGACGCGCCGGCGACCTCGGCCTCCTCGCGCCGCTGGGCGGAGATCTCCAGGGGCTCGAGCGCGTCGATCTCGTCGACACGCCGGGGTTCGTGCTCGTGGCCGTCTTCGGCGAGCGGCTGCTGAAGCTGCCGATCTCCAACGAGCTCCGCCGCTTCGCCCGCACGCTCCTGGCCGCCGAGCGGCCGGCGGACGACTCGCCGCGCGCGATCCACCGGTTCCGCAGGCGCACCGAGCCGTGGGCGCTGAGCGCACTCGCATTCCTCGGGGCGACCGACCTCTACGACGCGGTGCGTGCGGCCCGAGCGGCCGAGCCCCCCGAGCCGCTGCTGCGGGGCGAGGACATCCTCGAGCTCGGCATCGCGCCGGGGCCCGAGGTCGGCCGCCTGCTCGAGCTCGTCGCCGAGGAACGAGCCGTCGGCACGATCAGGAGCAGGGACGAGGCGCTGGAACTCGTCTCCCGCGAGCTCACCGAAGAGCCCAAGTAACACTCTGTTACTTGGGATGGTCTTAGCGCCACCCCGGCACAAAGCTGCGCGTCGCACCGCGCCAGCCTTTGGGGATGGTCCCCGCCGCGCCGCGGCTGCATCCCCGGCTCGTGAACGAGATCATCCGGCTGAGCAAGTCGCGGCTCACCGCGGCGGAGATCACCCGCCGCGTGGGCGCCAAGGCGATGGACGACGGGCTGCCGCGGCCGAGCTACGAGCGAGTGCGCGTGCTGGTCCATGAGGCCCGAGAGCGCGCCCTCGAGCCATCGACTGCAGATGTGCTTCTCGACGTGGCCTTCCGTGTCCGGCCTCCGGACGCCATCGGCGCACACCTGGCGGGCACCTTGCCACCCGGACGGTCCACCCGAAGACGACGGACCTCCAAGTAACACTGTGTTACTTGGAGGGCTAGCGCCACTTGACCGTGCAGCCGACCGGTGGGGTCTCCTGCACGGCGGGAGTCGATCCCGCGAGAGCTGCGTCGAGGGCGGGGCGGAGGTATGGGTCGGCGCCGTCCGGGTCGGTGTGGTCCGAGTCCGGCGCGCCGTGATAGACGAGGCGGTGGTCGGCGTCGAAGACGAAGACCTCGGGGGTGCGCGCCGCACCGTACGTCGTGGCCGTCTCCTGCGTCTCGTCGTAGAGGAAGGGGAACACGAAGCCCTTCTCCTCGGCCCGTTGCCGCATGTCGTCCGGCCCGTCGCCGAGATAGCCCGCGTTCGGGTTCACCGCGACGAGCGCCGCGCGTCCCGCGTAGTCGCGCGCGACGTCGTTGAGGCGGTCTTCCCAGGCCACGACGTACGGGCAGTGGCAGCACGAGAAGACGACGGCGAGGGGCTGTCCGCGGTAGTCCGAGAGGCTGTACGTGGCGCCGTCCGTCCCCGGCAGCGAGAACTCGGGAGCAGGGTCTCCGAGCCTGAGCGCTGCCATGGCGCAAGGTTCTATCACGACCGTGACGGCCGGCGGCGGGTGCCGACCGGTATCGCCCCGTGCTAACCCTCCCGTTAGCACGGGGCGCCTACCCGCCGTCCGGGTTGCGGACAGCGGTCGCCAGTGCTGCTCTACTTCGTCAAGGCCGCACAGGCCTTTTCGACGTTCCCTTCGAGGCTGTGCTGTGGCTCGAGGATCGCCTCACCCGTCTCGAGGTCGATCTTCAGGACACCCGCGAAATTGAACGGGACCTGACCGATGACCATGAGGATCGCCGTGCCGTCCGGCTCGATCCGGACGAGGTCCGCGCCGACATCCCGGAACCGGTAGGCGTTGTCGCCTGCCATCGCAGTGAGCCCGATGCTGATGGTCGTGAGCTCGGCGACGCCGGTTCCTCCGCCTTCGAACGTCCGGGCAATGACGTGCCCTTGCGCACGGGTCGTGACCGGGACGCCGCACTCCGCGGTCAGGATGTCGTCCTCGAACGCCTCGTCGATGTCGAACCGCTCCATCGTCGGCTTCCCCGCGAACGCTCCGGGGGCGACGACCGCCGCGACCACGAGGACGCCGGCGAGCCAGATGCTGATGCCTCGGGTTCTTCTCATGCTGCCCCTTTTCTCCCCCCTCCCGTGTCAATCAGTGGTAACACAGCACTTCGAACACGGTCTATGGGCCAAAAACAGCACTTCGAACACGGTCAAATCGGCCAAACGCCCCATTGACGCGACGAGGGACCTACGTATCGGGCGGCGCTGCTCGCCGTTGGCATCCGGTTAGCATTGGGGCCGCAAACCCGCATGGAAACACAAGAAATCTCTAGCGCAAGGAAATAGACGTGCCCGACCTCTACGACGCTGTCGGCCACGGGATGTGGGCGTACTCCCATGCCGCGTTTCGCGTCACGACGCTGAGCGCCGGGAGGTTCGCGCCGGAGCCCGGAACGCTGGTCGTGGCGACGCACAGGCGCGAGACGGACGTGCCAATTCTCGGCCCGCCGCTCTACTTCGGGATGGGCGGCCGGCGCAACCGCACGGACCGCCTCCACTTCGCCGCCCGCGACGACATGTTCCTGCCGGGATTCTTCGCCGGCTTCCCGCCCGACCTCGCCCCGCGCGCTCGCCGGCTCCTCTATCCCGTCGGGGTCGGGCGCTGGCTCCCGCTCGTCAACGTCTTTCCGATCCGCAGCGCGAGCGTGGCGCGCCTCGGCGAGGTCTTCGCCGCGCGGCCCGACGATCCGCTCGACGAACTCGTGCCCGAGGAGACGGCCGATGTCTTCCGCGCGCGTGCAGGCTCTGCCGGGCGGCCGGCGCCGGCGCGCGCCGGTGACGCTCTGCACGGCGCCTACGCCGACCTCCTCTGGACGGCCGTCTCGCCCGGGGAGGGAGTGACGGGCGACCTCGACGACTTCTGGAGCCGCCGCGCCGCCCGGGCGGCCGGCGACTTCCGCCACCTGGTCGGGCTCCTCCGGGACGGGAGGGTGCTCGTGGTCTTCCCCGAGGGCAGGCCGTCGCCGGACGGCGAGCTCGGCCCGATTCGGCCGGGGATCGGGGCGCTCGTCAGGCGCGGGCGTCCCGCGGCCCTGCGTCCGCTCGCCATCGCCTACGACCCACTCGTGCGCGGGAGGACGCGCGTCCATCTCGCCCTCGGAGAGCCCGTTGCCCCGCCGGCAGGCGACGTGGAGGCCGAGATCCTCGCACTCCTCAAGCGCTCGATGCCGCTGACCACCGGCCAGTTCGTCGCCTCGCGGCTCGAGGAGGGCGCCGAGGCCGATCCGACCGCGCTCGAGCGCGACCTGGCGGACGCGGTCGCGCTCGCCCGGGCCGAGGGGCGGCAAGTCGAGCCGGGGCTGGCGACGTCGGAGGGGCGCCGTCGCAGGCTGGCCGAGGCGCTGGCGGCAGCCCCGCGGCGGTCAGGCGAGCTTCCGTTTCTCGCGCGCGAGCACGCGAGCGCCCACGAGCCCCGCTAGCCGTGCTCCTGCGCGGGCTCCTCGCGTCTGCGGCCCAGGCGTGGGAAGGCCGGGCTGACGAGGATGGCGCCCATGATCGTCACCGGGAGCACCGCGAGCGCGTGCATCGTGAGCACGTACGCGGAGGCCTTGTCGACCGGGACATCGATCCCCTTGGCGGCCAGCAGGGTGAGGTAGTCGAACGTGCCGATGCCCGCCGCCGTCGCCGGGACGGCGAGCGCGAGGTTCCCGATGCCCTCGAGCAGGAAGTACGCGCCGACCGGAAGGTCGAGCGCGAAGGCGTACTCGCCGACCACGTAGTACATGGCCACGTCGGCGAGCCACATCGCTGCCGACGTGCCGAAGATGGCCACGAGCCGCGTCCGGCCGCGGAACGCCCCGAGCCCGTCCACGAAGTGCGCCGCCGCGCGCGTGAAGCGGGTGTGCCAGCGCGGCGGGAGCCGCCGCGTCGCGCGCCAGGCGAAGCGCTCTGCGCGATCGGGGTCGCGGGCGGCGAAGGCGACGAGCACGACCCCGAGGGCCGCCCCGGAAGAGAGCGCGACGCCGGTCAGGAGCATCGGCCCTCCCTGGCCGATGGCGAGCGCGCCGAAGAGGATCCACGCGGAGAGGATGACGCCGTCGAGCAGCCGCTCGGCGAAGAGCGTCCCGGCGGTGACGAAGACCGGGACCTGACGCTCGCGCAGCGCCTCGATGCGGAGGAGGTCACCGCCGCGCGCGGGGAGAATGTTGTTCGCGCCGCGGCCCACCGCGACGGTCGAGAACAGCTTCCAGAGGCCGAGCCGGTAACCCGCGCCTTCGAGGAGATAGCGCCAGCGGACGGCCATGATGACCACGTTCGCGACAACCAGGGAGACTGCCGCGATCATCGTCCACGGGGGCAGCGCCACGATCTCGCTCCAGGCCTCGCTCAGGTCGACCTCGCGCAGGAAGAGCCAGAGGAACGCCCCGGTGGCGGCTGACCCAACGGCGATGCGGGCCAGGTTGCGTCGCCACTTGCCCATGGCAGTAAGTATGCGGCCTATGCCCCGGCGAACGCGGAACGGAACGCGTTTCTCGGGCCGACGCGAGGTCGCGATCGGCCTGGGCGTCTACGCGCTCTACCTCCTCGCGAGCCGGCGCAAGCGCGACGAGCGCGGCCGCGCCCGCGCCGCGGCGAACGCGGAGCGCGTCGTCGCGCTCGAGCGGCGCCTCGGGATCCACGTCGAGCCGAGGCTCCAGGCGAGCCTGCTTCCGCACCGGCGCCTCCTGGCCGTGCTGAACGTGGCCTACGTCTTCTCGAACGCGGCGCTGACCGTCGGCTGGCTCATGCGGCTCTACGGCAAGCGGCACCCCGAGTTCCACCGCTTCCGCCGGGCCGCGGTGCTGACGACGCTGATCGCCCAGCCGGTCTTCGTCCTCTTCCCGTGCGCGCCGCCGCGCTCGCTCGACGGCTTCGTGGACACGATGTCCGACGTCACCGGGGTCGACCTCGACTCCGGGGTCGTGGCCCAGCTCTACGATCCCCTCGCCGCGATGCCGAGCATCCACGTCGCCTACGCCGTGGTCACCGCCGCGGGCGTCGCGGCGGCGAGCGAGAGCCCGATGCTCCGCGCGGCGGCGCCCGCCTACCCGCCGCTCGTGGCGGCGGTCATCTTCGTCACCGCGAACCACTACGTACTGGACGCGGTCGCCGGCGCGGCCGTCGCCGCCATCGCCCTCCGCTTGGCGCGTTAGCGGGGCCTGCGCCTACGAACGGTGAGCCGGCTCAGCGTGCCCGGGAAGGCGGCCTGAAGGAGCCCTGCGATCCTGTAGGCCCCGAAGACGTAGGACTCGGGCCGGTTGCGCTCCACTGCGCGCAGGATCGCTTCGGCCACGCGCTCGGGCGGGAGGACGAACCGGTCGAACCGTGTCCCCTTCAGGCGGTTCTGGGGGAAGCCTTCCGTGCGCACGGGGCCGGGGTTGACGGCGTGGACGCGGATGCCCTTGGGCGCAAGCTCGGCGGTGACGCCGCGCGAGAACGCGAGCTGCGCGTGCTTGGAGGCCGCATACGGCCCGGACGAGCCGCCGCTCGCGTAGACGCCCGCCACCGAGGCGACGTTGACGACGTCCGCAGGCGCTCCAGCCTCCAGCAGGGGCAGGAAGGCGCGCAGGGCCCAGACGCTCCCGAGGTAGTTCGTCCGGATCACGGATTCGATCTTCTCGGGCGTGAGGTCGAGGAACCCGCCGCCGCCCGGGATGCCCGCGTTCGAGACGAGCAGGTGCACGGCGGGATGACGTTCTGCGATCCGCGCTGCCGCCGCCTCGAGCTGTTCGAGCTCGGTCACGTCGCACGCCTCGGTCTCGGCGCCGATCTCCGCCGCCAGCGCCTCGAGCCGCTCGGCGTTCCGGGCCAGGAGGACGCAGCGCCATCCGCGCGCGACGAGGAGCCGCGCGGTCGCGGCGCCGATCCCCGACGAGCCGCCGGTTACGACCGCGACGCGAATGTCCGCAGGGTCTCCAGGTTGATCTCGACCGTGTCGCCGATCGGGTCGGCGTAGCCGCCGGCGAGCGTCAGGCAGACGGGAACGCCCGCCGCGGCGAGGCTGTCGCGCACGAGCGCGTCGCGGGCGGCGAGGCCGTCCTTCGTGAGCGAGAGGCGGCCGAGCTTGTCCCCTCGGAACGGGTCGGCGCCGGCGAGGTAGAAGCAGATGTCCGGCCGCGAGCGGGCGAGCGCCTGGGGGAGAAGCCGCGCGACGGAGTCGAGGTACCGCTCGTCCTCGGTGCCGTCGGGGAGGTCGGCCTCGAGGTCGCCGGGCACGCGCCGGAACGGGTAGTTCCGGAAGCCGTTGACCGAGAACGTGAACGTCTCGGGATCGTCCATGAAGGCCGCGTGCGTCCCGTCTCCCTGGTGGACGTCCAGGTCGACGACGAGCACGGTGCTCACCCGGCCGGCGAGCCTGAGCGCCTTGGCGGTCACGACGACGTCGTTGAAGACGCAGAAGCCACGGCCACCGTCGGCGAACGCGTGGTGCGTGCCGCCGCCGACGTTCGCCGCCACGCCGTCCGCGAGCGCAAAGTCCGCCGCCATCAGCGTGGCACCGACGGAGCGGCGCGCCCGCTCCACGAGCTCCGGCGACCAGGGGAGCCCGAGCGCGAGCACCTCCCTCCGCGTCAGCTCGCCGGCCGCGACCCGGCGTAGGTACTCGCGCCCGTGGGCGAGCCCGAGCTCGGCGTCGGTTGCCGCCCGCGCGTCGGCCACGTCGATCGCGGGCGATGCCTCCGCGCCCTCGCGCACGAGCCTGTACTTCCCCAGCGGGAAACCGGTGCCCGTCGGGCAGCGGGTAGGTGAAGACGTCGTGCGCGAACGCTTTCACGCTCGGCGAGACTAGACTCTCCGCGCCGTGAGCGACCGCTTCGCCGGAAAGACCGGGCTCGTCCTCGGAGTTGCCAACCGCCGCTCGATCGCGTGGGCGATCGCGCAGCGCCTCGCCGAGGGCGGGGCCAGCCTCGCCTTCACCTACCAGGGCGAGCGCATCGAGAAGAACGTGCGCGAGCTCGCCGAGGGCGTTTCCTCGCCCCTGATCACCGAGTGCGACGTCCGCTCCGACGACGACCTCGAGCGCGTCTTCGGCGAGGTGGGCGAGGCCTTCGGCGGCAAGCTCGACCTGCTCGTCCACTCGGTCGCCTTCGCCGACGCGCGCGACCTCGAGGGCCGCTTCACCGACACGCCGCGCGAGCGCTTCTGGCTCGCGCTCGACGTCTCCGCCTACTCGCTCGTCGCCTGCTCGCGGCTCGCAGAGCCGCTCATGGAGGCGGCCGGCGGCGGCTCGATCATGACGATGACCTACCTCGGCGGCGAGCGCGCCGTGCCGCACTACAACGTCATGGGCGTGGCCAAGGCGACGCTCGACTCGTCGGTTCGCTACCTCGCCTGGGACCTCGGCCAGAAGAACATCCGCGTGAACGCCGTCTCGGCCGGCCCGGTGCGGACGCTCGCCGCGCGCTCGATCGCCGGCTTCCCGACGATGGAGGCGATCGTCGAGGAGCGCGCCCCGCTCCACCGCCCGATCGACGCCGACGACGTCGGCGAGGCGGCCGCGTTCCTCCTCTCGGACGAGGCGAAGAACATCACCGGCACGACGCTGTACGTCGACGCCGGCTACCACGCCATGGGGATGTAGAGACCGTTCGCGGAACGTCGTCGAGGCGGCGGAAACGGTTTGTTCATGCGGTGCGCGGGTTGCCCGAGGCGGCTTGGGATGCACATTCACAGTGCGTGGTTAGCCACGGCTGCGTGCCCATTGTTGCGCTGCTGGGCGACCGGAGAGCGTGGTGGCCGCCGTGGTGTTGTCACGGTGATGACACGGCCGGTACCTTTTCGACCTGTCGTCTACTCGAGGCGGGTCGACCGATGTCGCTGGCCCGCCGCGGCGGGAGGTTTCGGGCGCCCTCCTGCGGGATGTGTGCAGGATCGAACTCCACCATGGCCGGAGGTAAATGAGGCTGGTCGAAGTGGGCGTGCCCGCGTTGTTGCACAGAGAGCCCTCGGTGGAGGGCTCTCTGTATGTGTGAGATCTCCGGGCTTTGGTGGGTGTCTCAGGGGATCAGCGGGTGCGTGCCCCAGTCGGGCGTCCCGACCGCCGCTCCTCCGTGCGTGATCTGGGTGAGGCCGGTTCCGTCCGCGTTCACGGTGTAGACGTTCTCGACCTCGCCCATCGCGTCCGCCGTGAAGATGCTGAAGATGATCTTCTTGCCGTCCGGCGACCAGCGGGGATGGATGCATCCTCTGGAGGCCGGGTCGGAGATGGGCCCACCGCAGGCCGGTTGTGCCTGGAGCCCGATCTCGCGCAGCCCGCTTCCGTCGGAGTGAACGACCCACAGCGAGCTGCGCCTGTCGGCGCTCACGCGGCGGGAGAACACGATCGCGTTCCCCTGCGGCGACCAGTCGCCCGACGAGCTGACGATCGTCCCCGGAGGCGTGATCTGGCGCAGATGGCTGCCGTCGGTCTTGACGACGTACAGGCCGACTGGATCGCCCTCCTGGACGAAGCGAGTGAAGGCGAGCCGCTTGCCGTCGGGCGAGTAGTCGACGGGAAAGTCCTCGCCTCCGGGATTGGAGGTAATCCGCGTGAGCCCGCCGCCGTCGGAGGAGCGGATCGTGTAGATGCCGTTCCGGCTCGAGTCCGGTTCGCCGAAGCCCGCGCAGGCGAGTCGTTTGCCGTCCGGCGACCACTGGAGGCAGCCGGTGAAGAGCGTGGGGTCGGGCATCTTGAGCTGCCGGAACGTCCCGGTGTCCGGATTGACGATCGTCGTCGCGCAGTTCCCTTGGCCGTCCGTGCAGGGGGCGAGGATGGCGACCTCGCTGCCGTCGGGCGACCAACGAGGCTCCTCGGAGGGAGCGGCGGAAAACAGCTGCTCCACGTGGCTCCCGTCCGGGTTTGCGGTGTAGGTCACCGGGCCGTCCAGGGCCGGATCGAATAGGGCAAACGCGATCCGGCCGTTCTGTCCGGGAGCCTTCCCGCCGGCCGGCATCGCCGTTACCGCCGCGATTGCGACGACGGCGAGCACTCCCAGAACGATTGGCTTGCGCATCATTCCTCCTCTCTCGTCGGTCACTGCTTTCGTCGACCAACGCTACGAGCGGCCGGGTCGGCGCGACACGGGGCGGGCCTCAGTCCTCGCTCCGTGCAGGCCCGAGAATCCGATCGCGCGCGATTGCGGCTAGCAACAATGCGCCGGAGAGCGAGCTCTGCGACGATCCGCCACATGCGTCCGACGGTGCTGATCGTCGACGACCACCCTGCGTTCCGCGAGTCCGCCTCGGCGCTGCTCGAAGCGGAGGGTTTCGCCGTCATCGGTGCAGCAGCCGACGGCGCCGAGGCGATCGCCGCCGTCGAGCGGCTGCGGCCGCAGGTCGTGTTGCTCGACATTCAGCTTCCCGATCTGGACGGGTTCGCCGTGGCCGAGCGTCTGGCGGCGGGACCGAATGCGCCCAGGGTCGTGCTGATCTCGAGCCGCGACGCGGCCGCCTACGGCCCCCGGCTCGAGGCGGCGGCCGCCCGAGGATTCCTGCCGAAGCGCGAGCTCTCGGGCACTGCGCTCGCCGCCCTCGTCCGCTGAGCCCGCCGATGCGTTGGTTCCGCCTGCTCCTCTGGCCTGCGGGCGCTCTCTTCGGGATCGCGGCCGAGTGGATCTTCTTCGGCTGGGGCGACCCGCGCGACTGGGTGCCCGACCTGGTCACCGGCTGGACCCTCATCGCCTGCGGGCTGGTCGCGTGGTCGCGGCGTCCCGACAGCCGTAGCGGCCCGCTCATGGCGGCGACCGGCTTCAGCTGGTTCCTTGGGAACTTCGCGCGACCTCGGGCGTCGACCCCGTGGACTGGCTCGGGGCTCACGCGCTCTACCTCTACCGCGGGCCGCTGGTCCATCTTCTGGTCACGTACCCGCGCGGACGGCTCTCCTCGTACCTCGACCGCGTGACCGTTGGGATCGGATACGTCGCGGCGGTCGTGACGCCGGTCTGGCGGAGCGAGATCGCCACGATCGTGCTCGCCTTCCTCTTGGTTGTCGTATGCGCCCGTCTTTACGCTCAGGCAGTCGGCCCCTCGCGCCGGGCGCGGCTGCTGGCGCTCTGGGCTGCCGCCGGCCTCGGGCTCGTGCTCGCCGGTGGCGCAGCGGCTCGCCTCGCGCTGCCCCCCGGTGCCAGTGAGCCGTCGCTTCTCGCGCTCGAGGCGACGCTGTGCGCACTCGCGGGCGCGCTCCTCGCCGGGCTGCTCTCACCCTCCTGGCAGCGGGCGGCCGTCACCGACCTCGTCGTCGAGCTCGGCGAGAGCCGGTCGGGGACGCTCCGGGACGAGCTCGCCCGTGCCCTCGGAGATCCGACCCTCGACGTCGGCTTCTGGCTTCCGAACACGGGTGATTTCGTCGACGCCCAGGGCCGGCCGTTCGCCCTTCCTGACCGGGGCTCCGAGCGCTCGGTCACCATGATCGAGGGCGACGTGGGACCGATCGCCGCGCTCGTCCACGACCCGGCCGTGCTCGACGATCCGCGCCTCCGCGAGGGCGTCTCGTCCGCGGCCCAGCTCGCCGCCGCGAATGCCCGGCTCCAGGCGGAGGTGCGAGCGCAGCTGGCGGCGCTTCGAGAATCGCGGCGGCGGATCCTCGACGCAGGCGATGCAGAGCGGCAGCGTCTGGAGCTGCGGCTCCGCGAAGGCGCAGAGGAACGGCTGGAGGGCCTTGCCAAGCAGCTTCGCCGGGCGCGACTCTCCGCGCGGAGCGACGCTGCCAGGGAGCGGATCGAGCGCACCGAGGCTCAGCTCGCGCGCACGCTCGAGGAGCTGCGGCGGCTTGCGCACGGGCTCCATCCCCGCGTCCTGACCGAGGCGGGGCTCGCGGGCGCGCTCGCGTCGCTCTCAGCGCAGGCGCCGGTACACGTCGAGGTCGTGGCCCCCGCCCACAACATGCCGGCGGAAGTCGAGGCTGTCGCGTACTTCCTCTGCTCCGAGGCGCTCGCGAACATCACGAAGTATGCGTCAGCATCCCGCGTGTCGATCTCGGTGACGACGGGCGACGGGCGGGTGAGGATCGAGGTCGAGGACGACGGTCTCGGCGGCGCCGATCCGGCCAGCGGAACCGGGCTGCGGGGCCTCGCCGACCGAGTCGAGGCGCTCGGAGGGACGTTCCACCTCGAGAGCCCGCCGGGCACGGGAACGCGCCTCGCCGCCGAGATCCCACTCGGCGGCGAGGCGGTGTGAGTGCCGCGCCAACGTCAGTCGATCTTCATCCAAACCGTGTGCGAGCCAATCTCGAACGCGGCTCCCGGGTCTACCGGAGGGACAGGGTCGAGGTCGATGTTTCCCTCGTCGTCGACGGTGAACGTCCACGTGGTCGTGTAGTCGTCGACGGGCTCGAGGATGATCCGGTTCCCGTCCACCGAGTAGCTCCCGGTGAATCCGCCGTTGGCGTGGAATTGCCCATCTTTCAGGATCCAGGTGCCCGTCCGTGGGAACCCGCTCAGATCGGGCTCGCCGGCCTTCCGAGCGTCCTCCTTGGTGAGCACGAAGCGGTAGGTCCCGTTCAGGTACGCGGGCGCCGTCCCCGTGCCACCGGCGGCTTGCTCCGGGGCCGTGCCGGTGCAGCCCGAGGGAATGGCGAGCTCCGGGTCCGGCGGGGTGGACTGCTTGAGCGTTCTGATCCGTTCGATGAACGCCTTCGTTTCCGGATGCTGGTCGAGTTTCGCATAGGTGGGGGCAAAGGCCGCTTCGAGCGCCGCGAGGTCAGTGTCGGAGGCTTCCGCGAAGCGCGCACCTGCCCTACAGGAGTCGACGAGCGCCTCGGCGTCCGTGTCCGCAAGGGAGGACGAGCGGGCCGCGTCGCGAGCCGCGTCCTCCAGCCATCCGCGCTGCTCGGCGCTCAACGCTTCCAGGCGTGCCGGGTTCGCGAGGAGGACATCCATCTGCGGCCACAAGGTCACGTTGGTGGTCACGTAGGGCGCTAGATATGCCAGCGCGGTGTTGTGCTGGTGGATCCAGATGCTCGTCTCGAATCCGTCGATCGTTCCGTTCTCGAGCCCCTCATCCCGCTCCTTCCCGAAGATCTGCTCGGGCGTAGCTCCGAGCGCGCGGATCGCCTCGGTCTGGCTGTTCGACGTCAAGGTGCCGAAGGTGATCCCCTGCCAGTCCGCCGGGCCGAGAATGGGTCCGGTCACCCCGACCGGCTTCCGAAGGCCGTCGGGGAGGACACCGAGCCCGACCACGCCGAGATCCTCGAGCCCGTCCAGCATCTGCTCCGTCATGCCGCTCTCGATCACGGCGCTTTCGAGCGCGTAGCTGTCGACCAGCATGGGGGCGGTCAGCGCCTGGAAGCTCTTGACGTCCAGCGTGTCGAAGACGCGTGTCCCGACCCAGCCGAGATCGATCTCGCCGGCGGAGACATCGCTCACGACCTGCTGCTCGGCGTCCGGCGCAGAGTCCCCCCACTCGTCGACGGCCTCGATGCGGAGCTCGCCGCCCGAGAGCTCTTCGACCCGATCGACGAAGTCGACAACGGCGGGCGCGAAGTCGAGCTGACCATTCGTGTTGGCGAGTCGCAGGACGACCGGCTCACCCGATCCTCCCGCCTTGTCCTCACTGCCGGCGCTACCGCCGCTGCAGCCGGCCGTTGCAAGCACTGCAATTGCGGCAACGCCGAAAGCCGCGAGCCATCTTCGACTCTTCATAGCGTCCATGGTCTCACTCCTTTCGCGGAAGTTCGAGACCACGCTACGAGCGGCCAGAGCCGAGTACATCGTGGCTGCCCCGAGAGCTGGATTGTGGCCAGCACCAATGCGCCCGTCGTGAGCCGTGCCACAATCGGGCCGTGGCGCACGTCCCCGTCAACCCGGCGAACCTCGCTCGGCTCGCCGCCGGGGCACTCGCGCTCGCCTACGGCCTAGGCGCGGTTGCCGTCGCGCGCGGTCCGGGCGAGCTCACGACCTACGCCGGGCGCTCCGACCTCGCCGCCGCTGTTGCCGTCGCCGCGGGTCTTGCGCTCGTGGCGGCCGGCCTCGTCGTGTCCCTCGCCCGCCCGGCGGGGCGGGTCGGCGACCTGGCCCTGCTCGCAGGCGTTGTCTGGTTCGCGCCGTTTTGGGCCGGCTGGAAGGGCGGCCCGCCGCTCGTCCTGAGCCTCGGCACGCTTGCCGCCGGCTTCGTCTTCCCGCTTCTTCTCCACCTCGTTCTCGCGTACCCGAGCGGCCGGCTGCGCTCGAGAGGTGAGCGCGCGCTCGTCGGCGCCGTGTACCTCGAAGCTGCTCTCTCGGTGCTCGGCCGTGCGCTCTTCCGCGATCCCTTCTTCGATCCCAACTGCTGGGACAACTGCACGGACAACGTCTTCCTCGTCCGTTCGCTCCCGCGGGTCGCGCGGGGCATCGAAGAGGCCGACCTCTGGTTCACCGCCGCGGCCGCACTGGTGTTCGCGGCGCTCTGCGTCTGGCGGCTCGCCTCGGCGACAGCCCCGGCCCGCCGGATCGTGTGGCCGGTCCTGGCGGGCGGACTCGGGCTCGCGGCCGCGACGAGCGCCCATTCGGCCGCGCTCGTTCGCACGCCGCTCGAGGACCCGGGTGACCCGACGTTCCTGGCCATCTTCGCCGCCGGGTGCGCGGCAGTCATCGTCATCGGCCTCGGCCTTCCGTGGGGCCTCCTCCGTGCCCGAGTCCAGCGGCGATCCGTCGCCCGGATCGTCGCCGAGCTGGGCGAGGCGCCGCCTCCGGGCTCGCTCGAGTCGGCTCTCGCCAAAGCGATCGGCGATCCCGAGCTCCGAATCGCGTACTGGCTTCCGGCCACGGGGCGCTACGTCGACGGCGGCGGCCATCCGGTCGAGGAGCCCGTGGCCGCCTCCGGGCGCGCGGTCACCCCGCTCGTGCGCGGCGGCCGCCGAGTCGCCCTCGTCACGCACGCCGCCGCAGTCACCGAGCTCGAGCACGAGATGGGCGCCGCCGTCCGGCTCGCGCTCGAGAACGAGCGCCTGCAGGCGGAGGTCCTGGCCCAGCTCCAGGACCTCCGCGTCTCTCGCGCGCGCGTCGTCGAGACGGGAGATGCCGAGCGGCGCCGGCTCGAGCGCGACCTCCACGACGGCGCCCAGCAGCGGCTCCTCGCTCTCTCTTACGATCTGCGCCTCGCAGGGTCGGCGGCCGAGGCCGACGGCGACGTCGAGACGGCTTCGCTCATCGCGGAGGCGACCGGCGATGCGCAGGCCGCCCTCGGCGAGCTCCGAGATCTCGCGCACGGCATCCACCCGGCGATCCTGACCGAGGCCGGGCTCGGTCCCGCGCTCGCGTCACTCGCCGAGACGGCATCGCTTGCGGTCGAGATCGACGAGACGACCGGAGAGCGCTACCCGGCATCGGTCGAGACGGCGGCCTATCAGGTCGTCGCCGAGGCGATCGAGGACGCGGCGACAAGAGGCGGAACCTACGCGGCCGTCAGCGCGATCCGAGCCGGCGACCAGCTCGTGGTCGAGGTGGAGGACGACGGCTCGCAGCGCACCTCCACGCTGGTCCGCCTGGCCGATCGCGTCGGCGCGGTCGGCGGCACCCTTCGAGGTCGAGCCGACGACGCTGCGAGCGGAGATCCCATGCGCGTAGTCGTCGCGGACGACGTCATGCTCACCCGGCAGGGGATCGTCCGCCTGCTCCGGGAGGCGGACATCGATGTCGTCGCCGAGGCGGAAGACGCCGAGGCGCTCCTCCGCCACGTGCGCCTCGCACGGCCCGACGCGGCGATCGTCGACATCCGGATGCCGCCCACGCACACGGACGAGGGACTCGTCGCCGCCCAGACGATCCGGACGGAGCATCCTGCCGTCGGCGTCCTCGTCCTCTCGCAGTACGTCGAGCCGAGCTACGCCATGCGACTGATCGAGGAGCACCCAGAGAGAGTCGGTTACCTGCTCAAGGAGCGTGTCTTCGACGTCGCCGTCCTCGTCGACGCCCTCCGCCGGATCGACGACGGCGAGACCGTCGTCGATCCCGACGATCGTCTCCCGCCTCGTCGGCCGTCGCCGCCGGGAGGACCCACTCTACCGATCTGACCGAGCGGGAGCGAGAGGTGCTGGGCCTCCTCGCCGAGGGCCTCTCGAACAAGGCGATCGCAGGACGCCTCTTCGTAACCGAGCGAACTGTCGAGGCGCACGTGAAGCAGATCTTCCTCAAGCTGCACCTCAGCGCGAGCCCCGATTCGCACCGCCGGGTGCTCGCCGTGCTCGCCTACCTGCGGGCGGCTGTTTAGGGGCGCCTCATGCGCGCGGACGACTCCATGACCACGCTTTCACCCTCGGGGAGCTCCACGAGGCCGCGCGTCCACGCGCGCGCCTCCTCGATGACCGCCGCAACTGTGCGCTCGACCTGCTCGCTGGGGACGCGGATCGAGTCTTGCCAGCGCTGGTA
The DNA here is from genome assembly GCA_963839745.1 of uncultured Actinomycetes bacterium. GTDB lineage: Bacteria > Actinomycetota > Thermoleophilia > Gaiellales > Gaiellaceae > JAIBJN01. Next base: position 181,370 of record CAWIWC010000017.1, read on the forward strand.
ACGCTCGGCCAGTGGCCCGTTGCCCGGAGGAGCATGCGGAAATCCCGCTCTGCTAGATGCGGCGCGTAACGATCATCGCGAGCGCGAGCGGGAACGGCAAGACGACGCTCGGACGTGAGCTCGCCGCGAGGCTCGGCGTGCCGTTCGTCGAACTGGACGCGCTCGTCCACGGGCCCGGCTGGGTCGAGACGCCGGACGAGGAGCTACGCGCGCGGGTGGAGCCGCTCCTCGCCGGTGAGGGATGGGTCGTCGACGGCACTTACCAGCGCAAGCTCGGCACGCTCGTCCTGGATGCGGCCGATACGGTCGTCTGGCTCGATTTGCCGATCCGTGTCTGGCTGCGGCGGCTCGTCCGGCGGACGATTCGGCGGATGGCGCGACGGGAAGAGCTCTGGAACGCAAACCGAGAGACGCTGCGGAACGCGTTTTGGGGCAGGGACTCGCTCTTTCTCTGGGCGCTGCGCACGCACGTCGCCCGCCGACGCTCGTGGCCGCATGAGCTCGCCGGCTACCCCGTGGTGCGGCTGCGCACACCGGGCCAGGTGAGCAGCTTCCTCGAGCAGGCTGGCCGATAGGAGGACGTCCGCCCGCACGAGCTCCGGAGGCGCATCGAGACAGAGGCTCCGAAGCCGCCGCGAACGTGACCGAGCCGAGATCAAGCGAGTCCTATGTCGGCCGCACGCATTCGTGGGCATCTGAACGCTGAGCCGGCGGTCTCCTGCCGCGACGTACACTCGCCTTGCGATCCCTCCGTGAGCCGAGCGGCCGGAACCGGCTGTAGAGGCCTGCTGACGTGATGTCACGGTGATGACGTGATAGCGCAGCAGCCACAAAATCCCTGCTCAGAGAAACTTCTTCCCACGCCATGGGGATGTAGAGACCGTTCGCGGAACGTCGTCGAGGCGGCGGAAACGGTTTGTTCATGCGGTGCGCGGGTTGCCCGAGGCGGCTTGGGATGCACATTCACAGTGCGTGGTTAGCCACCGCTGCGTGCCCATTGTTGCGCTGCTTGGACGACTGGAGAGCCTGTTTGCCGCCCTGGTGGTGTCACGGTGATGACACGGCTGGCCTGTCCGACTTCTCCATTCCGCCGGAGCTGTGTGTGGGTCAGGAGCCGCGGGCGGGGGGATCAAGCAGACGACCCTCACGGTCGAGGTACGGGCCTCGGCGCGGAGGAGGTCCCCGCAGGAACCTCCTCCACGTACCACGTCCGCGCTCAGTCGTCGGTCCGGACGACCAGCATCACGATCGAAGCGAGCACGATCCAGGCCATCCAGGCGAACATCCCGAGGAAGGCGATTGTTCCGAGGGACGCGATCCCGAGCGCGACGCCGAGCCAGCTGAGCCAGCCCGGGAGCCCGCCGCGCCTCGCGGCGAGCGACGCGGGAACCGCCATCACGGCCGCGCCGATCCCGGCGGCTCCGAGCAGAAACCAGCCGATGTCGTCGAACCCGAGGTACGCCTCCGCCTGGGCGAGAGCCCGAGCCCGGTCTGTGGGCATGTCGTCGAGCGGCGCAGCCCAGACGATCCAGCAGAGCGCGAAGCACAGGGTGAACATGGTCCCGCCGATCAGCATGAGCGCCGACTCAGTCGATGTCGCCATGGTCCGAAGCCGGCTGTAGACGCCGGCAACGAACGCGCCGGACAGCGCGATCGAGGCGACGGCGAAGAGCAGGATCGCGATCGTCCACGAGCCGTGCGAGGCTGCGTAGGCGACGACCTCGGCAGGTGTCTCGCCGGTATCCTCGCCGGCGGGCGTCGCGAATAGCGCGACGATCCCGCCGATGAGCGCGAGCCCTCCGAGCGGCGCCAGCAGCTTGGTCCAGCGCTGCCCGGAGATCGCGGGGCGCACCATCTGAGCAGTTGCGGTTGTCATGCATTTCCTCCTTCTGTTGTCGTCTGGACGTAGTTCAGGCGAGGGCTAGGTGTCCACTTCCCGACCGGATGGGCTGGCCGAGGAGACGGACGAGAGCGCGACGGGCGCGGCGCATTGCTAGATCCCGAGCGCCGGCGGGGCCGTGGGGGCCGCGGGCCGGTAGGTGGGGCGGTAGCCGAGGAGCTGGCCGAGCGGGGCGCCGAAGGCGAGCCCGAGCCGCTGCAGCCACGAGGGCGGGAACGGAAGCCGGACGTCGTCGAAGTGATGCCGGGCGATCACGGCGAGCCGCAGCGGGTTCGGCATCCCCTTCCGGTTGACCTTGCCGTCGGCTGCAAGCGCGAACATCGTCTCGATCAGCTGCTCGAAGCCGAGCGCAGGCCGCACCTCGCAGACGAAGTGCGCAGTCTCCTCGCCGACGTTGACGAACCGGTGCGGCGTCCCGGCCGGGACGTGCACCCGGTCGCCCGGTCCCGCGACGAGCTTCTTCTTGCCGAGCCGGAACTCCAGCTCGCCGGCGAGGACCTCGAACTGCTCCTCCTGTTCCGGATGGACGTGCGCGGCGGCGACGGCGCCGTCGGGCTCGACGAACGCCTCGACGACGACGGCCTCGCCGTTCGTTTCTGCCGAGGTCTTGCGGAACACCAGCGTCTCGCCGGTGACCGGGTTCGTGATGGACTGGCCGGTGGTGATCACGTTCTCCTCCTTGCTCGACGTTTTCGAGTGGACGCGATCACTGTCGACCGGGCCGCTTAGGATCTGCTCAAGATCGGCTTAAGGAGGGCCTTAAGGGGTGGAATTCCGGCTGCTGGGGCCGTTGGAGGTGCTTGGAGACGACGGCGTTCCGCTGCCGCTCGGCGGGAAACGGCCGCGGGCGCTGCTCACTCTGCTGCTGCTCCAGGCCAACGAGGCGGTCTCCACGGATCGTCTCGTCGACGGGATCTGGGGCGAGACCCCGCCCGAGAGCGCCCCCGGCGCGCTGCAGGTGCACGTGCATGCGCTCCGCAAGGCGCTGGGCGCCGAACGGATCCTCACCAGGTCGCCCGGCTACGTCGTCCGGGTCGAGCCGGACGAGCTCGACGTCGAGCGCTTCGAGCGGCTTGCCGCCTCGGGGGAGCCGGACGCGCTCCGGGAGGCGCTCGCGCTCTGGCGGGGCCCGGCGCTCGCCGATGTTGCCTACGAGCCCTTCGCCCAGGCCGAGGCGGCGCGGCTCGAGGAGAGTCGGCTGGCGGCGCTCGAGGCGCGCATCGCCGCCGACCTCGAACGCGGCCGGCACGCAACCCTCGTCGGCGAGCTCGAGGCCCTCGTCGCCGCCGACCCCAACCGCGAGGGTCTTCAGGCCCAGCGCATGCTGGCCCTCTACCGCGCCGGTCGCCAGGCCGATGCGCTTGCCGCCTACCGGGAGGCGCGGGCGGCGCTGGACGAGCTCGGATTGGAGCCCTCGCCGGAGCTGCGCGCCCTCGAGCGCAGGATCCTCGAGCACGACCCCTCGCTCGCGCCACCGCCGTCGATTCCTTCCGAGCCGGCTCTCGGCGCCGGCCCCGAGCTGATCGGACGCGACCTCGAGCTCGCCGCCCTCAGCGGCCTCCTCCAGCGGCCGGAGACGCGCCTGCTCACGCTCACGGGGCCCGGTGGAACGGGAAAGACGAGTCTCGCGCTCGCGGCGGCGGCGCAGGCGGGGGGCGCTGCGTTCGTCGACTTGGCGCCGCTGACCGACGCGGCCCTCGTGCTGGCGAGCATTGGAGCGGCGCTCGGGATCGACGAGGAGCAGGGCGAGCCGCCGCTGGAGACGCTCGGAAAGGCGCTTGACGGGCGGTCCGAGACACTCGTCGTCGTCGACAACCTCGAGCACCTTCCGGACTCGTTCGCCGCCATCGCAGAGCTGCTCGCGGCCGCGCCGGCGCTTCGGATCCTCGCCACCAGCCGTGTGCCTCTCCGCCTCACGCTGGAGCGTGAGTACCGGGTTTCCCCGCTGGCGGTTCCCGAGCAAGGGGAGACGGACGTCGACGCGATCAGCACCAGCCCCGCCGTTCGCCTCTACGTCGACCGCGCCCGGGAGGCCGAGCCTGACTTCACGGTGACCGAGGCGAACGTCGGCACGATCGCCCGGGTAACGAGGGCGCTCGACGGGCTTCCCCTCGCCATCGAGCTGGCCGCGGCGCGCGTGCGGGTCCTCGGGGTCGAAGGCACCGCCAAGCGGCTCGGCGAGGCGCTGTCCCTGCTCAAGCGCACTGCCCCCGACCTCCCCGAGCGCCAGCGCTCGTTGCGCGCGACGGTGGAGTGGAGCGTCCGGCTGCTGGATCCGCCGGCGAGACAGGTGCTGACAACCCTCGCCGTCTTTCCGGGCGGCGCGACCCTCGAGGCGCTCGAGGCCGTGGCGGAGCCGGGAACGGACGTCGCGGCGGCGCTCGACGCCCTCCTCGACGCGAGCCTGGTGATCTCCACGCCGGGCTCCGGCGGCGAGCCGCGCTTCGGCATGCTTGAGACGATCAACGCGTACGCGGCGGGCGAGCTCAACCGCGACGACCCCGACCACCAGGCACGCCGCCGCCAGCTAGCCTGGTGCATCGAGCTCGCGGAGGGCGACGAGACGCGCTACTGGTTGCGCGGCACCCCCTGGCTCGACCGCGTCGAGCCCGAGCTCGCAAACATCCGCGCGGCGCTCGACTTCGCCCGCGAGACGGACGACGTCGTCGCGGAGGTCCGGCTCGCGAGCTCGATGCGCCACTTCTGGCGTGTGCGCGGGCACGGGATCGAGGGCAGGCGCAGGGTCGAGGAGGCGCTCGAGCGGTCAGACCGAGTCGAGGCGCGCCTGCGCGGTCGGATACAGGACGAGACCGCGGTCATGCGGAACCAGGCCGGCGATTTCGACGGTGCGCGCGCATTGTGGCTCGAGGCGCTCGAGACCTACGAGACCGTCGGCGCGGACGTCGAGGTCGGGCGCATGTTGAACCAGCTCGGCTCGTGGGCCAACAGCATCGGAGATCCTCACGCGGCCATCCCGTACTTCGAGGCAGCAGCCCCCAAGGTCTCCGACGAGGAGTTCCTCCGGCTGATCGCGCTCGGCAACCTCGCCGAGTCGTACGAGCATACGGGCGACCTCGAGCGGGCACGTCCGACCGCCTTGCACGTTCTCGAAGCGCAACGGGGCATCGGCGACCGCGACGGCGTCGCCTACATGAGCTTCACGCTCGCCTCGATCGCGCTCGCGCAGGGCGACCTCGCCGAGTCGCACCGACGGCTCGTCGAGTGCTTGGCCGTCGCCGCCGAGGTGGGATTCGTCGAGGTCACCGGTTATGCGCTGGGCGTCGCAGCAGCGCTTGCTCTCGAGCTCGACGATCTCGGAGACGCGGCGCTTCTGACCGGTGCCAGCCGCGAGAGCTTCGAACGGATCGGGGGCTCGCCGACCGCCTACGAGGCGGCGCGCCAGGCGGCGGTTGTGGCCTCGCTCCGCGAGAAGCTGGACGATGCGGACGCTGCGATCGACCGCGGCAGGACGATCGGCGCCGAAGCGGCGGCTGCAGTAGCCGCCTCTCTCGGCTCGCGGATAGCTCCTTGAAGGCGTCACGAGGGGGCCAGCCCGGCCGAGGCGGGCTATGTGAGCACTCGCGCCGAACCGGCTGTAGAGGCCCGTCCTGATGATGTCCCGGTGCTGTCACGGGCGCGCAGCAGCGTAGAAATCCCTGCTCAGAGGCATCTTCGTGCCACGCCATGGGCATGTAGAGACCCGCCGTCGTCGGTCCGGCGATCGCACGGAGGCGACTGCTGCTAGCGGTGCGTGATCGCCGGCGAGCTTGCAAGGCTCGCGGCAACGGCCGCCGCAAAGCGCTCGATGCTCTGTGCGTCTTGCTCGGCATGGTCGGGGTTCAGTTCGGTGATCGTCACTCCCGCCAGCCGCGGGCTCGCCAGGAGAGCCCGGAGTGCGCTCATGGCGTCGTCGTAGGCGAGCCCTTCGTTGCGGCCCGTGTTCTCTGAGAGAGGCACGTCCGTGAAATCGATGACGTCGACATCGAAGTGGACGAGCAGTCGATCGCAGCCCGCCTCGACTCGCTCTCGCGCTCGAAGCGCGGCCTGTTCCGGGCCGGCGGAAACCTCGTCGACCGGGACCACCGCGATGTCGCGGCGGTCGATCACGGCGCGCTCGAACGGCGTCGCCTGCTCATTTCCCCAGGCGAACAGGAGCACTTGATCGGCTTCGAGCAGCGGGGTGCGGCCGGCCACGTTCACCAGTTCCGGCGCGGCTCCCTCCTCGCCCAGCATGTGGGCCATGCCCATCCAGTCCAGGGCGCCTTCGCGCACGCTACTTGGGACGTTGAGATCGGCGTGCGTGTCGAAGTACACCAGTCCGAGCCGTTCTCCACTTGCGAGATGCCCAGCGACCGTGCCGATGCCGATCGTGCAGTCGCCTCCGAGCACCAGCGTGGCCTCTCCCGCACCGACGGCTTCGGCGACGCGACGGGCGGTATCGCGCACGATCTCCACAACCTTGTTCAGGTTCTGGGCCCGCCGATTGTCGCGGTCAGGGCGCCAGCGCCACTCCTCTCGATCTTCGTGGTCGTGCACGAGAACGCCAGCGTGGCGCAGCGACTCGACCAAGCCCGCATCTCGGAGCGCCCGCGGCGCCTGCTCCTGACCCGGAGCGAAGGCCCCGGCGCTGGTAGGGACACCGATCAGCCCCAGAGGTCGACTCACCGTCGTGTCCACTTTACTTCGGGCTCGCAAGCGCCCGCGCGTCAGTTACGGCAGGGAAGACGGGCCCCGCGACCGGCGTCTAGCGATTCGACGGGCTCATCGCACCCCGAGATGGAGGGAACGCTGTCGGAGCTCAGCCAGGAGGACGCCCAGGTGAAGATCGGCGAGGTGTGATGGCGATCGCGTTGCCGCGGGCGGGAGGCCTGGGATCGGTTGCGTCCGTGCTGGTCGGCCGGGAGCGCGAGCGCGCCCGGATCGACGAGCTGCTCGAGCAAGCCCGGAGCGGCCACAGTGACGCACTCGTCGTCCGCGGAGAGGCGGGGATCGGCAAGACAGCCCTGCTCGGGCATGCCGTGGAGCGAGCCGACGGGATGACCGTGGTGCGCGCTCTCGGCGTCGAGTCGGAGGCAGAGCTGCAGTTCTCGGGCCTTCTCGAGCTGCTCCGCCCGTTCCTCGAGCACCTTCCGCAGATCCCGTCGCAGCAGGCGAAGGCGCTGCGTAGCGCTCTGGGCCTGTGCGAGCCCGAGATGCACGACCGCTTCACGATCGGCGCAGCGACCCTGAGCCTTCTCGCTGCGGCGGCCGAATCGAGCCCGCTTCTCGTGGTCGTCGACGATGCGCAGTGGCTCGACTGCGCGACGACGGACGCCCTTCTGTTCGCCGCCAAGCGGCTCGATGCGGACTCCGTGGCCATCCTCTTCGCCGTTCGAGAGGGTGAGGGCCGAGGCTTCGCAGCGCCCGGAATCGACAGTCTCGAGCTCGGTGGGCTCACGGCGGACGAGGCGGTGCAGCTGCTCGCTTGTTGTGAAGGACCGGCCGTCGCCTCCGAGGTCGTCGAGCGGCTGTGGGAGGCGACGCAGGGGAACCCGCTAGCCCTGCTCGAGGTGCAGAGCCTGCTCGACGCCGAGCAGCTCAGCGGGCGAGAGCCGCTGCCCGAGCCCGTCCCTGCGGGTGCGACGCTCGAGCGAGCGTTCACCTGGCGCGCCGAGACGCTTCCCGCCGACTCCCAGCGCGCCTTGCTGGTCGCCGCCGTCTCCTTCTCGACGGAGCTGGCGCCGGTCGCGGAAGCGCTGGAGGCGCTTGGGATCGAGAGCGCCGCGCTCGAAGCGGCCGAGGACGCAGGGCTGATCGCCATCGCGGAGGGACGAATCGACTTTCGCCATCCCCTCGTCCGCTCGGCCGTGTTCCACGGCGCTCCACCGTCCGAACGCCGGGAGGCGCACCGTGCGCTCGCGGACGCCATGCGCGACCGCAACGATCCGGAGCGCCGGGCATGGCATCTCGCCTGGGCAGCTCTCGGCGTGGACGAGGAGGCCGCAGCCGCCCTCGAGCTCGCCGCGCAGCAGGCCCTGTCGCGCTCGAGCTACGCCGCCGCGGCCGCAGCGTTGGAGCGGTCGGCGAGCCTGACGGCCGACGAGGAGCTGCGCCTGCCGCGGCTCGCTGCCGCCGCCGACGCGGCGTTGCACGCTGGTCGTGCGGACGACGCCCTGGCGCTCCTGGCTGCGCCGCTCCAGGCGGACCGGCAGCCGCGCCTCCAGGCCGAGGCGCTGAGGCTCCAGGGGCGGATCGAGTACCTCGCCGGCAGGCCCAAGCGTGCGGGCGACCTGCTCGTCGAGGCATCCGTCCTGCTCGAGGACGTCGATCGCCGGCTCGCGGTCGAGATCGGCACGGAGGCGTGCAGCGCCAGGCTCGGCGTCGGGGACGCTCCGGGCATGCTCGCCGCCGCGGAGCGCGCCCACGCGCTCGCCGCCGAGTCCGAGGACGACGAGATTCGCCGGCGCGTGTCGCTCACGCTCGGCTGGGTCCTCTGCTACGTCGGGCGCTCGACGGAGGGCACGCCCCTGCTCGAGCAGGCGGTCGAGCACGCGGAGGACTTCGACGCGCAGCTCGATTCGCTGAGCCTCCTTCGCATCGGCGTCGCGCTGGAGTGGCTGGAGCGATCGAACGACGCATTTGCATTCGCCTCCCGTGACGTCGACCGCGCGCGAGAGCAGGGTGCGGTGGGCCTGCTCCCGTACCTGCTCTACCAGCAGGCCTGGCACGCGAATCGCGCCGGCCTGCTGAGCGAGGCGTACGCGGCGGCGTCCGAGGCACTCGCGCTGGCCCGAGAGATGGACCTCTGGCTTCCGCGCGTGCAGGCCCTGCTCATCCTCGCCGCGATCACGGCGAAGCGAGGGGCGGAGGACGAGTGCCGGAGCTACGCAGAGGAACTGGAGGAGCCCCTGGAGGAGGCCGGGCTGCGCGGTTACCGCGTCTGGCTCCGGCAGTCGCTCGGGCTGCTCGAGCTCGCACTCGGAGAGCTCGACGAGGCGGCGCACGATCTCGAAGCTGCGGCTCGCGGGCTCGAGGAGCTCGGCATCCACTCCCGCGTCATCATCCCGCGGGCCGAGCTCGTCGAGGTCTATGCGCGCGCAGGCCGAAGCGCCGAGGCGGAGGGCGCGCTCGCCGCGATGGGGACATCCCTCGAGTGTCAGAGCCCGGTCGGGCTGGCCGGCGGCGCCCGCGGCCGCGGGCTGCTCGCCTCCGACGAGAGGTTCGAGGGCTGCTTCGCAGAGGCCTTTGCCGAGCACGAGCGCACGGACGACCGCTGGGCTCTCGCGCGGACGCGGCTCTGCTACGGCGAGCGGCTGCGCCGCGCCGCGAGGCGCGTCGACGCGCGCGAGCAGCTCAAGCTTGCACTGGAGGCCTTCGAGGAGATGGGAGCGGAGGCCTGGGCGGAACGGGCGCGGGCGGAGCTGCGGGCGACCGGTGAGAAGCTCCGGCGCCGGCAGTCGTGGGAGGAGGAGGAGCTCACGCCGCAGGAGCTCCAGATCGCGCTCCACGTCGCGCGGGGAATGACGAACCGCCAGGTCGGCGCGGCGCTCTTCCTCTCTCACAAGACGATCGAGTTCCACCTCGGGCGGATCTACCGCAAGCTCAACATGCGCGCCCGGGCGGAGCTGATCAGGCGCTTCGCCACCGAGGTGGTGAGCGTCCGTCGCCTCGTAGAGAACGACAGAGGCCTCCCGTAGGAGGCCTCTGTCTGCGGTGGTACGGTCGGCTTACTGGTTGACGGTGAGCTGGATCAGGGCACCCAGGCCGGCGCCGACGAAGAACCTGTCGTTGCCGCCGAGGCCGTTGATCGTGAGCCGGTCGTTGGCGGCCTCCGAGTGCGCGATCCGCACTCTCGGGTCAAGGCCCACCACGTCGACGATGGCCCCGTCGCGCCGGACGCGGAAGTCGTCGCGGGCGTTCGAGCCGTTGATGACGACGTTGTCGGGCTGCCCGTCGCCGGCGCCGCTTCCGAGGACGCCTTCGAGGTCGATGTTGGCAAGGGTGACGTCGGTGCCGTCGAGGTCGTTGACGACCGCGTTGTCCGCGCCGCCGAGCGCTTCGAGGTCGACCCGCTCGACGTTGTCGGTGTCCATGGTGATGTTGCCGAGGTCGCGGAAGAAGCGGAAGCGCTGGCCGTTGGCGGAGAAGTCGAAGTTCTCGCTGCCTCCGGAGCCGTTGAAGAGGAGCGTGTCCGTGCCGCCCTGCCCCTCGACGATGTCGCTGCCGTCGCCGGGATCCCAGACGAACGTGTCGTGGCCGGTGCCGAGGAAGCCGATGTCGGCGCCCCCGTTGCCGTCCACGCGGTCGTTCTGCGACCCACCGAAGAGCGCGTCGGCGCCGTCGCCGCCGTTCAGCGTGTCGTAGCCGTCGCCGCCGGACAGCGTCGAGCTCGAGCAGTGCCGCGAGGCCGCTCGCACCGGAGATCGTGTCCCGGCCGTCGAGGCCCTTGACGGCGAGGTCCGTCGCGCCGGCGACGTCCACGAAGGCCGGGATGTTCGACGCGGTCACCCGTGCGTTGCCGGGCACCGGCGACGGGGCGATGTCGATGACATCCCCTGCCGCGGAGCCGAACACCTTCACGAGGTCGCCGCCGCCGCGCCCGTCGATCGCGAGCAGGTCGCTCCCCTGCTCGGCCCGGCGGATGCGCACGTCGGCGGCGAGGCCGTCGACCGCGATCGCCCCGGAGGCGGAGGTGACGTTGATCAGTTCCGCGCCCGCGGTGCCCTTGGCGGTGATGGTGTCGGGCTGTCCGTCGCCGGCGCCGCCGCCGAGGACGCCTTCGAGGTCGATGTTCGCCAGCACGACGTCGGTGCCGGTGAGGTCGTTGACGACCGCGTTGTCGGCGCCGCCGAGTGCTTCGAGGTCGACCCGTTCGACGTTGTCGGTGTCCATGGTGATGTTGCCGAGGTTGCGGAAGAAGCGGAGGCGGTTGCCGTTGGCGGAGAAGTCGAAGTTCTCGCTGCCTCCGGAGCCGTTGAAGAGGAGCGTGTCCGTGCCGCCCTGCCCCTCGACGACGTCGCTGCCGTCGCCGGGATCCCAGACGAACGTGTCGTGGCCGGTGCCGAGGAGGCCGATGTCGGCCCCGCCGTTGCCGTCGACGCGGTCGTTCTGCGCGCCGCCGAGGAACGTCTCGGCGCCCGCGCCGCCGAGCAGCGTGTCGTAGTCGTCCTGGCCGTTCATCGAGGTCGTCTCCGTGTCCGTGAAGACGCCGTTTGCCTCGTCCATCCTGACGCGGTCGTTGCCGCCGCCCGCGTTGACGACGATCCTGTCGAACGCGGCGCGGTCGAAGCTGAGGTCGGCCGAGCCGTTGTCCCCCACGTCGACCTGCAGCGTTGTCGGGACTCCCGCCTGCAGCCGGAGCGCGAGCTGGTCGCTGGCTCCGTTGCCGGTGAGGGTCAGCGTTCCGTTGTTCACCTGCGCCGAGTAGCCGGCGTTCGCGCGCTCGGCGGCGAAGCCGAGGACCGCGAGCAGACCCGCGACCACGGCGACCAGCCGGGCCCACGCGAAGCCGCTCCTGCGCGGAGGGCTCTCCAGGTAGTTGACGACTCCAGACATCTCTCCACCCCTTTGCCATCGATTTGCGGGCCTTCGCCCGATTGGCTCGATGGTCGCGCGCAGGGTGGGGCCATCGCTTCGGGGGAACCCCTGGTCCGCACGGAGGGCCCTCCTAATGAGGGCTAGCCCGGTGGGATGTCTGGTCGCACTAGGTCCGAGATGCCCGGGCGGTGATGCCCGGGCATCTCGGCCTGGTCCCCCCTAGGGCCTGGCGGGACGCTTCCGCTCGCAGTCGGCCGCGACGGTATCCGTCCGGTCGACGTACGCGGTGTCCATCCCGTCGCCGCATGTGATCGTGTCCTGCCCAAGGCCGCCGAAGATCTGGTCGTTGCCGTTGCTGCCGCTGAGCGTGTCGTTCCCGGCTGCGCCGAAGACGTAGTCGGCGCCGTCGCCGCCGTTGACCGTGTCGTTCCCGGCGCCGCCCGAGACCCAGACGTCAGCGCCGTTCCCACCGGTCACCGTGTCGTCTCCGGGGCCGCCCCAGACGCGGTCGGCACCGCCGTTGCCGGCGACGTTGTCGTTGCCGGCGCCGCCCCAGACGTAGTCCCGGCCCGCGCTGCCGGTGACCATGTCGTCGCCGGCGTAGCCGTAGATGTAGTCACGGGCGCTGGTTCCCGTGAGGGTGTCGTTGCCGACGGTCCCCTTGATCAACGCAGCGGAAGCCAGCGGGACGAGCACGGCAGCCGCGATGACCGCAGAGAGGGAGAGGGTTCGCTTCACGTGCACACCCTTTCGTTGCTGGTGACGGCGAGAGGAGTTCCGTCTACGAGCACAGACGCTTCTCCACGCCGAAACCGGCGGTCTTTACGAAACGCGAACAGAAAGGGGTAAACGGGGAGCGCCCGTTGCCGGGCGCTCCCCTCCGTGACTGCCTCGCCTAGCCGAACTCGAAGAAGGCGCGGTGCTGCTTGCCGTCGTCCCGCGTCAGCACGAGCTCGCGGCACGTCCCCGCCCACTCTGCGAGCGTCTTCCAGGTGTAGAGGAAGACCCCCTGCGGGTTCACCGTCAGCTTCGAGCCGCCCGGGGTGACGGTGTCGATCGGAAGCTCCCGCGGCGTCGTGAAGGCCGGGCTCTGGCTCGGCACCCGCAGTGTCGTACAGTCCACCTTGCGCGAGAACGGCGAGTGGCTCGCGAGCACGTCCAGCTGTCGGTACCCGTCCGCGGTGAACCTGAGCGGCACCGCATCGCCGGCATCGACCTCGTTCAGGGAGCCGTACGGCTGCACGACCGGGCTCTGGAAGCCGCGGAGGCATGGCGGGGCCGTGTCGTAGGCCTCGGTGCCGTCGTTGCGGCCGGTCGTGCCGCCGTCGCTCGCGCTGAAGCCGAGGCCGCGGCGGGAGAACGACGCCCAGAGCGTGCAGGCGTTGTCGCCGCCGGTCAGGACGTCCTCCGCGGCGATGATCGCGTTGCGCCCCGTCACGAACGTCGGGGCGCAGCCCTGGAACTTGAGACCGTCGTTGACGATCTGGTACGCGAGGTTGTTCCCGCCCGTGCTCCAGTCGTCGTACAGGTTCGGGTTGAACCCGTTCTTCTCGATCAGGTCCCAGACCATGTCCCAGAGCATGGCCGACCAGGCGTGCCCGATCCCGTGCGGCTGGGACAGCGACGCGCCGTTGAGCCAGGCGCCCTGCTTGATGCTGTCGTAGGTCGACGGCTGGATCTCCATGTTCCGCGAGTACGGCCGGTTCCGGAGCCCGGGGCTCGTCCTGGGCGGCTCGTAGAGCACGTACGGGTAGATCCCGCGCGGCCCGTCCGGGTCGTCCTTCGCGGTGTCGATCAGCGCCGTGATGGCGTGCCAGTCGCCCCAGCCCTCGCCCATCTGCTCCTGCCCGGTGAGGCAGTTGATGTTGAGGCCGCCGGTGAGGCGGTTGGAGACGCCGTGGCTGTACTCGTGGATGATCGTCGCCGTGTCGAGGTCGCCCACGCGCAGGGGCGCCCGGCCCGTGTTGCGGTGGACCGACCCCGGAGCGGGCGAGCCGGCGATCGCGGCCTTGATCGTGTTCCCGTCCGTCAGGCCGACCCGGATCGTCGGGACGTTGATCACCGGGAACATCGGCCCGGAGGTGAGCGCCGGGTTGTCCGTCGTGTGGACGATCACCACGGCAACTGCGCCCGCGTTCTGCGCGTTCAGCGTCTGGGCGTGGTTGGTGCACGCGGTGGCCGTGTCGACCACCGCGATCGCCCCCGCCGGCAGGCTGAAGGCGTCGCAGCCGTCGTTCGGAGCGCCGGCGCCGTCGTTGACGAGCACGAGCGTCCCGGGCGTCCCCGCCGTCGTCGCGGGCGGGCTGTAGCGGGCGTACTGGGCCAGGTACGTGCCGGCCGCAGCACCCGAGCTCACCGTGACGGCGCTCGGGAGGCCGGAGCCGAACTCGATCATCGTCTGCATCCTCGGCTGCCCGCCGTCGGCGGCGGGGGTCGAGAAGTTCGCGTTCGACTGACCGGAGCCGTCCATGCCCTCGCAGCGGACGTCGTCGCCGCCGGTGCCGCCCCGGCCGTAGTTGTTGACCTGGAAGTTCCCCGACGCCTCGTCGAAGCCGTACAGGTACATGACGTCGTGCACGATGTTGCACCAGCGGAACATGTTCGTGATGTTCGCGGGCACGTTGAACTGCGCGTGCTCGCCGAGGTTGATGGGGAAGTCGAAGTCGAGCCCGGCGCCGCCGTCGGGCGAGCCGGACGGGTCCTGCGCGCCGTCGTTGTCACGGTCGGTGTACGCGTGGACGTTGTTGCCCCGTGTGATCGTGAACTCCGCGCCCGGGACCCCGTTGGTGTCGTGCCAGCCGAAGGGCGAGGCGAAGCCGTCGGCCGGGTTCGTGAAGAGCACCCGGTCGCTGTCGTCCGGGCTCTCCTGCGGGTAGACCCGGTAGCTCGACCCGTCGTTGACCGGATTGGCCGGCTCGAAGACGGTCGGCCCGGCCGCCAGCGCCTGGACGGCGGCCGACGTCTGGCCGCCCTCGCGCTGGAGCCGGCTCGCCAGGCCCTCGCGCGTGTCGTGATCCGTCCAGTCGTCAACCGCGAGCAGGCGCCCGTTGTCGGCGTCGACCGTGGCGTTCCACACGCTCGAGGCAGAGGAGTCGTCGATCACGAGCCGCCAGGCGAGGCGGAGCCCGTTCGTCGTCGGCTGCCAGCCGAGGCGGGCGGGGATCGGCTCGTCGGAGATCCCTCCGCCCGACAGGACCGTCTCCTGGGCCGCGCCGTCCTCACGGCTCAGCACCCGCAGGTTGGCGGGATCGTCGAGGTTCAGGCTCTCCGCGGCCGCCTCCACGGCCTCGGCGGCGGCGAGCTCGCCTTCGCCCGACGCGTCCGCGAGCCCGGAGACGAAGCGGCCGCCGACGAAGACGACGCGCCCGTCGGCCGCGACGTTGACGGTCGCGTGGCCGCCGAAGACCTCGAGGTCTCGGAACCGCTGGTTGAGGTTGACGTGCGTGACTCCGTTGTGGCGGCTCGTGTACCGGCTCGTCACGAAGAGATCGGCGACGTCGGCGCTCGTGACCCCGAGCTCCGTCGTGCTCGTCCTCACGTGGCTCAGCGCGATGTCGAGCGCATCGCCGGCGGTTGCCGCCGACGACGACTGGCTTCCGGCGTCGGACGCGGACATGGAGCCCGGCACGAGCACGAGCGCCACGACCGCGGCGACGAGGACCAGAAGCAGTCCTGGTGGCCTGCTGGACATAGTCATCCCCCTTTACCCCGACCCACCTCGGGGCGCGTCGAAACTGACAGAGCGGCGCGAGTGTCTCAACGACCCCCGCGAACTGTCAACGTCCGGCGTCAGCCCGGCGGGATGTTCTGGTTGCGGCGCAGGACGTTGCCCGGGTCGTACCGGCGCTTGAGTGTCTGGAGGCGGTCGAAGGCCTCCTCGCCGAACGCCGCCCGGACGCGCTCGATCGGCTCGTCCGCCTGCATGTAGTTGGCGTAGCCGCCGCTGACCGCCCACGGCTGGATCGCGGCCGCGGTCTCACGTGACCACGCGATGTGCTCGGCGTCGAGCGCGGAATCCTGCCAGGTCGCCATCGCGCTGACGTTGAACGCCGCGCTGCGGTAGGAGAGGGCGCTGGTGCCGGGGTCGACGTCCTTGGGCGCGCCGTGCAGGGACTCGATCAGGATGTCCCCCGGCGGCCGCCCGAGCGCCGCGACGCGGTCGAGCAGCACGTCGATGAGCTCGTCCGAGAGCTCGTTGACGAAGTGCCCCTTCCAGTAGTGCCGCTGCTCGCCGTAGGGCGAGTCGACGAGGCTCTGCTGCTCGGCGAAGGATCGCGGGCCCACGCCGTCGTCGAGGAGCCCGGGCGCCGAGCGTAGCTCCCGGAGCTCCGCGGGATCGGGGTCCGAGCCCGTGTAGCAGGGGATGACGACGAGCGCCGGCGCCAGCGAGTCGTCGAGCGCGAGCACGGCCTGGCAGCTCAGGTCGCGCGGCGAGCGAGCCACGATGTCGCGAAAGGCACGGAACGCCTCGCGGACGCCTTCCCCGGCGTAGGAGAGGAGTCCGCCGACGACGCCGTCCAGCGGGTGCAGGCGGAACTCCAGGCGGGTCGCGACGCCGAAGTTCCCACCGCCGCCGCGCAGCGCCCAGAGGAGCTCGGCGTTCTCGTCGGGGCGCGCGTGGACGACGTCGCCCCCCGGGGTCACGAGCTCGGCGCCGACGAGGTTGTCGCACGTGAGGCCGTGCTGCGCCGTCAGGTGCCCGATGCCGCCGCCGAGCGTGAGGCCGCAGACGCCCGTCGAGCCGACGATGCCGCCGGGCGTGACGAGTCCGAACGCCTGCGTCGCCGTGTCGAAGTCGAGCCAGGTCGACCCTCCGTCGGCGCGGGCGATCCGCGCGTCGGCGTCGACCTCGACCGTCCGCATCTGCGAGAGGTCGATCACGAGCCCGCCGTCGACGACGCAGTGCCCCGCCGGGTTGTGGCCGCCGCCGCGCACCGCCACGTCGAGCTCGTTGGCCTGCGCGAAGGCGAACGCTGCAGCGACGTCGTCGGCGCCGAGGCAGCGGGCGATGACGGCCGGACGGCGGTCGACGAGGGCGTTGAAGCCCCGCCGTGCGACGTCGAACCGTGCGTCGCCCGGGAGGATGACCTCACCGGAAAGGGCGCGTGTCAGCTCGGCGACGTCCATGGCGGCTTCCGGGAGGGAGGGCGGCGGCCGGAGCCGCCGCCCTCGACGGTTCCTAGTGCCCTCCGCCCGCCGCCCTGGCCGGCTCGGGCTCGATCGGGGGCGGGGCCTGGCCCTCGTGCGGCGACTCGATCGTGATGTTCGGAAGCAGGCGGTCGAGCCAGCGCGGGATGTACCACGTCTTCTCCCCGAGCCAGGTGAAGAACGCCGGCACGAGCGTCATCTTCACGACCAGCGCGTCCGCGAGGATCGCGACCGCCAGCACGAGCCCGAACTCCTTCGAGATGCGGTCGGACGTGAGGATGAACGCGGCGAAGACGGTGCCCATGATGATCGCCGCGGCAACGATGACCCGCCCGATCGCCGCGATGCCGTGCTCGACGGCGGCTCGCGTGTTCAGGCCGTGGACGTGCTCCTCCCGGATCCGGCTCATGAGGAAGACCATGTAGTCCATGAAGAGGCCGAACAGGATCGCGAAAGCGATCGGCGGCACGAACGTCTCGATCGGGCCGGTGCGGTCGAGCCCCATGAGATCGAGCAGGTAGCCCTCCTGGAAGACGAGCGTGAGCACGCCGAAGCCGATGAACGCCGACAGGATCGTCGTCACCGCCGCGGTCAGCGAGACAACGATCGAGCGGAACGCCATCGCGAGCACGAGGAACGTCACGCCGATGATGTAGAGCAGGAACAGCGGCAGCCGCTCCATGATCTGGTCGCCGATGTCGATGAACGCCGCGTTCAGCCCCGAGACGTACACGGCAGCGTCGCTGCCCTCGGTCGCCGCGGGCACCACGTCGCCGCGCAGCCGATCGACGAGCTCCTCGGTCTGCTCGTCCTGGGGTGCCGAGTCGGGCGTCACGAAGACGATGGCGACCGTCTCCTCGTCGTTGAACTGCGGCTCGCCGGCCGACGCGACGCCCTCGAGGTTGCGCACGCCGTCGTAGACGCGCTGCGGCGCCTGCTCGTCACCGTTCACGTCGACCACGATCGGGATCGGTCCGTTGAAGCCGGGGCCGAAGCCCTCCGCGAGCAGGTCGTACGCCCGCCGCGCGGTCTGGTCGGTCGGCTGCGTGCCCTGGTCGGAGGCGCCGAGCCGGACGAGCGCCGAGCCCGTCGCGAGCAGGAGCCCGACGACGAGGAGGACGACGAACACCGGCTTGTGGTTCCGTGTCACGAACCGTCCCCAGCGCGCGATGAGCGTCCGCTCGCGCGCGGCCTCCGAGTCGTCGATCGGCTGGAGCGCCGCGGGCACGTCCAAGCGATCGAGGGCCCGCGTGGATCTTCACGAACCAGACGATCGCGGGAACGATCAGGCACTCCGAACGGGAAGAGCCAAAGCCCCGTCCGCCCGCTGACGGGCGCCTCCCGACCGGCCTTCTCGTACATCCGCCGAACCTCCGACGGGATGACGAACGCGCTGACCGGGAGGAGGAGGATCCAGAGCAGCAGGCCGAGCACGCCTCCGAGCCCTTGACCGGTCTGGCGCCTGGCCTCGCGGTGGGTCCTGTAGACCCAGTACCAGCCGTAGAAGCCGAGCGTGATCACGAAGAGCACGACGTGGAACCCGGCACTCATGCGGTCGACCCGGTGTCCGAGCTTCGCCAGCGCGGCGATGAGCAGCGAGTTCGCCATCAGCACCGTCGTCAGGACGCCGAGCGCGGAGCCGATGCCGAGCTTCGTCACGAAGTCGAGCCCGAAGAACGCGAGCCCGGTCACCGAGATGGCGACCGTGAGCCCGGCGAAGAGCGTCGCGCGCCCCGCGGAGGCGCCGGCCTCTGCGGCCGCATCCGCGGGCGAGAGCCCCTCGTGCAGGAGCTGCCGGAACCGCGTGACGATGAAGAGCGAGTAGTCGATCCCGACGCCGAGCCCGATCATCGAAACGAGGAGCGGCGTGATCGTGTTGACGTCGGTGAAGCCCGCGACGATGAAGAGCAGGATGAAGGCCGTCGCGACGGCCACTATCGCGAGCGCGATCGGAATCGCGGCCGATACGAGCGCTCGGAAGACGAGCAGCAGCACGACGAAGCGCCATGAGCAGGCCAAGGACCTCCTGGATCCCCTGTTCGATCGGCGGGAACTCGGCGTCGCCGTTGAACTCGACGATGACCCCTACCGGCTCGACCTGCTCGCGCACGGCGTCCTGGACGGCGACGACCGTCTCACGATCCTCCGTCTCGATCGTCTCGCTGAACTGCGCCTCGGCGTACGCGATGCGCCCGTCATCGGAGAACGTCTCCTCGCTGAACGGATCGCCGACGCTCTCGATCCCGGCCTCGTCCTCGGTGGGCGCGAACTCGTCCGACTGGAGCTCGGCGATCGCTCCCTCGATCGCCTCGCGCCGCTCGGGCGTGTCGAGCGTCTCGCCCTCGGGCGCGGCGAAGACGAGGTTGAGCACGGCGCCCTGCTCGGCCGCGAACTCCGACTCGATCAGGTCGGTGGCTCTCTGCGTGTCCGAGCCCGGGATCGAGAACTCGTCCTTGAGACCTCCCCCGATCCCGATGACGAGAACGATCAGGAGGACGACGATCCCGCCCCAGGCCAGGAACACTCTCCACGGGTGCGTGGCGCACGCCCGCATCCAGCGTGCCAGTGCCCCTGTGGACAGGCGCTCGTGCGCTAGCCGCCGCTCCCCATTTCGTCCGTCCGTCATCGTCTGCTCGCCTCCTTGTTGCGGGGGGTTTCTCGTTCAGACCGGCTGACGACGCCGTACTCATCGGTAGCGGTTCGCTGGGCTTCAGCCCCGGCCGGGCAGTTGCGACGCAGCGTACAGGTCCGCCAGGGCGGCGGCCCGACGTTTCAGGTCAAGATGTGGTGAACGTCAATGCGCCGCTGCGAAGCGCCGCAGGCCGAGCCAGGGCGGGGCGATCTTGAAGTCGAAGTACTTCGTCCGCTCGACGACGATGTCGCCCGATCCCATGAGCGGCCCGGCGATGGAGCCCTTGTGGAGCCGCACCTCGTGGTAGTGGCGGGGGGACACCTCCGTCGCGCGGCGGTGCACCGGGTCCCCGTACCACTCAGGGGGCACGTCGGGCGTGGAGAAGAGGATGAGGTTCCCGTAGGCGCCCTTGACGAGCTCGACGTCGTAGTAGCTGAGGAGCCCGAGCTCGCCGTAGTGCGGCATGCGCTCGATGAGCGCATCCTCGAGGTCGAAGAGAATCGTGTGGTCGACCTCGTCGCGCGGTCGCGCGAAGAAGCCCACCGCCGTGACGTCTTCGGCGTCGAGCAACGACCGTGTGTCGGGCACGACGATCAGATGCCGGTGGCCCTCCTCGTCGTGCTCGCGGACGATGTGCTCGCCGTCGGCGTCCCCGTCGCGCCACGCGCGCGCACGCTCGCGCTCGTGCTCGAGCATCTGGTCCATGACGCCGACCTCGCGCTCGGTGTTCTCGGGATCCGTGAACGGCTTGCCCGCGAGCAGCTCGTCGGCTTCGACGATCGCGTCGTAGTTCACCCTGCGAGTGTACGCCCGCTGAAGCTCGTCGTCCGTCCCGTACCTGCGGACGGGCGAATCCTTGTCTGGCGCCCCTTCGCCCTAGACTCGGACACGTGGCGAGCCGGCTTCCCGCGTTCCTTCGCCGCCGGCGCGTGCTCGTCGGCCTGCAGGTCGCCTTCCTCGTCGCCGCGCTCGCGTTCCTCGCGTACGCGGTGCGGGACACATGGGCCGAGGCGGTCCCGCTGCTCGAGGACGTCGACCCGATCTTCCTTCTCGCCGCCCTGGCGGTCCTCGCCGCCTACTACCTGCTCTTCGTCGTCGGCTGGCAGTGGATCCTCGCCGCATTCGGGATCCGCGTCGTCTACCGGATCGCGCTCCAGGCCGAGATGGCCTCGATGTTGGCGAAGTACATCCCGGGCGGCGTCTGGACGCCGCTCGCCCGCATCGTCTGGCTCCGCCGGGCCGGCGGCGTCCACGACACGTCGTTCGTCTTCAGCTCGATCCTGCTCGAAGCCGGGCTCTCGGCCGTCGCCGGGATTCTCGTCTTCGTCGTCGGCCTGACGGCCGTCGAGGAGATCGACACGCCGCTCTGGCCGCTCCTCGCCTTCGGCGCCCTTCTCGCGGTGCTCCTCCACCCGCGTGTCTTCACGGCGCTCGCCCGCGCCCTCTTCCGCCGCTTCGACGCCCCCGAGCCGCCGCGCCTTCCGTATCGCTCGCTCGTGAGCCTGCTCGTCTATTACAGCTTCACGTGGCTCGTGGGCGGCCTGGCGCTCTACCTGCTCCTGCGCTCCCTCGACGCCGACCCCGGCATCAAGACCATCCCCTACCTGGGAGGGGCGGCCGCGGTCGGGGCGATCGTGGCGGTGCTCGTCGTGTTCGCCCCGTCCGGGCTCGGCGTGCGCGAGGCCTCGATGTACGGGCTCCTGGAGATCATCGTGCCCTCGAGCGCCGCGCTCGCGGTGACGGTGCTCAACCGGCTGGCCATCACGATCGTGGAGGCGCTGCTCCTCGGCGCCGGGCTCCTCGCGGCCCGGCTGAGCCGGCGCTCACCAGTTGCGGCGGACGGTGAAGTAGGTGATCCCGCCGAGGAACGGAAAGATCACAGCGCAGACCACCCAGACGGCCTTCTCGCCGCCCGAGACCCGGGGATTGCGGAGGACGCTGATGATGGTCGCGATCGCTAGGACGAGCGCGACGACTCCGACCACGGACCAGATCGCATAGCTCACTCCTGAGCTCCTTTCGAGAGGTGCTCCCGCCAGCCGAGCAGGATCCCGTGCACGGCGGCCGCGCCCAGGATCGGACCCTCGGGAACGGGGAGCCCGATTGGGTGGAGGATGAACGCCCGTGTCTGCGGGCCGCCGAGCCCTCCGTGGAACGAGATGAGCTCCTCGAAGGCGCAGCCCTCGTCGAGCTCGGGGTCGTAGAAGCTCCCGACCATGATGTCCGCGACATGGGGAAAGCCGTCTGTGCGGAGCAGATGCCGCGCGGCGGTCGGGGAGAACGCCGCGAGCGGGTCTTCGCCCTCGACCCGCCCGTCGGCGAGGTAGTGGGCCCCATTCGCGCCGAGCGCGACGGGCCCGTCCCGCTCGGAGCGGACGAGCAGCCAGCCGACATGCGGATGCCCGCGGAGCGCCGGCACGAGCTCCGGATGGCGGGCGTCGATCTCTTCGAGCGTCAGCCGGCGCGGCTCCTCCATCAGGTAGATGAGCCCGAGGTTTCCCGAGCCGAGGACGACCGCGTGCTCGCCGCTCACGTCCTTCTTCGAGCGCTTCTTCTTCGTCGTGCGGCCTGTTGCCTCGCCGAGCGCGTGGCCGACCATCGCGCTCTGCTCGTCGCCGCCGGCGACCTCCGTGACCGATCCGTCGGAGAGCGAGCGCTCGACGAGCTCGTCGAGCCCGTAGCCGTTCCGCTGCTTGAAGGTCGCACCCTGGGTCTGCCCGTGGTCCGAGAGCACGACGATCTCGTACGGCCGCGGCGCATACGGGCGCGCCCGGTCGATGCGGGCGAACTGCTCGTCGAGCTTCCGCAGCGCCTCCAGCGTGTCGGCGCGCTCGAGCCCGGAATGGTGGGCGACCTCGTCGTAGCTCGAGAACGTCGCGTAGACGGCGGGGCGCCCTTTCATCATGTCGCCGAGGACGCCGAAGACGATCAGGTCGCGCACGACGACGCACATGGCCGCGCGCATGAACGGGTACAGGCCGCCTCGGTGGCCGCGGGGCCGGACGTCGCGGCGGCGCTGGCGGGCCGAGGCGGTGATCTCGAGCAGGACCTCCCAGAAGAAGAGGACGAGCGCCCGCGTGACGTTGAAGCTGTTGGCGAGGAAGGCTCGGTAGCCGGGATTCGACTTCTTCTCTGCTTCGAGCCTGCTCACGGTCAGGATCAGGTGCTCAGCTTCGCCCGAGAGGAGGTTGCCGCGGCTCGCGCCGCCGTCCCGCAGCAGGCCGATGCCCGTCGCGCGACGCCGCTCGATCTCCGCGCAGTCGGCCGGGGCCGAGCACGTCATCATCGTCCCGGTCTCCTTCTCGACCCACCGGAACGCCGAGATGTCCTCGTTGGAGCCGAGGAGGATGCCGGCCTGGCTCGCGCCTGTCTGCGACGAAAGGTCCGTCTCCCACTCGGTGAGCGCGTGGGAGTCCTCGGCGAGCCAGCGCGCCATGGTCGGCGCGTTGCCATCGCGCATCGCGTTTCGCAGGACCGGGAGGGCGAGGCCGTCGATCTCGAGGAAGAGGATCCCGGGCTCGCTGGTGGCGATGAGCTCGCCCGACCGCCTCGCCTGGCGCTGGATCGACCGCAGTGAGTAGGTGTCGTCGTCGTTGGCCCCGACCACGACCTGCAGGGCGATGCTGACCGCCGACGCCACGAGCGCGACGAGCAGGGCGATCCAGAACGAGTCGAGCTGGATCGCGCCTTCCGTGAGCGCGTCTGCGATGAGGAGCATGGCGGCGTTCGCGAACAGGACGAGCACGAAGCCGAGCGCGAGCGTGAACGGCAGGCGGAGCGCGGCGATCAGCGGCGGGAGGATGGCGTTCAGGACCGCGACGACCAACGCGACGAGCAGGGCTCCCCAGAAGCCTTCGACCTCCGCGCCGGGGACGATGTAGGCCGCTGCCAGGAGCGCGAGCGCCGAGACGAGCCAGGCCACTAGAAGCCGCCCTGGTCGGATGTGGGGCCGCTCCGGGCGCCAGGACAGAGGCCGCGCGACGTGCGCTTCCGTCACGGACGCCATCCGCTACTCGTTCTCTGGCTCGTCGTCCACGGAGTCGCGGCGGCGGCGGAAGCGGTCGAGCAGCTCGCCGCCCTCCGCCTCGCGCGCCGCCCGCTTCGCCTGCTTCTTCTCGGCCCGCTGCTCCTTCTGCTCGGCGACCTTGACCTTCGCGTCGGTGTAGGACTGGCCGACCAGCAGCTTTCCGCCTGTCCAGCCGAACGTCCAGACGACGAGGACGAGCGCCAGGACGATGTTGAAGGCCGTCGTGATCAGCTGCTGCGCCGTCGAGTAGTCGACCGCCGTGCTCTGGGGGACGTCGCAGCAGGCGCTGAGCGCGAGCGCGTTGGTTGCCTGCGTGATGCCGACCGCACCGGGCGTGACCGAGACGACGTTGGCGAGCGAGCCCGACCCGGTCACCCACATGATCGACTCGAAGGTCACGGGGATGGCGAACGCCGCCAGGAAGATCCCGATCACCGCCAGCTTGCACAGCCACGAGAGGAGCGACGGCAGGAAGGCGTGGGTCAGGTAGCGCTTCGGCTGCGAGAGGATCGCGCCGCCTGCCTTCGCCTTATCCCAGAGCTTCTTGACCTGGCGCCAGAAGATCCGCGCCACGACGACGATCAGGAAGCCGCCGCCCGCGAGCACCAGGATCGTCCTCAACGCGTGGTCGTCGAGGCCGTTCAGGGCTTCGTCGAAGGAGCCTGGGACGGAGAGGAACAGATAGAGGTAGACGAACGTCCCGGCGAGCGTGAAGAAGATCTTCTGGACGAGGTAGGCCGCCAGCGACCCTGCGAACGTGCAGGCCGGGATGATGGCCACGAACATGAGCAGCGTCACGAAGGTGCCGATGTTCGCCGGGAGGAAGTTGTTCATCGCCACCCCGACGGCATACGCGGTCACGATCGGCGCCAGCTTCACCTGCCCGGGATAGGCGGCGCTGAGGATGCCGTAGTACGAGACGCCCGCGAGGACCGTCTGCCCGGCCTGCAAGATGAGCGCGGCGACGATGTAGCGGGCCGGTACCGCCTTGATCTGGTCCCAGAGGTCCTGGATCCAGCCGATGACGTCGATCCCGACGAGGTCGAGCAGCACGATCACGATCAGCGTTCCGATCAGCCAGCCGGCGACCTTGACCAGCCTGCTCTTGCGGGAGGGGTCGCGGAAAGGAAGGACGCTGGCGGTAGCGCCGGAGTCGGGGTGCGCGGTCAAAGGCCCATTCCCGGTGCCGGCTCCGGCTCGCTCCGGGCCGCTCCCTCTGCAGCCCGGCGGCCGCCACCCTGGCACGTGCGAGGTCGGCGCTGATGTGGACCGCGGCCGACGTGAGCGGTGCGGCAAGGACGAGCCCGACCATCCCGAAGAGGGCGCCGGCACTCAGCGTCACGATCAGCACGATCAGCGGGTTGAGGCCGAGGGTCGCGCCGAAGGCAATCGGCTGGAGGATGTTCTGGAGCATCCCGTTCGCGAGCAGCACGATCGCGAGCATGATCGCCGCGGTCGTCGGGCCCTCCGCTCCAAGCGCGAGCACGACGGCGAACCCGCCCGCGACGAACGCGCCGATATAGGGGACGTAGGCGGTCACGAACGAGACGACCGCGATCGTCCCGGCCAAAGGCACTCCGAGCACGAGCGCGCCCAGGCCGACGACGACACCGTTGAAGGCGGCGACGATCGTGACGCCGAGGAAGTAGCCCCTGAGAGAGCGGATGACGTTGGTCGTGACGGTCCGTGCGACGGGCTTCGGCACGCCCATGCGGCTCTCCACGCCGGCGCGCAGCGAAGGCCCGTCCTTCAGGAGGAAGAAGAGACTCAGGGCGAAGAACGACAGCCCGAGCGCAAGCGACGCCACCTCCATGATGCCCGTCGCCAGGCCGCCGACGAACGTCGAGATCGTCTCCGGCACGTTCTGCTTGACACTCTCCGCGGCGCTCGACGCGCCCGATGAGTCGACGCCGGCGTCTTCGAGCCAGCCCTGGATCTTGTCCACGGCCGAGCCCGCGTGATCACCCGCCTCGTCCGCCTGCGAGACGATTCCGCCGATCACGAGCGCGAACACGAGCACGCCCAGCGCTACGAGGCCAAGGAGCACGAGGCCGGCGCCTGCAGCCCGCGGGACGCGGTGACGGCCGAGCCAGCCCACGAGCGGCGAGGCAACGGTGGCGACGACAAAGGCCACCAGCACCGGCTGGGTGATGACCGACGTGGCGCCGAGGAGCCAGACCAGCCCGAAGAGCAGCGCCGCGACTCCGACGAGGAGCCACGACGCGAGCCCGAGGTCGCGCAGCCAGCGGGGCGCCGAGAAGATGGCCGAGAGCTCGTCCATGTCGAGCTGGAGGACGTGCCGGGGCTCCGCCGCCTCCTCGCGCCCGTGAGGAGCTTCTCCCTTGTGCCGGTGGAATCCGGGGATGTTCATGGTCGAATCGATGCAGAGGGCTTGGCGAGGCGACGCTGAGGCACGGACGGCACGAAGTCAAGTCAGGACGGCACCACAAACACTCGCAGGCGCGTCGGCCGGGACTCGCCCAACTGGCTGATCCCACGCGCTCGTGAGCCCGCCTCGTAGGCTGCGGCCGGTTTCATCCGTCTTTGATGCCCCCGGACAGTGAGGGAGTGGAATGCTTCTGGCGATGAAAAGGCCGCGATGAGCGAGGCGATCGGAGCCCAGCCGGCGGCGGCTCCCAGGCGGGCGGGGCTCGTTCTCGTCTCGCTGATCCTCGTCGCAGCGGTCGCCAACCTCAACCTCTCGGTCGCCAACGTCGCCCTGCCGTCGATCGGCACGGCGTTCGACTCGTCCCAGACGACGCTCAACCTGATCGCGGTCGGCTATTCGCTGGGGCTCGCGGCGTCCGTCCTCTGGCTGGGGGCGATCGGCGACCGGTACGGACGCAAGCTTCTGCTCGTGCTCGGCATGCTCCTCTCGATCCCCGCGAGCCTGCTGGCGGCGTATGCGCCCTCCGACGAGGTCCTCTTCGTCGCACGGCTCGTCGGCGGGTTCTCGGCCGGCATGGCCTACCCGACCACGCTCGCCCTGATCACGGCCCTCTGGGCCGGGCCGGGGCGGACCCGCGCCATTGCCCTCTGGTCGGCGATCGGCGGTGGCATCGCGGCGCTCGGGCCGCTGGTCGCAGGTGCGCTCCTGGAGGACTTCTGGTGGGGCTCGGTCTTTCTCGTGACCCTGCCGCTCGTCGGCGTCGCCCTGTTGATGGCCGTCCTCTTCGTCCCCAGCCACGTCAACGAGACGGCGGAGCCCGTCGACAACTTCGGCGGGGTCCTCTCACTGGTCATGGTCGGGACTCTGATCCTGGGGATCAACTTCGCGCCGGTCCCCAACCAGGGCGCCCTGGCGGTCGGGCTGCTCGCGATCGCGCTCGCGACAGGCCTCGGATTCGTGCTCAGACAGCGGCGTGCCCCGAATCCGCTCTACGACCTCCACGTCGCTCGCGCCGGGTCTTCTGGGTCGCCGCGTGCGCCGGGATCATCGTCTTCGGCTCCCTGATGGCGGGAGCATTCGTGAGCCAGCAGTACCTGCAGAACGTGCTCGGCTACTCGACGGTCGAGGCCGGTGCCGCGATCCTGCCGGCGATCGTCTTCATGATCCTCGTGGCGCCACGGTCCGCGAAGCTGGTCGAGACGAGGGGCGCCCGCTTCACGCTGCTGGCCGGCTACGTCTTCCTGCTGCTGGCCTTCTTGTCGATGCTGCTCCTCTGGCAGGAGGACAGCTCTACTGGCAGGTTGGCATCGCCTATGTCTTCATCGGCATCGGCGTCGGTCTCGCCGGTACACCGGCTTCGCACTCGCTCACCGGCTCGGTGCCGGTGCAGCGGGCCGGGATGGCCTCGGGCACGGCCGACCTGCAGCGCGACCTCGGAGGAGCGCTCCTGACCTCGGTCTTCGGCGCGCTGCTCGCGGCCGGGTACTCGACCGCCATGGGCACGGCGATCGCGGATTCCCCGGAGGGACAGCAGGCCGTCGACAGCACGCAGAGCCAACTCCAGCTTTCCTACGCGAGCGCTGCCGACCTCGCCGCGCAGAACCCCAAGTACGCGAGCCAGATCACCGACGCCGCGAAGTCGTCGTTCCTCCAGGGAGACCAGTGGGCGTACACCGCCGGGATCGTCGCCGTCCTCGCAGGCGCGGCCCTCGTCTTCCTCGCCTTCCCGCGGAGGGCCGGCGAGCGGCAGCTCCTCGCCGACTACCACGCCGCGGACACTGCGGTCGTCCACCTCGACCACCCGACCGGCCAGGAAAGGAGCTAGGCATGGCATTGCGCCATCCGAAGGGACCGTCCCGCTCGGGCGCCGACGACATCGGCGTCGCACCCCTGTTCACTCTGGAGGCGGGGAAGATTCCGCGCCACCGGCTCCCGGAGGGCGAGCTTCCTCCGGACGTGGCCTACCAGATCATCCACGACGAGCTGATGATCGACGGCAACGCCCGCCTCAACCTGGCGACCTTCGTCACCACCTGGATGGAGCCGCAGGCCCAGGCGCTCATGTCCGAGTGCTTCGACAAGAACATGATCGACAAGGACGAGTACCCGCAGACCGCCGAGCTCGAGATGCGCTGCGTCTCGATCCTCGCGCGCCTGTGGAACGCACAGGACGCCGATCAGGCCACCGGCTGCTCGACGACCGGCTCGAGCGAGGCGGCGATGCTCGGCGGGCTCGCGCTCAAACGCCGCTGGCAGCACCGGCGCAAGGCCGAGGGCAAGCCGATCGACTCGCCCAACATCGTCATGGGCATCAACGTCCAGGTCTGCTGGGAGAAGTTCGCGAACTACTGGGACGTCGAGATGCGCCTGGTGCCGATGGAGGGCGATCGCCTGCACCTCTCCGCGGACGAGGCGGTGAAGCTCTGCGACGAGAACACCATCGCGGTCGTCCCGGTGCTCGGCTCGACGTTCGACGGCTCGTACGAGCCGGTGCAGGAGATCTGCGCCGCCCTGGACGACCTGCAGGCGCGGACCGGCCTCGACGTCCCCGTGCACGTCGACGGCGCGTCCGGAGCCTTCGTCGCCCCCTTCGTCGACCCCGATCTCGAGTGGGACTTCCGCCTTCCGCGGGTCGCCTCGATCAACGCCTCCGGCCACAAGTACGGGCTCGTCTATCCCGGGGTCGGCTGGGTCGTCTGGCGGGATGCGGACGCGCTCCCCGACGACCTCGTCTTCTGGGTCAACTACCTCGGCGACAACATGCCGACGTTCGCGCTCAACTTCTCCCGCCCGGGCGCGCAGGTCATCGGCCAGTACTACAACTTCCTCCGCCTCGGCTTCGAGGGCTACAGGCGGGTGCAGGCGTACGCGCGCGAGGTGGCCACGGGCCTGTCCGAGCGAATCGCCGAGCTGGGGCCGTTCGAGCTCGTGACGAAGGGTGACGAGTTGCCCGTCTTCGCCTTCACGCTGAAGGACGGGATCGACAACTTCACGGTCTTCGACGTCTCGAACGCCCTGCGCGAGCGCGGCTGGCTCCTGCCGGCGTACACGTTCCCGAAGAACCGCGAAGACCTCGCGGCGCTGCGTGTGGTCGTCAAGCGCGGGTTCAGCGAGGACCTGGCCGACCTACTGATCCACGACCTGGAGCGTCAGCTGCCCCGGCTGCAGAAGCAATCCGCTCCCGTCCACGACCGCGACACGGCGACCAGCTTCCACCACTAGCGTCCGAGGGCCGCGTGCCTGCTCATCAGCCAGGCGCCGACGAAGAAGCAGACGGCTCCGAGGAACGTGAAGGCGTTGGTCGCCGCCGTGTTCAGGAGCTCGCCGGTATCGGGCACCACCCACGAGGTCGCCGCGGCGATCCCGAAGAAGACCGAGCCGAGCATGTTGAGCCAGGCGATCCACCACGGCGCGCCGCGTCGGCTCCAGACGGCGGCAAGGGCGAGACCGCTCGCGAGGAGGAAGCAGGCCGATCCGAGGGCGTCCGGGGCCCAGACCCGGATGTCCTCCTGTTTCGTCGAGAGCGCGTCGTTCATCGCGGTGAACGTCGTGACGTTGAAGAAGAGCGTGCCGGCGAACTGCACGACGCACGCCCACCAGTCGAGCCGGTCGAAGCGGGGCGTCTGCTTCAACTGGAGGAGCGAGGCAGTCGTGAAGAAGATCGACCCGATGAAGAATGTGACGCCGACGAGAGCGGGCTCGACGAGCTCCGAGTAGAACGGGGCCGACCCGAGGGCGAACGCCGTCGAGCCGACCATGAACAACACGCCGATCCACCACAGTCTCGGCTTCATCCCGAGCGGATGATGCTTCGTCGGCCCGAGCGGTGCTAGCGCTCGCTCGAGGACGCCCAGAGGTTGATGCCGCTGTCCGTCGCGAAGCGGTCGATCTCGGCGAGCTCGTCGTCCGTGAAGTCGAGGCGGTCGAGCGCACCGACGTTCTCCTCGAGCTGCGCGACGCTGCTCGCGCCGATGAGCGTCGAGGTGACACGCGCGTCGCGCAGCGTCCAGGCGAGCGCCATCTGGGCGAGCGTCTGCCCACGTCCGGAGGCGAGGTCGTTCAGCGCCCGGATCTTGTCGAGCGCCTCGTCGGTGAGGAGCTCCTTCGAGAGCGCGTAGCCCTCGCGCGAGGCGCGCGAGCCCTCCGGGATCCCGTTCAGGTACTTGCCGGTGAGCATCCCCTGCGCGAGCGGCGAGAAGCAGATGCACCCGATGCCCTCCTCGCCGAGAACGTCGAGGAGCTCCGGCTCGATCCAGCGGTTGAGCATCGAGTACGAGGGCTGGTGGATGAGCAGCCGGATCCCCAGGTCGCGCAGGATCGCCGTGGCCTCGGCCGTCTTCGCCGCCGAGTAGGACGAGATGCCGACGTAGAGCGCCTTGCCCTGCTGGACCGCCGACGCGAGCGCGCCCATGGTCTCCTCGAGCGGCGTGTCCGGGTCGAAGCGGTGCGAGTAGAAGATGTCGACGTAGTCGAGCCCCATCCGCCCGAGGCTCTGGTCGAGGCTGGCGAGCAGGTACTTGCGCGACCCGAGGTCGCCGTAAGGCCCGGGCCACATGTCATAGCCGGCCTTCGTCGAGATGACGAGCTCGTCGCGGTAGGGCCTGAGGTCGGAGGCGAGCAGCCGGCCGAAGTTCTCCTCCGCCGAGCCGTAGGGCGGCCCGTAGTTGTTCGCCAGGTCGAAGTGCGTGATCCCGAGGTCGAACGCGCGCCTCACGATCGCTCTGCCGTTCTCGAGCGGACGGTCGTGGCCGAAGTTCCACCAGAGCCCGAGCGACACCGCGGGCAGGTCGAGGCCGCTGCGCCCGCAGCGCCGGTAGAGCATGGTGTCGTAACGGCTCTCGTGGGGAAGGTAGGTCATTGGAGCTGGTCCTCCTGCGGGTGCGGTATACCTGATCTACACAAATGAGTAAGCCCGTCGAGCAGCGCGATCGGGTCGTCATCCGCTTCGCCGGGGACTCCGGGGACGGCATGCAGCTCACGGGCGGTCGCTTCGCCAGCGAGACCGCACTCCTCGGCAACGACCTCTCCACGCTTCCGGACTTCCCGGCCGAGATTCGTGCGCCCGCCGGCTCGCTGCCCGGCGTCTCGGGCTTCCAGATCCACTTCTCGGACCACGACATCCTCACGCCGGGCGATGCGCCCGACGTGCTCGTGGCCATGAACCCGGCGGCGCTCAGGACCAACGTGAGCGGGCTTCCGAAGGGCGCCACGATCATCGTCAACACGGACGCCTTCAACGAGCGGAACCTTCAGAAGGCCGGGTACGCGGCGAACCCGCTCGAGGACGGCTCGCTCGACGAGTTCCGGGTGCAGCCCGTGCCGCTGACGTCGCTGACGATCGAGGCGCTGAAGGAGTTCGACGTCTCCAAGCGCGAGGCGGAGCGCTCGAAGAACATGTTCGCGCTCGGGCTCATGTCCTGGCTCTACAGCCGGCCGACCGAGGGCACGATCGCCTTCCTCGAGAAGAAGTTCGCGCGCAGCCCCGACATCGCGCAGGCGAACATCAAGGCCTTCAAGGCCGGCTATGCCTTCGGCGAGACGACCGAGGAGTTCGCCGTCCAGTACGAGGTGCGGCCCGCGCAGCTCGCGCCGGGCACGTACCGCAACGTCACCGGGAACCAGGCGCTCGCGATGGGGCTGATCGCGGCGAGCGTGCAGAGCAAGCTGCCGCTCTT
Source organism: uncultured Actinomycetes bacterium (assembly GCA_963839745.1). Lineage (GTDB taxonomy): Bacteria > Actinomycetota > Thermoleophilia > Gaiellales > Gaiellaceae > JAIBJN01. The sequence continues at coordinate 212,657 of CAWIWC010000017.1, forward strand.
CCTCGGCGCCTACCCGATCACGCCCGCGTCCGGGATCCTCGAGGAGCTCGCGCGGCACAAGACCTTCGGCGTGCGGACCTTCCAGGCCGAGGACGAGATCGCCGCCGTCGGCGCGGCGCTCGGCGCCTCCTTCGGCGGCGCGCTCGGCGTCTCCACCTCGAGCGGCCCGGGCGTCGTCCTCAAGGCGGAGACGATCGGCCTCGCGGTCACGCTCGAGCTCCCGCTCGTCATCCTCGACATCCAGCGCGCCGGGCCTTCGACCGGAATGCCGACGAAGCCCGAGCAGGCGGACCTGCTCATGGTGCTCTTCGGGCGCAACGCCGAGTCGCCGGTGCCGGTCATCGCCGCCTGCACGCCCGGCGACTGCTTCGCCACCGCGATCGAGGCCGCGCGGATCGCGCTCAAGTACCGGACGCCCGTGTACCTCCTCTCGGACGCCTACCTCGCCAACGGCTCCGAGCCGTGGCTCGTGCCGGACGTCGAGACGCTGCCCGACATCTCGACGACGTTCGCCGAGCAGCCGAACGACGGCGACCGCTTCCTCCCGTACGTCCGCGACGACGGCACGCTGGCCCGCCAGTGGGCGCTGCCGGGCACGCCGGGCCTCGAGCACCGGATCGGCGGGCTCGAGAAGGAGGAGCGCACCGGCAACATCTCCTACGACCCCGACAACCACGACCTGATGGTGCGGCTCCGGGCGCGCAAGGTGGCCGGGATCGCGGGCGACATCCCGAGGCTCGAAGTCGACGCGCAGCCCGGTGCGCGGCTCCTCGTGCTCGGCTGGGGCGGCACCTACGGGTCGATCGCCGCGGCGGTGCGCCGGGTCCGGGCGCGCGGCGGCGCCGTCGACCACGCGCACCTCACGTACCTGAACCCGTTCCCGCGGAACCTGGGCGAGGTGCTCCGCTCGTACGACCGCGTGCTCGTCCCCGAGATGAACCTCGGCCAGCTCCTCAAGCTCGTGCGCGCCGAGTTCCTCGTCGACGCGGTCGGGTACAACCGCGTGCGCGGCGTCCCGTTCACCTCGGCCGAGCTGGCCGACGCCATCCTGCCGCTGACATGACCGAGCTGAAGCTGACCGCGAAGGACTTCAAGTCCGACCAGGAGGTTCGCTGGTGCCCGGGGTGCGGCGACTACGCGATCCTCGCGACCATGCAGGGCTTCCTGCCGGAGCTCGGCATCCCGCGGGAGCAGCTCGTCTTCGTCTCCGGGATCGGGTGCGCCGCGCGCTTCCCGTACTACGTGAACGCCTACGGCTTGCATTCGATCCACGGCCGCGCTGCCGCGATCGCCACCGGCCTGGCGGCCTCGCGCCGCGACCTGTCCGTGTGGGTCGTCTCCGGCGACGGCGATGCGCTCTCCATCGGCGGCAACCACTTCCTCCATGCGCTGCGCCGGAACGTGAACATCACGATCCTCCTCTTCAACAACCAGGTCTACGGGCTCACCAAGGGGCAGTACTCGCCGACGAGCCCGCTCGGCCAGGTCACGGGCCCGACGCCGATGGGCTCGATCGACTGGCCGCTGAACCCCGTCACGGTCGCCCTCGGCGCGGAGGCGACGTTCGTCGCCCGCGCGATCGACACCGATCGCGCGCACCTGACGCAGGTGCTGCACGCGGCGTCGCGTCACAAGGGCGCGGCCTTCGTCGAGATTCTCCAAAATTGCAATGTCTACAACGACGGCGCGTTCGACCACGTGCGCGACGCGAAGGAGAACCGGATCGTCCTCGAGCACGGCGCGCCGATGCGGTTCGGGGCCGAGGGCGAGAAGGGCGTCCGGCTGGGCGCCGACGGCTCCGCCGAGCTCGTCGAGATCGCTGACGTCGGCGAGGACGCGCTGCTCGTGCACGACGCGCACGCCGACTCGCCGACCATCGCCTTCGCGCTCGGCCGCCTGGGCTACCCGCAGCCGGGCCCGCTCCCGATCGGCGTCCTGCGCTCGGTCGAGCGGCCGGTCTACGACGAGCTCATGGCTGCCCAGATCGAGGCTGCTCGACGGGAGAAGGGCGAGGGCGACCTCTCCGCTCTTCTCCACGCAGGCGACACCTGGCAGATCGCCTAGCGCGCCAAGCCGCGCGCGATCCCTAGGCGATGACAACTGTCTGCGGGGCGCGGCCGGCCGCGCCCCGCAGAGTCCCTGCATCTGAGTACAATCCCGCCCGCCGTGGGTCGCCGGGCATGGCTTGTCTTCGTCGTCCTCGTAGCGGTGCTCGTACCGCTTCGGCGGCGCACGCCCAGTCGACCGTCACGCGTGTACTTCCTGCAGGGCGAGCAGACGATCGCCGTCGAGCGGCTCGGCTCGACGCCGGCCGACGCCGTCGGCGCGCTCCTCGTCGGCCCGTCGCCGGGCGAGCAGCGCCGACGGGTCGTCTCAGAGCTTCCCGCGGGCCTCCCGCTCCTCGGGCTCGAGGTCGCAGGCGGCCTCGCCACGGTCGACCTCGGGCGCGCGTTCGCGGACGGCGACCCGGCGAGCGTGTCCGCCCGCTCCGCGCAGGTCGTCCTCACGCTCACCGGCCACCCAGGTGTGCAGGAGGTCCGCCTCCTCGTCGAGGGCGCGGAGCTCGACCACGCTCACCCGCGTCGACATCCTGACGCCACCGCCGACGCCCAGGCCGGCCGCCGCGCCGACGCTCCCGAGGATCGCGGGGTCGATGACCCTGCTGCAGGTCCAGCGCAGGCTCATCAACCTCGGCTACCTGCCGCTGGGCGCCGCGACCGACCGCTTCGACCAGCGGACGCTCGCGGCGGTGATCGCCTTCCAGAAGTGGGAAGGGCTCGTGCGGGACGGCATCCCGGGGCCTGTGACCCAGGCCGCGTTGCTCGTTGCGAAGCGCCCGAAGCCGCGGACGGCCGGGACGGGGACCCGCGTCGAGGTGCTCCTCGACCGCCAGGTCGCTCTCGTCATCCGCGTTGGGCGGGTCCTGCGCACGGTGCTCGTCTCCACCGGGAAGCGGGGCTACGCGACGCCCGTCGGCCGCTACTAGGTCACCCGCAAGAGCCGGCGGTCGTGGTCGGTGCCGTACCGCGTGTGGCTCCCCTGGGCGACCTACTTCGTGCGCGGCATCGCCTTCCACCAGTCCCAGAACGTGCCGGTGACGCCGGTGTCGCACGGCTGCGTGCGCGTGACGCGCGGCGGACGCGCGCTGGCTCTACGACCTCACGCCGGTCGGCACGCAAGGTTCGCGTGATCGCCCGCTCCCTGCCGCCCCCGCCGGAGGACTGACGCCGGTCGGGAGCGCGCGGGCCGGCGCCCGCGCGCTCCGTCCCGTTCGCCCTATGGGCGAAGGATGTCGCAGAAGCCCGGCAGCGCCAGGGCGATGTTGAAGCTGCCGTCCATGAGCTCTCTCATGGATGACGCCTCCTTTTCCCTCGTTCGCTCCATGTCACGACAGCCCCTAACGGCTCTCCGCCCACGCTGGTGGTCTCACGCCTTCCCTGGGCGTAGGCGGACGAGAAGTTAGTCACACTAAACCCACTTCGGGCGGGTGTCAAACCTCCCGGTAGTAGGCTGTTTTTCTGCCCACGAAAGACGTCACCGAGGCCGGTGTCGGCGAGCGGTTGCGCGCCGTTCGGCGCGAGCGCGGGCTGACGATCGCGCAGCTCGCGGCAGCCACGGGCCTGACGAGCGGCTTCATCAGTCAGCTCGAGCGGGGGCTCAGCTCGGTGTCGCTCTCCTCGCTCGCCCGCATCTGTGACGCGCTCGACATCCGGTTCGGCGACGTGCTCGACGTGAAGCCGGCCGGCGCGGTCATTCGCCGCGACGAGGCAGGTGCGTGGGCCGTCATCGGCGCGCACCGGGATCTGCTCCTGAGCTCGCTCGAGGACGAGCGCTTCCACCTGATCGAGTCGCACATCCCACCCGGCGCCGGGGCGGGAGAGGATCTCTACACCTTCCCGGCCGACGTCGAGCTCGTCTACGTCCTCCGCGGGACGCTCGAGCTCCGGGTCGACGGCGGCGTCTTCGTCGTCCGGGCCGGCGACACCGTCACGTACTCCCCGCGTGAGCCCCACACCTGGCGGAACCCGTCGACCACGGAGGAGGCGGTCGTCCTCTGGTTCTCGGTGCCGAACCCGTTCTGGCCGCGTGCCTCAGCGGCCGGGGAAAAGGTCGAGCCCTAGGCGCTCCAGCCGCAGACCCTGCGGCGGGGTCGTGTCGAGGAGCCTCGGCACCTCGAGCACGAGCGCGTGCCACCCTTCGCCCTCGAGCTCTGCGTTCAGCGTCGCCTCGCGCGACACGGTCGTCCGGTCCACGCGCACGCCGTCGACCCACAGGGTGGCCGGGGTCGGGGCGGGCGCGCTGACCTCCAGCTGCACGGCACCCGAGCCGTACAGCCAGAACGGCGCCTGGCGCTCCTTCATCGTCCGGCCCTTCCAGCCCTCGCAGTAGAGCGGGTCGGCCCGAGGCGGCTCCGGCACCGGCGGCTCGGCAGAGCCGGTCCCGCGGCCGAGCAGGGTGATGACGCCGCCGCTCGCGAGCGGCGTGTAGCCGCGGGCGACGAGCTCGCGCCAGCCGAACCAGGCGCCCGGAACCTCGGCCTGCGCGTAGACGCCCTCGTGGAAGGTCACGAAGCGGATGCCGAGCTCGTCGAGCTCTTCTTCGTCGCCGGGGAGCCACACGCCGCACGAGATGCGGTTGCGGAGGAAGTAGAAGTCGAACGCCGGCTGGGGGACGAGCGTCGAGTAGCCCGCGGGCCCTTCCCGCGGCGCCTGCAGCTGGTAGTAGTCGTACACGCTCCCGTAGTGGACGCCTGGCTCGATGAGCGGGAGCTCGAGGACGCGTCCCTCGGGCTCGTCGCGCAGCGCCGCATAGGCTCGGTTCCCTGGGTCGGCGACGGTGGCGTCGAGCGGGAAGACGAGGAGGTCGGCCGCGACGAGGACGAGGACTGCGGCCGTCGCCGCGGCCGCCCGCCGCCCGGACGCGACCGCGATGCGCGCCGCCGCGACGGCGACGAGCGCGGCCACCGCGAGGTTGGCGACGGGCACGAGCCGGCCCGGTACCCGCGGGTACCGCAGCGGCGGGAAGACATCCCACAGCCACTCGTAGAGCGGGAGGTTGGTACCCAGCGCGAGCAGGGAGGGGAGGACGGCGGCGGCCCCCAGAAGGGACGCAAGCGCGCGTGACCGCTCCCAGAGCACGACGATGCCGGCGACCGCGAGGACGGGGACGAGCCAGCCGACGTAGACGAACTGCTCCAGGCCGCCGAGCCGCCAGCGGCTGATCAGGTCGACCCAGTCCGCCGAGAACTCGCCGACCTCCGCGAGCGAGCGGCCGTCCTCCTCGGCCGAGTCGCGCACGATCGTCAGGTGGACGGCGAGGCCGACCCCGACGGCCGCGAGCAGCCCGCCGGCGGCCCAGGCGGCGGCGAGCGGCGCGGCCCGCACGGCCACGTAGACGGCGATGAGCGGAATGGCGCCGAGGGCGAGGTGGAGCTGCCCGGAGAGCGGGATCGAGACGATCGCCGCCGCGCTGACCGCGCCCCAGGCGTGCGCGCGGCGCGTGGTCTCGGCAGCCCGGGCGCGCTCGTAGGCCAGGAGCGCCAGCGGCATGAGAATCGCGATCCAACCCAGCAGGTGCACACCGCTCTGGGCCAGCCGATAGGGAGCAACGGCGAAGACGAGGCCGCCGATCGCCGCCGCGCCGGGCGGCAGCGCCAGCATCCGCAGCCAGCCGTAGGTGAGCAGCCCCGCGGCGACGATCGTCGTCAGCAAGAGCAGGTTCCACGCGACCACGGGACCGAAGGCCGCGTCGAGCGGCCAGAACGCGAGCCCGAACGGCCAGCCCGAGAGCACGACCTGCGGCTCGACGAGCGGCTGGAAGCTGTACGGGTCGAGCCAGGGCGCGGCGCCACGCTCGAGTTGGTGGCCGACGAGCCAGAAGCGGTAGGTCGCCTGGAGATGGTCTCCCGCGGCCGCCTCCCCGTGCCCGTCGCCGCCGTCGGCCATGAACGAGCTCCCGAACGAGCCGACGGCCGGCAGCGTCGCCACGACCGCGGCGGCGCCGTAGAGCGCTACGAGGAGAGCGAGCGTGCGGCCTCGACCAGCCGGTCGAAGTCGGAGACCTCGGATGCGCCGTACCGCCATGCGCCGCGGATGATGCCGCTTCCGTCCACGACGAAGGCGGCGCGGCGCGCCACGTCGGGCAGCCCGCGGAACTCCTGCGCGATGTCCAGGGCCTTCACGGCCTCGCCGCTCCAGTCGGAGAGGAGGCCTACCTCGATGTCGAGCGCCTGTATCCAGGCGACGTGCGACCAGGGGCTGTCGCGCGAGATGCCGTACGGCGTGACGCCGGTCTCGAGGAGCTCGGACCGCCGCGCGTTCAGCTCGGAGAGCTCGTTGGTGCAGGTGCTGGACCAGTCGAAGAGGTACGAGAGGAGGAGGTACGGCGACTCGCCCGCGAGGTCGCGCAGGGTCAGCGACTCCGTCGTGGAGCGCCAGACCTCGACATCCGGGACGAGGTCGCCCTCGCCGATCACGTGGCCACCGGGACGCCGGCCTCGGTCGCCTCGGAGATCTCGCGCGTCACCTCGAGGATGTCCCGGTTCGCGTTGAAGATCCGCAGCTGGCGGTCGGAGCCGTTCCCGCGGGAGAGGATCTCGCGGATCCCTTCGAGCTCCCGCTCGGAGCCGAGCTCGCGAGCGTGCGGCTCGATGTCGCGGAGCGCCCGCCGGATCAGCTGTGCGATCGGGACGCGGTTGCGCCGGCCGGTGACGAGGTCCATCACGGGCGCCTCGAGGCCGTAGCGCGCGCCGAGCCACTTGTTCTCGGTGACGAGGATGCGGTGGTAGCTCGGGAGCTCCTTTCCGGCGTCGTAGAGCTCGGAGTAGTGCTTGACCAGGCCCTGCACGTAGGCGGCGATCGCGACCGTCTCCTCGACGTGCGTGATCGCGTCCATCACGCGCACCTCGATCGTCCCGAAGCGCGGGTGCGGGCGCACGTCCCACCAGATGTGGGTGTAGTCCGCGATGCAGCCGGTCTTCTCGAGCTGGCCGACGACCTCCGCGTAGTCCTCGTAGTCGGCGAAGCGCGGGGGTGGCCCCGAGCGCGGGAAGGCGGCGAAGACCATCTGGCGGCTGGACGAGAGCCCGGTGGGCTCGCCGCGCCAGAACGGCGAGCTGGCCGACAGGGCCAGGAGCTCGGAGAGGTGGACGAGCAGCGCGCTGATCACGTTGATCGCCTTGTCCGGGTCGTCCACGGCGACGTGGATGTGGCAGCCGAAGATGAGCTCGCGCCGGGCGACGTACTGGAGCTGGTCGACGAGGTTGCGGTAGCGATCGCGCGCGGTGATGCGCTGCCGCTCGAAGAGGCTGAACGGGTGCGTGCCGGCCGATCCCACGCGCAGGTTGTGGGTCGCGGCCGCCTGGGTGACGTGCGAGCGCAGCCGGCGCAGCTCGCGGTCGACGTCGCCCGTCGTCTTGCAGATCGGCGTCGAGATCTCGAGGACGGACTGCATCAGCTCGGGGCCGATGCGGTCGTCGAACTCGCCGTCCTGCGCGGACGTGAGCACGGTGTCCACGTGTTGGACGAGGTCGAACGTCTCGGGGTCGAGGAGCATGTACTCCTCCTCGACGCCGAGCGTGAACGGCTCGCTCGAACCGAAGCGGTGGTCGAGGACGCTGCCCCCCTCGGCGAACCCCTTGCCCGTGATGGTTGCGGGATAAATCTGCTTCATGGGAGCGACGAACTCTACTCCGAGGCCGGTGGAAGAAGACAGGCCCGACCGGCGTCCCGTGAGAGACGCCAACTCGGTGTCCGTGGAGAACGACGATGCGACGGAGAGATCGAACCCGGCTTGTGAAGCGGCTCGTCCTCGGGCCGCTCGCGGCATTAGCGCCCGGCCGCGAGGCCGCGGCCGTCGCCTGACCGCGCCGCGAGTGCGCCGGGGCACTCGCGGCTTCTGCGACGATTGGGGCGATGCGTCGCCTTGCAGCCCTCGCGTGTCTCGGGTTTCTCCTTGCCGCTTGCGGCGGTGACGATGAATCTGCCGGGCCGACGACGACGGTCGCCGCCGACCCGGGGCCAACGGCCACGACGGAGGCCGAGACGGAGACCGCCGCCCCGCCGACCACCGAGGAGGAGCGGGAGGGGCCTGTCGTCCTCATCCAGCCGGAGCAGGGCGAGGAGGTCGCGATCGACGTCGAGATCGCCGACACGCAGGAGGAGCGGGAGGTCGGGCTCATGCACCGGGAGTTCCTCCCGGACGACGCCGGGATGATCTTCCTCTTCGACGAGGAGATCACCGGCGGTTTCTGGATGAAGAACACGCTCATCCCGCTCTCGATCGCCTTCGCGGGCACGGACGGCGAGATCCTGCGCATCCTCGACATGGAGCCGTGCGAGGCCGACCCCTGTGAGATCTACGACCCGGGCGTCGCGTACGCGAGCGCGCTGGAGGTCAATCAGGGGGCTTTCGCGAGCTGGGGTGTCGAGGAAGGCGACCTGCTCACGCTGGAGCAGTGACGACCGCTTCGACGTCGATCTCCAGCAGCCAGCGGGGATCGAGCAGCGAGACGAGAACGGTCGTGTTCACCGGCCGGACGTCGGCGAACGCCTCGCCGTGCGCCTTGGCGTAGCCCTCGAAGGCGTCGGCCTCGGTCAGGTAGCCGCGCGTGCGCACGACGTCGCGGAACGAGGCGCCGACCTGCGCCAGCGCTTCCTCGATGATCTCGAGGCATCGCTTGGTCTGGCCGTAGGCATCGGTGGGCGGGTCGCCGCCATCGGCCATGATCGGCGCCGTCCCGGCGATGAGGACGCGGTCGCCGATCCGTACCGCGCGCGAGTAGCCCATGATCCCCTCGTAGGGCGAGCCGGAGAAGACGGTCTGGCGCTCCATGGCGGCCACTAGTATCGCCTCTCGACCGTGAAGGCGCTGGAGCACATCGACGCGTGGCCGGTCCCGACCGCGACGGCCGCCGTCGTCTCTCCGAACGGGGTCGTGGCCGCGCGGGGACCTGCCGATCTCGTCCTTCGCTGGGCGTCCGTGACGAAGCTCTTCACGGCGTACGCGCTGCTGATCGCGGCGGAGGAGGGCGTGCTCGACCTCGACGACCCCGCGGGGCCGCCGGGCTCGACAGTCCGGCATCTGCTCGCCCATGCCTCCGGTCTCCCGTTCGAGGGCGACCTGCCGATCGCCGGGCCGGGCGAGCGCCGGATCTACTCGAACGCCGGGTTCGACCTGCTCGGCGAACTGCTCGCGGCCAGGGCCGAGATGCCGTTCGCCGCGTACCTCCAGGAGGCGGTGCTCGACCCGCTCGGCCTCGGCGGAACCGAGCTCAGAGCGCGGCCGTCCGAGGGCCTGCACGGCCCGCTCGCCGACCTCGCTGCCTTCGGCCGCGAGCTCCTCACCCCGACGCTCGTCGCGCCGGAGACCCTCGCCGAGGCGACCGATGTCGCCTTCCCGGGACTCGTGGGCGTGCTCCCCGGCCTGGGGAGGCAGGAGCCGAACGACTGGGGACTGGGATTCGAGCTCAAGGACGCGAAGCGGCCGCACTGGACCGGCTCGCGCAACTCACCGCGGACCTTCGGCCACTTCGGCGGGGCCGGGACGTTCCTCTGGGTCGACCCCGAAGCCCGCGCCGCCTGCGCGTGCCTGACGAACCGCGAGTTCGACGACTGGGCGCTCGAGGTCTGGCCGCCGTTCGCGGACGCGGTCCTCGCCGAGCTCGAGGCCTAGCCGGACGCTCCGACGACGCGGTCGTACGTGTCCTTCGTGCAGGTGGCCACCGCGGCCGGGGTCAGAGCCCGCGCGGCGCCCGAGAGCCGGTCACCCGGGTGCAGGACGCCTCCGGCGCCGGTCAGCATCCCGCCGAGGACGAGAGCGACCCTGTCCTGGGGGTCGAGCTCCTCGCCCGAGGCGAGCTCGTGCCGTTCCATCTCGCGCGCGAGCTTCGTGAGCGTCTCGCCCGGCAGGCCCGCCAGCTCGGCGACCCGCGAGAGCTCGAAGACGGTCGCCGCCTCGTGCCTCACGGCTCGGACGTGCGCGCGTCGTCCGGGTCCTCGTGGCCCGGCCCGCGCTGCGCGTCCTCCTCGATCCGGCGCTCGGGCGGTGCCTCCTGCTCTTCCTCGGTCGGCTCGGGCGGCTCAGGAGTGGACATGCCCCGATCCTACCCACCTGTCCCATCCGGACACGCCCCGGTGCCAGGCACTCGGCCGGGTCCCGGGAAGACCGGCCCGTTCTCTCAACGCCTGCCGGGGCCTCAGATTCAGCTCACGCCACGTGCTCCGGAATGGCCTTGTCCCAGTGCCTGGCACCTGGGCATGGCCTGACCGGTCGGCGTTCCCTCAGTAAGCTCGCCCCGATGGCGACGAGCGAGCAGCTGCGGGAGTGGCGTGCCTGCCCGCGGTGTGGGGCGGGGCTCGAGCACGGCGAGGGCACGGTGTCGTGCCCGTCGTGCGGGCTGCAGGAGTACGCGAACCCGGCGCCCACGGCGAGCGCCGTGATTCGCGACGGCGACCGGCTTCTGCTGGCGCGCCGGGCCGGGGAGCCCGGGAAGGGGCTCTGGGACCTCGTCGGAGGCTTCATGGACGAGGGCGAGGAGCCGCTGGAGACGCTGCGACGCGAGCTGCGCGAGGAGACCGGGTGCGAGATCGAGGTGGGCGAGTTCCTCGGCGGCCTGCCCGACCGTTACGGCGACGACGGCATCTGGACGATCAACTTCTACTGGGAGGCGACGCTCCAGGGGGAGCCGCGAGCCGGGCGACGACGTCGCCGAGCTGGCCTGGTTCCCGCGCGAGGAGCTCCCGCCGCGCGACGAGTTCGCCTTCGCCAACACGATCGTGCTCCTCGAGCGGGCCGGAGCGCGCTTCCTCGAGCCGGCCGGGTAGCGGCAGCCTGTGACCGGTCCGTTCCTCGCCCTGGCGGCGAGCCTGAGCTGGGGCGTCGGAGATTTCCTCGCCGGGCTGAGCAGCCGCAAGCTGCAGCTCCTCACCGTCCTCGTCGTCTCACAGGCCGCCGGCCTTACGTCGCTGGCCGTGCTCGTCGCCGTGCGCGCGAGCGGCCCGCCCGAGGCGCGCTACCTCCTCTACGCGGGGCTTGCCGGGATCGCCGGTGCCATCGGGCTGGCGGCCCTGTACCGCGGGCTCGCCGTCGGCTCGATGAGCGTGGTCGCGCCGATCTCGGCGACTGCCGCCGTCATCCCGGTCGTGGCGGGGCTGATCACGGGCGAGCGGCCGAGCGCTGCGCAGGGTGCCGGCATCGCGCTCGCGCTCGCCGGCGTCGTGCTCGCCTCGCGCGAGCGCCGCGCCGACGGCGGCGGTCGCGGCATCGCAGAGGGAGTCGGCCTCGCACTCGTCGCGGCGGTTGCGTTCGGCGTCCTCCTCGTCGCGCTCGGCGCCGCGAGCGACGGGGACGCCCTCTGGGCGACGCTCTCCATGCGGGGAACCTCGTTCACACTGATCGCGGTCACGGCGCTTGTCGTGAGGCCGAGCCTGTCGCTCGGACGCAATGACCTGGCGGCGCTCGCGCTCATCGGCGTGCTCGATGCGGCCGGCAACGCGCTCTTCGCCCTGGCGACGACCGAGAGCCTCCTCAGCGTCGCCGCGGTGCTCGCGCAGCTCTATCCGGTGGTCACCGTCCTCCTCGCGCGCGTGGTGCTCGGAGAGCGGATCTCGCGGCCTCAGCAGGTCGGCGTGGTGAGCGCATTTGCAGGGATTGCGCTCATCACGGCCGGCTGAGGGCCCTTCACAGGACTATCCGGACGGCCAGGAACGATAGGCCGAACGGCCTATATGGACCAGCGGCGTTGCGGCCGATAATCGGCAGACATGGACTACGGGACACACCGGATCGACGATCATCTGCGCGAGGACTGGGTCGACGCCTGGATTGCGGAGGGCCTCGATGCCGTCGAGGCGTTCCTCCGCAACCATGCGGCGTTCGACACCTTTCTCGAAGACCGCGACTAGCGGATCTTCGAGCGTTCAGGCCTGCGCGGTCTCTGCCAGGCCGAGCGACTGCTCGAGCATCCGCTTCGGCTGAGCGCCGATAGCGGCTGCCGCGGGCTCACCGCCCTTGAAGAGGACGATCGTGGGGATCGAGAGGATCCCGTACCGGTGTGCGAGCTCGGGCTCCTCGTCGATGTTGACCTTGACGACGCGAAGCTCGTCGCTCCGCTCGTCCGCGATCTGATCGAGGATGGGCGAGACGGCACGGCAAGGGCCGCACCACTCCGCCCAGAAGTCGACGATCACCGGGGTCTCGCTCTGGAGCACCTCGGTGTCGAACTCAGTGGTCGTGATTGGGTTTGCCATACCTCTCCAAACGTAGACTGACCGCCAGATGTTCCGCACCCTAGCGCGCGTTCCCGACCACCCTGCGCTCGAGCTGGAGATCCTCGACTGGTGGGAGGAGCAGGGAACCTTCGAGCAGCTCCGCGAGCTGAATCGCGGCGGGCCCGTCTGGAGCTTCGTCGACGGCCCGGTGACCGCGAACAAGGCGCTGGCGATCCACACGGCGTGGGGGCGGACCCTCAAGGACGTCTTCCAGCGGTACAAGGCGCTCCAGGGGTTCGACCAGCGCTACCAGAACGGGTTCGACTGCCAGGGCCTCTGGATCGAGGTCGGCGTCGAGCGAGAGCTCGGGCTCAACTCGAAGCGGGAGATCGAGGAGTACGGCCTCGCGGAGTTCGCGCGCAAATGCCGCGAGAAGGTCGTCTGGTCGGCGACCGAGATCACGCGCGGCTCGAAGCGCCTCGGCCAGTGGATGGACTGGGGCAACGACTACTTCACGTTCTCCGACACGAACATCGAGTACATCTGGCGGTTCCTCCGCAAGATGCACGACGACGGGCAGCTCTACCTCGGGCACCGCTCGACGGAGTGGTGCCCCCGCTGCGGCACGTCCATCTCGGCGCACGAGCTCGTCGGAAGCTACGAGGACCGCACCGATCCGTCGCTCTTCGTGCGCTTCCCGCTCGTCGACCGGCCCGGAGAGTCGCTCGCCGTCTGGACCACGACGCCCTGGACGCTCCCCGCGAACGTGGCGGCGGCGGTCAACCCCGACGCCGAGTACGGGCGCCACGAGGACGGCGAGTGGGTCGCTGTCGCCCGCGACCCGCACGTGGACTTCGCCGAGCGTGTCAAGGGATCGGAGCTCGTCGGCCTGCGCTACGAGGGCCCGTTCGACCACCTCCCGGCCGTGCAGGAGATCGAGCACCGGGTCATCCCGTGGGACGAGGTCTCGCTGGAAGAGGGAACCGGCATCGTCCACATCGCGCCGGGCTGCGGCGCCGAGGACTTCGAGCTCTCCCGCGTTCACGACCTGCCCGTGCTCGCGCCGGTGGACGAGGCCGGCCGCTTCTACCCGGACTTCGGCTGGCTCCACGGCCAGGGGACGTCCGAGGCCGCGGAGCAGATCGTCGTCGACCTCGCCGAGCGCAGGCGCTTGATCGCCGCCGAGGAGATCGAGCACCGCTTCCCGTTCTGCTGGCGCTGCCACACCCCGCTCATCTTCAGGATCGCCGACGACTGGTTCATCGCGGTCGACGAGCTCCGCCCACGGCTGGTCGCCGCCAGCGAGACCGTCAAGTGGACGCCCGACTACTTCGGCAAGCGCATGGAGGACTGGCTTCGCAACATGGGGGACTGGAACATCTCGCGGCGCCGCTACTACGGCCTGCCGCTCCCCATCTACCCGTGCGACTGCGGCCACGTGACCGTGATCGGGTCGCGTGCCGAGCTCGAGGAGAAGGCGACGGCCGGCCTGGACGGGCTCGAGGAGCTCCGCCGCCCGTGGATCGACGGCGTGACCGTCCGCTGCGACGCCTGCGCCAACGAGGACGTCAAGCGCATCCCCGAGGTCGGAGACGTCTGGCTCGACGCGGGCATCGTCCCCTTCTCGACGCTCGGCTGGCAGAACCCCGAGTGGGTCGAGCACGGGTACGCGACCGGCGCCGCCGCGGGCCTGACGGGCGCCGACCTTCCCGACCATGCCTACTGGGAGACCTGGTTCCCCGCGCACTGGGTCTCGGAGATGCGCGAGCAGATCCGCCTCTGGTTCTACTCGCAGCTCTTCATGTCCGTGGCGCTGGTCGACCGCGCGCCGTTCCGCGAGGTGCTCGGCTACGAGAAGATGCTCGACGAGCACGGCCGCGAGATGCACGGCTCGTGGGGGAACATGATCGACGCCGAGGACGCGTTCGCGCGCATGGGCGCCGACGTCATGCGCTGGCAGTTCTGCGCGCAGACGCCCGACCGCAACCTGCTCTTCGGCTACGGGCCGGCGCACGAGATCAAGAAGAAGCTCCTGACGCTCTGGAACTCGGTCCGGTTCCTCGTCGACTACGGGAACATCCAGGGCTTCACGCCGAGCTACGCCGACCTCGACGAGCCGCCGCTGGCCGACGGCGCCCGCGCCCTCGACCGCTGGCTGGTCGCGCGCACGCAGCAGTACGTCGCCGAGGCGACCCAGGCGCTCGACGACCAGCTGACGTACCGCCTCGTGGAGAGCTTCGACGAATTCGTCGACGACGTCTCCAACTGGTACATCCGCCGTTCGCGCAGGCGGTTCTGGGACGGCGACGAGGCGGCGCTGCGGGTCCTCTGGTACGCGCTCGTCCAGGGTGTCCGCGCGATCTCGCCGGTGATGCCGTTCCTCGCCGAGCACCTGTGGCGCAGCCTCGTCGCCGAACCGTGCGAGGGCGCGCCGGAGAGCGTCTTCCTGGCGGGCTGGCCGCAGGCGGGCGAGCCGGACACGGCCCTCCTGGAGGAGATCGCCGAGCTACGGGTGATCGTCGGCCTGGGCAACCGTGCGCGGGACTCGGCCGGGATGAAGCTGCGCCAGCCGCTCAGGGCCCTCGTCGTCGAGGGCGCCGACCGAGCCACGGGCCACGGCGACGAGATCGCTGAGGAGTTGCGCGTGAAGTCGGTCGAGTTCGAGCAGATCGCGGGCGCGACGGTGCGGGCGAAGCCGAACCTGAAGCTCCTCGGCCCCAAGCTCGGCGCGGAGCTGCCGACGGTCCGGGCGGCCCTGGCCGAGGGCCGCTTCGAGCACCTGCCCGACGGCGGCGTCAGCGTCGAGGGGCACGACCTCGCGCCCGAGGAGGTCTTCGTCCAGCGCGAGGCGCCCGAGGGCTGGGCCCTGGCGGAGGGCGCAGGCCTCGCCGTCGCGCTCGACGTCCGGCTCGACCCCGAGCTCGAGCTCGAGGGCCGCGTCTACGACCTCGTGCACACGGTGAACTCGATGCGCAAGGAGCAGGGGCTCGAGATCACCGACCGCATCGTGCTCACGCTCCCCGACGGGGAGGACCTTCAGCGGTTCGCGGACTGGATCAAGTCCGAGACGCTCGCGGTCGAGATCGAGCGCGGCGACGCGCTCGCGGTGCGCAAGGCCCTAGCTAACTCGAAGTTCTAGGAGGGATCGGCGGAACGCCGCTCGTCGTCGGGACGTGATGGTCGTTCAGAGGCAAGGACGCAGGGAGTGTTCGTACCTGGAAGGTACGGGCGCGACTGAGGACGCCGCATCGGGGCGAGCAGCGCGGCCCGGCGGCACAGGCTGCGTTCCGTCGAGCCCTCCTAATAAAAAGGAAAAGGCCCGCCGCTCGGGGGGTAAGCGCGGCGGGCCTCTCCAGATTGCTCACCGCGGACTACATGGCCAGGGACACACACCGCGGTTCGCATCGCCCAGTGACGCCACGCTACCGCTCTTGCCTGTGAGTTGGAATAGGCCGAACGGCCTATCTTTGAAAGCCGTAGACGTATGACTTACAAGCTGTAAGTCGTGGAGGGAGCGGCGATGGACGCAGGCCCTCCCTATCATCAAGGCCACACGCCCGTGAGCGACGAAACTCAAACGATGCTCCACGCCGTGCCGTTGCTGGCCCTCGCGGTCCTGTACGGGCTCGTGTCGATCCTGCTCGGCATCTCGCTCGTGCGCGAACGGAGGACATCCTGGTTCGGGGTCGGGATCTGGCTCCTCTTCGCGCTCGTCGCCGCGTTCTCCGGGCTCCTCGGCGGGCTCGCGCTCGCCGACGAGGACGTCTTCGAGGGCGAGCCGACCTGGCTGGTGGTCGGCGGGTCGGTGGCGGTTGCGATCCCGGGCCTGATCATGCTCTTCCGCGGGCACGACCGGAGCCTTCTCTTCGCCGCCCGCCGGCGCGTGCGCGAGGCCGAGCAGCTCGCCACCGAGCGCGGGCGCGAGGCCGACGCGATCTCGCGCCTCTCCGCCACGCTCTCGCGGACGCAGACGGCAGCCGAGGCGGTCGGGTCGCTCTTCGACGAGGTCGAGGCGCTGCTCGAGCCCGATGTGCTCCTGCTGGCACGGGTCGACGAGGAGGCCCGCCGGGCGGTCGGCTTCGCCGCCCGCGGCTTCGACGTGGACTGGTGGCCGGACGTGTCGCTCGACCTGGACGAAGACACGGGCGCGATCGTCCAGGTGGCGCGCACCCGCGAGGCGATTGCGATCTACGACGTGCCGACGGCTCCGAACGTCAACCGACGGCTCGCCGAGGCCGTCGCCGCGAAGAGCGCCGCGTTCGTCCCGCTCATCACCGAGGGACAGGTCGCCGGCGTGCTCGTCATCGTGAGCCGGCAGGCGCATCGCCACTTCACGGATTCCGAGGTCGACATCGTCCAGGGCATGGCGAGCGAGGCCGCACTCGTGCTCAGCCGGACGCGGTCGAGCGAGGCGCTGCGGGCCGCGCTCGAGCGGGAGCGCCTGGTGGCGGAGATCGGCCGCCGCGTTCGCTCGGAGCTCGATCTCGACACGGTCCTCCGGGTCGCCGTCGAGGAGACTGCGAAGGCGATGGGCGTCACTCGATGCTTCATCCGGCTCGGAGAGCGGGGAGAGCCGATGCCGATTCTCGCCGAGTGGGACGCGCCGGGTGTCGAGCCGGTGGGCGACGTGGCGCCCAACCTGCCGGCCATGAACCTCGCGGCGCGCGACCGCCGCACCGTGGCGATCGCCGACGTCGAGGCGGCCGGCGAGCTCCGCGAAGACCCTTCCCTCGGGAGCCCGGACACCCTCCTTGCCCTGGGAGCGCGCTCCACTCTCGCCACCCCGATCCTCGTCTTCGACCGCATGATCGGGGTGTTCAGCATGCACCGAGGGCAGGCCACACCCTGGGAAGCAGGCGAGATCGCCCTGGCCGAGGCCGTGGCCCGCGAGCTGGGCCTGGCCATCCACACGGCCCGGCTCCTGGGTGAGAACGAGCAACGGCTCCGCCAGCAGGAGACGCTGATCAAGGCCGCCCAGGTGCTCACGAGCGACCTCCATTTCGAGTCCGTCATCACGCGGCTCGTCCAGGAGGTCGTCTCCCTCATCGGCGCCGACGCCGCGGACTGCTGGATCCTCGAGCCGGACCGCAAGCTCCTGCGGTGCCGCGCCGTCGTGGGCGTCCCGGAATGGAACGTCGGCCGGCAGATCCCGCCTGAGGGGACGATCGGGCGCGCGCTCCAGTCGGGCCGCACCGTGCTCACTCACGACTTCGGCACGACGGAGCAGCCGGCGCCGAGCCCACCGTACGCGGTCTTCAGCGACGTCATGTGCGCGCCCATCATGTGGCTCGGCGAGGTGCGGGGCGTCCTGGGCGTGTGCGACCGCGAGCCCGGCCGCTTCGAGGCCGGCGACGTCGAGGTGATCGAAGCGTTCGCCCGCTTCGCCTCGCTCGCTCTGCACAACGCCGAGAGCTTCGAGGAGCGTGAGCGCCAGGCGCAGGTTCAGCGCGGCTTCTACCGGATCGCCGAGGTGCTCGGCTCGCCGCTCTCGCGCTCCGAGACGCTCGACGCGCTCGCGCAGGCGGCCTCCGAGGCGCTCGGCGGCGCAGCCGCCGTCGTCCTCGAGCGCACCGGCGACCGGATCGTCCTCGCCGGGGCGCACGAGCTCCCGGACTCGATCCGCAGGCGCTTCGCCGGCCGGCGTCGGCGCATCGGCGTGGCCGTACGCGATCGAGGCGGGGGAGGGGCGCATCCTGGCTTCCACCGAGCTCGCCGGCGACGACCGCTTCGACGCCGAGCTGCGCGAGCTGCTCGCGGCCGAGGGCTACGGCTCGCTGATCTGCACGCCGGTCGCAGGCGTTCGCGACCAGGCGTATGCGGGGGTCGTCCTGTTCCACGGCGCCCGCACGTTCACCGACGAGGACGTGCTGCTCACCCGTCACGTCAGCGACGCGGCGCAGGGCGCGCTCGAGCGCAGCGAGCTCTTCGAGAGCGAGCGCCGTGCCCGCACGTTCTCGCAGCGTCTCGCGCGCCTCGGGACGCTCCTCGGAACGAGCCTCGACCCGACGGTCGTGCTCGACGAGGTCGCGCGTGAGGCGCCCGGCCTGCTCGATGCGGACACAGCCGTCATTCGCCTGCTGGACGGGGACGACCTCGTCGTGCGTGCGGCCCATGGATCGGGGACGGAGCGTCTCGTCGGCATGTCCTCCAGCTCGTCGATCGGCCTCTCGGGCGCGGTCGTCCAGGCCAGGTCGCCGCAAGCCGTTCGCAACGGCCGGGAGCAGCCGAGGCTCTCGCGTGGCGACGTGCTCCTCGAGCGGGACATGACCGCCGCTGTCGCGGTGCCGATGGTTGCGCACGGAAGCGGGCTCTACGGTGTTCTGGCCGTCTACGCGCGCGAGCCGCGGACGTGGCGCGACGACGAGCTCGAGTCCCTGGCGGCGCTCGCGGCGTCGGCCTCGGCGTCGGTTGCGAACGCCGAGCTCTACCAGAGCGTGGCCGAGGAGCGCGAGCGCGGCGCCGCGATCCTCGCGAACATCGCCGACGGGATCGTCGCCGTGGGGCGCGACGACCGGATCGTGCTCTGGAACGCGATGGCGGAGCACATCACCGGCGTGCCGGCGTCGGAGGCGCTCGGCCGTCTCATCCCGGAGGTCCTGCAGCGCGAGCTGGCCGCGGACGAGTCGGAGCCGCCCGGCGAGCGCTATATCGCGGTGCGGCGCGGTGGGAACGAGGTCTGGATCGCCCTCAGCGAAGCCGTCATGCTCGACCCCTCCGGTGGGGTCGCCGGGCGGATCTTCGCCTTCCGCGACGTGTCGAGCGAGCGGGTGGTCGAGCAGATGAAGTCCGACTTCGTCTCTACCGTCTCGCACGAGCTGCGAACCCCCCTGACCTCGATCTACGGCTTTGCCGAGACCCTCATGCGGAGCGACGTCGACTTCAGCGACCCCGAGCGGACGACCTTCCTGCGCTACATCGCGTCCGAGTCCGAGCGCCTGATCGGGATCGTCGACGACCTGCTCAACGTCGCGCGGCTCGAGGCGGGGACGCTCGCGGTCGGGCTGGAGCCCACCGACCTCGGGACCGTGGCGCGCGACGCTGCGGCCGGCATCGAGGCGCACGCCGGGGAGGCCCACCGCTTCGCCGTCGAGGTCGATCCCGGCGAGCTCGTCGTCTACGCCGACCCGGAGAAGCTCGGCCAGGTGCTGTCGGCGCTGCTCGCCAACGCCGTCGGCTACTCGCCGGAGGGCGGCACGGTCACGATCTCGGCGCGGCGCCGCGCCGACATGGCCGAGATCGTCGTCGCCGACGAGGGCGTGGGCATCGCCCGCGCCGATCTCCAGCGGATCTTCACGAAGTTCTTCCGGGCCGAGCGTGAAGGCGTGAGCGTGCAGGGCTCCGGCCTCGGGCTCTTTCTCGTCCGCGGCCTCGTGACCGCGATGGGCGGGCGGATCTGGGTCGAGTCCGACGAGGGCCACGGGTCGCGGTTCACCTTCGAGCTCCCGCTCTCGGGCGGCGAGCCTGCCGAAGGGCCGCGGGTGGAGGCGGCGGCGGCGCCGTGACGCACGTTCTCGTCATCGACGACGAGGCGCCGATCCGGCTCCTCTGCCGCGTGAACCTCGAGGCCGAGGGGATCGACGTGAGCGAGGCGGGCGACGGGCCCGGCGGCGTCGACCTCGCCCGCGCCGAGCAGCCCGACGTCATCCTTCTCGACGTGATGATGCCCGGGCTCGACGGCTGGCGGGTCGCGGAGATGCTGCTCGACGACCCGACCACGAGCGAGATCCCGATCGTCTTCCTCACCGCGCGGGCGGACGTCCGCGACCGCGCACGCGGCATCGACCTGGGCGGCCTCGACTACATCACGAAGCCGTTCAACCCGGTCGAGCTCGCGACGCTCGTGCGCAAAGTGCTCACCGCGGTTCAGCAGGGCGAGCGCGAACGACTGCGCAGCGACAAGATCGCCCAGCTCAGAGAGCTGTTCGAGAGCGCCTGACGACTAGCGGAACCGCGCGACGGCCATCTCGACGCAGTTGTAGCCGCGCCAGTTGCCGCGGGTCCAACCGGCGCCGACATAGCGGAAGCTCGGCCGTAGGAGCAGCACGCGGTGAGAGGGGCTGTTGAGCCACATCCGCACCGCCCGCAGCGGCGTGAACCACGCGCATGTCCCCCAGGCGAGGATCTCGCCCGTACCGGCGGCGAGCTGCGAGGCGTGGTGGAACGAGTCGGCCCGCATCAGATGACGCGACCAGGCGTGCGAGCCGCTCTGGAGCCTCGGGCCGATGCGGAGCTTCCGCAGCCCATGTGCGGCCCTCGTCTCGTTGATCTTGGTGATGAGGCGCTGCTCCATCACCGTCTGAGCGGCCGACTCGGTCGGAGTCGCGAGCGCGAGCGCCCCGGCGCACACGAGCAGAGCGATGAGTGTCTTTACAGATCCCGGCATGCGAGAGACGGTGCCGGACAAGTGTCGGCAGTTCGTGGGCAAATCGTTAGGGTTGTCTGAACTGGGCGATCTCACGGGCTCTTGACCTGCGAGGCCCTGGAGATTGCCACAACTTTGTGGATTTTGCGGACTTCCTCGTGCTATTCGTTACGAGGATCCGGCCGTGCGGTCTGGGCGAGGACGACGCCCGCCAGCACGAGCAGCCCGCCCAGGATCTGGATCGCGGCCAGCTCCTCGCCGAGCCATACCCACGCGACCAGCGCGGCGAGCACGGGCTCCAGCATGGCCACGATCGTCACCCGCGTCGCCGGAACGTGGTGCAGCGCGCTGACGAGCATGACGAACGGCACGACCGTCCCCAGGATCACGATGTACGCGAGGAGGAGCCAGACCGGGAAGCTGACGTCGTCGAGCCGCCCGAGCAGCGGGACGCTGCCGTCGACCATCTCCAGCGGAAAGCTCCACCACGGCTGGAAGACCGCCCAGAAGAGCGCGGCGAAGACGAAGCCCCAGGCGAGCAGCGAGTAGACGTCTCGGCCGCGGGCGAGCGATTGCTCCGCCATGAGGACGTAGGCCGCGTACGCGACGGCCGTGACCATGCACGCGCCAACGCCAACCCAGTCCAGTGACGAGCCTCCCCAGAGCTCGACGACGAGCGTCAGTCCGAAGAGGCTGAGCGCGATCGAGAACCACAGTCGCCGCCGGACCGGCTCGTGCACGTAGAACCGCGCCCAGAGGGCGACGAAGACCGGCGCAAGGTAGTTGATGACGAGCGCGATCCCGATGTCGAGCCGGCGGATCCCGACGAAGTAGAAGAGCTGAACCACCCCGAGGCCGAGGACGCCGAAGACTGCGAGCTTGACGAGCTCGCGGCGGCCGATCCGCATGCTCGCCGGGTTGAGGATGAGGACGACGGTGACCAGGATCAGCGCGGAGCCGGTGGCACGCACCTCTGCGAGGCGGAACGCCGAGACGCCGGCCGAGTCCAGCACGACCTTCGCCACGACGGCGTTCAGAGCCCAGAGGGTTACCGCCGTCCAGATGAGCACATAGCCCAGCGCGGGTCTCGGGACCGGGCGTCGCGACTCGAGGGCGGACGGCGCAAAGGGTGCGTCGGCCACGGCCGCGGAAGATAACGGCCGCCGAGGAGCGTCCGCGGCGGCATCCGGCTCCCGTAGCGTGTCCGTCCAGATGGGATCGCGGCCGGTTCTGATGGCGATGGCCGGGGCGGCCGGCATCGCGTTCTCGGCCATCCTCGTCCGCCTCGCCGATGTGCCTCCTTCGACGGCGGCCTTCTACCGCTGCCTCTACGCGGTGCCGCCGCTCGCGCTGCTCGCCTGGTGGGAGCGGCGCCGTTTCGGGCCGCTGGGCACGCGCGCCCTCTGGCTCGCGTTCATCGCCGGGGTGTTCTTCACGGGCGACCTCGTCTTCTGGCACCACGCCATCGCCGCCGTGGGTGCGGGCCTCGCGACGGTCCTCGGGAACATCCAGGTCGTCATCGTCCCGCTCGTCGCCTGGGCGCTCCTGCGGGAGCGGCCCAGGCGCGCGGACGCTCGCCTCGGTGCCGGTCGTGCTCGCCGGCGTCGTCCTGATCTCCGGCGTGGTCGGCGCCGACGCCTACGGCTCGAACCCCGGGCTCGGTGTCCTCTTCGGGGTTCTCACGGCGATCACGTACGCCGGCTTCCTGCTCGTCCTGCGTGCCGGGAGCACCGATCTCCGGCGCCCCGCCGGCCCGCTCTACTGGGCGACGCTCTCCTCCGCACTCGTCACGCTGCCCGTCGGCGCAGCGCTCGGCGAGCTCGAGCTCGAGCCGACATGGCCCGAGCACGGCTGGCTTCTCGTGCTCGCGTTGACGTCGCAGGTCATCGGCTGGCTGCTCATCGCCGCCGCTCTGCCGCGACTCCCTGCGGCGCTCACGTCGATCACGCTTGACGCTGCAGCCCGCGCTCTCGGTCATCTTCGCGGTCATCCTCCTGGACGAGTCGCCGTCGGCGGTCCAGTTCGCGGGCGTGGCGGTGATCATCGGCGGCGTCGTGCTCGCGACGGCGGGCCGCCGTTCGCGGCCGTACACTGAGCCGGAGCTGCGGGACGTAGCGCAGCCTGGTAGCGCGCCTGCTTTGGGAGCAGGAGGCCGCCGGTTCGAATCCGGCCGTCCCGACTGAGGAAACCCCTGGAAACGGGGGCTTTCCTCCTCAGGAGGCCGATCGTGAGGTGGGCCGGGGAACACGCTGGGGAACGCGCGCGCTCCGGTTGGCGTCCAGGCGGGTGGCTCTACACGCTCCCCGGTAAGCGGCGGTGAGCCGAAGTCCGAACGTCCAGGGCAGACACCGACGTGGGACGGCTTCTAGACGAAGGCC
The DNA here is from genome assembly GCA_963839745.1 of uncultured Actinomycetes bacterium. Lineage (GTDB taxonomy): Bacteria > Actinomycetota > Thermoleophilia > Gaiellales > Gaiellaceae > JAIBJN01. Next base: position 235,606 of record CAWIWC010000017.1, read on the forward strand.
GAGGTTTCCCGAGGATGTCCGGAGTCGACGGGCGGACGATGACCGCCTACCTCGGCCAGTCGTTGGAAGGCTCGGCTCACTGGAACGCGCTTCTGGACGACAAGGAAGCGCTCGCGCTTCGAAGCCGTCCTCAAGGCCGATCCACTCGACGTGTCCACGTCAATCTGCGGGGACGCAGACTAGGCGGGCGTGAGGAAGTTCGGGCGGATGTTCGATCTCTTCGACGCGCCATTCACCCTTCTCGGGAAGGGAGAAGGTGTCATCTTCTTTGAGCTCGCCTGTGAAACTGGTGAAGTCCGCGTACTCGGGCTCAGACCGGTCCGGGTGCTTCAGCAGTAGGTGGTAGTTGGCTGCTTCGTCGATGGCCATCTGCAAGGACGTACCCGAGATGAACGGCCGCGAACCGTGGGGCAGCCCGGATCAACTCCGCGCTGGTCGCACGTCAGCTGGGCACGGACATGACGGCGAAGTCGGGGCTGCGCCGGCGCGCCACAGCCCCGATCTTCTGGGCGACTTGCACCGCTAGTACCACTTTCCCTTCGCAAAGCCGCCAAAGGCAACAAGCCCGACCACGGCGACGATGACACCGAGCAGGACGCTCCAGGCCAGAGCGATGACGATCCCTGCAATGACGAGGATCCCGCCAAGTCCGATACCGATGCCGCCGCCTGCGTTCCGGCGTTCAGTTCCATGCGTAGCCATCAAGACTCCTTTTCGAAGGTGAGCACCACGGTTCCCGCTCAACCGCACCGCTAACCCCGACGCCGGCAGCTGGTGTACCGACGTAGCGGGTCGGGGAGATCCACGGCATCGAAGTTTCGGATGCAAGCCGCTCCCTCTGGTCGGCGACGGCCGAGGTTGATGAGTTTCCCGCCCTGGAGGGCGACATCGAGGTCGATGTCGCCGTCGTCGGAGCCGGGATAACCGGCGTTGCCGTCGGCCATCTGCTCAAGCGGGAAGGCAAGAGCGTGGCGCTTCTCGAGATGCGTCGAATCGGTCTGGGAACGACCGGCAACACCACGGCGAAGCTGACCGTCGGCCACAGCCTCGTTTACGCGAGGCTCTCCTCCTCGCACGGCCCCGACGCAGCCCGTCTCTACGCGGAATCCAGCCGCGAGGCGATCTCCCAGATGAACACGCTCGCCGTCGACCTGGGAATCGACTGCGACTGGGAGCCGGCCAGCAACTACGTCTACACGGAGTCCTCGGGGAGGCTCGACGAGCTCGAGGAAGAGCTGGAGGCCATGAGGCGCGCGGGCATCCTCGCTGAGTTGACGCGCGAGACCGACCTTCCCTTTCCGGTTGCGGGCGCCATCCGCGTCGACGAGCAGGCTCAGTTTCACCCGCTGAAATACCTTTCAGGACTGGTTGCCCGGATTCCGGGAGACGGGAGCTACGTCTTCGAGCAGACGCGGGCGACCGGTGTGAAAAGCGGAGAAACCGCGATGGTCGAGACGAGCTCCGGGCGCGTGCGTGCACGACATGTCGTGGTCGCGACGCAGCTGCCGTTCCTCGATCGCGGCCTCTTCTTCGCCAAGGCGCATCCGCAGAAGTCGTTCGCCGTCTCCGCGGAGGTGTCGGAGGCGCGGGCGCCGCGGGGCATGTACATCAGCATCGACGAGCCGACACGCTCGATTCGCTCAGCGCCGTCGGCCAAGGGGAACCGCCATTTGATCGTGGGCGGAGAGAGCCGCCGGCCGGGTAACGAGCAAGGCGATGAGGATGCCTACCGGGCCCTCGACGAGTTCATGCGCGCCGAGTTCGACGTCGCGTCCGAGCTGCACTGGTCCGCGCACGACTACATCCCCGCTGACGGGCTGCCCTACATCGGACGCCTGCGACGGGGGGACGAGCGCCTGCATGTTGCGACCGGCTTCGCCAAGTGGGGGCTGACGAAGGGAATGATCGCTGCCCGAATCATCACGGATGCCATCGTGGGCCGGCCGAATCCCTGGGCCACGCTCTACGACACACGGCGGTGGACGCCGCGCGCCTCCGCCAAGTCACTAGCCACGGAAAACGGACGCGCCGCCCGGCGCTTCGTCGCTGACCGAATCCGCCCTCGCTCTGCAGGGGAGAAGCTCGCGCCTGGCGAAGGAGCCGTCATTAGGGCCGGCCTTCGCCATCAGGCCGTCTACCGCGATGAGTCCGGCAACACGCATGTCCTCTCGGCGCGTTGCCCGCATCTTGGCTGCCTCGTCGTCTGGAGCGAGGCGGACAAGACGTGGGAGTGCCCTTGCCATGGCTCGCGGTTCGCCGCCGAGGGCGGGCTTCTCCAGGGCCCCGCCACAACGGGCCTCGCCCGTCAAGAGATCACTGAGCCGGCGTCCGGCTCCTAAGCGGAATGCGTACGGACGTTTCCGTGCCACCACGGCGGGATACGACCAACTCGTGGCCACCGCTCTCCACATCTACCTCCAGGATCATCTCGCAGGAGCAACGTTCGGCCTGCAGCTCGTCCAGCGTTGTGAACGGAACAACGAGGGTTCAGACCTCGCCGAGCCGTTGGCGAAGCTGACCGCCGAGATCGCGGAAGACCGTAGGACGCTGCAGGCGATCATGCGCGACGTCGGCGCCGAGGCTTCGCGCGCGAAGGTGGCCGCGGGGTGGGCACTCGAGAAGGTTCGACGACTGAAGCCGAACGGGAAGCTCTTCGAGTACACACCGCTTGCCCGTCTCGTGGAGCTCGAGAGCCTGGCGATCGGCATCTCGGGCAAGAAGGCCATGTGGCGGGCCCTCGAGAACATCGCCTCGCACGAGCGGCGCCTCGCACACCACGATTTCCCGGCGCTCGCGGAGCGCGCCGACGACCAGCTCGCGCGGGTCGAAGTCCTCCGGCTCGACGCCGCTCGCACCGCCTTCGTGAAGGTGCGCACGGCCGAGCCGAGAGCTCAGGCCTCCATCTAGCCGACCGTGGGACCGAGCCCGACTGTCAGGGCTCAGGACGACCTTAATCGCTCCGTCCTCCTTCTGGGACTAGGTCTTCGCTACCCGCGACGGGAAGATTCTTCAGGTGACGACGAGAGCGTCCTGCCGTCGATCGCGGTGACGGCGGCGCCAATTCCTTCCCGATCGTCGTGAAGCGCGAGCTCGACGTCTCGCTCGTCGCTGAGGGCCGCCTCCGTGGTAGTCGAGAGTAGGTCGAGCTGGAGGTCGATGATTTCGACTCGCTCAGGAAGCGCGATCGACCTGAGATCCGTGAGAGCCGCCTTCAATCGACGTGCCACCTGAGGCGAGCCCGCCCCCGCTAGACGGATCTCGTCGAAGGCGAGATGGACGTATGCCTCCCAGCTCATGTTCCGCACGGTGAGTCTGACCCGTCCCGACTCATCGAGATGCCGACCGTCAGGAAAGGGCCTGCGGGCGAGCTGTCTCAGGATGTCGTGCAGTCGGTCGAGCGCTTGAACAGCGGTGGTGGGATCTTGAAAAGGCGAGTCCGCGAGTGAGCGTTCCGCGATGTCGACGAGAAGTCGGACGCCGTAGGCGACGTCCTCATCGAGCGTCGGCTCCAAGCTGAGGATCAGAGCTTCGTGTAATCGAACCTCGTCCACACTAGTGGTGGACGCCCCGTGCACGCGGAAAAGTGGGCCGCCCGCGGGAACGAACTCGCCGAGGGCAGGGACAAGCTCCAGCAGGCAGTCCGCACGTCGTCCTTCCTCAACGAGCTGCTCGTGGCCGATCCCCGTGACCACGCCCGACTCCCTCGCTCTCACGACGGGAAGAGAGCCCTGCTGATGGTCGAGATCCGGCCCCTTGTCCGGATACCTCCGGTTCAGAAGCGTGCGCGTCTCGTCGCCGACGAGCTCGATGAGCGCCGAGACGCGCAGTGCCTGTCCGATGTGGTGCACATACACGACGAGAACTGCGATGCTCAGGAGAACGAGGACGAACGCCGTCACGACCGCGATGCCTGGCACATTGCCCGTGCCGTCGCCGTTGATGGTCACCTCGCGGAGCGCGAGGATCGCGTGGACGAAAGTCGCGACGAACAGGCCGATCGCGAGCTGGCTTGGCTTGTCCCGCAGAATGCGCTGCACGATGCGGGGAGAAAACTGACCCATGGCGAGTTGGACGACGACCATGGTGATCGTGAGAACGAGTGCGGTCAGGCTCACCATGGAGGCGGCGACGGTCGAGAGGATGTATGCCGCGGCATCCGGACCGCCGACCAGGCGGGTCGGAAGCGCCTCGTAATCGAAGTAGCGGTCGAGAGCGATCGTCCCGAACGAGAGACCTGCCCCCGCGAGCACGCAAAGCACAGGCACGAACCACAGGCTCGACTTGAGGTGGATGAGTAGCTTCGTGCGCCGCATCAGGTCTTGTCGCTGCGCGGGCCGACCACCGCGTTTAGGCAGCGGTCGGCCCGCGCGCTCCTTCCTAAGCTATCGGGGTAGGGGTCGTTGACGCTGTCGCCGCCGCTGACCGTCTCCCACTCCCCTCCGCCGCAAGACGGACACGGCGGGATGTGGGTCTGAGAGCTCATGTCGATCGTGTTGCCGCAATTCGTGCACCGGTAGGTACCAGCCGATACGTCGCTGCCTGCTGGGACGGGGTTCGCCATGACTCTCCTTTCGCTGGATGTCTGCTACTTGGACTTCGCCCGTGCCTTGGGCTTGGTCGTCCGCTTGGTTTGCGACCTGGAGCTCGACGCCTTGGTGGTGCGCCTGGGGGACCCCGCCGTGGCACGCCGCGTCTGGGCCTTGTCGTTTGCAACAGCGCCCGTCGGTTCCTTAGGCAGCCCCGCGGCTTCGCGCAGCTTCCTGGCGATCTCGGCGATCTCCTCGGGGGCGTAGTCGGGAGCGAAGACGGCCGGCTGGGAGGGCAGATCGTTCGGGAGGGCTCCCTCGGGTGCCTCGTCGACGACTGCCAGCTCCTCGCCAGTCTCAGGGTGCGGGCCGTTGAAAACGGCGGCGAGCTCGTTGTAGTCCTCAGGAGAGAACCGATAGAGGCGCAGGTGGTCGCCGCGCTTGATGTGCGGCTTACACTCGGGGATCTTGTCGGTCGGGATCCTCGGAGACGGGAAGAGCTTCATCATGTCGGCGCCCGTGAGGTTCTCGAGCGCGCGCGCGTAGGCGACCTGATGAACGCCGCCGCGCACGAGCAGGTATCCGGTCAGAGCACGGGCGGCAGGATGGTCGACCATCTCGTAGACCTTGAGCTTGTTGTTGCGCGCCCCGGTCTCGAGGAAGAAGTTGTGCGTCAGATCCTCGACGAGATCGCCCGAGGAAAAGACGTAGTCACCGTTCCAGGGGCGTCCCTGCGAGTTCTGCGGAAGCGCACCCTGCCCGCCGGCGAGGAAATGGTGCGGGTTGCCGACATCCTTCAACTTGGCAAGAGAATCGCTCGGGGCTTTGCCGTCGTTGGTGGGGGTCGCGCCCGTGAGCATCGTGTTGATCGTCGCGGCGACCAGCTCGATGTGGCCGAACTCCTCGCCGGCGATGTTGGCGATCAGGTCGTAGAACGGCCTCGCGCCTTGCCGGTTGCGGAAGTTGAAGGACTGGAAGGTGTAGTTCATGAAGGTGGACATCTCGCCGAAGCGCCCGCCCATGAGCTCCTGGACTGCGGCGGCGCCGGCGGGATCCGGATCGGAGGGCGGCGGCAGTTCGGTGGCGATACGGTCAAGACGCAGGATCATCGGACCTCCAGTGAAGTGGATTGTCGTCGGTCGTATCCCGCTCCAGGTCCGGAACAGAGCTTGGAACGGGGCGGTTTCGAACAGGAACAGCCGGCGCGCGAACGCCGAGATCCAGTCCGAGAATGGTCGCTTCAGTCGTGAACAAGGTTGCAACGCTGCATGGGCTTCTGGGAGGAGTCGGAGCTGGAGGAACCGGGTAGACACCGGCCCCTCCAGCACTCCAGCGAGCGCGAGATCCTTTCGTGCGCGATCTCGCGCTCTCTGTGGGTTACGGCTGCTGCACGGTTTCGGCCTGAGTCTCCTGGACGCGCTCTTTCAGACCCTCGCCCAGCTTCTGAGCCTCCTGCTTGCCGGACTCCTCGGCGGCTCCTACTGCCTCTTGGGCGACCGACTTGCCGCGCTCCATCGCCTCCTGGCCCGTCTCTTTGATCGTGTCGGTCACCTTGTCGGAAACGTCGCCGATCTTCTCGTCCTCCATGCGCGTGGAGGGTGCAAGTAGACCGCCGAGGAAGCCGAGCGCGAGGCCACCGGCGGCAAGTGCGAGCGGGTTCTCCTTTGCGATTCCAACTCCCTGCTTCGCTTTTTCCTTCACCTGGCCTGGATCCGGGGTGTTGTCCGAAACGGTTCCCATCAGCTTGTCCTTCTGCGACGAGACGGCGTTCTTCATCCGGCTTTTGACGTCCGTCTTGTAAGTGAGGGCGTCCACCGTCTCGCTCATGCGCTCGCGGGTGTCCTCTATCTCCTCGCGGATAGCGTCGGGTTCTTGAGCCATTCCTTGTCCTCCTTCAGCGTTTCGATGGTCTGTTCTGGAACCGGTAGAGCCTCGACGACGCGTGCCTTACGCCGTTCAGCCAGCTCTCCGTAGCTCGACTTGACGCGGTCGATCGTGCTCGGTGAGAGAAGCGGCGTTGCTTTGCTCATCCGGCCCTTGCCCGACCGGTACAGGAGGTACGCGATCAGGAGGTAGAGGGCTCCGACGAGCAGGGCCGCTGCCCAGTTCGGCATGACGCCGTCGAGTGCGAGGATCAACGCGCCGGTCAGGGCACCGAGGCCGAGCAATGCGATCGCACCGCCCGCACCGTAGAGTCCTGCGGCGGCGCCCATGATCTTTGCCTTGGTGCTCGCCTCGCCTTTGACTGCATCTAGGTTCTCGGAGGTGACCGCCCGCCCCTCTTCGAGCGACCAACGGATCTCCGCTTTCAGCTCATCGATCTTCTCGCTCATCTCGGACTTGGCCAGCTGGATTTCGTGGCGCACGAGCGTCGCCGAGTCGTCGGCGAGCTGTTTGACGAGTTCGGGCGTGCTGTGATCCGCTGCCTGCGGTGGCTCGCTTCGGTTCTGCATGGCCGCCGACCTACCGTGCGCTCGGAGCTGGTGCAGCGATCGCTCTCGCTTCAGCGGGGCGAGCGACGGACTGAGAGACGACGGCGGGGCGGAAGGCAGCTCGCGGCGCTGCTGTGAGGAACGAGACGCCTGCTCGTAGCGAGTGCGGCCCGACGCCTTCAGGAAGCGGGAAAAAGCGAACCCCACCACGGTCGCAGCCCCGGCCACCAGCCACGGCCGCCGCCGTGCGACGTTCTCCAGATCGGAGAGCATCGTGTCCGCTTTCGCGTTCGTGAGATAGGCGGAAAACTGCTCGACCTTCTCGGCGACCGCGTCGTTCACTTTCGCAGGGGTTTCTCCCGCCTGCTCCCGAAACTGATTGCTCGACTGGCGCATCGCCCCGGCAACCTTCTGCATCTGCTCCCCCGCCTGTGTGGAACGGGTGTCCATCTGCTCCTTGACAGTGCTCGACGCGCGGTCCTTGGCTTCCTCTTTGAGGCCTCTGGCCTGCTCGGCCACAGAGTTGCCGCCGTCTTCGAATTGATTCATGGTGCTCCTCCATCGGTTGGAACCCAGCCCCGGGCCGCCAAGGCCTCGGGGGGTGCATTGCTCGAGACGCGTCAGTCGGAGTGGCGACTGACGTCCTGGTCGCGATGTGCGCTGCCTGCCTTGGCGAGACCGCGGCTGATCATGTAGCCGACCGTCAGGATCGTCAGGTAGAGCCAAGCGCGGTTGGCGTCGAACGAGTCGCCGCTCGCGCCCGTGCCGCTGTCGTCGCTGATGACCTGAGCTGCGATCAAGATCCCCGCGAACGTGACCAGATAGGCGTAGAACTCCGTGCTCTTGATCGCCGCCTTGGTCTCGTTGTAGAAACGAGTGATCGTGCGCGGCGTCGGCACGGTGTCGTGGCGCTCGCCGACCCCTCTGTTCGTTACATCCGTCGTTGCCACTTGTGACCCCTTTCTTGCTGTTGACTGTCCCGAGAAACTGGACATGTAGGACACGATGACCCATCCGAGAGGAACATAAACCTCTGTTTCGAACTAATGTGGGACAATGAAGCTAAAAATGGCACGCGCTGAGGGCAGACCCGCTCGAGGACCGGTACCTTGAGCGCTGCGATGGGTGAGCCTTCCAGCACGCCGGACGAAGTGGACAGGCGTGACCGCGGTCGGAAGCGTGCCGACGCGGTTGCCAGTCGCGAGCGGATCCTGGACGCGGCCACCGTCCTCGCGGGCGACCGGCGGACCACCATGATCGAGATCGCAGCGGCCGCGGGCGTCGGCCGGTCAACCCTGTACCGACATTTCTCGAGCCGCCAAGCGCTCGAGCGAGCTCTCCAGCAACGGTCGATCGACATGGCCGGTGACTCTGGCCCGCCAAGTGGCCGGATTGCCACGCTGCCGTTCCGCTCCCCCGGCCATCTGGGCCGCGAGCGCCCGCTCATCCTCGAGGTCACCCATGTGCTCGACGAGGTGCCTCCCCATCTCGTGCCCGACCAGCTGGTAGCGGAGGCCCGGCGCGCAGCAGGCGTCGCCGTCGCCCTCTATGTCGTCGACATCGACGGATCGCAGCTCGTGCGCCTCGCCGGCTCCGAAGACTTCCCCGAAGAGCTGGAGGCACCGCCGGCTCTTGGCCCTGAGATCGTCCCCGAAGGGCTGGCCGCCTACGAAACAAGGCTGCGGCAGCATCTTCCTGGCTGCGTCGTTGAGCCGCTCTGGCTGCGGGGTCGCGTCACGGCGCTCTTTCTCTGCGTCGGCACCCCCCTCGCGCCTCTGGAGGACATCGCCAAGCAGGGCGCCGCCGCCCTCGAGCTCGCGAACCATTACACGGACTTCATCGAGGCGACACGGCGGCGAAAACCGACGACTCCGGCCGCGGAGATCCAGCAGAACCTGTTTCCGCCGCGCATAGCGCGGATCGCAGGGGCGCAGCTGGCGGGCGGACTTCTGCCGACCTACGAAGTCGGTGGAGATTGGTTCGACTTCGTCGAGAACCATGACGGGGCCTGGCTCGCGATCGCCGAGGCTGCCGGCACGGGACCGACAGTTGCTGGGCTCGGCGCGTCGGTGCTTGGCGCTCTCCGCGCCGCCCGCCGAAGCGGCGACGACCTCGCCGAGGCGCTTCACGCGATGGACGAAACGGTGCGCGGGCTAGGAAATGCGGACTTCCACGTCACGGCCATCGTGGCCCGTTGGCATGCGTCCACCAGCACCTTCACGTGGGCCAATTGCGGACACACGGACGCAATGGTGGTTGACACGGACGGCAATTTGAGCACGCTCGAAGGCTTGATTCACGCACCCCTGGGAACCCCCGGAGACCAGCCCACCTTTCAGCTGACGGAGCGTCAAATGGCCCCGGGCGAGCGGCTTATCCTCGTCACGGACGGCATCACCGAGCGACGAACCGAGACCGGTGGGCGATTCGGTCTGAACGGCATCCGCGGAGCCATCGAGGGCGTCGAAAGCGCTACAGCAGCGGCTAGCGCTATGGCCATCCTGCAGGCCGTGAGCGACTGCTGTCGCGATCCCCTCGAGGACGACGGTACTGTCGTCGTCCTCGGCGTCGCCTAGGTCAGCGTGTACATAGCGCACGCTTGAGCGCCGGTCGAGGCACCGCACGACCAGGCCGACACACCTCCGACTACGGGGCCCTTAAACGCCTGAGGCCCGACAACTGCCGGGCCTCAGGTCGATCGTTCGAAGGTCAGACGGCGCCGCCGGCGCTTCCCTGGCCCGCCCCCGCATCGTCTTCGGACGGCCGGCGCTCCTCCTGCGAGCCTTCGGCCCGCTCCCGCTCCTCGCGGTCGCGTCGCTCCTCCTCGGTCTCAAGATTCTTGGCGACCTCGCCGCCCTGACCCTCGGGCATCTGGGTGGACATTCTGCCCCTTTCACTCGCCTGTAGGAGCCTCTTTTCCCTAGTCCAAACTCCGGAAACCCGGACTGCCGAACCGCCCGTTGTGCCGAGGCGGCCGTCCGTTGATTGCACTAGCAGGACGGCAAATCCTCGTTGCGGCCGGACACGAGGTAGAAGCGCCGTCCGCTGACAACCTCGACGCCGTCCTCGAGGAAATCCAACGGAGGCGGCAGAAATTCGGTCCGAGCTTCGTCAGCGCCTGGCAGACACGGCAGACCTCGGAGCGCGACTGGCCCGAGCGCGGACGCTAGCGCCAGGCACCTAGCTCGTCGGGAGGGCGAACCAGGCGAAAGCGGCAGAACTCGCGGCCGAGGACGAGACCACGGCCACTCCATGATCCCTCGCTCTCCTGTTCGAGGTCGTCGCGTATGGGCCAGCCGCGATAGACAAGCGTTCGGCAGGGGGCATCTGGAGAGCGTTCATATGGTCGAGGGCGGGATCCGCGCCGCCGAGCGCGAGCGGCGGGCGGTCCTCGCCGGGCTCGACAAGGGCGAGAAGATCGCGCCCACCCGCGAGACGTTCGCCGAGGTTGCGGAGCGGTGGTTGGAGCGCCAGGAGGGCCGACTCCGGCCCAAGACGATGGACCTCTACCGCACCGCCCTCCGCGTTCACGTGCTGCCACGCCTCGGCCGTCTCCGCCTGGCCGAGATCGACACGGATGCGGTCGCCAGGCTCATCGCCGAGATGCGGGCCGAGGGCAAGGCCGCCTGGACGATCAAGGGTGCCCTCACGCCGCTCTCACGCGTTCTCTCCTACGCGGCCAGGCAGGGGTGGGTTGCGAGCAACCCTGTGACGAAGCTGGAGCGTGAGGGGCGGCCGAGAGTCGAGCGCCGCGAGATGCGGATCCTGGAGCGGGAGGAGATCGAGGCTCTGCTCGACGCCGCCGACGACCGCTACCGCTGCCTCCTCGCCACCGCCATCTTCAGCGGCCTGCGGGCGGGCGAGCAGCGCGCCCTTCGCTGGCAGGACGTAGACCTCGACGCCGGGGTCATCCACGTACGCTGGCAGTTGAGTCGAACGAGCGAGCGGGTGGCGCCCAAGACGCCGCAAGCGATCCGTGACGTGATCCTCATGCCTGCCCTCGTGCGGATGCTCCGCGAACACAAGCTGACCTCACCCTGGAGCCGCGACTCCGATCCGGTGTTCGCCTCCGAGAAGGGCACGGCGATCGGCTACCGCGCGCTCGCCCGGTGCGCTCTCGAACCTGCACTCGCGCGGGCAGGCCTCGCCCACCTGCGCTGGCACGATCTCCGGCACACCCTCGTCTCCATGCTCGTCCACCAGGGGGAGAGCATCACCTGGATCGCGGCGCAAGCCGGACACTCCAGCCCGACTGTGACGCTCGACACCTACTCGCACCTGTTTGCGAAGGAGGAACATGCCGAGCGGATGCGG
>CAWIWC010000018.1:0-127970 GCA_963839745.1 uncultured Actinomycetes bacterium
CCCGTGGAACTGCGCCTCCTCGGTCGAGCCCTTGAGCGCGAGCGTCGAGCTCTCGCCGCCCGAGACGGCCTTCGCGACGAGGTCGAAGTACCCCGCTCCGACCTCGCGCTGGTGGCGCGTCGCCGTGTAGCCGACCTCCTCGAGCCCGAACTCGCGCTGCTGGAGCTCGACGTACGCGGTCATGCCCTCGCGGGCATAGCCGCGCGCCAGCTCGAACATGGACTCGTTGAGGGCGTGGAAGCCCGCCAGCGTGATGAACTGGAACCGATACCCCATCTCCCCCAGCTCGGCCTGGAAGCGCGCGATGCCCTCCTCGTCGAGGTGGCGCTGCCAGTTGAACGAGGGCGAGCAGTTGTAGGCGAGGTGCTTGCCGGGGAACTGCTCGTGGATCGCGGCCGCGAACTCCCGCGCCTCGCCCAGGTCCGGCGTCGAGGTCTCGCACCAGATCAGGTCCGCATAGGGCGCGTAGGCGAGCCCGCGGGCGATCGCCGACTCGATGCCGCCCTCGACGCGGAAGTAGCCCTCGGGCGTCCGCTCGCCGGTCAGGAACCGGTGGTCGCGCTCGTCGACGTCGCTGGTCATGAGCGTCGCGCTGAGCGCGTCCGTCCGCGCGACCAGGACGGTCGGCACGTTGCAGACGTCGGCGGCCAGCCGGGCGGCCGCGAGCGTCCGGACGAACTGCGCCGTCGGGACGAGCACCTTGCCGCCGAGGTGGCCGCACTTCTTCTCGGAGGCGAGCTGGTCCTCGAAATGGACGCCCGCGGCGCCGGCCTCGATCATCGTCTTCATCAGCTCGAACGCGTTGAGGGCGCCGCCGAAGCCGGCCTCGGCGTCGGCGACGATCGGGGCGAGCCAGTGGCGGCCGGTCCCGTTGCCCTCGGAGTGCTCGATCTGGTCAGCGCGCAGGAGCGCCTGGTTGAGCCGGCGCACGAGCGCAGGCGCGCTGTTCGACGGATAGAGGCTCTGATCCGGATAGGTGGCGCCCGCGGCGTTCGCGTCCGCGGCGACCTGCCAGCCGGAGAGGTAGATCGCCTGCAGACCGGCGTTCACCATCTGGACGGCCTGTCCGCCCGTCATCGCCCCCAGGGCGGCGACGTAGGGCTCCTCCTCGAGGAGCTGCCACAGCCGCTCGGCTCCCAGACGGGCCAGCGTGTGCTCCACGTGCACGGAGCCGCGGAGCCGCTCCACGTCTTCCTCGGTGTACGGCCGCTCGATTCCTTCCCATCGTTCCATCGCCGCATGTCCTCCTAGTCGATCAACTCGTAAGCAGGGATGGTGAGGAACTCCGGGAGCTCCTCACCCAGCGCGACGCCGTCGAAGACGACCCGCGCGTCACTCCAGCGGCCCTCGCCGGCCTCGGCGAGCACCGACTCCTCGAACGCGACGACCTGCTCCCGCTCGATCCGGCCGTGACGGATCCACTGCCAGACCTGCGAGCGCGCGATCTCGGCCGTCGCCGCGTCCTCCATGAGGTTGTCGAGTGCGACGGCCCCCGTCCCCCGAAGCCAGGACTCCAGGTAACGGAGGCCGACGCTGACGTTCCCGCGCACGCCCTCTTCGGTGACGTCACCGTCGGGGACGCGCACGTCGAGAAGATCGACCGCCGCAACGTCGACCTCCTCGCGGAGGCGCTCGACCTGATTCGACCGCGAGCCGAGCACCTTGTCGAACTCCTCGGTTGCCACCGGAACGAGGTCCGGATGGGCGACCCACGTGCCGTCGAAGCCGTCGCCGGCCTCGCGCTGTTTGTCTTCCTTCACCTTCGCCAGCGCGACCTCGTTCACCTGGGCGTCGCGCCGGCTGGGGACGAAAGCCGCCATTCCTCCCATCGCATGGGCGCCGCGGCGGTGGCACGTCTTCACGAGCAGCTCCGTGTAGGCGCGCATGAACGGAACCGTCATCGTCACCTGCGCGCGGTCGGGGAGCACGAACTCCGATCTCTCCCTGAACCTCTTGATGATGCTGAAGATGTAGTCCCAGCGGCCGGCGTTGAGGCCGGCGGCATGGTCGCGCAGCTCGAAGAGGATCTCCTCCATCTCGAAGGCCGCGAGGATCGTCTCGATCAGGACCGTCGCCTTGATCGAGCCGGACGGAAGGTCGAGCTCCGACTCGGTGAAGTCGAAGACCTCGTTCCAGAGGCGCGCCTCGAGGTGGCTCTCGAGCTTCGGGAGGTAGAGGAACGGCCCGCTGCCGCGATCGAGCAGGCGCCTGCCGTTGTGGAAGAGGTAGAGCCCGAAGTCGAAGAGGCCGCCCGCGATCTGGTCGCCGTCGACGAGGAGGTGGCGCTCGGGGAGGTGCCAGCCGCGGGGGCGCACGAGCAGGACCGCCGGGTCGTCCTTCAGCCGGTAGCTCTTCTCGCCGGTGTCCAGCTCGATCGTCCGGTCGTTCGCGTCGATGAGGTTCGCCTGGCCCTCGAGGCAGTTCCGCCAGGTGGGAGCGTTGGCGTCCTCGAAGTCGGCCATGAAGCACCGGGCGCCCGAGTTGAGGGCGTTGATGACCATCTTGCGGTCGACCGGCCCGGTGATCTCGACGCGCCGGTCCTGGAGGTCGGCGGGGACGGGCGCGACGCGCCAGTCGCTCTCGCGGACCTCCCGGGTCTCGGGCAGGAAGTCCGGCAGCTCGCCGGCGTCGATCCTCGCCTGCCGCTCGACGCGGCGCGCGAGGAGCTCGCGGCGGGTGCCGTCGAAGCGGCGGTGCAGCTCGGCGAGGAAGGCGAGCGCGTCCGCGCTCAGGATCTCCTCGTCACGCCCCTCGACGGGCGCGCGAAGCACAACCCCTGCCGCGACCTCGGTGCCCAAGGTCCCCGGCTAGTCGCGGTCGTGGTCGCGGTCGCAGGCGTCCGGGCAGTTGCACTCGACCAGCTCGGCCGAGCTGAGGACGATCACGGTGCCGTCCTTGCGCGAAACGTCACGACCGTCACGGTCGTAGTCCCTCATATGCATCGCCGCGCTGCTCATAACCCGTGTATCGATGGTACGTCCTCCTCCGGTATTCACCAAATCGTTTTTTTCGATCTGTGCTATAAACAAGATCTATGGCTGTCCTGCTCTCGCAGGTCGAGGCGTTCATCGAGGTGGCGAGGACACGCAACGTGAGCCGCGCCGCCGACGCGCTCTACGTCACCCAGCCGGCGCTGACGGCCCGCCTCCAGCGCCTGGAGGAGGAGCTCGACGCCAAGCTCTTCGCGCGCACGCCGCGCGGCATGAAGCTCACGGAGGCCGGCGAGGTATTCCTTCCCCACGCCGTCAAGGCCCTGGACAGCCTGGCGGACGGACGGAGGATCGTGAACTCCTACGAGCGCGGCGGCGCGGGACGGCTCGCCCTGGGCGCGGCCCCCGCGGTCTCGACGTACGTTCTGCCCTCGATCCTGAAGCGCTTCTCCGTCGGGCACCCGCGCGTCAGCGTCAGCGTCAAGACGGGGCACTCCGAGGAGATCCTCGAGCTCGTCCTGCGCGAGAACGTCGACCTCGGGCTCGTGCGGGCGCTCCGCCACCCAGACATCGCGACGACGCCGCTCTACGAGGACCGGCTGATCCTCGTGGCCGAACCGGGACACCGGCTGGCCTCTCACGGGACGATCCAGCTCGACGAGATGGCCCGGGAGCAGCTCGTCCTCTTCGACCGCACCTCGAGCTACACGGAGCTCACGCACGCGCTCTTCCGCGGGGCGGGAGTTCAGCCGGAAGGCGTGATGGAGCTGGACAACATCGACGCCGCGAAGAAGATGGTGCAGGAGGGCTTCGGGGTCGCGCTCCTCCCGCACACGGCGGTCGCCGCGGAGCTCGAGGCCGGGTTGCTGGTCGAGGTGGAGGTCGAGGACGCCGAGCCCGTGCGCCGCCAGATCGTGGCCATCCGCCGCCGCGACCGGGGAGCCCCGGGCGGCGCCGTGGAGTCGCTCCTCTCGACCCTTCGTGAGATGCAGCCGGAGCTCAGCCGGCCGTAGCGCCTGCGCGCCGCAGGGCCTCGTCCCGGGGGAGGGCGACCAGGATCGTCCAGAGCTCCGGCCCGCGCCCGGCGCCCGTGAGCGCGAGGCGCAGGGAGCGGAGGTCGCCGCCGACCGCCTTGAGCTCGCGCAGGATCGCCTTCGCCTCGTCCTTGTCCAGCTGCTCGGCACCGGTGGCGCGAAGCTCGCGGAAGCGCTCGAGGGTCTCGGGCGAGGTCGTCTCCACTGGGGCTGGCGCCTGCTCGAGAGCGTCGGCGATCGCACGTGCTTCGACGAGGTCTCGCGCGCCGCGCAGGGCGGGCCCGAACTGCGGAGGAGCGCCTACCCGGGCCGCCAGCTCCGCGTCGTCGAGGGCGCCGAGGGCCTCGACCGCCAGCCTTCGCAGGCGGGCGCCGTCGAAGCGCACGTCGCCGCGCGGGAGATCGAGCTCCTCGAGGTAGGCGCGGACCGCCTCGGGCGGGACGCCGAGGTCGCGCAGGCCGGCCAGCGAGGCCGCCTGGCCGCGCTTCGACATCTTGCGACCGTCGTCGCCGACGAGCAGCCCGTGATGGATGTACTCCGGCGGCTCGGCGCCGAGAGCACGCGCGATTGCTTCATGAAGGGGAGCGCTCGGCCGGAGGTCTTGCCCGCGAATCACATGGCTGATCCGCAGGTCGAGATCGTCCACCACCGAGGCGAGGTGGTACGTCGGCCGCCCGTCGGCGCGAACCAGGGTGATGCCGGCGAACCGGAGCGACCCTTCTTCGTCCGGCTCCCCGATCGCCTGCCCTGCCTCGCGGTGGCGCTCGGCGCGCTCGCTCTGCCGGAACGGCCCCTCGTCCCAGCTGAGCCCGAGCCACTCGAGCTCACCCAGGATCTCCTCCTCGGAGCCGGCCACGACCCGGGCGGGATCCGTGTCGTCGATGCGGAGGACGAAAGCGCCGCCGTGCTCGTCGGCGAAGCGGCGGTTGGCGACGGCCGTGAGCGCGCCGCCGAGGTGCAGCGACCCGGTCGGGCTCGGGGCGAAGCGCACCCGGACTCCCACGGGCGCTCCTAAACCTTGGCGTTCTTCTTGAGGTCCCAGGCGGCCTTGACGGGCGGCGCGGCCTTCCCGGTGGGGTCCTGCGGCGTGTAGGCCATCTCGACCTTGGCGAACGAGAGCGCGATCTGGTCGAGGGGGAGCTCGTCGTCCGAGCCGTCGATCTCGTAGGAGGAGACGGTCACGTCGGTAAGGGTGATCTTCAGGAACTCGAACGGCGCCTTTCCGGGCTTCCGGCACGTGAGGACCGCGGTCTTGATGTGCTGGCCGCTCGCGCAGGCGAGCAAGAGCTTCGGCGAGGCCTTGCTCGTGCGCGCGACGACGAGGAGGTCCTCGAAGACCGCCTTGCCCGCGCTCCGCCGCCTCCGCCGGGCCCGCTCGACCCGGACTGGCTGACGCCCCAGCTGAACGCGAGCGACGTCGATCTCGTCCTTGTGCTTGGCGTCCGTGCTCTCGCCCGGGATGCCGTCGAGCTTCAGGAAGTAGTCCACTGCCATCGGGGCCGGACTCTAGCGCGCCTCGGTCGGCTGCGCGGCCCGCGGCCCAGTACGCTCCGCGACGTGTCCGTGACGACTACACCCGACTCGCGAGCCGCGCTGCCCCTGGTCGCGCCGCACGTCCACCGCACGCCGCTCCTGAGCTCGCGGACGCTCGGCGAGGAGACCGGCTTCGACGTGCGGCTCAAGGCCGAGCTCTTCCAGCGCACGGGCTCGTACAAGATCCGCGGCCCGCTCGTGAAGCTCTCCCGACTCACGCAGGAGGAGCGCGACCGTGGCGTCGTGTGCTCCTCGGCGGGCAATCACGCGCAGGGCGTGGCGCTCGCTGCGGCGATGCTCGGCGTCCGCGCCGTCGTGTGCATGGCCGAGAACGCCACGCCGTCGAAGATCGCGGCCACGAAGGGCTACGGCGCCGAGGTCGTCCTCGAAGGGTCGATCTGGGACGACGCCGACCGGAAAGCGCGCGAGCTCGTCGCGTCCGAGGGGCTCACCTACGTGCACCCGTTCGACGACGTCGACCTCATCTCCGGCCAGGGCACCGTGGGCGTCGAGATCCTCGAGGACTGGCCTGAGGCAGAGATCGTCGTCGTGCCGATCGGCGGCGGCGGGCTCATCTCGGGCGTCTCCTCCGCCATCAAGCAGGAGCGGCCGGAGGTCAGGATCGTGGGCGTCGAGTCCGCCGACGGGCCGGCGATGAAGGCGAGCGTCGAGGCCGGGGAGCTCGTCACCCTGGAGCACTGCGACACGATCATCGACGGCCTCCGCGTGAAGCGGGCCGGCGAGATCACGTTCGACCTCGTGCAGCGCTTCGTCGACGAGATCGTCGCCGTCCCCGACGCGACGATCTTCGAGAACGTCCTCTGGACGATGGCGCACACGAAGCTCGTCGTCGAAGGCGCCGCTGCCGCACCCGTGGCGGCGCTCCGCGAAGGGCTGGTGGACGCCCCGCCGGGCACGAAGGTCGTCTGCATCCTCTCGGGCGGGAACATCGACCTCTCGCAGCTGCGCGGGCTCCGCTGGAACTAGCCGGGCTCAGGCACTGACGCCCAGCTTCGCCGCGATGCGCTCCGTGACGACCGCGGCATCCTCGGCCATGCCGACCAGGGTGGCCGACTGGCGCTTGCGCATGAAGTGAACGCCCATGAAGTAGAGATCTGGGACGACCGTGCTTTGGCCGTCCCGCTGGAGCGGGAAGCCGAGCTCGTCGAACGCCTCCGACCAGGGAACGAGCGCGCCGTAGTCGGGCCGGAACCCTCCGGCGAAGAGGACGGCGCCAAAGCCGGTGAGGTCGACTTCCTCGGGCGCCTGCGGGTCGAACGGCGCCGGCGGGTCGGGCTCGGCCACGTCGAGGCCGCGTTCGGCGACGACCTTGCGGACGAGGTTCATGAACTGCTCGTAGCGCTCGTCGCCCCAGGCGACCGTCTCGCCCAGATCCGGTGCGAACCGGGCACGACGGTCGGTCGCACCGATGAAGTGCCCCGCCAGGGTCACACCTCGCTCGCGCAAGGTCCTGAGGTTGAGATCTCGACCGCCTTCGTGCCCGGTCACCAGCACGTTGCCGACGAGCCGGGCGGCCGGGCTCGGCAGGGACTCGAGGGTGGCGTCCAGGTAGCCGCTCTCGGCCGCCCACCAGATGAGATCGCGGCCGTCGATCCGGCGCGGCGCCCAGGGGGCCCTTCCGCAGGCGAGGACGACCTCGCGTCCGGCATCGTGCAGCTCCTCGGCGAGCTGGCAGCCGGACTGCCCGCTTCCGACGACCAGCACGGCCCCTGGAGGGAGCCCACCCTCGTTCCGGTAGTCCGCGACGTCCAGCTGGAGCAGTCCGGACGGCAGCGCCGCTGCGGCCGAAGGGCCGGTGAGGGCGCCGGTAGGTGCCTGTGGCCACGACCACCGCGTCCGCGCGCATGTCGCCCGTCGAGGTTCGCAGGGTCAGGCCGCCTCCGGGGCGCGCTTCCAGGGAGCCGACCTCGACGCCCTCTCTCACGGCGGCTCCAAGATCGGCAGCGCAGCGCTCCAGGTACTCCACGACC
This sequence comes from uncultured Actinomycetes bacterium, assembly GCA_963839745.1. Lineage (GTDB taxonomy): Bacteria > Actinomycetota > Thermoleophilia > Gaiellales > Gaiellaceae > JAIBJN01. The sequence goes on from CAWIWC010000018.1 coordinate 7,489, forward strand.
TCGTCGCGCGGCATGAAGCCGTCCGGGTCGGGCCCGTCGTAGGGACGCCCGGGCAGCTGCGTCGCCCAGTTGGGCGTCACGAGGCGAAACTCGTCCCAGCGGTCCCTCCAGGTCTGGCCGACACGATCCCGTTCCAGGACCACGTGTTCCACATCAGCGTCCAGCAGTTCCCGCCCGGCGGCGAGCCCCGCGGGCCCAGCACCGATCACCGCGACCTCAACGCGCTCCATTCCGACTCGACGCCTGGGCGAGCCGATTTCTTCCCGAGCCGGCTCAGCTCGGGTCGATGTTGTGGTTGTGGTGGAAGACGTTCTCCGGGTCGTAGCGCCGTTTGAGCTCGACCAAGCGCTCGTAGTTCGGCCCGTAGGCGGCCCGCACCGCGTCGCCGCCCTGGTCGTCGCCGAGGTAGTTGAGCCATCGTCTCTCTTCGAGATGCGGCCCGAAGGCGCGGTGGGTCTCCCGCGTCCAGGCGACGTTCTCGTCGGTCGCTGCCGGATCGGTCCAGACCGACGGGATGAAGATGTTCCAGCCCTCCTGGCGATGCGGCACGGCGGTGTCGGTCACCCCGACGCGCGTCACGGCGCCGTGGAAGTGCTCCATGATGATCGCGCTCATCGGTGAGGGCACCGACGCGAAGCGCTCGACCATCTGGTCGATCAGCCCGTCCGAGAGGGTCTGCGCGAAGCTCGAGAGCCAGTAGTTCAGGGCCCCGGCCGGAAAGCCGTCGTCGAGGAGCGTGTTCATCACCTGATAGGGCATCCGCCCGACGTCGACGACCACCGGCGAGCCCCAGGATTTGAACGGCGCCAGGTCGGCCTCGGCCTGCTCCTCGTCTCCCGTGTGGAACACGATCATGGCGGCCAGCTTCGCGCCCGACCCGTCGGGAGCATGTGCGAGCGCGGCGAACACCGTCAGGTCGTCGGAACAGCCCGCCACCGCGTCGCGGTAGAAACGGAGCAGCTCAGGCGCTGCCTCGACCGAATGTGCGATCAGCCCGCCGGTGACCATCTCCACCGGGTGCAGGCGGTACGTGAAGGCCGTGGCGATGCCGAAGTTGCCGCCTCCGCCGCGGAGCGCCCAGAGGAGGTCGGGGTCGGAGTCCTCCGTCACCTCGAGAACTTCTCCGTCGGCGTTGACGAGCTCGACGGCGCGAAGGTTGTCGGCGGCGAGGCCGTGCTTCGCCATCAGCCAGCCGAGCCCGCCGCCGAGCGTCAGCCCGGCGATGCCCGTGGTGGAGATCGCGCCGCCGGTCACGGCGAGACCGTGCTCGGCGGTGGCCGCGTTGAGCTCCGCCCAGTTGAGCCCGCCCTCCGCTCGCACCGTGCGGGCGTCCACATCGACGCTCGTTCCTTTCATGTCGGCGAGATCGATCATCACGGCACCGTCGATAACCGCGCGGCCGGCGACGCTGTGGCCTCCTCCGCGCACGCAGACGTCGAGCCCCGCGGCACGTGCGAAGCGCACGCCGGCGGATGCGTCGGCCGCGCTCCGGCAACGCACGATCACGGCCGGAGCCCGGTCGACCAGGCCGTTGTGCACCCGGCGCGCCGCGTCGTAGCCGTCGTCGGTGGGGCGTAGGACGCGACCGGAGACGCGCCCGCTGAGGTCGTCGAGAAGTGCAGGGTCAGGGTTCACGGGGGGATACCTCCTTCCGCCGGGCCGTCAGTGGCTCGGCGCGCCGCCGAGTCTAGGCCAGACGACCTCTCGCAGCTGCGCGACCTGCGCTGGAACAGCACCGCGTCGCATCGGGATCCGCAGAATCCACGGTGGCGCCTCCGCGGAAACCCGGATGCAGGCCGAGCGTGCGGGCGCGACACTCGCAGGGATGACGCGTACGGCTGCCGAGACACGGGGCGGCACCTCCGTCCTCGTCGCCGGAGGCGGCGTCGCCGCGCTCGAAACGGCGCTCGCGCTGCGCGTGCTGGGGCCCGGCCGCATTCGCGTCGAGCTGGTCGCTCCGGAGCTTCACTTCTTCTACAGGCCGCTCGCGGTCGCGGAGCCTTTCGGAGTCGGCCGTGTCCACCGGTGGGAGCTCGACGACCTCGTTCGCGCCGCGGGAGCGGACTTCGTCCCGGGTGAGCTCGTGGCTGTCGATCCCGAAGCGCGCGTCGCCGAGCTGAAGAACGGATTGCGGATCGGCTACGACGCGATCGTGCTCGCGACGGGCGCGCGACCGGAGGTTGCCGTTCGAGGAGCGCTGACGTTCCGGGGCCCGGCGGACGTCGAGGCGATCCAGCGTCTCCTTGCCGAGATCGCCGCCGGGGAGGCGACAAAGATCGTCTTCGCGGTGCCGAGCGGCGTCGTCTGGCCGCTCCCGCTCTACGAGCTCGCGTTTCTGACAGCCGCCGAGCTCGAGCGGCGAGAAGTCGACGTCTCGCTGACGATTGCAACCTCCGAGCCTGCGCCGCTCGCCCTCTTCGGCGCGGCTGCGAGCGCCGCTGTCGAGGCTGCCCTCTCGGAGCTCGGGATCGACGTGCAGACGAGCACGTATCCGGTGGAGTTCGCCGACGGACTGCTCACCTCCGCGCGCGACGACCCGCTCGCGGCGGACCGGGTCGTGGCTCTGCCGAGGCTCACCGGCCCGGACCTCCGCGGCATCCCGCGCGACCAGCGCGGCTTCGTCACCACCGACGAGCACGGGCGTGTTCGAGGCCTACGCGACGTCTACGCGGCCGGAGACCTGACGGCCTTCCCCATCAAGCAGGGTGGCCTCGCCGCCCAGCAGGCGGACGCGGCCGCGGAGACGATCGCCGCGCAGGCCGGCGTTCCGCTCGAGCCGAGGCCGTTCTCCCCTGTCCTGAGAGCACTGCTCCTGACCGGCAAGGCCCCTGTCTTCCTGCGGGTGGAGCTTGGCGGGGGCCACGGCGAGACGTCGACTGCCGCCGACGAGCCGCTCTGGTGGCCGCCCGGCAAGATCGTCGGCCGCTACCTCGCGCCTTTCCTGGCCGAGCTGGGTGTCCTGGACATCTCGCCGGAGCCCGACGAGGACGTGCTCCGCGTCGAGCTGGACGCCGCCGGCGCCCACATGCTCGGCTGGCCCCGCTAGCCTCCCCGCCGTGGACGACCTGCTCCTTGCCTGGTTCGGGCGGCACGGCCGCGACCTTCCCTGGCGCAGGACGCAGCGACCCGTACGCGATCCTCGTCTCGCGAGGTCATGCTCCAGCAGACGCAGGTCGAGCGGGTCATCCCACGCTATCTGGCCTGGCTCGAGCGCTGGCCGACCGTGGAGGCGCTGGCCGAGGCCGACGCCGGGCGGACGTGATTCGCGAGTGGCAGGGGCTCGGGTACAACCGGCGCGCGGTCAACCTCCACCGAGCGGCCCGGCAGATCGCGGAGGCCGGCTGGCCCACCGACCTGACCGACCTGCCCGGGGTCGGCCGCTACACCGCGGACGCCGTCTCCGCGTTCGCGCTCGGCAAGCCGGTCGTCCCGGAGGACACGAACGTCCGCCGCGTGCAGGAGCGGACAGGTCATCGCTTCGGGCCTGCGTGCGGTCAGGCGCTCATGGACCTCGGCGCGACGGTCTGCCTCGCCCGCATCCCGCGCTGCGGCGTCTGCCCGCTCGCGGAGGCTTGCCCTTCGCGGGGCCGGCGCTACGAGCCGCTGCGGAAGCAGGGGCCGTTCGAGGGCTCGTTCCGCCAGCGCCGCGCGCGGGTCCTGCGCGCAGTTGCCGAGAGCCCACGCGCCGTCGCCGGAGCTCGACTCCGACGCCGTTGCGCCGCTCGAACGCGACGGGCTCGTCGCGGTGGTCGAGGGCTCGGTCCGGCTCCCGGCCTAGGCGCGCCGAAGCAGCGCGACCGCCTGGGCCGCCAGGCCCTCGCCGCGGCCGGTGAACCCGAGGCCGTCCGTCGTCGTCGCGCGCACCGTGACCTGCCCCGCCTCGACCCCCAGCGCGCCGGCGAGGCGCTGCTCCATCTCGGCGCGAAGCGGGGCGATACGCGGGCGCTCACCGATCAGGACGCAGTCGGCGTTGACGAGCTCGAAGCCCGCCTCGCGCACCGCAGCGATCGCACGCTCGAGGAAGAGGAGCGAGGACGCGCCCTCCCACTCGGCCTCGTCGGAGGGGAAGAAGCTGCCGATGTCGCCGAGCGCCGCCGCGCCGAGCACGGCGTCGACGAGGGCGTGCGCGACGACGTCGCCGTCGGAGTGGCCCGCCAACCCGGCCTCGTCCGGAATCTCGACCCCTCCAACGACGAGCGCGGCGCCGTCGGAGAAGGCGTGGGCGTCGACGCCGATCCCGACCCGAAGGTCGCTCATCCGAGCGGCTCCTGGCGCGATGCCCGCCCCTCGAAGACGGTGACCGTCTCGTAGCCCGCGGCACGGAGGTGGTCGAGGCCGGCGTCGAAGTCGCGGCCGACGTCCTGCGCGACGTGCGCGTCCGAGGCGAGCGTCGCGCCGACACCGCGCTCGCGGCACCGGGCGAGGAAGGCCGCGTCGGGATAGAGCTCGCCGACCGGCTTCCGCAGCCCCGCGGTGGATACCTCGACGGCGACCTCCGCCCGTGCGATGGCCGCCGCCGCGCGCTCGTGGCACTGGTCGACGGCCGCGGCCGCGGGACGCCGCCCGAAGATCTTCACGAGGTCGGGATGGGCGAGGACGTCTGCGAGGCCGCTCCCGGCGAGGTCGCCAAGAGCTTCGAAGTAGCGCCGCCAGATGTCCTCGACGGACATGGCATCCCAGAGGCCCGGCTCCATGTCGACAGCCTCTCCGTCGATCAGATGGACGGACCCGAGGAGGTAGTCCCACGGGTAGGGCGCGAGGATCTCGGCGAGCTCGCCGTCGCGGCCGGGGAGCCACTCGAGCTCGAGCCCGAGCTTGACCCGGAGCCCGCGCTCCTTGGCGGCGACGATCGCGCCGCAGTAGTCGTCCAGGTCGTGCGCGACCCGCGAGCGGTGATACGGGTGCCCGAGCAGAGCCTCGGTCTGGCGGAAGTAGTACATGTGCTCGGTGAACCCGATCTCGTCCACACCTCGCGCGCGGGCCTGGTCGACGAAGCGCTCGACGGCGTCGACCGTCAGCTCGACGGGCCCCTCGCGGCCGTTCGCCGGCCCGCGCAGGTGCATGTGGTAGTCGACGATCACGCCTCGACCCTCAGCAGCGCCTCGGCGAGCTCGAGGTCGGCAGGTGTCGTCACCTTCAGCAGCCGCGGATCTCCTTCGACGATCCGCACCCTGCCGCCGGCGGCCTCAACGAGCCCTGCGCAGTCCGTCGCCTCGCCTCCGTGGGCGTGCGCACGGCGCAACGCGCCGGCCATGAAAGCCTGCGGCGTCTGAACGGCGACGAGGCCGGTGCGATCGACCGTCTCGGTGACCGCGTCGCCGTCCGCACGCTTGACGGTGTCCGCGATCCGCAGGCCCGGTGCGACCGCGTCCCAGCCCTCCTCCAGCCCGGTGACAACCCGCTCGACGACCTCCTCGGAGAGGATCGGGCGCGCGGCGTCGTGGACGAGCACGATCGCGGCCTCCTCGGGGACGTCCTCGAGGCCTGCACGCACCGACTCGGCCCGCGTGGAACCCCCGGTGACCGCGGAGCGCACCTTGTCGGCGGCGATCTCCTCCGCGACGAGAATGCTCGGCTCCTCCCACTCCGGCGGCGCAACGATGACGATCGACTCGACCCACTCCGAGCGGTCGAGGCGCTCGAGGCTCTCGGCGAGCAGCGGCCGATCGCCGAGCTTGGCGAACGCCTTGGGCCGGTCGCCGCCGAACCGCTCACCTCGCCCGGCGGCCACGAGCACGGCCCAGACGCCGGTCTCCGCGCTCACTGGAGCACGACGAGCTCGCCGTTCTCCTCGACGAAGATCTCGGGGCTGAGCGGGTCCTCGGACATCTGGAAGTCACGCTGCAGCTTGAGCCGGAACGGCCGCTCGATTCCAGCGCGCCGCAGGACGTTGAGCGGGAGGGCGACGTAGATGTGCTCTTCGGGCACGGCGTAGGCGACCGGCTCGTCGTTTCCGTACTCCGCGCGGATCTGCCGCCGGAGCTCGGGGACGATCATACGCGTGGCGTCGTAGCCGTCGCCCGACGCCCAGCCGCAGAGCTCCTGACCCCCCGATCCGGACGGCTCGCACAGGAGCGCCTCCTCCTCGTTCGTCTGGCGCAGGAGGTTGTCGAGCGCGATCTCGTCGATCTCCTCGACCGTGGTACCCCAGCGCTCGACGTCCTCGGGCGTGACGATCGTGAACCCGTCATCGGAGTCGACGGCGTAGACCGTCGCCAGGTTCGCCGGCTGCTCGGTCTCGGCGGCCTCGAAGCCGAACCTGCGGATCTGGAAGCGCGCCTTGAGGAGCGGCATGAGGTCTTCGCGCGCCTCCTCGAAGGACAGCTCACCGATGCCGGTCTCGGCGCGCTCCTGCGTGTCCGCGACCACCTCGTCGACGATCGCGTCCCGCGAGCCGGGATCGTCCTCGAGCCGCTCGAAGGCCTCGTGCAGGTCGACCTCCACGCGGTTCGGGCCCTGCTGCGCGGTCAGCTCGAGGTCGGTTGCGGGCTCGATGTCGAAGCCAGCGCGAACGAGCTCCCCGCGGACGATCTCGGTGAAGGCGGACGGAACCGCGGCCTGGGCGTCCTCGTCGGCGCCGTCGTCGCCGGAGCAGCCGGCGGCCAGTGCGACGGCGAGGCAGGCTACGACCAGGGCACGCATGAGCATCCGGAAAGGATGCCTACGGCCGTGGCGGTGCGGCGCAGCTAGCTAGGAGGGGACCTTCGCAACCGAGTCCAGCTCCTCGTCGAGCCAGACTGCGGCCTCGTCCTCGTCCATGGCCTTCGCGTACATGAGCTCGGAGGCGAGGATCTTCTTCGCCTTCACGAACATCTGCTTCTCGCCCGTGGACAGGCCCTTCTCCTGGTCGCGCAGAGAGAGGTTCCGCACGACCTCCGCGAGCTCGAAGATGTCCCCCGTCTTCATCTTGTCGCGGTTGTACTTGAACCGCCGGTTCCAGTTCTTCGGCATCTTCGTCCCGTTGCCGTGGAGCACCTTGACGACGCGCTCGACCATTTCCTCATCGATCACCTTGCGCAGCCCCACGCGGTCGGCGTTCTCGGTCGGGACATTGACCGTCATGTCGTTGTGGAGGATCTTGATGGTCAGGTACTCGCGTTCCTGGCCAAGAATCGTCCTCGTCTCCTTCTTCACCACTGTTCCAGCGCCGTGGTGGGGATAGACGACTTTATCGCCGACTTTGTACAACCTTTCCTCCTCTTGGAACGCGGGCGCAGCAAAAGGCGCCCGAGACGCCTGCGGAACACCTGCGGAACCTAGCCATTGTACCGAAAACCCGCTTGAAAAGCGAACTTTTGAGGCTTTTCGGGCGCTGACCCCGGTTCGGTGAAGGCGGCTGAGGCCGTTCGCGCCCGCGCTAGAGCTGGAGGTAGCGATCGACGAGATTGTGCTCCTGGAGACGCCGCAGCCCCTCGCGGATCTCCCGGGCGCGCACCGACCCCACCCCATCCACCGCTTCGAGCTCCCGGTGGCTCGCCCGCACGACCGCGTCGAGGCTCCCGAAGTCCCGCACGACGTGACGGATGACGGAATCCGGAAGGCGCGGGACGCGCGAGAGCACGCGGTAGCCGCGCGGCTGCACGCTGAGGTCGAGCGGGTTCGTGTCGCGCCCGTAGCCGAGCAGCTCGGCGAGCTCCTCGAACTCGTGCAGGTGCGCGTAGTCGATCTGTGAGAGGCGCTCGAGCACGGTCGAGGACGCGGCCGGGTCGCCCGAGCGCTCGTAGTCGTAGACGACCGCCGCCTTCTCGCGCGGGACGTCCTCCATGAGCTCGTCGAGCTGCATGCGGATCAGCCGACCCTCCTCGCCCAGCTCCACGCAGTTGCGCTCGATCTCCTCCGCCATCCGGGTCGTCATCTCCCCGCGCTGCAGCACCACGAGCACGTCGTCGAGGACGACGGCGCTCTGGAACTCGAGCGCCGTCAGCCGGGTCAGCCCCTGGTCGAGACGCGTCCGGTAGGTCTCGAGCGTGCCCAGCGCCTGGTTCGTGCGCGCGAGGGTGTCCGAGATCTCGCCGAGCTGGTAGCGCAGGTCGCCGACGAAGACCGTGACCGTCTCGCGCTGCTGCGAGATCGAGACGACGAGCGCGTCGGTCTGCTTCGCCACGCGCTCGGCCGTCCGGTGCCGCGTCCCGGTCTCGCTCGTCGCGATCGACGCGTCGGGCATGAGCTGCACGTTCGCGTACACGAGCTTCTGGAGGTCGCTCGAGATCACGATCGCGCCGTCCATCTTCGCCAGCTCGTAGAGCTGCTGGGACGTCAGCGGGAGGTCGAGCCGCATCCCTCCGGAGAAGAGGAAGGCGAGGTCATTGGGATCCCCGATGACGAGGAGGGCGCCGTGCTCGGCGCGGATGATGTCGTCGATCCCCGAGCGAAGGGGCGTTCCGGGCGCCACCTGCTTGAGCGCCGAGAGGAGGGTCTTATCCTTCCGAGGATCCGCTCGCATCGAGCCCCGCCGTGATCGCCTGTCGCAGCGTGGCCGCTGCTGTCAGGCGCATTCTGCCACGGGACTCCGTGCCTTCCGGCACGAGAACCTCCGAGAAGCCCAGCTTCGCGCACTCGGCGAGGCGCCGCTCCGCCTGACTGACAGGGCGAACGCGCCCCGTCAGCCCGATCTCCCCGAAACAGGCCGTTCCGGGCTTGACAGGCGCCCCGCGGGCGGCCGAGGCGATGGCGAGCGCGACGCCCAGGTCGGCCCCCGGCTCGTCGACGCGCACACCGCCCGCGACGTTGACGAAGACGTCAGCCTGGCCGAGGGCGACGCCGGCGTGGCGCCCGAGGACGGCCACGATCATGGAGAGGCGCTTGGGGTCGACGCCCGTGCCGACGCGGCGCGGCATCGCCAGGTCGGTCGGCGAGACGAGCGCCTGGATCTCCAGGAGAAGCGGGCGGGTGCCCTCGATCGTGCAGACGACCGCCGAGCCCGGCTGCTCGTCGTCGGGACGACCGAACAGCTCCGACGGGTCCTCGACGGCGACGAGGCCCTCTGAGGTCATCTCGAAGACGCCGAGCTCGTTCGTCGAGCCGAAGCGATTCTTGACCGCCCGCAGGACGCGGTGCGAGCGGTAGCGGTCGCCCTCGAAGTGCAGGACGCAGTCCACGAGGTGCTCGAGCACGCGCGGGCCCGCAACGGCGCCTTCCTTGGTGACGTGGCCGACGAGGAAGGTGGCGATGCCCTGCTCCTTGGAGACGCGCAGGAAGCGTCCGGCCGCCTCGCGCACCTGGCCCACCGAGCCGGGCGCCGAGCCGAGCTCGGGGGCGTAGAGCGTCTGCACGGAGTCGACCACGCAGACCTCGGGCCGCTCTCGCTCGAGCGTCGCGCAGACCTCGTCGAGGTTCGTCTCCGCGAGGATGTGCACGTCGCCCGCGCCGCCGAGGCGGTCGGCGCGCAGCTTCACCTGGGCCGAGGACTCCTCGCCCGTGACGAGCACGACCTTCCGCTCCCGCGAGAGCGAGCGCAGCGCCATGAGCAGGAGGGTCGACTTGCCGATACCGGGATCGCCCGAGACGAGGACGAGCGAGGCCGGCACGAGCCCGCCGCCCAGCACGCGGTCGAGCTCCGGTACGCCGGTCGGAATGCGCTCGGCGTCGGCGGTCTCGACCTCGACCAGGCGCAGGAGCGGCTTGCCCTGGGCAGTGGCGCCGCGCACCCCGGGGGCGGCCGAGAGGGCGCGCTCTTCCACGAAGGTCCCCCAGCCGTCGCAGGCGGGGCACCGCCCGAGCCACTTGCCCGTCGTGTACCCGCACTCCGAGCACGCGTGCTGAACGGCTGCCTTCGCCATGGGCGAACCAGTCTATGGAGGCGGTCCGACGCCGAAGCGCGCGGTTTCGTGCCTGGACCGTGCCGAGATGCGCGAGGCAGGACTCGGCTGTCACCGGCGGAACACCGCTCCACATCATTTCTAGAAGGAGGCCGAGCCTTGGAAAGGTTCAACGCGCTCTCGCGCGGCAGTCAGATCATGTTCGTGGCCGGGCTGCTGCTGCTGGTCGACACATTCCTCCCCTGGCAGGACTTCGACATCGAGGTCGAGGAGGGCTTGACGATCGACACCGGTTTCAGCTGGAACGCGTGGCACGGCTTCTGGGGCATCCTGCTCGGACTCCTCACCGTCGCGCTCGTTGCGTGGCTCGTCGCGCGCCTTGCGGGCGTCGACCTTCGACTGCCCGTCTCGGACGCCATGCTCGGAGCGGTGATCGCAGGGGCCATCCTGGTCTTCGCGTTCATCAAGGTTCTGGACGACGACTACACGGCCTTCTGGGCTTACATCGGGCTCGTGCTGGCCGCCATCGTCGCGATCGGGGCGTGGATGAACGTACAGGAGGCGGGCGGCGTCGACTCGCTCAGAAGCGAGGCCTCCGGCATGAAGGACGCCGCCATGACGAGCACGGCCGGGACCGCCGCGACCACGCCGGACCCCGAGCCGCCGCCTGCGGGGCCCGAGCCGACACCGCCGCCGGCGCCCGACCCGACTCCGCCTCCGCCGGCGCCGGACCCGACGCCTCCTCCCCCCGCGCCGTCACCCGAGCCGCCTCCCCCGGCTCCCGCACCGGAGCCTCCGACACCTCCGCCTGACGCTCCGGACGAGCGGACGAGCTAGCCCGAAGGCGGCCCGCAAGGGCCGCCTTCTCTATTCCCGGCGAAAGACCTCGTCGACGGGGACGCCGTAGCCGGTCGCGAGCGCGTTGGTCTGGTTCGCCATGCCGACGACGGCCAGCAGCTCGGCGAGCTGCTCCTCGGTCATGCCCTTCTTGCGGGCCGAGGCGGAGTGCGACGCGATGCAGTACTCGCAGCCGTTCGTGACCGACACGGCCACGTAGAGGAGCTCCTTCGTGAGCGGGTCGAGCGCGCCCGGCGCCATGACCTCCTTCGCGGACTCCCAGGTGCGCTTCAGCGAGGCCGGGTCGACCGCGAGCGCCTTCCAGAAGTTGTTGACCCAGTCGACCTGACGGGTCTCCATGATGTCGTCGTAGATCGCCCGGACCTCGGGCGAGGCGTCCTCGTACTCGATCAGCGGCATACCGCGCGCCGCTGCGGGCTACTCGTCGTCGGAGGGCTCGTCGACGTCCGCCTCCGCCGCAGGCTCCTCGGCGGGGACGGTGACCTTCTCGGGCTCGGCGGGAGCCTCGCCCTCGACGATCGTGATGTCGACCTCATCCTCGGCGTCCGCCTTGCGGTCGATGACGATGGTCGAGCCGGGCTTGATCGAGCGGCCGAGCACGAAGTCCGCGAGCGGGTCCTCGATGAAGCGCTGGATCGCGCGGCGTAGCGGCCTCGCGCCCATGGCCGGGTCGTAGCCCTTGTCGACGAGCAGCTCCTTCGCCGGCTCCGTGAGCTCGATGGCGGCTTCGTGCTCGACCATCTGCTCCTTCAGCCGCTTCATCATCAGGTCGACGATCACCTTGATCTCGTCCTTCGTCAGCTTGTGGAAGACGATGACCTCGTCGATGCGGTTGAGAAGCTCGGGGCGGAAGACCTTCTTGAGCTCGCCCATGATCCGGTCCTTCATCTCGTCGTACGAGAGGCCGGTGTCGTCGCCCACGGAGAAGCCGAGGGACTGGTTCTTGGAGATCGTGGCCGCGCCGATGTTCGACGTCATGATCACGATCGTGTTGCGGAAGTCGACCTTGCGGCCCTGGGCGTCCGTCAGCTTCCCGTCCTCGAGGATCTGGAGGAGGATGTTGAAGACGTCCGGGTGGGCCTTCTCGATCTCGTCGAGCAGGACGACCGAGTACGGCTTGCGGCGCACGGCCTCGGTGAGCTGCCCGCCCTCGTCGTAGCCGATGTAGCCGGGCGGCGAGCCGACGAGCCGGGACACGGAGTGCTTCTCCATGTACTCCGACATGTCCACCTGGATCATCGCGTCCTCGTCGCCGAACAGGAACTCGGCGAGCGTGCGCGCGAGCTCGGTCTTGCCGACGCCCGAGGGGCCGAGGAAGATGAACGAGCCGGTCGGGCGCTTGGGATCCTTGATCCCCGCCCGCGCGCGACGGATCGACTTGGAGACGGCGACGATGGCCTGGTCCTGGCCGATGACACGCTTGTGGAGCTCCTCCTCCATGCGGATGAGCTTCTGCGACTCGGCCTCCGTGAGCTTGAAGACCGGGATGCCCGTCCACATGGAGACGATGTCGGCGATCTCCTCCTCGCCGATCTCGGGCTGCTCGACCTCCTCGGAGGTGCGCCACTTCTCCTCGAGCTCGCGCTTCTTCTGCGTGAGCTTGCGCTCCTTGTCGCGGAGGTTCGCGGCCTTCTCGAACTCCTGGTCCTCGATCGCCTTCTCCTTCTCCTCGCGCACCTTCTCGATCTCGTCCTCGAGCTCGCGGTAGCGCGGCGGAGCGGTCATGGTCTTGATGCGCATCCGGGAGGCCGCCTCGTCGATGAGGTCGATCGCCTTGTCCGGCAGGTGCCGGTCCTGGATGTAGCGGTCGGCGAGGACCGCGGAGGCGCGGAGGGCCTCGTCGGTGATCGTGCAGCGGTGGTGCGCCTCGTAGCGGTCGCGCAGGCCGCGCAGGATCTGGACGGTGTCGTCCACGGAGGGCTCGTCGACGCGGATCTGCTGGAAGCGGCGCTCGAGGGCCGCGTCGCGCTCGAGGTACTTGCGGTACTCGTCGAGCGTCGTCGCGCCGATCGTCTGAAGCTCCCCGCGCGCGAGCGCCGGCTTGAGGATGGAGGCCGCGTCGATCGCGCCCTCGGCCGCGCCGGCGCCGACGAGGTTGTGGAGCTCGTCGATGAACAGGATGATGTCGCCGCGCTGGGTGATCTCCTTCATCACCTTCTTCAGGCGCTCCTCGAACTCGCCGCGGTACTTCGAGCCCGCCACCAGGGCGGCCAGGTCGAGCGTGTAGATCTGCTTGTTCTTCAGGAGCTCGGGGACCTGGTTCGCCGAGATGCGCGCGGCGAGGCCCTCGACGACGGCCGTCTTGCCGACGCCGGGCTCGCCGATCAGGACCGGGTTGTTCTTCGTGCGGCGCGACAGGATCTGCATCACGCGCTCGATCTCGGTCTGGCGCCCGACGACCGGGTCGAGCTTCGACTCGGCGGCGAGCTTGGTCAGGTTGCGCCCGAACTGGTCGAGGAGCTTGGAGCTCTTCGCCTTCTCGCCGGACGCGGCGGCGCCGCCCTGCTGCCGCCGGCCGGGGCCGGAGAGCATGCGGATGATCTCGTTGCGAATCTTCTCGGCGTCGGCGTCGAAGTCGAGCAGGATGCGCGCCGCGACGCCCTCGTTCTCGCGCACGAGGCCGAGCAGGATGTGCTCGGTGCCGATGTAGTTGTGGCCCAGCGAGAGCGCCTCGCGCAGCGCGAGCTCGAGCACCTTCTTCGCGCGCGGCGTGAACGGGATCTGGCCGGTCGTCACCTCGTCGCCCTGGCCGACGATGCGCGCGACCTGGGCGCGCACCTCCTCGACGGTGATGTCGAGGCTCTCGAGCACCCGCGCTGCGAGGCCTTCCTCCTCGCGAAGGAGGCCGAGCAGGATGTGCTCGGTGCCGATGTAGTTGTGCTTCAGCGCTCTGGCCTCGTCCTGTGCAAGGACGACGACCTGACGGGCCCTCTCGGTGAAGCGTTCGAACAAGCTTCAGCGTCCTTTCCGGTCGACAGCCGGACCTATGGTACCGAACCGGTCGGGACTCCCCGCACGCGCCATGCGGTCCGTATCGGCTCTGCGACGAAGGCTTGTGAGGGTCAATTTCACCAGGGCAGATCGGTGCATTGGAGGTGCCTCCGTTGGGGGAGGCAGAAGTCCTGGAAACCGCCGATCTTTCGAGTATGGGAGGGAAGGTTTGTACTGCGGCTGCTGTTGCCCTTGCCGTTCTCGCGCTCGCGCCTTCGGCGGGCGCCGTCATGGTCACGGAGCGCAACCCGCTCGAGCCGAGCATCGTCGAGCGCATCAACTCGGTCCGGAGGTCGCACGGTCTTCGCGCCCTCACGGTCGCGAAGCGCCTGAACGACGCGTCCAACCGCCACGCCCGGTCGATGGGCGCATCGAGCTACTTCCGCCACGAGCTCTACACGCCGCAGCAGGACCGGGCCTGGACACCCTTCTCCACCTGGATCCGCTGGTACTGGCCCGGCCCCGGGTACAGGGCCTGGAGCGCCGGCGAGAACCTCGCCTGGGGCGCTCCCGACATCTCCGCGAGCCGCACGGTCACCAACTGGATGAACAGCCCCGGGCACCGCGCCAACATCCTGAACCCGCTGTGGCGGTATATCGGGGTCGCCGCCGTCCACGTCGACCAGCCCGCCGGCTATTACCGGTCCTGGGACGACGTGACGATCGTGGCGGCCGAGTTCGGCCAGCGCAGCTGACGCCGGCTTCCGGCCTCGGTAGTCTCGCGGCGTGCCGCTCGAGACGACGATCGTGCCGCGCCCGCCCTACTCACTCGCGCTCTCGGCACGGATGAGGAGCGACACGACGCGCCGCCTGCGGGACGGTGTCCTGACGGTGGCGCTCGAGGCCGACGACTGCGCCGCGCTCGCCCGCGTGCATCAGCGGCCGGACGGGACGCTCGCGGCCCGGATCGAGGGTGAGCGGCCCGAGGCGGCGCTGGCCAAGCTCCGCTTCGTGCTCGCCGTCGACGACGACCACGAGCCCTTCCTTCGCCGTTTCGTCGACGACCCGCTCATCGGGCGCGCCGTGCGGCGGCTGCGCGGCCTCCGGCCGCTGCGGACCGCGACGGTCACGCACGCCCTCCTCAAGGCCGTGTGCGGCCAGCTGATCCAGGCCCGCGCGGCGCGCGACCTGGAGGCCAGGCTCCTGCGCAGGTCGGCGACACCCTTCGGCGACCTCGTCCTGCCTCCGACGCGCGCGACCTTCCGCGGGACCTCCCCGTCGCACCTCGCCCGCCAGGGGCTCGTGGCCCGCAAGGCGAACGCCCTCATCCGCCTCTCGCGCGAATGGGACGTCGAGCGCCTGCACGGCGTGGAGACGCAGACCGCGGTCGCGCGCATCGAGCGCGAGCGCGGGCTCGGCCCGTGGTCGGCGGGCGTCGTCTGCCTCCAGGGGCTCGGCCGCTACGAGCACGGTCTCGTAGGCGACCTGGGCCTCATCAAGCTCTGCGCCGCCCTGCTCGGCCGCCGGGCAGAGGCCGAGGACACGCGCAGGCTCCTCGAGCCGTACGGCGAGTGGGCCGGGCTGGCGAGCGTCTACCTGCTCGCTCGCGCCGCTTGACGGGGCCCTAGAAGGAGCCCACGGCGGGGGACGCCACCCGAGCCGTCGGTAGCGCCCCCCAACCGTGGCGACTCGCCCGACCCCAGCAAGACGGGCGAGCGCGTGGGCATCTCGCGCTGACGCGCGGAACCCACGCTTCCTGCGAACTGGGGCGCGCCGGCAGAGCCGGCGCAACGGCGATGTCGCACGTCGCGGCCAGCACCACGGTTCGAGCGATTCCCCTCATTGCCTCCCCTTGCCGCAGGTCGTGCATCCCATTAAGCGCCGTGTACCCCTTTTGGGTACTGAACGAAGGGTTAGACCCGACCGGGACGAACGCCCGGCCGCGCAACAAGGCCTCTCGCTACTCGGCCTGCGTGGGCCTGACGATGGCGATGATCGTCAGCAGCAGGATCTTCACGTCGAGCCAGAGGGACCAGTTCTCGATGTAGTAGTTGTCCCACTCGACGCGGTCGGCCAGCGACGTTTGGCCGCGGAGGCCGTGCACCTGCGCCCAGCCGGTGATGCCGGCCTTCACGCGATGCCGCTCGCCGTAGCGGTCGATCTGGTCGCTGAAGAGGGCGACGTATTCGGGCCGCTCCGGGCGGGGGCCGACGAGGCTCATCTCGCCTCGCAGGACGTTCCAGAGCTGCGGGAGCTCGTCGAGCGACGTTCGCCGCAGGAAGGCGCCGACGCGCGTGCGCCTGTCGGCGCCCTCGACGCCTCCGGGTGCAGTGCCGGGCGCGAGCTCGCCGGCGCCGCCCGTTTCCGCACACGGCGGGCGCATCGAGCGAAGCTTGAGAATCTGGAAGACGTCGCCGTCGAGGCCGGCGCGCGCCTGCCGGAAGAAGATCGGGCGCCCCATGCTCAGCCAGACGGCGAGAGAGGCTGCGAGCAGCACGGGCGAGACGAGCACGAGCAGCAGCGCGGCGACGAGACGGTCGGCCGCGTACTTGATCGCGAACTGCCAGCTGCGCGGGTTCGTCGGCTGGGCGGTCAAGAGCGGGATGCCGCCGAGGTACTCGATGCCGATGTGGCCGACCACCTTCTCGTAGAAGCGCGGCACCATCGAGACCTCGACGCCGAGCTCCTGGCACCGCTTCAGCACGTTGAGGAGCACGCTGCGCGGCGCGGTCGAGAACGAGAGGACCACATGCCGGACGCCGTGCTCCTGCACGACGCGGTCGAGATCCCAGCTCGCGCCCAGGACAGGCAGGCCGTCGTCGTTCGCCACGGCCCGCGGTTCCTTGTCCAGGAACCCGACGGGGCGCAGGCCGAGCTCGGGATGCTCCAGGAGCCGCTTCGCCGTCAGCCGGCCGACGTGGCCGGCGCCGACGACGAGCGTCGGGCGCACGGACTCGCCGCGGCGGCGGGCGCGGAGCTCACCCCACGAGAGGACGACGCGGCCCGCAAGCAGGTAGACGGTGGCGAAGGCCCAGATGCGGGCCGTCTGCGCGGCAACCCAGGGGTCGTCGTGCGCGAGAACGCGCATCGAGAGGATGATCATCGCCGCGAGCGCCGTCGCGGTGACCGCGATGCGCAGGTCGTCGAGAACGCGCAGGAAGACCCGCGGCCGGTACATGCCGCGGATCGCCATGAAGACGAACGTCAGAACCGGGAACGCGAGCAGCCAGAGCGCAGGCGTCGAAGGGACGCCGGCCCGGGGGGCGCCGAGGTCCGCGACGAGGACCGCGGCAAAGAGCATGAGAGCATCGACTCCCAGGCAGGCACGGGTCCAGCCCTGAATCCGCCGCGTGCGTGCGACGGCGCTCCGGGCACGAACCCGGACCGGGAGAGCACGAGCCTCCACGCGGGAGCCTTCGAACAACGCGCGGGCTCCCGGTTAGGTCCTGGCCCGCCCTACTCGCCTGAGCGTGAGTCCAGCCGCAAGCAGCAGGACGCCCGCCCCCACGAGGAGCAGCAGATCGAGACCGGTAAACGGTAGGGAACCGCCGCCCTCGACGTCGCCCTGGATGTTGCCTCCGGTGCCGCCGTACCCGTCCTGCGTCGGCTGTTGTGCCAGCGCGACGGACGCCAAGACCAGGTACGCGAACACCCCACTTGCGAGTGCCGCAAGACGCTTCACTTCATCCTCCCTTTTCCTCGTCCTCCTTCCCGGACGCACGGCGTTCGCCGACGCGCCCGAACGAGGACATCTGTTGGCCGCAGGTTGTAACCCTTCTCTCTCGTGCCGCACTTGCTCGAGCCCTTGCTTAAGTGGCCGCAACAAGGACTCACATCACAGTATCGGTGGTCTTTCGCGAGTGTCAACTTCGTGCCATCCACTGTTAGCTGCTCCGCTCCTCGACCCGCTGGAGGAAGATCCGGTCGATCACGTGAGGGTCCACTTGCTCGCCGGAGCGAACCCCTTCACGGACGACGTCGACGGCCTCCTCGAGAGGATTGAGCTCCTCGGCGCGGTCGAGTCTGGACAGTGCTTCGTCGCGCCGGCCCTCACGGGCCGCCACGATCGCAAGCTCGAGCTCGGCGTACCAGTCGTCTCCCTTCCGTTCGAGCGCGCGCTCGAACGAATCCTCGGCGCGGGCGAAGTCCTCCTGCCGCATCGCGATCGCGCCGGCGACCAAGTCGGGACGGGAGCTCAACGGGTTGAGCGCACGCGCCCGGTCGAGGATCGAATACGCATCCTCGGGATCGGACCGCCACGTGTCTGCGGCGCGCTCGATTTCGCGCGCCGCAAGCCAAGGGAGCCCCAGAGAGACAACCGACGCCACGAGAGCCAACATATAGCCCGCGGCGGCTGGCATGGAAACGCGATTCCCGGAATTTGCGGACGAGACCGCCGCGGGCGCCGGGCGCTCGAGCCCTCCCGCCATGCCGAGCCAGGCGAACGCGGGGCCCGCGAGGCCCGGGAACTCCCAGAACCAGTCGATCGACCCGTGCAGCGCCCAGTAGGCGAACGTGACCACCGCCGCGGCCGCGACGGCGTGTCCAAGCGGCGAGCGGCGTGAGCGGGCGAGCCACACGGCCGCGAGCGCGCAGCCGAGGAAGCCGCCGAAGAGCAGGGCGCCGATGAGCCCGGTCTGAGAGAGCACCATGACCGGCAGGCTGTGCGGATAGAGGGGCTCCTCGACGCTCTCCCGCTCGCGGAGGTACGGCGTGGCGAAGTTTCCGGCGCCGATCCCGACCACCGGCGAGTCCTGGAACTCGCCCATGGCGACGCGCCAGAAGTCGTAGCGGTTGCTCCCGAGGTTGGCGCCGAAGTACGACGAGCTCTCCTCGAACTCCTGGCCCGCGGAGAACTCGTCCCAGGCGTCCTGGGCCTGCGAGACGGGGTTGCCGTACGTGACCAGCAGAACGACTGCGGCGATGAACGCGGCCAGCCCGGTCGCAATCCCGAGCACCCAGCGACCCAACCGAGCGAGGTCGGGCGGCAGCGGCGCATAACGGTCGACCAGCCCGTAGATCGTGCCCACGACGAAGAGGGCGGCGGCCGAGCCGATGAGCGGCTCCTCGAGCGCGCCGAGGGCGTCGGGCAGCGTGTCCCCGCGGGCGGCCGAGTACACGTCGAGGAGCGAGCCGCGGACGAGCAGCGTCGCCAGGCAGACCGGCGCCAGGGCCAGGAGCGAGCGCGAGCGGTTGGGGACCAAGGCCAGGTAGAGGAGGACGACGACCGGGAAGACGAAGAGCGACCCCCGGCTCTGAGGCAGCACCGCCTGCTGGAGGAGGAACCCGGCCGAGGCGAGGAAGAGCCCGCGCAGCCACCACGGCGTCTCGCGCCTCGAGGCGAGGAACACGGCGGGCCAGACCGCCGACAGGAAGAGCGCGCAGTCGGCGTTGATGTAACCGACCGGCTCCGAGTAGCGGCCGCCGATGAAGAGCGCGTACGGGTCGTCGGCGTGGAGCGCGGCGACGAACGAGGCCGCGGCGATCCCCGCGACGCCCAGCGCGTACGCCGCCAGCAGCATCGCGCCGTGACGGGCGCGCCACGGCCAGAGAAGGAAGATGGCGTAGACCACGAGGTAGAGCAGCGTCCGGTTGGCGGCGTCCCAGGCCTCCCCCTTGTCCGCGGCCCACGCAATCGAGAGCACGCTCCAGACGGTGTAGGCGGCGAAGAGGCAGAGGGCGGCGAGCGCCACGCGCGGGAGCGTCCGCATGAGCTGCGGCACGCCGAAGAGGAGGAGGCCGAGCAGCCCGAGCAATGCGAGCGCGCCCGGCATCCAGAGGGTCGGTGGATAGCCGCCGTCGACCATCGCCCACACGAGGAAGATCCCGAGAGGGATCGCGCCGACGAGGGCGGTCGAGGCCCGCGTTGCCAAGCTCATCGCCGGGCGAGTGTACGGCGAGCGGAGGGGCCGATCAGAGCGACTCGGCAGACACGTCGTCGGGCGGGGCGTAGCGCCGGTGGAGAATGAGGACGTTGCCGTCGGGGTCGTGGAAGAACGCCATGTGGCAGACCCCGGTGTCCACCGTCTCCCCGAGGAACTCGACACCGTCGGCTTCGAGCGTCCGGCGTGCGCTCCCGACGTCTGGCACCCGCAGCGCGATACCCGCACGATTCGGCTCGAAGGGAAGCCCTTCCGCCTCGGGTTGCCATGGGCAGAGCGTCAGGTTCCCGGACTCGAGCTCGCCGGAGCTCGGGTTCAGCCGCAGGCCAAGCATGTCGACGTAGAACGCGCGCATGCGCGCGAGATCCCGGGTCGGAAGCGACGCGAAGTCGACTCGCTCGACCTCGATCATCCACGGATTATCGCGACGGTTCGCGTTACCGGGGAACCAAGACTCGCACGACGCGCGAGCGAACGCGGAGGCCCTCGTACCGGGCGACCGCCCGGTAGCGCACGGTGCTGCCGCGCGCGACGACGCGAACACGGAAGGCGCCCGTCAAGCTCGTCCGCACGCGGGCGACGACGACCCAGCCGCGGGGCGTCCTCCGCTGCACGAGGACGGTGCGTTGGGCCGCGCCCGCGGCGGCGGCGACCCGCCAGGCGGCGCCCTGTGAGAGCGCGACGCGCCCGCGGAGCGTGACCCTCGCCGAGCCCCACGCGATGCTGCGCTGCACTCCCTTGCGCAGGACCACGCGGCCGGTGGTCGGGAGCTGCAGCGCGTATGCGCGCAGGGCCCAGTAGCTCTGCTTGAGGCTCCAGTCCGTCGTCGCGAGGCCGAAGCGCGCCTCGTACTCGTCGCGGTCGCCGTAGAACGGGCTGTTGCGGGCCGAGTACCAGAAGAGCGTCTTCACCCAGGGGAAGCGCTCGATGTAGCGGTAGGCCTCGACGAGGAAGGCAGCCTGGGTCGCGGCCGACACGCCCCCGTCCTGGGTCGTGGTCGAGTAGCCGAACTCGGTCAGCCAGACGTCCTTCTCCTCGTCGCCGAAGGCGACCATGGAGCTCCTGACCTCCTGGATGGCCGGGAAGGCGTTGCTCGAGATCCGGTTCGGATCCTCCCAGTCGTGGACGCCGTTCCAGGAGTCGGTCGGGGCGACGCCGTAGGTGTACGGCTGCACGGCGACCGCGTCGAAGTAGTCGCCGCCCCCGGCCCGGTAGACCGCCTCGAGGTAGGCGAAGTCGCTCTTCGAGAGCCCGCCCAGGAGAACGGTCGCGTCCGGGCTCGCCGCCTTCGCGGCGGTGTAGCCCGCCCGCAGCATGGGCACGTAGGCGTTCGCATCGGGGCCCGACGGCCAGAAGCGCGGGTGGTTGGGCTCGTTCCAGATCATGTAGGTGTGGACGCCCTTCGGGGCGAAGTGGCCGACGACGAAGCGGACGAAGTCGCCGTAGTCGGACATGCGCTGCGGCCGGTAGGTGACCTCCCAGCGCGGCGCGCCGCCGCCGTCGACGTACTTGGCGGGATCCGCAGACGCCCAGTAGGGGACGCCGTCGGCGATCGGCATCAAGACCTGGAGCCCGGCCTCGTGCGCACGGTCGATTGCGTAGTCGTACTCGGCCAGGAGCCACTCGTTGACGTCGCCCTTGCGGTCCGGCTCGAGCCCGGCCCAGTTCACGTTGGCCCTGATCCAGCGGACGCCGGCGTCGCGGAGGAGCTCGATCTCGCGGTCGACGTCAGCCCGGGGCTGGCCCCACGTCACGTCCGCCACCACGCCGACCTCGGCGGCCTGCGAGGGCGAAGCGAGCACGAGGAAAGCCAGCGCGGCCGATAGAGCCACGAGCGTCGCACGTACTGGGGCGTGCACGCATGCGGGCCTGCTGACCAACCCCCCTACCTTCCCTTGGCTCACGTTGAGGAAGATCGGCGGAAAGGGCGGTTACCTTGACTCCCCTTGTTCCTGTTGTCAAGCCCGTCGCAGTCGGGCGCCGCGAAACACGCCCTCCAGAAAGCCCTGCATCTTGGCCACATCGACGACGAGGCGGAGCGGCGGCACCCAGGCGAGGGCGGCATCGGCGCCCAGCGAGCGCCGTGCCGAGAGGACGAAGAGGGCGAGATATCCGGCCGCGCCGGCGGCGAGGAACGCGCCCGCCGTCCGCGAGCCGAGCGCGAAGAGCACGGCGAGCACCAGGCCCGCTCCGTAGATGCCGAAGGTGACGAGCTCGTTCTGGCGGTCGAGCCGCGCGAGCGCATCGCCGCGGCCGTAGTTGCGGTACTGGCGGTAGATCGCCCGGAGAGAGCCGCGCGGGCGCCAGCGCACGACGGCGTCCGGGACGACGACGAGCTCGAGACCCGCGCGGCGCAGAGCGCGCGCAAAGACCTTGTCCTCGCCCCACGGGAGCTCGGGCGGATAGCCGCCGGCCCTTTCCCAGGCTGCGCGCGTGAAGCAGAGCCCGTTGCGCCCCGCCGGGAGGAGCTCGCCGGCGATCAGGCCGGGCTGGTCGGCCGGCTTGAAGGCCCGCAGCGTGAACCAGCCCGAGGCGCGCTCGAAGGCCGTGCGCGCATCCGGCTCGCTCACGCCGACTGCAACGCGCAGGTCGTCCGCGGCCGCGGCCAGCGCTGCGACGAACCGGGGACCAACGCGGCTGCCGGCGTCGAGCGTGACGATGCGCTCGGCGCGGGCGGCCCCGATCCCCACGTTGCGCCCCCGGCCGGGCGTGGCTCCCGGCGCCTCCACGACCCGCAGCGCGGCCAGCCGCTCCTGCTCGGCGCGCAGGAGCGCCGGCGTCCCGTCGGTCGAGCCCGCGTCGACGACGACGATCTCCCCCACCGGCGGCTCCTGGGCGGCGAGGTCGGCGAGGAGCGCCGGAAGGCTCCCCTCCTCGTCGAGCACCGGGACGACGACGGCCAGGTCAGCCATGCACGGCGGCCTCGATCGCGGCCTCCATCTCGTCGATCCTCCGCTCCCAGGAGTACGAGCGGACGCGCTCGACGCGCAGCCGTCGCGCCTCCGCGGTGTCGTCTCCCACGTAGCGGACGGCCTCGGAGAAGGCCTCGGGGCCGCTCGCGAACGTCACCGCGTCGGCGAAGCCCTCGGCGGCGCGCATCGGCGTCGAGACAACCGGCCTGCCGGCGGCGAGGTACTCCACCAGCTTCACGGGGACGAGTGTGTCCGTGAACTCGTTCTGACGGTAGGGGACGAGGGCGACCCGGCCGCGGGCGAGGAGCCGAGGAAGCTCGTGGTGGTCGTAGCGCCCGGTGAGCACGACGTTCCGGTGGGCGGCGAGCGCCTCCTCCGCTTCGGGGCTTGCAGGCCCGGCGAGCAAGAACGTCCAGTCGGGGAGCCTTCCGGCCACGGCCGCGGCGAGCTGCTCGTCGAAACGGAATCCCATCTCGCCCGTGAACACGGCCGTGCGCTCCTGGCCTGCGACGGACGCGACCGGCTCGAGCTCGTCGAGATCGACCGCAGCAGTGGCGAGGTGGACGTTGGGATGGCGCACGGCCAGGGCAGCGCGGATCGGTTCCGACCACGCGAACACGACGTCCGTCCGGGCGAGCAGGCGCTCCTCCGCCTGTGCGAAGAGCTCGCGCAGGCGGTCCGTCATCCCGGGCCCGGCCGCGTGGTCGTCGACCGCCTCGTAGACGACCGCTCGCCACGGGCTCCTCACGGCCAGCGGGATGATCTCGGGCGTCGGGAAGCGGATCCAGAGGACGGCCTCGGCCGGGTCGCGGACGTGCTTGCGGAGCTGCCGGGCGAGCCAGCGGCGGTTCACCCTCCCTACCCCGGGCGCTCGGCGCGGCGGCAGGAGCTTGGGCGAGACGACCTCGAAGGGCGCCTCGCGCTCCGGCCCCTTCGCGCGCTTGAGGGCGCGCAGCGCGTGTCGCGGCCCCGGGTTGCGGATCCCGAGCTGCTCGACGTAGGAGACGCGCCACCCGCGCGCGGCGAAGCGGCTCATCTTCTCCTCGGCCTCGGTGTTGTGGAAGCCGAAGGGGAAGTCCGAGTAGAAGAGGAGGTCGCCCCTCACTCCACCGGGGTCGCCGCGCGCTGGTCGATCCGCTGGAGCGCCGCGCCGACGCCCAGGACCGTCCAGGCGAGCATGGAGGTCTTCGGGTCCACGAAGGTCACGTCGAAGAGGTTCGAGACGAGCAGCGCGATCCCCGCGCCCAGCATGCCGAGCCCGAAGCCGCGGATGCGCGGGTCGGCCGAGCGGCGCAGTGCGAGGATCATGCGCCCGGCGGCGAGGATGAGGAGGAAGAGGGCCGCGATGCCCACGAGCCCCTGCTCGGCCAGGGTGTTGAGGTAGAGGTTGTGCGCCGTCTCGGGCGGCGCGAGCCCGCTCCCGGGTAGGAAGCTGCGCCCCGTCTGCTCGAGGTCGACGTACGCGACGTCGAAGCTGTTCAGCCCCACGCCGAGAACCGGGTTCTGCTGGAACATCGCCAGCGCGGCGTCCCAGAAGTCGAGGCGCGTGGCGATCTCCGGCCTGTCGAGGCGACCGACGTCGGCGACGCGATCGTGCCAGGCGGCCGGCGCGAGCAGGACGACCAGCGCGGCGGCGGCGGCGATCGCCGGCCAGGCGCGCTTGCTCCGCGCGAGGACGAGCACGAGGGCGACGAGCGCGACGAGCACGCCGCGCGAATAGGTGAGGATCGCCGCCGGCAGGGCGAGCAGCGGCAGCAGCACGCAACCGGCCCTGGCGATCTTGCTCTCGAAGACGCTGTAGAGCCCGACGCTGAGCGGGACGAAGAGGACGACGAAGCCCGCGAGCTGGTTCGGGTGCGGGAAGAACGAGGAGACGCGGTATTCGACCGCGCCCGTGGAGCTGACGAACCCGACGCGGGAGAGATCCCCGGTCGTGTACTGCCAGAGCGCGTGCGCGCTCACGATCAGCCCGACGAGGAGGAGCGCGCCGAAGATCGGCTTGAGCTTCTGCCAGTCGTCCAGGAAGAGGGCGATGAGCAGGTAGATGAAGACCGAGCCCGCGAGCAGGAGGAACTTGGCCGACGCGGCGGTCTCGCTCTGGGCGAATGGGACGGCTGCGAGCGCGGCGCCCAGGAAGGCCATGGCACCGACAAACACCGGCGGGGCGACGAGCTTCTGGCCGCCGACGACCGAGCGAACCGCCTGGATGCCCACGAGCACCATCGCCCACGCCACCAGCGCCACCCGGAGCCTCGCGTTCCCGGGCTCCGCGATCGGCGCGTTCTCGGCGAACGGCGTGAGAACGATCAGGAGCGCCAGTCCGTATTCGAGGCGCCAGAGCCCGAGCGCGACTGCGAAGAGCCCGGCGGCAGCGATCGGGAGAACCGTCGGGTCGTCGAGACGGTACGAGCCGAGCGCGTAGACAGCTCCCGCGACGGCGGCGGCAGCGACGGCTCCCGCCGCGAGCGCTCCGGCGACCGACCACTGGGGAAGGGCCGGACGTGCCGCGCCTCCGAGCATGGCTACGAGGGGGGCGGCGCGGTCGTCAGCGGATCGAGTGCGCTTCCATCTCCGGGCACGGCATCCCCGTAGTAGCGGTCGTAGTCCTCGGAGCCGGCGACCTCGTTGACGATCAGACCGGCGATGTTCGCGTCCGACTGGCGGAGCTGGCGGATCGCTGCGGTCACCTTCGCGCGCGACCCCCGCCGATGGTTGACGACGAACATGACCGTACCGACGGCGTGGGCGAGGATGGTGGCGTCGGCGCCGGCCGAGAGCGGCGGGCTGTCGACGATCACGAAGTCGGCCCATTCCGAGGCCTCGGCGAGCAGGTGCTGGAGCGTGTCAGGGCGCAGGAGCGTCGAGGGGTTCGGCGGCACTGCGCCCGCGGGCATGAGGAAGACGTTCGGGACCGGGGTCTCGTGGACGACCTCCTCGAAGCGCCAGCCGAGCGCGAGATAGTGCGTGAAGGCCCTTGAGCGCCGGATCGGAGAGCTCGTACATCCGCGCCAGCGCCGGCCGGCGGAGGTCGCCCTCGATGACGAGAACGCGGCGCCCCTGCTCCGCCATCACGCGCGCGAGCGCGAGGGAGCACGTGGACTTGCCCTCGGCCGCCGCAGCGCTCGCGACGACGACGCTCGAGAGCGGCTCCTGGGGCGAGAGGAACGCGATGTTCGTCCGCAGGACGCGGAAGGCCTCCAGGAAGCGCTGCTCGCGGCTCCTGGAGAGCCGGCGGCGCGCGATGCTCGGCACGCGCGCGAGCACCGGGACGTTCAGCTCGCGGGCGAGATCGTCCTCGCTGCCCAGCCGCGTGTCGAGCCGGTCGCGCAGGAGCGCGAGCCCGGCACCCAGGAAGAGCGCGAAGACGAACATGACCGCCGCGTAGAGGGTCGGCCGGGGCCGGACGGGGGCGGCCGGGGGCTGCGCCTGGTCGGCGACCGAGACCTCGCCGTTCGTCTCCGTCGACAGCTCGGCGTCCGCGTACTCGACGAAGGTCTGCGCGTAGGTGTTGGCCAGGTCGGCCGCCTCCTCGGGGCTGTCGCCCTCGGCGGAGACGACGAGGAGCTGGGTGTCGGAGATCGGGCTGAAGGACATCCGCTCGAGCAGCTCGCCGGCCGTCTCGTCACCCGGCAGCTCCTCGGCGACGAGGTCGGCCACGTTCTCGCTCTGGATCAGCTCGGCATACGTGCGCGCGAGGACCTGGGCGGACTGGATCGCCTCGAAGTCGTTGGAGGCGTTGCTCTGATTGCCGACGAAGAGGGTCGCCTCGGCCTCGTAGACCTTGGGCAGGCTGCGGCTCACGACGTAGGTCGCGAGGGTCGCGATGAGGACCGTCAGGATGACGATCCACTTCCGCTTCCAGAGGGTGATGAGGAGCTGATCCGCCGACAAGTGACGCCTTGCTCAGTCTACTCGGGGCCTTGGAATTGACCAGCCCTGGCGTCCATCTCCCGGCCTTCCTGGACGAGACGTGCCCGCTCGCGCCGCCACGTCCACTGGAAGCGCGCGAACGCGGCGAGGTGGCGTAGGGCGATGCGGGATCCCGGCCGCGCGGCGGAGCTCCGCCGGTAACCGTGGACCACGGTCGCCGCCGGGTGGTAGACGACCCGGCGCCCGGAGCGGCGGATGCGCAGGCACCAGTCGACATCGTCGGGGCCGAAGAAGATGCGCGGGTCGATCTCCCCCGCCGCCGCCTGGGCCTCGGCCGTGAAGAGCTGGCAGGCGCCGAGGACGTACTCGACCTCGCGGGTCAGGTCGTGGCGGTCGTCGGCCATCAGGTGCCGGCGCACGGGCGCGCTGTCCTCGAAGAGCCTGCCGAGCGGCGGCCGTCGCATGAGCGGGAGGAGGCGAGGCGGAAACCGCCGGGCCGAGAGCTGGAGCGTGCCGTCCTCGTAGACGAGCCTCGGGCCGACGAGGCCGACCTCCGGGTTCGCGTCCAGGTAGCCGACGAGCTCGGGGAGGGCGCCGGCCGTCAGGCGCGCATCGCTGTCGAGGAACATCCGCAGGCGTCCCCGAGCGCGCCGGAGCCCGGCGTTGCGGGCAGCCACGCCCACGTTCGCCGCCAGCGTCACGACCTCCGTCTTGGGAAAGGCCTCCGCCACCGCCTCGGCCGTGCCGTCTCGCGAGGCGTTGTCGACGAGCACCACCTCCGCCTTCACCGGCGACGCGTGCTCCTGCACCGAGCCGAGGCAGGCGAGCACCTCCTCGCGCACGTCGTGGGCGACGACGATGACGGTGACGTCGGGCTGCTTCGGGCTCACGACGGCGCCAGCGCCGTCCGGCTGACCATGCGCCGCGCCTGGCCCAGAGCGTGCCGGGGAAGCTTGGGGTCGACGAGGAGGACCATGGCCAGGTAGGTGGCGAGCCCGACCGCGAGCGGGGCGCAGAGCTGGACCACGCCGACGGCGTCTCCGGTCGCCTCCGCGACCGCGCGGCACGCAATCCAGGCGACCGGGCAGGCGAAGGCGACGCTGGCGAGCGCCTGCCATTGGCGGCCGAGCGAGACTCCCGCACGCGTGCGCGCGAACCAGGCGAGCGCAGCGGTGGCAACAACGGACTCGCCCAGGACGACCCACGCCACCTCCGTCACCCCACCGAAGCGCGCCGCCGCCCAGACGGTCGGGACGAGCAGGACGAGCACGGCGAGCGAGATCCTCCCGAGCAGCGCCTGGTGGCCGATCGAGTTGAGGAACCACGCGATCGTCCCCCGCACCGGCTTCACCGCCGCCCAGATGCCGAGGACGCCGAGCGGCCCGATCATCCCGGCCCACTGCTCACCGAAGACGACGAGCGTGATCGGCTCGGCAGCGCCCGAGAGGACGATTCCGAACGGGCAGGTGGCGAACGCGACGAGCTTCAGGGCGGAGAGGAACGCCGGCCTCACGTCCTCCCCGCGGCTACGCATGCGGGCGAAGCCGGGGAAGGTCACCTTGGAGACGGACTCCGCGATCACCCAGTTCGGAAGCTCGGAGAGCCGCAACGCCATGGAGTAGTAGCCCAGGCGGGCCGCCCCGAGCACGCGGCCGACGACGACGATGTCCACGTTCTGCGCCGCAAAGCTCGTCACCACCTGGACGAGGAAGCCGTGCCCCTCTCGCACGCCGTGCGCGGCTGCGGCCCGGTCGAACGCGGGCCGCACGCGGTACGGCGCCAGCCAGAGGAGCGCGACGGCGTAAGCGACCGCGGACACGATCTGGCCGGCGACCAGGCTCCACACTCCGGCACCGAGCGCCGCCAGGAGCACCCCGATGCCCGTGTAGGTGAAGGCCTGCACCATCTGGGCGACGAAGCGGTTGCGGAACTCGAGCTCCCGCTGCATCAGCGCCTCGTAGAACCAGTTCAGGCCTCCGCTGAAGAAGACCATCACCGAGAGCGCGAGCACGATCTCGTCCAGCTGCGGCTCGTCGAAGAAGCGCGCCGCGAGCGGCGAGAGCACGGCCATGACGACGGCGAATGCCGCCCCCATGAGCAGGAACATCGTCAGGTACGTCCCCTTCTCCCGCTCGTTCAGGTCCTGCTCGACGACGAAGACGCCGCCGAGCCCCAGGCTCGCGACGAGGCCGAGGAAGATCGAGATCGTGAGCGCGAGCGCGACGAGGCCGAAGTCCTCGGGCACGAGCAGCCGCGCGAGGACGACGGTGCCCGCGATCTGGACGAGGCGGCTCCCCGCGAGCGTGAGGAACGTCCAGGGGATCCCGCGTATGGCTTTCTCTTCCACTAGTGCTCCTTCAGGTGATGCTGCCAAGCTCCTGCGTCGCGAGCACCAAGCTGGAGTGCGCACTCGTCCGCAGCCAAGGCTAGAAGCCTTGGTAAGGGCGAGGGTGTGCTCCAGCGCCGCGTGATCGCGGGGCAGGGGCAGGCTGGTATTGCCTGGAGGGGCACTGTTCTATCCTGACTTCAGACCATGCCGGAGCCGCGCGCAAGCGTGATCGTCCGCGCCAAGAACGAGGCGCGCGGGATCGAGCGAACCTTCAAGGCGCTGCGGCGCCAGACGGTTCCCGTCGAGATCGTCGTCGTGGACTCCGGGTCGAGCGACGGCACGGTCGAGATCGCGCAGGCGCTGGTGCGACCGGCTCGTCGAGATCCCGGCCGAGACCTTCACGTACGGCTACAGCCTCAACTGCGGTGCCGAGGTCGCCCGGGCGCCGTTCCACTTCTCCCTCTCCGCGCACTGCGCCCCCGAGGGCGACGACTGGGTCGAGCGCTCGCTGCGCCACTACGAGCGCCCGGACGTGGCGGCGACGAACGGGATCCAGACGCTGCCCGACGGGACGAAGGCCGACGAGGTCTTCTACCAGGACGCCGCACACGTGCGGGCTCACCTTCTCTGGGGCTTCTCCAACCACGCCTCCTCGTGGCGTGCCGAGCTCTGGCGCGAGCACCCCTTCGCCGCCGGGCTGACGAGCTCCGAGGACCGTGAGTGGGCGATGTGGGTGACGGAGCACGGCTGGGTGGTCGCGTACGACCCCGCGCTCTGGGTCGACCTCTCCCACCAGTGGGACGGCGGCGCCCTCTTCCAGTACCGCCGCAAGCGGCTGGAGACCCGTGGGCTGGCCGAGTTCGCCCCGCTCCCGCCCTACCGGGCCCGCGACGCGCTCGAGGAGTGGTGGACGCCTCCCGACGAGCGCCACTCGGCGCTCTTCCACCGGCTCAACTACCGCCGGATGGCGGGGATCCTGGGGAAGTACCGCGGTCTGGCGCAGACTCGCCGCCGAGCTTCCTGAGCCCGAGCGCGAGGCCGCTCCACGTCCCCGCCGTACGGGCCGCCGCGACGCGCGCGCGGACCCTCGACCGCCGCTTCACCGCGCTCAGAACCATGCGGGCGTCGCCGCCCACCTGGACGAGCAGGAAGCGCAGCGGGCGCAGGTCGCCGGAGCGTAGGTGCTTGGCGCAGAAGGCCGCGCCGCCCAGGTTGTAGCCGTAGAAGAGCCGCGGCAGGTCGTTCGGCTCGCGCCACTGCTCGTGGACGATCTCGAACCCCGGCGTGGAGGCGATCCGGTAGCCCGACTTGAGCAGCCGGTAGCCGAGATCCATGTCCTCCGCACCGGGGAAGCGCGAGCCCGGCCCAAGGCGCGTGTCGAAGCCGCCGCTCGCGAGGAAGACCTCCCGCCGGCAGACGAAGTTGGCCGCGTAGCCGACACGGGCCGGGTGGACGACGTTCTCCCACACGCGCGCCTCCTCGACGTGGAAGACACTGACGGGCAGGTGCGTGCGATCGGGCGCGAAGCCCTCGGGTGCATGCACCTCGCCGAAGAGCGCGTCCGGGCGGCCGAGCTTGGCGATCTCCGAGATGAGCGCCGCGAGCCAGCTCGTGGTGATCTCCACGTCGTCGTCCAGGAAGGCCACGTACTCGCCGCGGGCGAGACGGGCGCCCTCGTTGCGTGCGGCTGAGGTCGAAGGCGGCCGGAGCGGCACGTGGCGCACCCGATCGTCGCCGATCAGGTCGAGGGCACGCTTCGTCGATTCGTCCTCGCTCTGGTCGACGACGACGATCTCGAGCGGGAGCGCCTCGCCGCCGAGGATCGCCCGGACGACCGCAGCCGAGCGGGAGGGCCGGTCGAGCGTCGGGACGACGACCGAGACCGTGGGCTCGGTGTCGCCCGCGGCCCTCAATCTTCGCGCGCCCGGAGCGCCGGGAAGAGAATGACGTCGCGGATCGTCTCCCGCCCGGTGAGGAGCATCGCCAGGCGGTCGATGCCGAGCCCCAGCCCGCCCGTGGGCGGCATCCCGTAGGAGAGGGCCTCCACGAAGTCGGGATCGCCCTGCACGCCGCCGATCGCCGCGGCCTGCTCCTCGAAGCGCCGGGCCTGCTCGTCTGGATCGTTCAGCTCTGAGTAGGCGTTCCCGAGCTCCATCCCGGCGGCGAAGTACTCGAAGCGCTCGGTGAACGACGGGTCGTCGTCCATCGTCCGCGCGAAGGGAGAGAGCTCGACCGGGTAGTCGTGCAAGATCGTCGGCTGGATCAGCTCGGGCTCGATGAAGTGGCTGAGCGCGTGGTCGACGAGCTGCGACCACGAGCGGTCGGCGGAGGCGTCGACGCCGCGCTCCTCGAGGCGGGCGCGCAGGTCGGCCTCGTCGCGAGTCCAGAGCCCGAGCTCCTCGAGCGCGTCGGCGAGCCTGAGTCGCTGCCACGGTGGCGCCAGGTTGACGCGGTTGCCCCGGAACTCGACTTCCGTCGAGCCGGTCGTGTCCACGGCGACGGCCGCCACGAGCTCCTCGATGCGCGTCATCGTGTCCGCGTAGTCGGCAAACGCCTCGTACCACTCGAGCATCGTGAACTCGGGCTGGTGCTTGTAGGAGATGCCCTCGTTCCGGAAGTCCTTGCCGATCTCGTAGACCTTCTCGAGCCCGCCGACGATCAGGCGCTTGAGGTAGAGCTCGGTCGCGATGCGGAGGTAGAGGTCGGCGTCGAGCTCGTTGTGGTGAGTGACGAACGGATCGGCGAAGGCGCCGCCGTAGCGCGGCTGGAGCACCGGAGTCTCCACCTCGATGAACCCTGCCTCGTCGAGCCGTCGGCGGATGGCGGCGACCATGCGGCTCCTCAGCTCGAACGCCCGCCGCGCGTCCTCGTTGACGAGCAGGTCGAGGTAGCGCTTGCGATAGCGCGTCTCCGCGTCGACGAGCCCGTGGTAGGTGTCCGGGAGCGGCCGCTTGATCTTCGCCAGGAGGACGAGCTCGTCGACGGCGAGCGACGGCTCTCCGCGTCGCGTCTTCGCCGCCTTGCCGATCGCCCCGACGACGTCGCCGAGGTCGAGCTCGACCGGCCCCGTCCGCTCGGCGGAGCAGAGGAGCTGGATCTGCCCGGAGCGGTCGACGAGGTCGAGGAAGACGAGCTTGCCGTGCCCGCGCCGCCCCAGGATGCGACCCGCCAAGCCGCCGCGTCTCCCCGGCCTCGGCGCCGGCCTCGAGCGCGTCGGCCTCGGCCCGGACGGCCGCGACCTCGTCCCGGTCGGGAAAGCGCTTGGCCAGCGACGTGGGCGCCGTCTTCGCCATGGCGGCGAGTCTAGATGCGCCCGCGGAGCTTGTCCCGCGGGGAGAGTTGGGTGATCGAAAGCCGCGAGCCCAGGGCTACGCGGCCTTGATCTCCATGATCTTGTACTTGAGCTTCCCGCGGGGAGCGGCGACCTCGACGGTCTCGCCCTTCTTGTGGCCCAGGATGGCCCGGCCGACAGGAGACTCGTTCGAGAGCTTGTTCTCGGCGGGGTTGGCCTCGGCCGACCCGACGATCGCGTACTCGATCGTCTCCTTCGCGTCGACATCGCGCAGACGCACGATCGTCCCGACGCTGACGACGTCTGTGGTGATCTCCTTCTTCTCGATCACGCGGGCGCTCTTCAGGCGCTCCTGAAGCGTGGCGATCCGATGCTCCAGCATCGCCTGCTCGTTCTTGGCGTCATCGTACTCGGAGTTCTCCGCGATGTCGCCGAACTCGCGCGCCTGCTTGATCCGCTCCGCGACCTCGCGGCGCTTGGTGGTGGAGAGATGCTCGATCTCTGCCTTCAGCTTCTTATGACCCTCAGGAGTGAGAATCACTTCCTTCACGACCATGTCCTCCAGGCCCCCAGACAGGGAAATGCGGCGCTACCGTGCGCCGCCGAAGGCGGCATTGTAGCCGCTACGTCAAGCCTCTCTTTTTCTCCACCTGGCTACGATTCCCTTGGCCATGGCAGTCGACATCCAGTCCCCGTGGCGCATCGGCTCCGTCGAGATCCCGAGCCGCGTCGTGCTCGCGCCGATGGCGGGCGTGAGCGTGCAGGCCTTCCGGCGCCAGGGCCGCCGTTTCGGCGCCGGGCTCGTGTGCTCCGAGATGGTCAGCTGCGCGGGGCTGAGCCACGGGAACGAACGGACGCTCGGCTACCTGCGCCTGAGCCGCGAGGAAGCCCCGCTCGCCGTGCAGATCTTCGGCTCGGAGCCCGACGTGATGGTCGAGGCGGCCCGCATGGTCGAGGACGCCGGCGCCGACATCGTCGACATCAACTTCGGCTGCCCGGTGCGCAAGGTGACCAAGACCGGCGCGGGCGCGACGCTCCTCGAGGACCCCGAGCGCGCCGTGCGCATCGTCTCGGCGGTGGCCTCGGCGGTCTCCGTCCCCGTGACCGTGAAGATGCGCCGCGGGCTCGCCAACGGATCGCGCGCCGCGCTCGCGGTCGGGCCGCAGCTGGTGGACGCGGGCGCTGCGTCGCTCACGCTCCACCCACGCTCGGCCAAGCAGATGTACACCGGCACGGCCGACCACTCCCTCACCGCCGAGCTCGTGGAGCTGGTGGACGTGCCCGTGGTCGCCTCCGGCGACGTCACCTCGCGCGAGCGAGCGCAGGAGCTCCTGGACGAGACCGGCTGCGCGGCCGTCATGGTCGGACGCGCCGCGCAGGGGAACCCGTGGGCCGTCGGCGAGATCGCCGGCACGCGCGCAGGCGAGCCGGCGCGCGAGGAGGTCGTCGCGGAGCTCGTCCTCTTCATGCGCGCGACCCTGCACGAGCTCGGCGAGCACCGCGCGACCGGCTTCCTGAAGAAGTTCTACGGCTGGTACCTCGGTCGCGGGCGCTTCCCGAAGCCCTTCAAGCAGGAGCTCGTACAGCTGGCGACCCTCGCGGAGGTCGAGGAACGGCTCTTCGCGGCTGCCCCCGGCGCGATCGAAGCTCTCGCCCGCCTCGAGGGCGAGCTCCCCGCCGAGGAGGACGTCCTCCTGGATCTTCCGATCTCCGCCTACGGCGGGGGTTAGTTCCCACCGTCACGCAGCTATAACTTCCCCTATGGCGGTGGCAACAGGTGAAAGGCGGATCGTCTCGGTCCTCGTCGCGGACGTCGTCGGCTCGACGGCGATCGCGGAGAAGCTCGGCCCGGAGCGCTCGAAGTTCCTGATCGACGAGGTGATGCGGATCATGACCGAGCAGGTCCGGCGCTTCGACGGCACCGTGGCGCAGCTCGTCGGCGACGAGATGCTCGCCTTCTTCGGCGTCCCCGTCTCGCATGAGGACGACGCCGAGCGCGCCCTGCGCGCCGCGCTCGCCATCCAGCGCGCGTTGGCCCAGTACGCCCACGAGGTGGAGGCGGCGTACGACGTCCAGCTCTCGGTCCGCATCGGCGTGAACACGGGGCCGGTCGTCGTCGGCGTCCAGCAGGACGGCGACAACCGCTACGACCCCTGGAACGCTCTCGGGGACACCGTCAACATCGCGTCCCGCCTGCAGGAGCTCGCCGACCGGGGAGGCGTCCTCATCGGCCCGACGACGAAGCGACAGGTTGAGACTGGCTTCGACCTCGAGGAGCTCGGCCCGCAGGACATCAAGGGCGCGAGCCAGCCGCTCGACGTCTTTCGCGTCTCGCGGATCCGCGAAGCGGAGGCCGCGGCGCCGAGCCTGCCGATCGTCGGGCGCGACTTCGAGCTGACCGTCCTCGAGCGGACGATGGACGCGCTCGTCGAGGGCCGCGGCGCGATCGTCTCCATCATGGGCGAGCCCGGGATCGGCAAGACCCGCCTCGTCTGGGAGGTCCGCGACCGCTATCGCGACCGCGTGCGCTTCATCGAGGCGCGCGGCGTCTCCTACGCACAGACCTTCCCGTACTGGCCCATCCGAGAGCTCCTGCGCGAGTGGCTCGGCGTCGGCGCCTCGACCCCGGAGGCCCGCGTCCGGCTCGAGCTGAAGGCCGAGCTGGCCCACCTCCTCGGCCGGGAGGAGGCGGACGAGGCCTACCCGTTCGTCGCCAACCTCGTCGGCGTCACGCTCGAGCCCGAGGCGACGCAGGCGATCCGGGAGCTCAACCGCGAGAGCATCCAATCGCGGACGTTCGAGGTCTTCTTCGAGCTCGTCTGCAAGCTCGCCGACGAGGAGCCGCTGTGCCTGGTCTTCGAGGACCTGCATTGGGCCGACGAGGCGACGCTCGAGCTTCTCGAGTCGATCCTCGGCATGACCGACGAGACGTCGGTCGCCCTCTTCTTCGTCTACCGCCCCGAGCGCGAGCACGGCTCCTGGAGGCTCGGCGAGCTCGCGCGCCAGCGCTATCCGCACCGCTACCGGGAGATCGAGGTGCGACCGCTCCCGGCCGACTCCTCGCGCGTGCTCGTCTCCAACGCCGCCGACGGCGAGTTGCCCGAGTCGGTGGCCGAGCTGCTCGCCGAGCGCTCGGGCGGGAACCCGTTCTTCCTCGAGGAGGCCTTCCGCGACCTGGTCGAGCGCGGCGTGCTCGAGCGCCGCAACGGCGGGTGGGAGCTCGCGGTCTCCGAGGACGAGCTCTCCATTCCCGCCCTCGTCCAGGGAACGCTGCAGGCACGCCTCGACCGGCTCGACCGCCAGACCCGCGAGGTGCTCTCGATCGCAGCGGTGATCGGGCGGACGTTCGGCCTGCCGCTGCTCGAGCGGCTCGTCGACCGCGACCAGCTCATGCAGGCACTGACCGACCTGCAGCGGCTCGATCTGATCGTCGAGAAGCGCCGCCGGCCGAACCCCGAGTACCGCTTCCGCCACGGACTCGTGCAGGAGGTCGCCTACGCGAGCCTCGTCGACACGCAGCGCCGCAAGCTGCACAAGCGCGTGGGCGAGGCGCTCGAAGAGATCTACAAGGAGTCGCCGGAGGAGGCCTACGGGCTTCTCGCCCGGCACTTCGAGGAGGCAGACGAGCCCGAGAAGGCGGTCGACTACCTCCTGAAGGCCGGCGACGCCGCCCGCGCCGTCTACGCCGACAAGGAGGCGCTCGAGCACTACCGCAGGGCGCGCGGGTTCCTGGCGCGCGTCGGCGACGAGCGCCGGGCGCGCGACACGCTCTTCAAGATGGCGCTCGCCTACCACCTCGCCTTCGACTTCGAGAGCGCCGAGGAGATGTACGACGAGGCGTTCTCGTGCCGCGTGGGCGAGGATCCGCGCCTGCCGGCCACCGAGAGGCTGGAGACCGCGTCCAACCGCCCGAGCGAGCTGGCCCCCGGCGACGTCTACACGACCGAGGCCGGCTACTTCTCCGAGCTGCTCTTCCGCGGGCTCCTGATGGTCGACTCGGAACTGAACGTCGTGCCGGCGATGGCGGACAACTTCCGCGTCTCCTCGGACGGGCTCACCTACCTGTTCCGGATCCGCGAAGGAGCGAAGTGGAGCGACGGCGAGCCGCTCACCGCGGACGACTACGCGTTCGCCTGGGGCCAGATGCGCGAGCTGAAGACGCGCACCGCCTTCCTGATGGAGGACGTCGAGGCCGCAGAGGCGCTCGACGACCGGACGCTCGAGGTCCGCCTCCGCGAGCCGCGGAGCTACTTCCCCTACATCCTTTGCTCGCCGTGGGCCTTCCCGTGGCCGCGCCACCGCTGCGAGGCGCTCGGCGACGACTGGGCGAAGCCCGAGAACCTCGTCGGCAACGGCCCGTACATGCTGGTCGAGTTCGACGACGACCACGCGCTGCTGCGCGCGAACCCGCACTGGAGCGGCGCGCACGGGAACGTCGGCGAGATCCACTTCTCCTTCTATCCCAAGGGCGCGCAGATGGTCGAGGGCTGGCGGGAGGGGAAGTTCGACCTCCTGCACGTCTACGACCCGGTCTCCGAGGAGGAGCCGGACACGATGGGCGACATCGTCCCGGAGCTCGGTCTCCAGTACATCGGGTTCTCCACCGACCACTCGCCGTTCTCGAACCAGCACGTGCGCAAGGCGTTCTCGCACGCGGTCGACCGCGAGGCGCTGCTGAACACCTTCCCGACGCTGTCGCGCGCGGCGAGCCGCGGAGGCGCGATCCCGCCGGCGATGCCCGCCCACTCCCACCGGGTCGGCGCCGAGTACGACCTAGACCGGGCTCGCGAACTGCTCGCGGAGGCCGGCTATCCCGGCGGCAAGGGCCTACCCGAGATCCACCTCGTCGTCCCGCACTGGCTCCAGCCGCTCGACGAGATCGCCGAGCTGTGGAAGCCGATCGGCGCACGCATCAGGGTCACGTCGGTTCGCGAGCACGTCGACTGCGACGTGATCGCCGACGCCGACATGTGGTGGAGCGGCTGGACGGCCGACTACCCGGATCCCGACGGCTTCTTCCGAGGGCTCCTCACGCACGGCTGGCCGTTCTACTGCGACGACGACATCCTCGAGCTCCTCGCCAAGGGCCGCTCGCTGCGCGACCAGGGCGAGCGCATGCGCGTCTACCACGAGGTCGACCACCTCTGGGTGGGCGAGCACGCGGCCATCCTCCCGATCGGCTACCCGCGCTCCATCCTCCTGCGCCGCCCCTGGATCGAAGGCCTGTGGGCGAGCCCGCTCTCCCGGGCCCACCTGGACACGGTGGTCGTCAGGGAGCGCAGCGTCGCCGCGCCCGACGGCGAGTCAGCCTTCCGGTAACGGACAAGGCGTAGCGCTAACGGGTCTCCTGCCACGCGCGGCTTTGGCACCGCCGTGGCGCCGACCCCAGGCGCTCGCTACGGCCGCGCGCGCTCAGGGCGCCGACTAGCCGTTCAGGTCCCAGACGAGCCGGAGGCCCTCCAGCGTCAGGAGCGGGTCGACCTTGTCGATCGTCTCCGCGTGCGGGGCGATCAGCTCGGCGAGCCCGCCGGTCGCCACGACGGGCGCCGCGTCTCCGATCTCGGCGCGGATGCGCTTGACGATGCCGTCCACCTGGCCGGCGAAGCCGTAGACGAGGCCCGACTGGAGCCCGCTGACGGTCGTCTTCCCGATCACGGAGGGCGGCGGCGTGAAGTCGACCTTCACGAGCCGCGCGGCGCGGGCGAAGAGCGCCTCCATCGAGACCTCGATCCCCGGCGCGAGGACGCCGCCGACGTACTCCCCTTCCGCGGAGACGATGTCGAAGTTCGTGGAGGTGCCGAAGTCGACCACGATGCACGGCGCGCCGTAGCGCTCGCGCGCGGCGACGGCGTTGGCGATGCGGTCGGGGCCGACCTCGCGCGGGTCGTCGTAGGAGATCGGGATCCCGGTTCGCGTGCCGGGGCCGACGACGAGGAGCCTCGCCTCGACGTAGTCGCGCGCGAACTCTTCATAGGCGCGCACGAGCGGCGGGACGGTCGAGGAGAGGCAGACGCCGCCGATGTCCTCGAACCCGGCGTCGCGGAGCTCGAGCAGCCTGCCGACGAGGACGCCGAGCTCGTCGCCGGTCCGCTCAGCCTCGGTGGTGACGCGCCAGTGCTCGGCCAGGCGCTCTCCGTCGTAGAGCCCGTAGACCGTCTGCGTGTTGCCGACGTCGACGGCGAGGAGCATGGGGCGCCCTGGCTAGGAGATCTCTTCGTCCCCGCCGAGGGTCTCGCCGAGCTTCTGCGCGAGCGCCTCGGGGGTGAGCGCCGGCCCGTCCCCCTCGCCGCGCAGCTCCTCGATCGTCACGTCGCTGGACGTGTAGACCTCAGCGCGCGGGATGATCCGGGTCGGGCGGTTCTTGTCCCACACCCAGACGTCTTCCATCGTCAGGTGGAAGAAGGGATAGGTGGTCTGCGGCAGGACCCTGAGCTCGTGCCGGTTGCACAGGTACGTCGAGTCCTGCGTGACGATGCAGTAGCGGAAGAGGCTGAAGACCGCCGAGTATTCCTTCTTGAGGCGGAGCTCGAGGTCGGCCTCGTACTCGTCGAGCTCGTCGAGGTGGGACATGCGCGTCATTCTAGCGCCGGGGCCACCAATTCCCGCACCGCCCGGCCGTCCGGGAGGGTCAGGTCGGGCTCCAGCTCGTGCAGCGGCTCGAGTACGAACTGCCGCTCCGCGAGGCGCGGGTGCGGGACCGAGAGCCCCGGCTCCTCGACCGTCTCGTCGCCGTAGAGGAGGAGGTCGAGATCGATCGTCCTCGGGCCCCAGCGCGTCTCCCGCGTTCGGTCCCGCCCCAGCTCGCGCTCGACCGCGAGCAGCTCGTCGAGGAGCACCCGGGCGGTGAGGTCGACCTCGAGCGCGACGACGCCGTTGAGGAAGCGCGGCTGGTCCTCGTCGCCGACCGGGTCGGTCTCGCGCAGCGTGGAGACGGCGGCGACGTCAATCCCAGGGCGCTCGCCGAGCAGCTGGACCGCCCGCCGAATCGTCGCCTCCCGGTCGCCGAGGTTGCTCCCGAGCCCGACGAAGGCGCGCACGGGCCTAGCGGGGGCCGCGCTCGACCGTGGCGGCGGTGTACTCGACCGGGGCGTCGAGCCTGACCTCTGGCTTGCGCACCCGGACGCGCACCACGGAGACAGGGAAGTTGTCGAGCAGGTCGTCGGCCACCGCGGCGGCGAGCGCCTCGATGAGGTTGAACCGCCGACTGTCGCTGACGGCGCGGATGCGATCGACGACCTCCGTGTAGTCGACCGTGTCGGCGAGCTGGTCGGAGCGCACGCCGGCGTCGTGAACGACGAGCGTTACGTCGAAGACGAACTGCTGACCGGTCGTCCGCTCCTCTTCGAGCGCGCCGTGGAACCCGCGCAGATCGAGCCCCTGGACCTCGATCACGATCTCGCTCACGGGCCCACCGGCCCGTGAGCGTGTGGAGGGTGTGTGAGGGAACCGGGAGGTTCCCTCACTGCATCAAAGAAGGGGGCTCGTGGGGGAAACATGGTTTCCCCCACGGGAGCAAGGTCGAACCGAGCGACGCTCATGCTGCCCCCGCGACGGCGCCCGCGACCGTGAGGCCCTCCACGTGCTCGCGCACGTCGTGCACGCGGAAGAGCGACGCGCCCCGCTCGTAGGCCAGCACGGCCACCGCCACGCTCGCGGAGACGGGGCCCGTGAGCGCGTCGGGATCGCCGAGCAGGCGGCCGAGGAAACGCTTCCGCGAGGCCCCCACGAGCACCGGCCGCCCGAGGGCGGCGAGCTCGTCGAGACGCACCAGCAGCTCGACGTTGTGCTCGACCGTCTTGCCGAAGCCGATGCCGGGGTCGAGGCAGATGTGCTCCTCGGGAATCCCCGCGTCGACGGCGAAGGCGAGGCGCTCCTCGAGGAAGGCCTTCACCTCGGAGACGACGTCGTCGTAGCGCGGCTCGTCCTGCATCGTGCGGGGCTCGCCGAGCATGTGCATGAGGCACAGATAGGCGTCACCGTCTGCGACCACGCCCGCGAGCTCGGGCTCGCTGCGCAGCGCCGTCACGTCGTTGACCATGCAGGCGCCGAGCTCGAGTGCCCTGCGCGCCACGTCGGCCTTCGAGGTGTCGATGGACAGCGGAGCGTCGGCGAGGCGCTCGATCACAGGCTCCACACGCGCCAGCTCCTCCTCGAGCGAGACGCCCTCGGAGCCGGGACGCGTCGACTCGCCGCCCACGTCCACGATGGCTGCGCCTTCGGCGAGGAGGCCGCGCGCCTCGGCGACCGCGGCATCGGGCCGGAGGAAGCGGCCGCCGTCGGAGAAGGAGTCGGGCGTGACGTTCACCACTCCGAGCACTGACGGCCGCGGGAAGGCCTGCTCGAGCGGGGGTCTCACGCGGCAACCGTATCCTACGAGCCGTCGACGCCAAGATGATCGACCTCCACTCCCACATCCTCCCGGGCCTCGACGACGGGTCGCGCACGGTCGAGGACGCCCGCGCGCTCGCGCGCAGGGCGGCCGAGGACGGCGTGACCGCAATCGCCGCCACGCCTCATGTGCGCAGCGACTACCCGACGCGGGCGGAGGAGATGGAGCGCGGCGTCTCGCGCCTGCGCGAGGACTTCCTCGCGGAGGGAATCGACGTCGAGGTGCTGCCCGGCGGCGAGATCGACCTCGGCATGCTCGCCTCGCTCGACGACGACGGGCTCCGCCGCTTCACGCTCGCCCAGTCCGGGCGCTATCTCCTGCTCGAGTTCCCGTACACGGGCTGGCCCGCCGGGCTGGAAGAGACCGTCTACGGGCTCGGTCTGCGCGGGCTCCTGCCCATCCTCGCCCACCCCGAACGCAACCGCGAGGTTCAGTCCAAGCCGGCGCGGCTCGCCGAGGCGGTGCGGATGGGCGCGCTCGTGCAGCTCACAGCGGCGTCGCTCGACGGGCGCATCGGGAGCTCCTCGCAGGCGGCGGCCAACAAGCTCCTGGAGCTCGGCCTCGCCCATGTGCTCGCGAGCGACGCGCACACACCGGACATCAGGGAGGCGGGCCTCGCGGCGGCGGCGGCGGCGCTCGAGGACGACGACCTGGCGCGCTTCCTCACGGTCGAGGCGCCGAGCGCGATCGTGGCCGGGGAGCCGGTCCCGGAGCCGCCCCGGAAGGCACGCCGGCGGCGGTGGTACATCCTCTTCTGAAATCGGAGGCACCCTGCCGGACAGGTAACGGGAGACCCCGCTCCCGACCCGGAGGACGCTGAATGCCGGAGCCCCGAGCCCAGGAGGCACGCTTCAACCGCCTCTACGAACGCCACTTCGACGCCGTGCGCGCCTACGCGTGGCGGCGGGCACCGAGCCTCGCCGACGAGATCGTGGCGGAAACGTTCCTCGTCGCCTGGCGGCGCCTGTCGGACGTGCCCGACGACGCGCTCCCGTGGCTGATCGGAGTCGCGCGGAACGTCCGTGCCAACCTCCACCGCTCCGACCGGCGCCGGGACGCGCTCGTCCAGCGCCTCGGGCCCGAGTCGACCGCCGAGGGCGACCCGCTCGCGTCCGTCGACGAGAGGGATGCGCTGCGCGGTGCGCTCGCCGGCCTCTCGGAGGCCGACCGCGAGGTTCTGCTCCTGACCGCCTGGGACGATCTCGACCGCGGCCAGGTGGCCCGGGCGCTCGGCTGCTCCCGCGCCAACGTCGCGGTCCGGCTGTTCCGGGCGCGCCGCAGGCTCGCCGACCTCCTCACAAGCGACGGGGCCGGCGCTGCCAACGACCGACCGCTTCACGGAGGTGTCTCCAATGCCGGCTCCTGACCTTCTCGAGCTCCTGCGCCGCAACGATCCGGCCCGCGGGCTCCCGGCCGCTCCCACGGAGGCGCGCGAGCGCCTTCGCCAGGCGATCCTCGCCGAACAGGTTCCGGCCCGATCCCGGCGGGCGTCCAGGCGCCGGCTGCGCCTCGTCCTCGCGGCGGCCGTGCTCGCACTCGTGCTCGCCGCGGCCGGCTGGGGCCTGCAGTCGTCGCTCCTCGACACCGCCGAGACGGTGCGCGGCGACTTCGCGGAGGTGACCGCAACGATCCCGCTCCCTCCCGGCGCGGCCTGGGACGAGCCGGACCTGGACGAGAACGGCTGGTACGGTCAGGAGGCGGCGCTCATGATGGCTCAGTGGCAGGCCACCTGCGCCTGGTTCGAGTACTGGAACGAGGGAGACTCGGCCCAGCGCGCGGAAGCGCTCGCCGGCTTCGAGCGCCTACGGGCGACGATGCAGCCCCGTCGCCCCGGCGCGATGGAGGACGAGGGCGGCCATCACTCCAGCTCCCTTCAGGCCTACGACGCGGCGATCGCGGAGATGAAGCGCGGCGAGCCGACCCTGGTCCGCCAGTACCTCCGGGCGAACTGCTGACGACCAAGGTGACGCGGGGCGGGCCCTACCGGCTCGCCCCGCGTCAGTCGCCCGCGATGAAGAAGCGCCAGGTGCCGTCCGGCTCGATGCCGGCGCGGTAGCCGAGGTAGCCGCTGCCCGCGCCGGAGTAGTCGTCGGCGAGGTCGCCGAGGATCTCCCGCTCGTGGGCGGTGAGCTCCTCCTGGGTCTTGTCGTAGGCGAAAGGCCAGACGTACGTGCCGCCGGAGAGCGTGTAGGGCATGCGAAGGATGCGGGCGAGCACTTCGATCGGGCTCTCGCCCGACTCCTGCTCGACCTGCTGCCAGTACTCGATCGGGCCGCCCTCGGCCGGGAGGCCGAACGTGTAGGAGAAGCCGGAGGCCGGGATCAGCGGCCGCAGCGCCTCGTAGTCGCCCGACTCGGCCGCCGCGAGGAGGGCAGCGTGCGTCTCGGCGACTGCCGGCGGCAGGCCGGCCGCGGGCCCCGCAACCGTCTCGGTCTGGGTGACGGTCTCCGTCGCGGTCGCCGTCTCCGTCCTCGTGTCGGTCTCGGTGACGGTCGTCGTCTCGCCGCCGCCACAGGCGGACAGGGCGAGCGCGCCGATGAGGACGAGCAGCGTGCGGCGCACGCGCGAGGCTAGTTCGCGCCTTCGGGCTCGGGCGGCGGCTGCATCGTCGCGCCCGGGAGCGGGAAGGGCCGCGCCTTCGGCTCCGTCCGCGGCTTCTTCTCGGCCTCGTCCTCGGCCTCGGGGGCCTTCTCGGCCTCCGGGAAGACGGTGGCCGGGGACTCGCCTGCGAGGAGCCGCTCGAACTGGTCTTTGTCGATCGTCTCGCGCTCGATGAGGAGCTCGGAGAGGTTGTGAAGCTCTTCCATGTGCTCGGCGAGCACCTTGCGCGCGCGGTCGTGGGCCTCCTCGATCACGCGGCGGATCTCGTCGTCGATCTCGCGCGCGATCTCCTCGGAGTAGTCCGGCTCCGAGCCCATGTCGCGGCCGAGGAACGGCATGTCGTGGTTGCGGCCGAGCATCCGCGGGCCGAGCTTCTCGCTCATGCCGTAGCGCATGACCATGTGCTTCGCGGCCGTGGTGACCTTCTCGATGTCGTTCGCGGCGCCGGTCGTGACCTCGTGGAAGACGAGCTCCTCGGCAGCGCGGCCGCCGAGGGTCATGCCCATCTGGTCCATGAGCGCCGACTTCGTCGTCAGGAACTTGTCCTCCGCGGGCAGCGAGATCGTGTAGCCGAGGGCCTGGCCGCGACTGATGATGGAGATCTTGTGCACCGCGTCGCAGTTGGGCAGGTAGTGCCCGACGAGCGCGTGGCCCATCTCGTGGTAGGCGGTGACCTTGCGCTCGTGCTCGGAGAGGAGGCGGGTCTTCTTCTCCGGCCCGGCGATCACGCGCATGATCCCTTCCTCGAGCTCCAGCTCGCCGATCGTCTTCCTCCCGTGGCGCGCTGCGAGGAGCGCTGCCTCGTTGACGAGGTTCGCGAGGTCGGCGCCCGTGAAGCCGGGCGTCCCCGCGGCGAGCGTGTCGAGGTCGACGGAGTTGTCGATCGGCTTGCCCTTCGTGTGCACCTCGAGGATCTGGCGGCGGCCGTTGCGGTCGGGGCGGTCGACGACGATCTGGCGGTCGAAGCGCCCGGGCCGCAGGAGCGCCGGGTCGAGGATGTCGGGGCGGTTCGTGGCGGCGATGAGGATGATGTTGTCCTTCATCTCGAAGCCGTCCATCTCGACGAGGAGCTGGTTCAGGGTCTGCTCGCGCTCGTCGTGGCCGCCTCCGAGGCCGGCGCCGCGGTGGCGGCCGACCGCATCGATCTCGTCCATGAAGATGATGCAGGGGCTGGCCTGCTTCGCCTGCTCGAAGAGGTCGCGCACGCGCGAGGCGCCGACGCCGACG
This sequence comes from uncultured Actinomycetes bacterium, assembly GCA_963839745.1. GTDB lineage: Bacteria > Actinomycetota > Thermoleophilia > Gaiellales > Gaiellaceae > JAIBJN01. The sequence goes on from CAWIWC010000018.1 coordinate 51,538, forward strand.
AACATCTCGACGAAGTCGGAGCCGGAGATGGAGAAGAACGGCACGCCGGCCTCGCCGGCGACCGAGCGCGCGAGCAGCGTCTTACCCGTGCCGGGCGGCCCGTAGAGGAGGACGCCCTTGGGGATGCGCGCGCCGAGCGCCTGGAACTTCTTCGGGTTCTCGAGGAACTCCTTGATCTCGTGCAGCTCCTCGACCGCCTCGTCCACGCCGGCCACGTCCTTGAAGGTGATCTTCGGCGAGTCGGGCGCCATCCGCTTCGCGCGGCTCTTCCCGAAGCTCATCACCTTCGAGCCACCGCCCTGCATCTGGTTCATGAGGAAGATCCAGAAGGCGAAGAAGAGAACGAACGGAAGCAGGTACGTGAGGATCGACCACCAGCCGCTCTGGCCCGTGCCCTTCGAGTCGTAGGTGATGGGCGGGCTCTGCCGGTCGAGCAGGTTCTCGAACTCGATCTGCGACTGGTCGCTGGGGTAGTTGACCTTCCACTTCTCCCCGCTCTCGAACGTCGCCTCGATCGAGCGGCCCTTCGGGCTGAAGAGGATCTCCTTGATGCCCTCGGGGTTGGTCTCGACCTCCTGCTTGAGCTGGCTGTACGTGACCTTCGGCTGGTCTTCGGACCGCGGAAGGAACGTCTGCGACGCCAGATAGACGAGCAGGACGATGACGATCAGGGGGAAGAGTGCGCTGCGGAAGAAACGGCTCAAAGCGGAGACCTCAGAGTTGGAAGAAGCGTAGCAGTCTGCTATTCGGCTTCCGACCCCGTATGGATGAGCCTTACGTTAGGTCTGCTCTTCTGCCTGGGCGGCCAATTCGTCCCTGAGAACGCCCACAAACGGGAGGTTTCGGTACCGCTCGGCGAAGTCGAGGCCGTAGCCGATCACGAACCTGTTCGGGATCTCGAAGCCGATGTAGCGGCAGTGAATGTCGATCTCGCGGCGCGCGGGCTTCGTCAGGAGCGCGCAGATCTCGAGCGACGCGGGCTCGCGCGCCTCGAGGTTCCGGAGCAGGTACGAGAGCGTGAGGCCCGAGTCGATGATGTCCTCGACCACGAGGACGTTGCGTCCCTCGATCGAGATGTCGAGGTCCTTGAGGATCCGGACGACGCCCGAGGAGTCGACGCCGGCTCCGTAGCTCGAGATGGCCATGAAGTCGACCTCGCAGGGCACCTCGATCCGTCGCATGAGGTCGGCCATGAAGAACACGGCGCCCTTGAGCACCGCAATCAGCAGCAGGTCGCGCCCGCGGTAGTCCTCGCTGATCTCGGCGCCGAGCTCGCCGATGCGGTTCTGGAGCGTGTCCTCGTCGATGAGGATCTCGGAGACCGCGGCCGTGAGCTCGTTGACGCTGCTCACTGGACGCCTTTCGTCCAGTGAGCAGGGGGAGGGAGTGTGAGGGAACCGGGAGGTTCCTTCACTGCATCAAAGAAGGGGCACACGGGGAAACATGGTTTCACCCGTGGGACTGAGCCGAAGGCGAAGGACGCTCATTCGCGTTCTCCGCTGACGGCGTCCTCGTAGCCGGGCGCGGTCGTGATGCCCGGGGACCGCGACGACCTCGTCGCCGCGCACTACGAGCGGCCACGCCTCGCGCTCCGAGCGCGGGACCTTGGCGTCGACGAAGACGTCCTGCACCTTCTTGCCCTGGCCGGCGAGGCGGTCGCCGGGGCGCCAGCCGCGCACGTGGAGGCCGGGCCGCGTCGACTCGAGCGTCCAGGCGCCCCAGTGCACGCGCCCTTCGAGCGGCACGGGGCCGCGCTCGAGCCAGACGCTCTCGTACTCCCTCACCGCCACGCGGCCGTCGCCCAGATCGAGACGCTTTGACCCCTCACGAGAGGCGAGCAACTCTAACAGCGCTCTCTCGACCCGTCTGGGGAGCCGCGGGCCGTCGTCGAGGGCCGCCAGGACGTTGCGCTCCGCGGCCGGATGCAGGCGTTGGAGCGCGGGCATGATCTCCGAGCGGATGACGCCTCGGGCCGTGTCCGGGTTGGAGGAGTCGACACGCCATTCGAGCCCCTCGGCGAGGCAGTACCCCGCCGTCTCGTCGCGCCAGGCGACGAGAAGCGGCCGCACGACGCCGTCCTCGCGGCTGACCTTGATCCCCGTCGTCGTCCCGCTCGAGGCGAGGCGGAAGAGGATCGTCTCCACCTGGTCGGAGGCGGTGTGGCCAGTCGCCCGCAGCCGCCCCGCGCTGACGGCGTAACGCAGGTGGCGGAGCTCCGCCTCGGTCGCGCGGGCCGCCGGCGGCGCCACCAGTACCTGCGCCCCGAGCCGCTCCTCGCAGAAGCGCGCGTCCTCCTCGGACTCCTCGCCGCGGAGCCGGTGGTTCACATGGAGCGCAGAAACGCGGTAGCCGAGGGCTCCGAGCGCGTGCCAGAGGCAGGTCGAGTCGGGACCGCCCGAGACGAGGCAGGTCACCTCGCCGCCGGGCGGGATCAGGTCGTGCCGGCGGACATGCTCCTCGATGCGCGCCCGCAGAGCCGCGGCGTCCACGCACCTGATCGTACTCCGTCTCAGCGGCCGCGAAGCGGCAAAGGCTTCGTCTCAGCGGCCGCGAAGCGGCAAAGGCTGAGACAGGGAGGAAGGGAGCAGCCTCGCTGCTGCCTTCCGTTCACAAAGGCCGAAAACGGCGGCCTGCTTCGGGATGCATCCGGCGCCGCCCGCTACAGGAGCGGCGCGACGTCGCAGCCTTCTGCCTGCAGCGCCGGTTGCGCTTCCGCCAGGACGTCCCGCGCGAAGTTCGCGAGCCCGTACGCGCGCTGCATGCGGTCGCCTGGGTTCTTGCCTTGTGCATGGAGCGTTACCGCCTCTCCGTACTCGTTGAACATGGAGTCGAGGTACTTCTGGGCCTGCTTGAGCGAGGGATCGCGTGGCTTCACGTGGCCCAGACGTTCCGCGGCCGAGAACGCCTCGGCGGCGATCTCCTCCGCGGCGACCTCCCCGGCCCGGAAATCGACCGAGAGATCGTTGAAGGCGGTGACGTTCAGGTTCGCGGTCTCGATGAACTTCCTGTCGGTGGCGACGCAGGAATGCGCGAACGGTTCCTCGGCACGACCGCAACCACCGGCCGTGAACGCGAGGATGAGCGCTGCCGCAGTGAGGCCAACCCTCCGCAACTCCCCCCGAATGATTGGCGGGCGCCCAGAGCCCTGCAATCACCCATTCGTGGCTCGCTGTGTCACCCGAAGATGAGCGAGCGATACGTGATCGTGCGCCGCATCCCGACCGAGTCGTAGAGGGCGATCGCAGGCGCGTTCTCCGGCCGCACGAAGAGGCAGACGGCGGGCGTCGTCTCCAGGAGGAGGCGACAGAGGTCGGCGAGGCCGCGCTTCCCGTAGCCGCGCCCGCGGAGGTCGGGCTCCACCCACACCTGCTGGAGCTGGACGGCCTGCGGAGTCCAAGCTGACGCCTCTGCCTTGAAGAGGATGCGGCCGTTCTCGCGCCAGACCCAGCTTCGGCCCTCCTCGACCTGCACGCGCGTGCGCCACTCGAAGAGCGACGGGTCCCGGGCGTAGGCGTCGACCCCCACCTCCTCGCGGTAGGCCTCGGCCGCCGCCGGGACGAGCGCGTCGAGGTCGTCGCCGGTGGCCGGGCGCAGCCCGCTGTCGGCCGGCGCCGGGGCCTCCTCCAGGACGTAGACGGGCTGGCCGGGACGGTCGTCGATCGGCTCGGGGAGGAACCCGCGCACGGCCTCCCAGAGCTCTGTCACCGCCCCCTCCTCCCCGACGAGCATGCGCGGGTCGCTGCTCGCCACGACGCCGGCGAACGCCGCCACGTCGCGGCCGGAAGGGACCAGGTTCGCGCCCAGATGGCAGAGCGCGGTGAGCTTCCCACCCTCCCGCAGGCCCGCGAAGCGCCCGAGCCCGCGGCGCGCGACGTCCTCGAGGAAGACGCGCTCGATCGGGTCCTCCCCGCAGAAGGCGAGAACCTGCGTGAGCCGTGGTCGCTTGACCAGGCGCGCCATCGGCGGGGACGATAGCGCCATGCCTATTCACGTTCGTGCAGAGCCCGGCGAGTACGCCGAGGCGTGCCTCCTCCCCGGAGACCCCCTCCGGGCGAAGTATGTGGCCGAGACTTTCCTCGACGACGTCGTGCAGCGAAACTGGGAACGCGGGATGCTCGGCTTCACGGGCACCTTCCGCGGGAAGCCCGTCTCCGTGCAGGCGACCGGCATGGGCTGCCCCTCGGCGGCGATCGTCATCGAGGAGCTGGCCATGCTCGGGGTCAAGCGGATGCTCCGCATCGGCACCTGCGGCGGGCTCCAGCCCGACATGAAGCTCGGCGACCTCATCGTGGCGATCTCGGCGGTGCCCGCCGACGCGACCGCCACGCACATCGTCGGCGAGCCACACGCGCCGACCGCCGACTGGGATCTCGTCCACGGCGCCGTCCACGCGGCCAAGGAGCTCGGGAAGCCCGTGCGCGTCGGGCCGATCGTCTCGAGCGACGTCTTCTACAACTCCGACGAAGGGCAGTACCAGCGCTGGTCGGACCGCGGCATCCTGGCCGTGGAGATGGAGGCGGCCGTCCTCTTCACGCTCGGCGCGCTGCGCAAGGTGAAGGCCGGGTGCCTGCTCACCGTCAGCGACGTCGTCGTCGAGGGCGAGTTCGTCCGCATCAGCGACGAGGAGATGAAGGCCGCCGTCGACCAGATGACCGAGCTCGCGCTCGCTGTCGCGACCGGCACCGAGCACTAAGGAGAACAATGCCCGACGAAGACGTCGTCTTCGTGGTCAACCCCGCCTCGGCGAACGGCTCGACGCGGCGCCGCTGGCCCGAGATCGCACACCGGGCGGCCGAGCTCGGGCTCACCGGGCGCTCGCTCCTCAGCGAGCGCCCCGGCCAGATCGCCGAGCTCGCCCGGTCGGCCTCCGAGGACGGCGCCAAGCTCGTCGTCGCCGTCGGCGGGGACGGGACGGTCAACGAGGCGGCCAACGGGCTCATGCAGGTCGAGCCCGAGAAGCGCGCGGAGCTGGCCACGATCCCGCGCGGCACCGGCAAGGACTTCGCCCGCAGCTTCGGGATCCCGCGGAACGTCGAAGGCGCGCTCCAGGCGGCCCACGCCGGCACGACGCGCATCGTCGACGTCGGGCGCGCGTCCTTCCAGGCGTGGGACGGCTCGCCGGCCGAGTCCTACTTCACGAACTTCGCCGGAGCAGGCATCAGCGGGGCCGTGGCCGCGCGGGCGAACACGAGCTCGAAGGCGCTCGGCGGGCGCGTCTCGTTCTTCTGGGCGACCAGCACGGTCTTCATGCGCTGGCGGAACTCCGAGTACACAGTGGAGATCGACGACGAGCGCCGCTCCGGGAAGATGCTCGAGGTCATCGCAGCCATCGGCAGCGAGCTCGCCGGCGGGATGCGGCTCACCCCCGAGGCGGACCCGTCGGACGGGCTCTTCGACGTCGCGCTGATCGGCGACGCCACGAAGATCGACTTCATGCGGACGCTGCCGGGGATCTACCGGGGGACGTACCTGCCGCACCCCCGCGCCGAGGTCGTGCGCGGCAAGCGGGTGCGGGTCGAGACCGCGATCCCGCTGCCCATCGCCCTGGACGGCGAGCAGCCGGGGACGACGCCCGCAGAGTTCGAGATCGTGCCCGGCGCTCTCCGCGTCCGCGTGCCCGGCCCAGCCCTAGGCGGCAGTCCCGCCGGCGCCTGAGCCGCGTCCGCTTCCTCCTCCGACCGCGCGGCCGGGAGCGGGGGACGGAGTGTCCGCCGGCGTCTTCTTCGCGCGAGACCGCGTCGTCGCCTTGCTCGCCGGCGTCTTCGCTCCGGCCTTGGGCTTGGCAGTGCCCTCGAGCTTGGCCAGGCGCTTCTCCAGCCTCTCGATGTGCTTGCGCATGTCCTTGAGCTCCTCGGAGGCTGCGACGCCTGCCTGGCTCAGCGCCCGGCGAGAAGCGTCGTCGACCTTGCCCTTCGCCGACATCGCCCTGCCGAGCGCCTCGGTGACGCGCTCGTTCTTGCTGAGCTCCTCGATGAGCTTGGTGAAAGCTTCCTCACCGCGCTTGGACAGGCGGCCGAGCGTGCCGGCCTCCGCGTCCTGCTGCTTCTTCTTGGCCATAAGGGGCCTCCCAGGTCGTTCGCCGTAGAGACGATACCCGGGAGGCCCGCTGGCTAGGCGCTCGGCGTCCGCTTGATCCCCGGGATGCCGCGCCGGTAGGCGACCCGGGCGCCGAGGAAGGCAAGGACGAGCAGGATGACAAGCGGGGCGATCGTGGCCGCCGCGATCAGGATCCAGCCGACCACGGTCACGAACCCGCGCGCGGCGGTGCCCCAGGCGTCGACGATGCTCCACGGTCCGCCGTCGTCCGACGCCGCCGCCTCCACCTGCCGCTCGCGGACGTCGAGCGAGATCGTGGCGAAGGCGACCTGGTCCTCGAGGTACTGGAGCCGGCCGCGCGCCTGCTCGAGGTCCAGCTGCACCTGGTTGAGCTGAGACTGCACCGTGAGCGCCTCGGCGACGGTGTTCGTCTCGTCCAGCAGGTTGAGGAGCTGGCCCTCGACAGCCTCGAGATGGCGTTCCCTCGCTTCGAGGTCGACGAACTCCTGCGAGACGTCCTGACCAGCTTCCTCGCTGGCCTCGACGCGGCCCAGGTCCGAGAGCTGCTTCATGACGCGCGAATAGCTCCGCTCCGGCACGCGCAGGACGAGGTTCCCGCGCACGAGCCTCCGCTCGTCGCCGCTTTGCGAGGCGCTGTACTCGACCACGAAGCCGCCGCTCGAGGTCGCGTAGGAGCGCGCCCGGTCGACGACCTTCTGGAAATCGTTCCTCGGCACCGACAACGTCAGCGACGCCGTCTGGATCACGCGCGGCCCTACCGACGGGACCGCGCTTTCCTGCGCCACCGCGACAGCATCCTCGCCGCCGCCGGACTCGGCCGCTCCGACGTCGGCGGCTGCCTCCTCCTCCATGACTGCTTGACCGCCATCAACGCTCCCGCCGCCCGCGTCGCCCGCGTCGTCGTCACTGCCCGAGGAGCAGGCCGCGGCGGCGAGCGTCAATGCACCGACCAGCAGAACCAGCAAGACCTTCCGCATCGTGTCCTCCTTCATCTCGGTTGCTTGGACACGAGCGGTGCTGCGAAAGTTCCGGCTCGATGGATGGCTACCGCTTCGCGACGGACCTGACCGTGCGCTTCAACGAGACGGACGCGCAGGGCGTCGTCCACAACGCGGTCTACCTGGTCTGGTTCGAGATCGCGCGCGTCGCGTATCTCGGCCAGTTCCCTGGCGGCTACAAGGGCCTCGTGGAGCAGGGCGTCGACGCGACGACCACCGAGGCCTCCGTGCGCTATCGGGGCGGCGTTCGCTTCGACGACGAACTGCGCATCCACGTCCGCGCGACCAACGTGCGCGGCGCCCGCTTCCGCTTCGAGTACGTCGTCGAGCGCATCAGCGACCCGCAGGGAGTCGTGGCCGACGGCTGGACGGGGCACGCCTGCGTGAGCGCGGACACGCTGCGCCCCACGCGCATGCCCACCTGGCTCGCCGAGGCGATCGCCGAAGTCGAGGGCTAGCGCCGGCCCCCGCCGCCGCCACCGCCTCCGCCTCCGCCGGGCGGGTCGTCGTCCTTCGGCTTGTCTTCCTCGGGCGGCGCCGGCGGAGGAGTCACGGGGCGCGGCTTCGTCCCGACGCGGACGATCTTCTTCTCCGAGCGGTAGCCCGTGTACCAGCTCTCGCGGTAGAGAACCTCGTCGCCCTGGTAGACGATCCGCTCGACGCGGACGGAGCGGGAGGGCTCCCCGTCCTCGACGACGACCCGCTGGCCCACGAAGAGCGTCGCGTCGGGGATGCGGTCCACCTTCGGCGGGCCGGTGGTCTCGAGCTCGCCCGCGACGCTCTCGACGCGCCGCTCTCGACCGCCGCCGAGGACCCGCACCACGATCCCGCTCTCGTCGTAGCCGGCCTTGAGGACGATCCAGCGGTTGGTGTCGTTGCGGAGCTTGAGGTCGACGTCCGGGTAGTTCACCGTCGCGTCGCGCCCGGTCGGGTAGCGGCTGATGTAGAGCGCGTGCGCATTGCGCTCGGCAATCTTGATGCCGGCCTCCCAGGCGGCGTTGAAGACCGTCGTGGCGACCTGCGAGACGCCGCCGCCGATCCCTTCCTCGTACTCGCCGTCGATGATCACCGGTGCCGAGCTAAACCCGCGCTCTTCGGTGCGGGGGCCGACGCGCTCGTTGAACGACCAGGTCGCGCCCGGCGCGATGCGCGCCCCATCGAGAAGCCCGATCGCGAGCTGGAGGTTCCGAATCCGGTCGGAGGTGCCGGAGTAGAGGGTCGCGTAGGAGGCGAGCTGGCGCTCGATGCGAAGCGCGCGCGCCTGCTTGGTCGTCGTTCGCGGCTGCCGCTCGACCACGACGAGCTCGGCGGAGCGGTTCGTCGTCCGCGAGGCCGCGTCGAGCAGGGACGTCGAAGTGGCGGCGAGGTCGAGCTGGCGACCGGCACGCGAGGGGACGACGCGCACGCGCCCGTTGGCGTTGACGGCGAAGTCGGCGTTGCGCGGCGGGCGCGCCACGCCCCGCGAGACGTTCCGGAGACGGCGCGCGGCCGCCTTCGGGTCGACGGCAAGCTCCGTCTCGCCGCCCGAGGGAAGGTCGAGGAGGCGCGCCGTCTCCCTGGGCTTGACGCTGATGGCGGCGCCGCTGAAGGTCAGCTGGACCGGCGCCGAGAGCACGGTGCGGGTCTGCGCCGCAACCGGCGCCATCTCCTGCTGTGTGACCTCCGGCTGGTCGACGGCCACCGGGAGCGGCGTCTCCACGCGCTCGAACCCGCCGAGCGTGTCGACGACGACCGCGGCGGCGGCCTCCTGGTCGAGCTTCCGGCCCTGGTGGCCAGGCACGACCTCGGGCTCGAGCCCGTTCAGCACGAGGGCGGCTTCCCGCGCGGGCTGGTCGACGTCGGTTGCAATCTCGTTGAGCCGGTAGTCGAGCGCGGGCCCGTAGACCTCGACCGAGGGCTCCACATCCGCGCCCGTGGCGCGCAGCCACAGGCGCTCGAGCCCGCGGAACGGGACCGGCCCGTCGCCGCGCTCCAGCGCCTCCTCGACCGCAGCGGCCCAGTTCGCGCGGGCCTCGACGTCGGAGGGCCGCAGCGGGAACGTCGCCCCTCCCGCCGTGAAGGCGACCGGGACCGACTCGTAGCGCCGCGCCGTCGCCTCGAGCCGCGCCTGGGCCTCCTCGGCAGTGAGGCCGCCGACGTTGACCCCGGCGATCTCCACGCCGGCCGCGATGTGGCTCGCCGAACCGGCGAAGACGAGCCCAGCCCCGAGGGCCAGGAGGACGAGGACGAGGGCGGCTGCGAGCGCGATCTTGCCAAGGCGTCGGACCAGGCGACTCCGCCTGCCCGCCGAGCGGGCAGCAGAGGTTCTCCGGACAGGCCGGACACCAGCCTCCGCGCGCAAGGCGTCCGAGTCTACCAACCGTGCGCGTAGACTAGGCCCGTGAATTTCGAGCTCAGTCCGGAGCAGCGCGAGGTGCAGGCAACCGTCCGCCAGTTCGTGGACGAGCGCGTGCTTCCGAACGCCATCGAGAACGACATCAACCACCACCTCGACATGTCCGTGATCGAGGGAATGGCCGAGCTCGGGCTGCTCGGAATCGTCGTCCCGGAGGAGTACGGCGGGGCCGGGATGGACTTCGTCTCGGAGGCGCTCTCCTGCGAGGAGATCGAGCGCGGCGAGGCCGCGTTCCGCACGCTCATCTCCGTCCACGTCGGCCTCAACTCGCTCTCGCTCCTCCGCTACGCGAGCGAAGAGCAGAAGGAGCGCTACCTTGCGCCCCAGGCGCGCGGGGAGAAGATCGCGTGCTTCGGCCTCACCGAGCCCGCCGCGGGCTCCGACGTCGCCGCGATGCGCACGACGGCGCGCAAGGAGGGCGACGTCTACGTCCTCAACGGCCAGAAGAACTGGATCTCGTACGCCGCCGTCGCCGACCACGCGCTCGTCTTCGCGAAGACCGACCCCGAGGCGAAGCACAAGGGGATCTCCGCGTTCATCCTCGAGAAGGGCATGCCGGGCCTCTCCGCCGCGGAGACCGAGAACAAGCTCGGCGTCTGGGCCGGCTCCACCGGCGAGCTCTTCTTCGAGAACGTCGAAGTGCCCGCCGAGAACCTCGTCGGCGAGGAGGGCCAGGGCTTCGAGATCGCCATGTACGGCCTCGACCAGGGCCGCTTCACAGTGGCGGCCGGCGCCTGCGGGGTCATCCGCGCCTGCCTCGAGCGCTCCGTCGAATACGCGCGCGAGCGCGAGACGTTCGGCAAGCCGATCGGCAAGAACCAGTTCGTGCAGGACATGATCGCCCAGATGGTGCTCGACTACGAGACGTCGAAGCTCCTCGTCATGCAAGCGGCCTGGCTCAAGGACCAGGGCGTCCGCAACACGCGCGAGACGAGCCTCGCGAAGTGGCACGCGACCGAGTGCGCCTTCAAGGCGGCGCACCTCGCCATCCAGGTACACGGCGCGTACGGCTATTCGGGCGAGTACGGCATCGAGCGGTACTTCCGCAACGCCCGCGCGCCGATCATCTACGAAGGCACGACGCAGATTCACAAGATGATGCAGGCCGAGCACGCGCTCGGATACCGCGACCTCAACGGCCGGGACGGGGACGTCTCCCCGCTCGCCTCGTGGGCGCCCGCGCTCCTCGCACGCTCGCGCTGACGAGCGTCGCGCTCGCCGTCGCGGCCCTCCTCGTGGGGGCGACGGCGGGAGCGGAGCCGCCGACCGGGGGGACGTTCACTCCCGGATCGAGCCTGGCAGGCGTCGAGCTCGGTATGACCAGGGCGCAGGTGCTGGACACGTGGGGCGAGCGCCACGGCGAGTGCCGCGACTGCCGGCAGACGACCTGGTACTTCAACGAGAACCCGTTCCAGCCGGAGGGCGCGGGCGTCGTCTTCAGGGGCGGCCGCGTCGTGCACGTGTTCACCGTGTGGAAGCCCGAGGGATGGAGCACGCCCGAGGGCCTCATGCTCGGCCAACAGGCGGGCGAGATCGGCGCCACCTATGGGGAGCTCGCCGAGGAGGACTGCATCGACTACATCGCGCTCGTCCGCGAGGACGCGACCGCGACGAGCGCCTTCTACGTCTACGACGAGCAGGTCTGGGGCTTCGGCCTCATGGTTCCGGGCCGCTCGCCCTGCCTCTAGCCCGGGTCCACGCCGAGAAGCGCGGGCAACGCCAGCAGCGTCGGAAGGGCGTCGTCCCGGTCGGGGAAGCGGCCCTCGCGGTCGATCAGGTACGCCTGCATGCCCAGCGCGCGGGCGCCCTCGACGTCGTCCAGGAGCGAGTCGCCGACCATGACGGCCGCCTGGGGCTCGACTTCGAGCCGGCCGAGGATGACTCGGAAGATCGACGGGTCTGGCTTGACCTTGCCGTGCACGCCTGAGGAGATCCACGCGTCCACGTCGAGCGAGAAGTGCGCGACGAACGCGTCCAGGTCGCGGCTCGTGTTCGAGACGAGCCCGATGCGCAGCCCGCGCTCGCGCAGCTCGGCGAGCACCGGCAGCGTGTCCTCGTAAAGCTCGAAGTTGGCCGAGTGGAGCCAGCCGTCGGTGATCGCCCGGGCGACCTCCTCGGCACGCGACCCCTCGCCGCCCATGCCGCGGACGATGTCTGTCGTGAACCGCACCCAGATCTCCTCGTCGTGCTCGAGCTCCGGGTGGTGCTGAAGATCCTCGATCGCCGCCGCTCGGGCCTGCTGGTAGAGCTCGGGGTCGAGCGTCAGGCCGTGGCGCGCGCCGGCCTCGCGGTAGCCCTCGGGCCCGAGGAGTGGCCCCGGCTTGGCGAGAGTGAAGTCGACGTCGAAGAGAACCGCCTCGACGCGACTCGACCCTTCTAGACCTCCGCGGGCCACGTGTACGCGGCGGGCTGGCGGTTGGCCAGCGACGGCAGGCTCCGCCGGATCCGCTCCAGGTGCGCGCGGTCGAGCTCGGCGGAGATGACCGCGTCCTCGTCGGGCGCCTGTGCGAGCACGACGCCCCACGGGTCGATGATCGAACTACGGCCGTACGAGGCCTTGCCGCCCTCGTGCACGCCCCACTGGTTGGCGGCGGCGACGAAGCACTGGTTCTCGACTGCCCGCGCGCGCAGGAGCAGCTCCCAGTGGTCCTTGCCGGTGTAGAGCGTGAACGCGGCCGGCACGGTCACGATCTCGGCGCCCTCGACGGCGAGGATGCGGTAAAGCTCGGGGAAGCGCAGGTCGTAGCAGACCGTCAGCCCGAGCCTCCAGCCTTCGACCTCGCAGCTCATTGGTCCCTCGCCGGGCTCCTCGCTGTCCGACTCGCGGTAGACGTGGCCGCCGACCTCGACGTCGAACATGTGGATCTTTCGGTACGTCGCCGCGATCTCGCCCTCCGGGTCGAAGACCACGCACGTGTTCGAGAGCTTCTCGCGCCCCTCACGGCGCTCGACGATCGAGCCGCCGACGAGCGTGATCCCGTGCTGCTTCGCCCACGCGCTCATCGCCGCCACGGTCTCACCCGAGTCGAGCGGCTCGGCGACGTCGAGGATGATCTCGTGCGTCCCGATCCCGTTCCACTTCTCGGGCAGGAGCACGAGGTCGGCGCCGGTTGTGGCGGCGCGTGCGACGAGCGGCTCCATGCGTTCGAGGTTCTCGGCCTTCGAGCCGGAGGCGCAGAACTGGACGCAGGCGACGCGGAGACGGTCGGCCATAGGCAAAGGATAGCCTTGAGCCGTGGCCCGGACACCCGCCGAGATCCTCACCGAGGCGCGCACGATCGCGCTCGTGGGCGCTTCTCCGAAGCCGCATCGGCCGAGCAACTCGGTGATGCGGTATCTGCTCCGCGAGGGCTACCACGTCATCCCCGTGCGCCCCGTCGGGCCCGAGGAGATCCTCGGGCAGCGGCGCGTCGGCTCGCTGGCGGAGATCGACGAGCCAATCGACGTGGTCGACGTGTTCCGCCGCTCGGAGTTCTGCCCCGACGTGGCGCGCCAAGCGGTCGAGGCGGGCGCTGGAGCGCTCTGGCTCCAGCTCGGGGTCGTCTCGGCGGAGGCCAAGGCGATCGCCGCGGCCGCCGAGCTCGACTACGTCGAGAACGAGTGCACGGCGATCGTGCACGCGCGACTGGCCTCCTGAGGCTCGAAGGGCCGCCGCAGCGGCCCTCCTCCCCAGTCGGGGTGCCCGGATTCGAACCGGGGACCTCGCCGACCCGAACGGCGCGCGCTACCAGGCTGCGCTACACCCCGAACCCGCCATAGGGTACCCGGAATGGCAGCGCGCGACGAGATCGTCAGCTGGGCCGACGAGTACCTCGATCTCGCTTCCTATCCCGACTACGGCCCCATGGGCCTCCAGGTTGTCGGCGCTGACGAGGTGCGCAAGATCGTCTGCGGGGTCTCCGCCTCGCGCGAGCTGTTCGAGCGCGCAGCGGAGGCCGATGCGCAGCTCGTGCTCGTCCACCACGGGCTCTTCTGGGAGAAGGAGCCGCGCGTCGTCGGGCCGGTGATGCGCGAGCGCCTGCGGGCGCTCTTCGACGCCGACCTGAGCCTCGCCGCCTACCACCTGGCGCTCGACGCGCACCCCGAGGTCGGCAATAACGCGCTCCTCTGCGACGAGCTCGGGGTGGAGCGTGAGGGGCGCTTCGCCGACGGCCTCGGCTTCGGCGGCCGGCTCTCCAGCCCGGCGCCGGTGAGCGACCTCGCCGAGCGCGTGCAAGAACGGCTGGGGCGCATGCCGCTGGTCTTCTCCTACGGGCCCGAGGTCGTCGAGCGCGTCGCGGTCTGCTCGGGCGGCGCGGCGCGGTACCTCGCGCAGGCGGCCGCGGAGGGCTACGACTGCTTCGTCACCGGCGAGGCCGACGAGCCGACGAAGCACGCCGCCAAGGAGACCGGCGTCCACTTCATCGCGGGCGGCCACTACGCCACCGAGACCCTGGGCGTGCGAGCGCTGACGGAGAAGCTGGCCGAGCGCTTCGACCTTGCCTGGGAGTTCGTGGACCTGCCGAACCCCGTTTAGTCCCACGGCTGGACGTTGCCGCAGGCCAGCTCGGTCTCCGGATCGGAGTAGACGGTCTTCCAGTTCGCGAGCGAGTCCGCATAGACGATCCCGATCGACCACTCGTCCTCCCGCCTGACGAGCTCGAGCGAGCCGCCCCCGGCGCCGTCCGCGGTCCAGAACGCGAGGTGGTACGAGCGACGGTCTGGGTCCTCAGGGCCGCAGGTCCCGACGCCGGCGACCGTGACCTCGCCGAGCTCGGCCAGCCGCGCCGCGTAGTCCTCCGCGGAGAGAATCCCGATCTTGCCGTCCGCTCCGGTCACGGCGTGGCCCTCGAGGGTCTCACCCGGCGCGCAGTCGGGGAACATCTCAGCCGGGAGGTCGTCGCACGCGAAGGTGTCTGCGTAGCTCAGCTCGACCAGGGCTGCAGTGTCGCCCTCCTCGAGGGCGGTCGCAGCGAGTGCGGCGCGCTCACAGGCCGCCGGGTCGTCGACGGGACAGCCGGCGGCCGCGAACGCCGTGGAAGGCACCTCGGCGCTGGTCGTCGGCGCGCTCTCCTCGCCCCCGCCGCACGCCGCGAGGGCAAGCACCAGGGCCAGCGCGAGCACACCTCTCACACTGGGACTACACCGCGGCGGGCAGAGTCGTTGCGAGGAGCTCCTCGACCACGGTCGCCAGCTCCCCAGGGCACTCGCCGACCAGGAGATGCCCGACCGCCGGGAGCACGCGGAGCGGGCAGCGAAGCCGCCGTGCGTACTCGAACCCGTCCTCGAGCGGGATCAACCGGTCGCGCGCGCCCCAGATGACGGCCGTCGGGCACGTCACGCCTCCGAGATCCGGCCGCGGGTCGTCGCGCAGGAGCGCCCTGGCCGCCCGTTCGACGTCCGTATGCTCCGGCTGGGCCGCGAAGAACCCGACCACGGACTCCGGCGAGAGCAGCCGCGGGTCCTCCGCGCCCCAGTAGCCGAACACCGGCAGGCGCAGGTTCGGCCGCCGGGCGAGCAGATCGCTGTAACGGGCGACCTTCCGCGCCGGGCGCAGGGCGGACACCGCCGCCAGCCAGATCTCCGCACGCCTGGTCGTGGACACGATGCCGGCGGGCGCGACGAGGACGAGCGAGGAGACGGCCTCGGGCCGCGCGACGGCGAGCCGGAGCGAGACAGGGCCGCCCATGGAGTAGCCGACGACGGCCGCAGGGGCCATGTCCTCGTGGCTCGCGACAGCGGCGACGTGCACTGCCAGGTCGGACAGGCTTTCGAGCTGGGGCAGCGGCTCGGTCCCGCCGTGGCCGGGCAGGTCGAGGACGAGCACTCGGTGACGCGCAGCCAGGAGCGGAGCGAGGTCGGTGAAGTTCCACGCGGCGCCGCCGAGCCCATGCACGAGGACGAGCGGAGGCCCGTCCCCGCCGACCCAGTAGCGTGTCCGAAGCCCGGCGATCTCCCCGACCCGCCGCTCGAACCCCCGAAGGAGCGTTGCCGCGGTCACCCCGGACACCGTATCCTGTGACCATGGTCGAAGAAGGAGCACGAAGCCGTTGAGCTTCGTTGCCGAAAAATTGAGTGTGCGCACCGTGCCCGCCCGAGCCCTGCCGGCGGGCTTTTTTGCGCCCTGAGCCGAAGGAGGCGACGCCTTGCCCAACCACCTGACGCCCGAAGAGCTCTCGAAGGAGCTGGGGATCGAGCGCGACGAGATCGTCCGTGTGTGCTACGAGGAGTCCATTCCGATCTACCAGGGCAAGATCGACAAGACCCTCTTCCAGGCGCACCTGGCGGCCGGGGCCCCGGCGCCGCCCACGGACTAGCGGGAGCGGGAACCGGACGCCGCGCGCTTCTTGCCCGCAGGCGCCTTCTTGGCCTTCGTGGCCGCGGACTTGACCTTCTGCGCCTGTGAGACGCTCTCCTTGAGCGCCTCCATGAGGTCGATGACCTGGGCGGGCTCGGCCGGCTCGGGCACGGAGATCTCCTTGCCCTCGAGCTTGGCGTCCAGCATGGCGCGCAGCTCTCCGCGGTACTCGTTCGCGTAGTCCTCCGGGTCGAACTCGCCGACCATGCTGGCGACGAGCTGCCGGGCCATGTCGAGCTCCGGATCCGCCACCTCGGTCTCCGCCACCGCCTGGTCGATCTCCTCGCGCGAGCGGATGTCCTCGGCGTAGTAGAGGGTCTCGAGTGCGAGCCCGTCGCCGAGCGGGCGGATGAGGCAGAGGTTCTCCTTGCCCCAGAGCACGAACTTGCCGATCGCCGCGACGTTCGCCTCCTGCATCGCGCGCAGCAGGAGCACGTACGGCCGGCGCTGGGCCTCGCCCTCGCTCGGCGCGAGGTAGTACGCGCGGTCGAAGTAGATCGGGTCGACGTCGTCGAGCGAGACGAAACGCGCGATGTCGACCGACTGCGAGCGCGTGAGGGCGACGGCCTCGAGGTCCGACTCCTCCACGAGGACGAACTGGCCCTTGGTGAACTCCCAGCCCTTGACGAGCTCGTCGGCCTCCACGTCGCGCTCGTGGACCGGGCACCACCGCTTCTGCTTGATCGGCGTCCCGCACTCACGGTGGAGCGTCCGGAAGGACACGTCTTTCCGTTGCTGTGCCACGGCGAGCCCGATCGGGATGTTGACCAGGCCGAAATTGATGGAGCCGTTCCAGATTGTGCGCATGTGAAGGGAAAAGCCTAGCGGGACCAGGGAAATTCTCCCTCCTTACGCGCTTCCCTTCCTGACCAGGACTTCCGGGGAGTGTTCTTTCGTAGTCCGGCTCCGTACTGTTGGCGCACCCGTGGGAGGAGAACTCATGCGTACACGTCTTTCACTCGTTGTCCTTGTCCTCGCGCTCGTCGCCATCCTGGCCTGGCCGGCCGGCGCGTCCGCCCAGACCGACCCGAGCCTGAAGCTCGCCGGGCCCGGCGGAACCGTCAAACTGCCGCGCTTCGGCGGCGGCTGGGTGCCGCTCGACGTAAGCGCCTGGGTCGCCGCGACCGGCGGCGACTTCGAGCTCCGAGTCGCGCGGCCGGACTACGACTCGCCGATCGGGATCGACCAGGTCGATCCGAACACCGGCGTCGTCCTTCGCGACCTGCCCGAGGACGTGCTCGACAACTGGTTCGGGCTCTCGGGCTTCATCCAGGTCATCGTCAGAAACTCGCAAGGCGGGTGGGCGGGCGGCGGCCGCTTCAACTTCTGCCCGAACAGCTGGGAGCGCCAGCGGGTCGACGACTCCGGCCCCGACCTCCCGCGCTACCCGACGTCCTGCGGCGCCTTCTCGCCGTTCTCGAAGGGCATGGTCTGGGGCATCGACAGCGGCTGGGCTACGCACGCTTTCGGCAGCGAGTTCGAGGCGCCCATGATCCGCCTCCGGCGCGAGGGGACGTTCACGATCACGATCCGGATCACGCGGCGCTACATCGATCTCCTCGAGATCCCCGAAGCGGATGCCCAGCTCACCTTCACGGCGACGGTCAAGAACCGCCGTGGCGGCTTCGGAGAAGGCTTCCGCAATGGCGCAGCCCGGCCGGCGGCGGCGCACCGCGCCCTGACCGCGGCGCCCGACATCGCCGATCCCGACCCGGACACCCTCCCCGACCTCGTCGCGCTGCCGCCGTGGTCGATGAACACCATGACCCGGCGCGGCCGCGACTACCTCGAGTTCGCCTCCACGCCCTGGAACGCGGGCCCGGCGCCACTCGTCGTCGAGGGCTTCCGCCGCACGGGCGAGGAGGTCATGGACGCCTACCAGTACTTCCGCGACGCAAGCGGCGCCGTGGTCGGTCGGGCCCTGGTCGGTGACATGCGCTTCCACCCACATCCCGCCCACAACCACTGGCACTTCCTCCAGTTCGCCTCCTTCACGCTCCACGACGCGGACATGGAGGTCGTGCGGAGCCGGAAGCAGGCCTTCTGCCTGGCGCCGACGGATCCCATCGACATCACGGTCGAACGCGCCGACTGGTCGCCGTTCGACGGGCTCGGCACCATGTGCGGCTCGCGCTCGGCGCTCTGGGTGCGAGAGGTGCTCCAGGCCGGCTGGGGCGACACGTACTTCCAGTCCGTCCCCGGCCAGTCCTGGAACATCACGAACCTCCCGAACGGCTGGTACTACGCGCAGGTCGAGGTAAACCCGCTCGGAACGCTGTTCGAGGCGGACATGACCAACAACGTCGAGTCGCGCCTGATCCACCTGGGCGGCCGGCCGCGGGCGCGCACCGTGATCGTCACCCCGTGGCACGGGATCGAGGGGTGATCGTCTAGGAAGAGGAGCGCTACAGGCGGCGGGCGCCGTACCAGGTGTCCTCGTACCACCCGGTGATGGAGGAGATCTTCACCACGTCGCCGGTGTGCGGCGAGTGGATGAACTGGTTCCCGCCGATGTAGATCCCGACGTGCCCCAGGCCGTTGAAGAAGACGAGGTCGCCCGCCTGGAGCTCGGAGCGCGAGACCGCGCTGCCGTAGCCGTACTGCATCGCGGCGTTGTGCGGGAGCGAGACGCCGACCTGCCCGAAGACGTACATCGTGAAGCCCGAGCAGTCGAAGCCGCTCGGCGAGGCCCCGCCCCACTGATACGGGACGCCGAGGTATTGCATCGCGATCCCGACGACCCCGCCGTACTGCGAGGGGGGCGCGCCCGTGGGAGCGTCGCCGCCGCTTGACGTCGGTGTGGCGACCCGGGCCTGCGCGGCAGCGTTGATCCGCGCCTGGCGCCTGCGCTCCGCGGCCTCGAGCGCCGCGATCTCATCCTTGATGGAGTTGTAGAGCGCCTCGCGCTGCTGCAGCGCAGCTTCGATCTCGTCGCGCTTCGCCTCCTGCGCCGCGACGACCTCTTCCTGGCGCTTGCGCGCCTTGGCGAGCTTCGCCTCCCGCTCCTTGACCTCCTTCTTGAAGCGGCGGACCTCGGAGAGGATCTGCGCGTCCTGGTCGGTGACGCGGCCCGCGGACTCGATGCCGTCGAGGATCTCGTCGAGACTCGCGGAGCCGAGGATGATCTCGACGAGGTCGGGGCTCCCGTTGACGTACAGGTCGATCAGCCGGGCCTCGAGGTTGCCCTGCGCGTCCCCGAGGTTGGAGCGCGCGATCTTGAGCCGCCGGTTGTTGACCTTCTGCTCGGCCTTGATCTGGTCGAGCTCGACCTGCTCGGCGTTGAATGCCTCGATGACGTGGCTGAGATCAGCGTCGAGCCGCTGGATCTCGGCCCGGACCTCCTGAGCCTCCGCCTGCTTCTCCTCGATCTGAGGAACCGCCGGCTCCGCCAGCGGCAGCATCGCCAGCGCGAACAGGAGGATGAGGGGGAAGTGTCGTTTAGTCGGTCGGATACCTAGCCCCTGGCGTGGGACGGTGTCGGCGCGTACTGCGGGCCCCGGCGCCTTCACAAGCGGCGCATGGTAACAGGGGTGTTGGACGAACGGCAAACGGGGTATGTGATTCCCGACAGATGGGGGACTCGCGGTTCGGACCGATGGCTCCGCGGCAGGCCGTGGCCGCTGGTAGGGTGCCTCCCTTCGTGCGCTCGGGTGGCTTACGACCATGGACCCGGTACGCGGCGCTGGCTCTTCTTTTCACTGCCGCGCTCATCGCCTCCTCGACGGCGCGCGCCGACGACCCCGCATCTCTGCGAAGCGAGGCCGAGCGGCTCCAGGCCCAGAGCACGGGCCTTGCCGCGCAGGCGCACACTGTCCTCCTCGAGCTCTACGCGCTCGAGACGCAGCTCGCCGGCGCCGAGGCCCGGCTGGCCGCGCTGAGGAGCAAGCAGGCGCGCCTCGAGGACGAGGAGGCGTCCGCCCGGCGTCACCTGGCGATTGCCCGCAGCAGCCTGCGGGCGGCCGAGCGCGGGCTCGCGAGGCGGCTCCAGACCCTGTACGTCGAAGGCGAGGTCGACCCGCTCGCGGTTCTGCTCGGGGCGGAGTCGCTCGACGAAGCGTTGACCGCGCTCGACGGCCTCGGCCGCGTCGCCGACCAGGACGTCTCGATCCTCAACCAGGTACGGCGAGCACGCGGCCAGCTCAAGCGGTCCCTGCAGGCGCTGAAGGAGCGCCAGGCCACGCTCGACGAGGTCGTCGACGACGCGGCGGCCCAGCGCGCCGCGCTGGCGGGCGCACGGGCCGAGCGCGCCGGCTACCTCGCCGGGCTCGAGCAGCAGAAGGCTCTCAACGACGCGGCGATCGCACGCCTCACCGGCCAGGCGGCGGCCGCCGAGCGGAAAGGCGCCGAGGAGGCTTCCGGCGGCGGTGGCGATGGCGCCCCGACACCGGTCTCAGCGCCTGCTCCGACAGGCCCGCCCTCTCCGGGGACGCGCATGACGGTCTCGTCGACCGGCTACTGCCTCCGCGGACGGACGTCCACCGGAATCCCCACCGGCTGGGGCGTCGTCGCCGTCGACCCGGCTGTCATCCCGCTGGGAACGCGGATGACGATCCCGGGCTACGGCGAAGGCGTGGCCGCCGACACCGGCTCCGCTGTACGCGGCGCGATGATCGACGTCTGGTTCCCGACCTGCTCGCAGGCGCTCGAGTGGGGCCGGAGGACCGTCACGATCACGATTCACTAGGCGCGTCAGGTTTCACTAGGTTCCGCGCCCGTCTACAATCGTCCGGTCCGCGCAGAGCGACGAAAGGGGCAATGACGTCAGCCGCCGAGGATCGGCGTACGGAGAAGCAGCTCGAAGACCTGCGCGTGCTTCTCGTCGACGACCACGATCTCTTCCGGAGCGGACTGCGGAGCCTCCTCGAGGAGCAGGGCCTTCAGGTAGCGGGCGAGGCCGACAACGGCCAGTCGGCTCTACGTCTCGTGAGCGAGCTCGCACCGGACGTCGTCGTCATGGACCTGAACATGCCGGGCCTCACCGGCGTCGAGACGACGCGCCAGCTCACGGGCATCGCCCCGCACACGCGCGTCGTCGTCCTCACGATCTCGGTGGACGACGAGGACGTGATGGACGCCGTCATGGCCGGCGCGTGCGGCTACCTGCTCAAGGACTCGTCCATCGACGAGCTGATCGCGGGTATCCGGGCGGCTGCGGGCGGGGAGTCGCTGATCTCGCCCCACATCGCGGCGAAGCTCCTCCAGCGCCTACGGGCACAGACCGCCGACGTGGCCGCCGCGAGGACGATCCGCACCGAGCTCTCGGAGCGGGAGCTCGAGGTGCTGCGGCTGATCGCCATCGGGAAGGACAACGCCGAGATCGCCCGCGAGCTCTTCATCAGCCCGAAGACGGTCAAGAACCACATCTCGAACATCCTCATGAAGCTCCAGATCGAGAACCGCATCCAGGCGGCGGTCTACGCCGTCCGCAGCGGGATCGTCTAGGCCGGCGTCTTCAAGGTGGCGGCGAGCGAGGCCAGGAGACCGCGCAGCTCTGCCAGCTCGGCGTCGATCTGCTCCAGGCGCACCTTGAGGATGCGCTGCTCCGCGAGCGCGTCCGCATCCCCGGCCAGCTCGCGCACGCGGGCCTCCGCACGCCGCCGCTCGGCCTCCAGCGCAAGCGCGCGGGCATAGCCGTCGGTCAGCGTATGCTCGACCGCTCCGAGCTCGTCGCCCGGATGGTCGACGAGGAGGCGGAGACGGTCGATGAGGAGAGACAGGTCGTCGGTCATTTGAAAGGAAATTGAACGTATCGCCCTTGCAAAGCCCATCCAAGGGCCGAACGACCTATCCTGAGGGACCGCAGGACCTAGTCCACCGCCGCTTGAGTCACCCAGGGGTCATCGGAAAACGAGGGGTCGCGCTCGTCGCGGCGCTCCTCGTGCTGCTCGCGCTCGCTCCGGCCCTTGCCTCGGGTCAGAGCCTCGGCACGCGGCTCGACCGCGCTCTGGCGACCCCGGGCGTGACGCGCGCGCAGACGGGCGCCTTCGCCTTCAACCTCCAGACGAGCCGCCTCGTCTACGGCCGCAACACGATGCGGGCGTTCGAGCCGGCCTCCGTCCAGAAACTCACCGTCGCGCTGACGGCGCTCGATCGCTTCGGCCCCGGCTACCGCATCCCGACCGACGTGCTCGGCGACGGGACGAAGACCGGCGCCACCTGGAACGGGCGGCTGGTCCTCAAGGGCTACGGGGACCCGACGCTGACCCTGGCCAAGATGCGCACGCTCGCGCAGGCGATCCGCGCGAGCGGGATCCGAACGGTGACAGGCCGCGTGATCGCCGACGAGTCGTACTACGACACCCGGCGCATGTGCCCGGGCTGGAAGCCCTCCTGGTACAAGATCGAGTCGCCGCCGCTGTCCGCCCTGGTCGTGGCCCGGGCGAAGGTGAACGGGCGCACGGTCGACAACCCGGCGCGGGCAGCCGGAGACGCGCTGCACGCCGCGCTCCGCGCCGCAGGAGTCCGCGTGCTGCACCCGCCCAGGGTCGGCAAGGCGCCGCCCGGCGCGGTGCGGCTCGCCGGCGTCCATTCCTCCCCGCTCTCGCTCGTCGTCAGGACGATGAACAAGATGAGCGACAACTTCCGCGCCGAGATGCTCCTGAAGCACCTCGGCAAGAAGGAGCGCGGCGCCGGGACGTCGCGCGCCGGCGCGATCGTGATCCGCAACGAGCTCAACCAGCGGGGCGTACCGCTCCAGGGGGTCCAGATCGTCGACGGCTCGGGGCTCTCCCCCTACGACAAGCTCACAGCCCGCGGGGTCGCCCTGCTGCTGGTGTCGGCCTGGTTCGACAGCCGGGTGAAGTCGGCCTTCGTCTCCTCGCTGCCCATCGCCGGCATCGACGGGACGCTCGAGGACCGCATGGAGCGAGCACCTGCCCGCGGTCGCGTTCGCGCGAAGACCGGGACGACGATGACGAGCTCCGCGCTCGCAGGCTACGCCGGGACGCGGTACGTCTTCGCGATCCTCCAGAACCGGCCGGGGATCCCCTGGATCAACGCCCGGCGCGCGCAGGACCGCTTCGCGCAGATCCTGGCCGGCGCGGCGAGCTAGAGCAGCTTCTCGAGCGCGTCCTCGTCGAGGATCTCAGCGCCGAACTTGCGCGCCTTGTCGAGCTTCGAGCCTGGATTCTCGCCGACGATGACGCCGGTCGTCTTCTTCGAGACCGAGTCCGTGACCTTCGCGCCCTGGGCCTCGAGGGCGGCCTTCGCCTCCTCGCGCGAACGGCGCTCGAGCGTCCCGGTGATCACGTAGACGTTGCCGGTGAGCGGGCCCTCGACGGGGCGCTCGTCGGGCTTCAGCTCGAGGCGGATCCCGAGCTCCCGGAGCTCCTCGACCAGCGCGCGGTTCTTCTCGTCCGCGAACCAGGTGGCGATGGACTCCGCGCGGTCGGGGCCGATGCCCTCGACCTCCTCGATGTCCTCCTGCGCCGCGGTGAGCAGCCGGTCGATGGAGACGAAGTGGCGCGCGAGGTTCTGGGCCGTCACCCAGCCGACGTCGGGAATGTTGAGGCCGGCGAGAACACGCGCGAAGGCGATGTCCTTCGAGGCGGCGATCGCGTCGACGGCGTTCTGCGCCGAGATGTCCGCGTACCCGTCGAGCTCGGCGAGCTGCTCCTTCGTGATCCGGTAGAGATCGGGGATCGAGCGCAGGAGACCGAGGTCCCACAGGCGGCGCACGAACTGCTCGCCCACGCCCTCGATGTCGGCCGCGCCCATGACCCAGTTGTTGAGCGACTCGAGCCCCCGCGACGGGCAGTCGTTGTTCGGGCAGCGGTGCATGACCTCGCCCTCGGGCTTGACGATCTCGGCCTCGCACAGCGGGCACGTCTTCGGCATGCGGAACGGCTTCGTTCCCTTCGCGTGGGGCAGCACCGGGCCCACGACCTGCGGGATGACGTCGCCCGCGCGCTGGACGATGACCGTGTCGCCCGCGCGGATGTCCTTGCGGTTGATGTCCTCCTCGTTGTGGAGCGTTGCCTGGGAGACGGTCACGCCGCCGACCTCGACCGGCTCGAGCTTCGCCCACGGGTTGAGCGCGCCCGTGCGCCCGACGCGGACGTGGATCTTCTCGAGCTTCGTCTGCGCCGTCATCGGCGCCCACTTGAAGGCGCGCGCCCAGCGCGGCCGGCCGTGGAGCGCGCCGAGGCGCTGCTGCTGGTCGAGCGAGTCGACCTTGATGACGATCCCGTCGATCTCGTAGTCGAGCTCGATGCGCTTGCGCTCCCATTCGGCGCACTCGCGCGCGACGTCCTCGAGCGATTCGTGGCGCTTCGCGTGCGGGTTGGCGCGAAAGCCGCGCTCGCGGAGCCATTCGAGAATCGCCGACTGCGAGTCGAGCGAAGCGCCGTCCGCGCGCCCGATCCCGTAGACCCAGATCGACAGGTCGCGCTCGGCCGTGATCTGCGGGTTGAGCTGGCGCAAGGATCCGGCCGCGGCGTTGCGCGGGTTCGGGGCGATCTTCTTGCCCTCCTCGGCGAGGCGCTCGTTCAGCCGGTTGAAGGCCGAGATCGGGAAGTAGATCTCGCCGCGAACCTCGAGCGTCCCCGAATGCCGCGCGCCGTCCGGTGAGCGCATGCGGAGCGGGATCGCCTTGATCGTGCGCAGGTTCGTCGTCACGTCCTCGCCGCGCTGCCCGTCTCCGCGTGTCGCGCCGCGCACGAGCTCACCGTCCTCGTACACGAGCGAGACCGCGGAGCCGTCGATCTTCGGCTCGGTGACGTAGGCGACGGGCTCGTCCGAGTCGAGGCGCTTGCGCACGTCGTCCGCCCACTTCTCGAGCGCCTCGTCCGTCGTCACCTTCTCGAGGGAGCCCATCGGGGTGAGGTGGTCGACCTTGCGGAACTTGTCGGAGGGCGTCGCGCCCACGCGCTGGGTCGGCGAGTCGGGGCCGACAAGCTCGGGATACTCCTCTTCGAGAGCCTTGAGCTCATCGAAGAGGCGGTCGTAGTCGGCGTCCGAGATCTCCGGGTCGTCAAGGACGTGGTAGCGGTACAGGTGGTGCTCGACCTGCTCGCGCAGCTCGGCCGCGCGCTTCTGGACGGCCTTGGATGGCTTCTTAGAGGACATCGAGGAGCTGCTCCGGCGTCTCGACCAGCACGTCGGCTTCCGCGAGGGCGTCGACCGGGTGGATGTTCCCCCACGCCACCGCGACGGTGAAGACGCCCGCGGCCTTGCCGGCGCCCACGTCGAACGGCGAGTCGCCCACGAAGGCCGCCTCCGAGGGCTCGGCTCCGAGCAGCTCGAGCGCGGCCAGCACGGGCGCCGGGTCCGGCTTGTGGCGTTCCGTCATGTCGGAGGTGACGACGGCGTCGAAGTAGGGCTCGAGCGGCAGGACGGCGAAGGCGAGCTCGACCGTCTTGCGGCGCTTCGCGGTCACGATCCCGAGCCGGCGGCCCTGGCCCTTGAGCTCGGCGAGGACGCGCTCGATCCCCTCGAAGGCCTCCAGCTCGTCGTGGAGCGGCTCGTTGTGCTCCCGGTAGACGCGCACGAGCTCGTCCACCTGCAGCTCGTCGATCGCCCGCATCTGGTCGTAGATGTTCGAGCCGCCGACGCGCGCGGCCAGGTCGGCCTCGGGGATCTCGCGCCGCAGCACCGTCTTCGTCGCGTGCTTGAAGGACGCGAGGATGATGGCCCCGGAGTCGATCAGGGTGCCGTCGAGGTCGAAGAGGACGTTCGGATAACGCATCGCGCTGATCGTATCGACGGGCAGTGCGATGATCGCCGCATGTCTCAGGGCGCGGGCACGAAAGAGTCGCCGTGGGTACTGACGACGCCGCCCGGCAGCTCCGAGTACGAGATGTACCGGGACGAGTCGGCCGACCCGCCGGCGCTCGTCTGCGTCGTCGGGAAGACGACCCTCAGCTACCAGCTCCGGGCGCTCGACGAGCTCCACGCGATGCTGAAGGAGCACGGCGACTGGATGCTCTCGGGCAGGCGCGGACGAGCACAAGCCCGCGCCAAATCTCGGCAGCGCGGACGAGCAGAAGCCCGCCGCCAAAGGCACCGTCGAGGCCTGGGCGCGCTCGCCCGAGAACTAGTAGTGCACTCGTTCTAGATACAGACCCCACGGCGGCGCGGTCGCGCCCGCTTCGTCGCGTGGGCGGCCCTCGAGCAGGCGCTCCATCGCCTCGGGGCCCTGCTCCAGCATCGTCCCGACCAGCGTGCGCACCATGTGGCGCAGGAAGCTGTCCGCGGTGATCGTGAACGACAGGACGTGCCCGTCGCGCCACCAGGCCGCTTCGCGCACGTTGCGGACGAAGGAATCGTGCTGCGTCTCCGTGGGCGTGAACGCCTTGAAGTCGTGCTCTCCGACCAGCAGCGCGGCCGAGGCCTCGAGCCCGGCCTCGTCGACGGGCCGCGGCCACCAGAGCGAGCGGCGCAGCTCGAGCGGCGAGTGCGTCTCCCGCCGCCAGACCCGGTAGCGGTACGAGCGCCCGGTCGCCGAGAAGCGCGCGTTGAACCCCTCCGGCGCCTCCTCGCTCGCCACGACGGCGACGTCGTCCGGCAGCACGCCGTTCAGCGCCTGCGCGGCACGCTCGGGCGGCGGCCCGCCGTCGGCGTCGAAGCTCGCCACCTGGCCCAGGGCGTGCACGCCCGCGTCGGTGCGGCCGGCAACGGCCAGCCCGTCCCAGCGCGGGTAGACGCGGTCGAGCGCCGCGCGCACTTCCCCCTCGACGGTACGCAGGCCGGGCTGGGCAGCCCAGCCGGAGAAGCCGGTCCCGTCGTACTCCAGCGCGAGCCTGACCGTCGGCACGAGGAAGCCCTAAACCCTGCCAAGTAACAAAGTGTTACTTGGGCTCTTCGCCGGCGGGTTGACAGGCTCCTTGGTAAGCGGTAACTTACGGTAAGTCATGGCTTACGCAGACGCGATCCAGGCACTCGGCGATCCTACGCGGCGGACCGTGTTCGAGCGGCTCCGCGAGGGCCCGCGCTCGGTGGGTGACCTGGCCCGCGGCCTCCCGGTCTCGCGGCCCGCCGTCTCGCAGCACCTTCGAGTCCTCAAGGAGGCGGGGCTCGTGCGGGAGCGGCGCGAGGGCACGCGCAACTACTACAGCGTCAACGGAGACGGCCTGGCCGACCTCCGCGAGTACTTCGAGGGGTTCTGGGACGAAGCGCTGACGGCCTTCAAGGCCGCGGCGGAAAGCGAAGGAGGAAACGAGAATGAGCCAGAAGACGGATGAGCTCGCCGTGCGGCGGTCGATCGTCGTGCGTTGCACGCCCGAGCATGCGTTCCACGTCTACACGGAGCGGATGAACGACTGGTACCCGCTCGAGGGCCACTCCCTCTTCGACGACCCGAACGGAACCGTCGTCTGGGAGGGCCACGTCGGCGGCCGCGTCTACGAGCGCTCCACGAGCGGCGAGGAGGGCGTCTGGGGGACGATCATCGCCTGGGACCCGCCCAACCGGCTCACGATGACCTGGCACCCCGGCCGCGGCGAGGAGACGGCCCAGGAGCTCGACATCACCTTCACGGCGGAGGGCGACGGCACGCGCGTCGAGGTCGTCCACTCCGGCTGGGAGCGCATCGGGCCCGACTTCCGCGAGCGGATGGCCGGCTACCAGGAAGGCTGGGGCACCGTGCTCGACATCTTCGCGGACGAGGCCGCAAAGGAGGCCTGAGATGCACCCCGACATCTCCCGTCAGCTCGCCGCCGAGCGCCTGGCCGGCTTCCACCGGCAGGCCGAGGCCAACGTGCCGGCCGAGCTGCGCTCGGGGCCGCGCAGGCACCGCCTGCGAAGCGGCCTCCGGTCGGCTCTGGCTCCCGCTTACGCGCGCCGCGCGGCGGCGGGGGCCTCGGCGGCCACCGGGCGCCGCTCGGGCACGTAGTCCACAAGCTCGAGATAGGCCATCTGGGCCGCGTCACCCTGGCGCGGCCCAAGCTTCACGACTCGCGTGTAGCCGCCGGGCCGGTCGGCGAAGCGGGGCGCGACCTCCGAGAAGAGCAGATGCGCGATGCCCTTCGAGCGGAGGAACGCCACCGCCTGCCGGTGCGCGGCGACGTCGCCGCGCTTGCCCAGCGTGATCATCTGCTCGACGATCGGCCGCACTTCCTTGGCCTTGGCCTCGGTCGTCTTGATGCGGCCGTGCTCGATCAGCGCGGAGGCAAGGTTCGAGTAGAGCGCCTTGCGGTGGGCCGAGTCGCGGCCCAGCTTCCTGCCTGCGCGCCGATGCCTCATTCGTCCCTGAGCGTGAGGCCGTGGGCCTGGAGGGTCTCGCGGACCTCTTCGATCGACTTCTTGCCGAAGTTCGGGATCGCGGCGAGCTCGCTCTCCGTCTTGGAGACCAGGTCCCCGATCGTCTCGATGCCGACGCGCTTGAGGCAGTTGTAGCTGCGCACGCCAAGCTCGAGCTCCTCGATGGGGAAGTTCTCCATCCCGTGCGCCTGGGGCGCCTCGGTCTCGGCCTCGGCGGTCTCGCCGAAGCCCTCGATCTTGTCGATGTCGGTGAAGATCGCGAGCTGGCGGATGAGGATCTCGGCGGCCTCGGCGATCGAGTCGCGCGGGGCGACCGAGCCGTCCGTCGTCACGTCGAGCGTGAGCTTGTCGTAGTCGGTGCGCTGGCCGACGCGCGCCGCCTCGACCTCGTACGAGACCCGGCGAACGGGCGAGAAGATCGAGTCGACGGGGATGACGCCGATCGTGTGCTCGGGGCCGCGGTTGAGCTCGGCCGGGACGTAGCCCCGCCCGCGCCCGATCGTCAGCGTGACCTCGAGCCGGCCCTTGTCGGAGAGGTTCGCGATCTCGAGGTCAGGGTTGAGGATCTCGAGGTCCGCGGGCGCCTCGATGTCGGAGGCCTTCACGACGCCCGGGCCCTTCTTCTCCAGCCGCACCTCCACCTCCGGGGACTCGCCGTGCAGGAGGCAGATGAGGCTCTTGAGGTTGAGGATGATGTCGGTCACGTCCTCGCGCACGCCCTTCAGGGTCGTGAACTCGTGCGCGACGCCCTCGATCTTCACGGACGTCACGGCCGCGCCCTCGAGCGAGGACAGGAGCACGCGCCGCAGCGAGTTGCCGAACGTGTAGCCGAAGCCGCGGTCGAGCGGCTCGATGACGAAGATTCCGCGCTCCTCGGTCACCTCTTCGTGCGTGATCCGGGGCACCTGAAATTCCATAAGCGACGTTCTGGTGGCCATGCTTCCTTTCTACTTCGAGTACAGCTCGACGATGAGCTGCTCCTGGACCGGCGTGTCGATGTCCGACCGGTCGGGGAGCTTCAAGACCTTGCCCGTGAGGTTGTCGTGGTCGGCCTGGAGCCAGGGTGAGACCGAGGCGGTCAGGTCGGTCGCGTCGCGCACGACCTGCTCGACCGGGCTGCCCTGCTTGAGGGCCACGACGTCGTCCGGCTTCACCTGGAAGCTCGGGATGTTCACCCGGCGGCCGTTGACCTGGAAGTGGCCGTGGCGGATGAGCTGGCGCGCCTGCGCGCGCGAGGCGGCGAAGCCGAGGCGGTAGACGACGTTGTCGAGGCGCGTCTCGAGCATGCGGAGAAGCTCCTCGCCCGTGATCCCCGACCGCTTCGCAGCCTTGTCGTAGTAGTTGCGGAACTGCTTCTCGAGCAGCCCGTAGTAGCGGCGCGCCTTCTGCTTCTCACGCAGCTGGAGCAGGTACTCCGACTGCTTGATCCGCCCGCGACCGTGCTCTCCCGGCGGGTAGCTGCGGCGCTCGACGGCGCACTTCTCCGTCAGGCAGCGCTCGCCCTTGAGGAAGAGCTTCATGCCCTCGCGGCGGCACAGCTTGCACTTCGGTCCGAGTGGTCGGGCCATCAGACGCGCCTCCGCTTCTTGGGCCGGACGCCGTTGTGCGCCTGCGGCGAGACGTCGCGCACGCCGAGGATCTCGAGCCCGGCGGCCTGGAGCGAGCGGATCGCCGTCTCGCGGCCGGAGCCGGGGCCCTTGACGAAGACCTCCACCTTCTGGAGGCCGTGCTCCATGCCCTTCCGGGCGCAGGAGTCGGCGGTCACCTGGGCGGCGAAGGGCGTCGACTTGCGCGAGCCCTTGAAGCCGGCGGAGCCGGCGCTCTCCCACGCGATCACCGCGCCGTCCTTGTCGGTCAGCGTCACGATCGTGTTGTTGAAGGACGTCTTGATGTGTGCCTGGCCGATGGCGATGTTCTTCTTGACGCGACGGCGCGCACGGCCCTTGGACGGTCGACGAGGGGGCGCCATTAGACCTTGGCCTTCTTGCCGCGCCCGACGGTCTTCTTCGGGCCCTTGCGCGTGCGGCCGTTGGTCTTCGTCCGCTGGCCGTTCACAGGCAGCCCGCGTCGATGGCGGAGGCCGCGGTAGGAGCCGATCTCCTGCAGGCGCTTGATCGCCTGGGAGCGCTCGCGCCGCAGCTCGCCCTCCACCTCGAGGTTCGAGTCGATGTAGCTGCGGAGCTTCGTGATCTCCTCGTCCGTGAGGTCGCGCACCTTCTCGTCGCTCGACAGCCCGAGCTCCGCGCACGTCTTGCGCGCGGTCGCCTGGCCGATTCCGTAGATGTACGTGAGCGCGATCTCGAGCCGCTTCTCACGGGGGAGGTTCACTCCGGCGATTCGTGCCAAATCCTTCTCCTAGCTCCTAGCCCTGCCGCTGCTTGTGCCGCGGGTTCGAGCAGATGACCAGCACTTTTCCGTGCCGCTTGATAACGCGGCAGCGGTCACACATCGGCTTTACGGACGGGCGTACCTTCATGGGAAAACAGGGGTAAAGCGGCATCCACGCGAAAGCGCGGACGAGCCGCGAACGTGCATGGTAGCAGCAACGAGCCTCATTCCGGCTCGCTTTTCGTCAGCACGAGCGGGCCGTTCTCGGTCACCGCGACGGTGTGCTCGAAATGCGCGGAGAGCGAGCCGTCGTCTGTCGAGATCGACCAGCGGTCTTCGGCCATCCAGACATCCGGGCCGCCGGCGTTGATCATGGGCTCGATCGCCAGCGTCATCCCCGGCTGCAGGAGCGGCCCTCCGCCCGGCTTGCCGAAGTTGGGCACCTGGGGCTCCTCGTGCATCGAGCGGCCGATGCCGTGCCCGACCAGCGACCGCACGACGGAGAAGCCGGCCTCCTCGGTCGTGCGCTGGACGGCGGCGGAGATGTCCTGGACGTGGTTGCCGGCGCGCGCCTCGGCGATGCCGGCCGAGAGCGCTGCCTGGCAGACGTCGAGCAGGCGCCGCGCGTCCGCGTCGACGTCACCGACGGGGAACGTGTACGCCGAATCCGCCACGAAGCCGTCGAGCGTCACACCCACGTCGACCGAGATGAGGTCGCCCGTGTCCAGACGGTACGAGCCGGGGATCCCGTGGACGACCATCGAGTTCGGCGACGTGCAGATGGCGGCGGGGAAGCCGCGGTAGCCCTTGAACGTCGGGACGCCGCCCTCGGAGCGGATGTACTCCTCGGCGGCCTCGTCGAGCTCGGCGGTCGTCACGCCGGGCTTTGCGAGCTCGCCCAGCTTCCGAAGCGTCTCGGCGACGACGCGGCCGGCCCGGCCCATCGTGGCGATCTCGTCGTTGGACTTGCGGACGATCACGAGCTCGCCTGCTCGGTCGCGGAGAGCACCTGCTGCACCTCGGCGAATACGTCCTCGACGGACCTGTCGGCATGGATGGGGACGAGCAGGTCGCGCGCGCGGTAGTACTCGACGAGCGGCTCGGTCTGCCGGTGGTAGACATCGAGGCGGTGCTGCACCAGGTCCGGGGCGTCGTCGCTGCGGCCCTCGACCGACGCGCGCCCGAGGAGCCGCTCGCCGGCCATCTCGTCCGGCAGCTCGAAGTCGAGCACGACGCTGAGCTCGCCGCGGTCGATCCCGGAGAGGACGCGGTCGAGCGCCTCCGCCTGCGCGAGCGTGCGCGGGAATCCGTCGAGGACGAAGCCGCGGGCCGTGTCGTCCTGGGCCAGCCGAGCGCGCACGATCTCGGTCGTGAGCTCGTCCGGGACGAGGTCGCCGGCGTCGATGACCGAGTTGACCTTCTGCCCCAGCTCGGTGCCCGCCGCGCACTCGGCGCGAAAGATGTCGCCGGTGTTGATGTGCGGGATGCCGGCGTCCTTGGCGATGAGCTTGCCCTGGGTGCCCTTGCCGGCCCCGGGAGGGCCGAGGATGACGATGTTCAGAGGCACCGGGGCTACTACCTCAGGAAGCCCTCGTAGTGGCGCATCATCATCTGCGACTCCATCTGGCGCATGGTGTCGAGCGCGACGCCCACCACGATGAGGATCGACGTGCCGCCCAGGGCGGCCGAGGTCGCCTGCGAGAACCCGCCGTAGCGGATGAAGAGCGTCGGCAGCGTCGCCACGAGGGCGAGGTAGAGAGCCCCAGGGAGCGTCAGGCGCGTGAGGACCCGGTCGAGGTACTGCGCCGTCGGCGGGCCAGGCCGGATGCCCGGGATGTAGCCGCCGTGCTTGCGCAGGTTGTCGGCCTGGTCGATCGGGTTGAACTGCACCGCCGTGTAGAAGTACGTGAAGATCACGATCATGAAGCCCTGCAGCAGCAGGTAGGGCAGCGCGGTCGGCGAGAAGTTCTCGTTGATGAACGTCTGCGTCTGCGGGAAGAACTGGGCGACGGTGGGCGGGAAGGCCATGATCGCCGCCGCGAAGATGATCGGGATGACGCCGGCCATGTTCACGCGCAGCGGCATGTAGGTCGAGCCGCCGGCGGTCATGCGGCGGCCCACCATGCGCTTCGCGTACTGGATCGGGATCCGGCGCTGGCCCTCCTGGACGAAGACGACCGCGACGATGATCGCGAGCGCGATGAGCGGGAACATGAGGCGCTCGTAGGAGTCTCCTGCCCACCATGCGCGGATGCCGCCCGGCAGCCCGACGAGGATCGAGGCGAAGATCAGGAGCGAGATGCCGTTGCCGACGCCCCGCTTGGTGATCAGCTCGCCCATGAACATGAGCAGCGTCGAGCCGGCCGTCAGCGAGACGACGATGAGCACGAAGCGCCCGGCGGTCAGGTCGAGCGCGCCCTGGCGGCTGAAGAGGTACGAGTAGCCCATGGCCTGGAGCGCCGAGAGGACGACAGTCAGGTACCGCGTGTACTGGTTGATCTTGGCGTAGCCGGCCTCCCCCTCCTTCTGGAGCTGCTCCAGACGGGGGATCACGACCGTCATCAGCTGCAGGATGATCGAGGCCGTGATGTAGGGCATGATCCCGAGCGCGAAGACGGCGAACTGCGAGAGCGCGCCGCCCGAGAAGATGTTCAGGAGGCCCAGGATCGTCCCGCCCTGGCCGGAGAAGTACGACTCGATCTGCTCCGAGTCGACGCCCGGGACCGGAATCCAGCTGCCCAGCCGGTAGAGGGCCAGGATCATCGCCGTGAAGAGCAGGCGGCGGCGAAGCTCGGGGACTCGCCACGCGTTGGTGAGCCAGGAGAACATCTACTCGGCGGTCTCCTCCGTTGCCTCGGGCTCCTCTGCGGGCGCCTCGTCGGCTGCGGCCTCGGGAGCCTCGGGCTCCTCGGCGGGAGTCTCGGCCGCCTTCTTGCGCGGTCGCTTCTTCTTCTCTTCGCGCGGCGGGCGCAGCGCCGTGGCGGTGCCGCCGGCCTTCTCGATCTTCTCGCGCGCGGAGGCGGAGAAGAGGTGCGCGGTAACGGTCAGCTTCTTCTTCAGCTCGCCGTCGCCCAGCACCTTCACGTCGGTGCGCGTGTTCTTGATCAGGCCCTTCTCGACCAGCGCCTCGAGCGTCACCTCGGCGCCGTCGTCGAAGACGCGCTCGAGGTCGCGCAGGTTGACCGGCACGGTCGACGTGCGGTGCGGGCCGACGGGCATCGCGTCCTTCGAGTACGGGCCGCGCTGCTTCGGCAGGCGCATGTAGATCGGCATCTGGCCGCCCTCGAAGCCGGGCCGCATCTTGTGCGAGCCCGCGCGGGACTTCTGGCCCTTGATCCCGCGGCCGGAATAGCGTCCCTTGCCCGACCCGAGCCCCCGGCCCACGCGCTTGCGGGCCTTGCGCTTCTGCGCCGGCTTCAGGTTCGAGAGGGTGAGCTCGTCGTTCTCGAGCTTCTCGTTCTTCTGCTCTTCGGGCATGGCTAGACGTCCTCGACCTTCACGAGGTGGCGGACTTTGCGGAGCATACCCTGGGTCTCCGGGCTGTCTTCGCGCTCGGTGGACTTGCCGATCCGGCCGAGCCCGAGCGCGCGCAGCGTGCCGCGATGACGCGCCGTCTCGCCGATCTGGCTACGCGTCTGTGTTATCCGCAGCTTCGCCACTATCGTCAGTCTCCGTCGCTGTCTGCTCCTCCGCGGCGGGCTCCTCAGCCACCTGCTCGGCGACCGGTTCCTCGGTCGCGGCGGGCGCCTCTTCGGGCTCGTCCTTCTTGACCGCGGGGAAGAGGATGTCCTCCACGCGCTTCCCGCGGATGCGGCCGACCTCCTCGGGCCGGCGCAGGCTCTGGAGCCCGTTCACGGTCGCCTTGAGGAGGTTGATGGGGTTCGGGTTCCCGAGGCTCTTGGCCAGGATGTCGCGGATGCCGGCGAGCTCGAGCACCGCGCGCACGCCGCCTCCGGCGATGACGCCCGTTCCCTCGCTCGCGGGCCGCAGGAGGACGCGTGCCGCGTCCGAGCGGCCGAGCACCTCGTGGGTGATCGTCTGGCCGTGCTTCGGCACCTGGAAAAGGTTCTTCTTGGCGTCGTCCACGGCCTTGGAGATCGCGAGCGGAACCTCGCGCGCCTTGCCGTAGCCGACACCGACGCGGTCGACCTCGTCCCCGATCACGACGAGCGCCGTGAACGAGAAGCGCCGGCCGCCCTTCACGACCTTGGCGACGCGGTTGATCTCGACCACGCGCTCCTTCAGCTCGCGGGCGTCGATCTCGCGGTCACGCACCTGCCTGGCGTTGATTGCCATCTAGAAGCTCAGTCCTCCCTCGCGTGCTCCGTCGGCGAGCGCCTTCACGCGCCCGTGGTACAGGTAGCCGCCGCGATCGAAGACGACGGACTCGATGCCGGCCTTCTTCGCGGCCGCGGCGAGCTTCTTGCCGACCTCGGCCGCCTGCTCGCTCTTCGATCCCTTGAAGCTCTTGGCGAGCCCGGTGTGGCTCGCGTACGCCAGCGTCTTGCCCTCGAGGTCGTCGATCAGCTGCGCCTCGATGCCGCGGTTCGAGCGGAACACGGCCAGGCGCGGACGCTCGGCCGTGCCGACGATCTTGCGGCGGACGCGTCGATGGCGGCGCTCGCGTGCCTGGCGGACGGTCAGCGTGGGCATCAGGCCCGCTTCCCGACCTTGCGGCGCACGTATTCGCCGGCGTAGCGAATCCCCTTGCCCTTGTAGGGCTCGGGCGGGCGAACGGCGCGGATCTCGGCCGCGACCTGGCCGACGCGCTGCTTGTCGATGCCCTTGACGATCACCTGGGTCGGCACCGGCACGTCGAACGAGATGCCGTCTGGCGCCTTCATCACGACCGGGTGCGAGTAGCCGACGTTCAGCTCCAGGTCGGCGCCCCGCATGGACGCGCGGTAGCCGACGCCCTGGATCTCGAGCGCCTTCTCGAAGCCCTTCGTCACGCCCTCGACCATGTTCGCGACCAGCGAGCGCGTCAGCCCGTGGAGCGCGCGGTCCTCGCCGCGGTCGGTCGGGCGGGTGACCACGATCTCGCCGTCCGCCTGCTCGATCGTGATGCGCGGCGGCACCTGCTGGGCGAGCTCGCCGAGTGGGCCGTTCACCATCACGCGCCCAGGGGAGAGCGAGACGGAGACTCCGGCCGGAAGTTCGATGGGCTTCTTACCGATTCGGGACACAGGCGATTACCAGACGAAGCACACCACTTCGCCGCCGACGCCGAGCTCCTGCGCCGTGCGGCTCGTGACGAGACCATTGGACGTGGACATGATCGCCGTGCCCATCCCGCCGAGGACGCGCGGGAGGCGGTCCTTGCGGGCGTAGACGCGGCGTCCGGGCTTGGACACGCGGCGCAGGTCGGTGATGACGCGCTCGCGGCTCCGCCCGTACTTGAGCTCGATGACCAGGGTATCGAAGGCCTCTCCGCGCTCGACGCGGTAGTCCTTGATGTACCCCTCGTCCTTGAGGACGCGCGCGATCTCGACCTTCATCCGGGACGAAGGCATCGACGTCGTCTCGTGGAGCGCGCGGTTCGCGTTCCGGATCCGGGTGAGCATGTCGGAGACGGGATCGGTCAGCATCGTTCCACCCCCTACCAGCTCGACTTGGTCATGCCGGGGATGAAGCCCTCGTGCGCGAGCTCGCGCAGGCAGATCCGGCAGAGGCCGAACTTCTTGTAGACAGCGCGAGGGCGCCCGCACCGGTTGCACCGGGTGTAGGCCCGCGTCTTGTACTTCTGCGGGCGGGCGGCCTTCGCGATCAGGCTCTTCTTGGCCATGCTCCTCCTACTCAGTCCTCGTTGCGGAACGGGAGGCCGAGGCCGCGCAGGAGCGCAAGCCCTTCCTCGTCCGTCTTGGCGGAGGTCGTGATGACGACGTCGAGGCCGCGGACCTCCTGGATGTCGTCGTAGTTGATCTCCGGGAAGATGATCTGCTCGCGGATGCCGATCGAGTAGTTCCCGCGCCCGTCGAAGCTCGCCGGCGAAAGGCCGCGGAAGTCGCGGATGCGCGGAAGCGCGATCGAGACGAGGCGGTCCAGGAACTCGTACATGCGGACGCCGCGCAGCGTCGCCTTCGCGCCGATGGGCATCCCCTCACGGATCTTGAAGCCTGCGATCGACTTCTTCGCGCGCGTGATCTGGGCGCGTTGCCCCGTGATCGTGGTCAGCTCCTCGACGGCGTTGTCGAGAGTCTTGGCGTTGGTCTTCGCTTCGCCGACGCCCATGTTCACGGTGATCTTCTCGATGCGCGGGACCTGCATGACCGAGCTGAACTCGAGCTGGTCCTTGAGCGCGGAGCGGAGCTCCTGCTCGTAGCGCGTCTTGAGGCGCGGGGCGTAGCCGTTCTGCTGCTTGGTCTTCGTGGCCATCAGCGGTCGAGCACCTCCCCGCAGTCCGCGCGCTTGCAGACGCGCACCTTGACGCGCCCGTCCTTGGACTCGCGGTACTCGTAGCCGACGCGCGTCGCGCGGTTGCACGTCGGGCAGACGACCATGACGTTCGAGACCTCGATCGCGGCCGAGACATCGAAGACGCCGCCGGGCTGGATCTGCGTCTGGCCCATCCGGCTCGAGTCCTTCATCGGGCGCGGCTTGCGGTGCCGCTTGACGACGTTCAGGTTCTCGACGATCACGCGGCGCCTCTTCGGGTCCGCCTCGATGATGCGGCCCTGCTTGCCGCGGTCCTTGCCCGTCAGGACCTGGACGACGTCGCCCTTGCGAATTTTCATGGCCTGCGCCACGTCACAACACCTCCGGCGCGAGTGAGACGATCTTCATGAAGTTCTTCTCGCGCAGCTCGCGGGCGACGGGCCCGAAGATGCGCGTGCCACGCGGGTTGTTCTGCGCGTCGATGATCACGGCCGCGTTCTCGTCGAACGCGATCGAGGTGCCGTCGTCGCGGCCGAACGGCTTCTTCGTCCGGACGACGACCGCCTTCACGACCTCGCCCTTCTTGATCGTGCCCTGCGGGGTCGCGGTCTTGACCGTCCCGACGATGATGTCGCCCACCCGCGCGTAGCGGCGGTGGGAGCCGCCGAGCACGCGGATGCACAGGAGCGTGCGGGCTCCGGTGTTGTCGGCGACGCGGAGTCGGGATTCCTGCTGGATCACTACTTGGCTTCCTCCAGGACCTCAGCAAGGCGCCAGGACTTCGTCTTGGAGATCGGGCGCGACTCGATCACGCGCACCACGTCCCCGAGCTTGGCCACGTTCGCCTCGTCGTGGGCGTGCAGCCTCGTCGAGCGCCTGACGATCTTCTTGTAGACCGGGTGCGGCTTCACCATGTCGACGCGGACGACGATCGTCTTGTCCATCGCCGCCGAGACGACGATGCCGCGACGCTCCTTGCGCGTGCCACGGGCGTGCTCGGGCTTCGGCAGCCGCACGATCGGCTTGCGCTGAGACGGCTTCTCGCGCGCGGGCTTCGAGCGCTTGCGGCGCTCGGAGCGCGGGACGCGCTTCCGCTTCTTCTTGGGCTCTGCGACGGGCGCGGCGGGCGCTGCCTCGGCTGCAGGAGCCTCGGCTACCGGCTCGTCGGCCGGCGCCTCCTCGGCTGCCGGCTCTGCCTCGGCTGCGGGCTCCTCGGGCGTGGGCTCCTCTGCCGGGGCCTCCTCGGCCGTCGCCTCGGGCTCGGCCTCCGCCTCGGCTGCGGGCTCCTCGGGAGCAGGCTCCTCTGCCGGGGCCTCCTCGGCCTCCGCGGCGGGCTCCGCCTCGGCGACCGGCTCCTCGGCGGGCGCCTCCTCGGCGACCGGCTCGGAAGCAGGCTCCTCAGCGGGCGCCTCCTCGGGTGCTTCCTCCGGGGCAGCCTCGGCCTCGGGCTCCTCGGCGGGAGCCTCGTCCTCGGCAGCAGGGGTCGCCTCGGCCTCCGGCTCCTCGGCCGGAGTCTCCTCGACCTGCTCCTGTGTCTCCTCGTCCTTCTTTTTCCTCGGTCTGGCCATCTACCTTCTCTCCAACGAGTTCTGTCGTTCCGCCTGGACCGTCAGGATCCGGGCGATGTCACGCTTTGCGAGCGAGAGGCGCGCGCTGTTGTCGAGCGCGCCCGTCGCCATCTGAAAGCGAAGGTTGAACAGGTTCTCCCTGCTCTCGGCGAGGCGCCTCACGAGCTCCTCGTCGGACATGTCCCTGAGGTCTCTAGCCTTCAAAGAGATCAGCCTCCCGCTTTACGAACTTCGTCTTGACGGGGAGCTTCATCGACGCGAGGCGCAAGGCGTCGCGCGCGAGCGGCTCCGGCACCCCGGACAGCTCGAACATGACGCGGCCGGGC
Source organism: uncultured Actinomycetes bacterium (assembly GCA_963839745.1). Classification (GTDB taxonomy): domain Bacteria; phylum Actinomycetota; class Thermoleophilia; order Gaiellales; family Gaiellaceae; genus JAIBJN01. Next base: position 90,120 of record CAWIWC010000018.1, read on the forward strand.
TTGACGACGGCCACCCAGTGCTCGGGCGAGCCCTTGCCGGAGCCCATGCGGGTCTCGGCGGGCTTCTGCGTCACGGGCTTGTCGGGGAAGACGTTGATCCACACCTTGCCGCCACGCTTGATGTGGCGGGTCATGGCGATTCGGGCCGCCTCGATCTGGCGGTTGGTGATCCACGCCGGCTCGAGGGCCTTGAGGCCGAAGTCGCCGAAGTTGACCTGCTGCTGGCCCTTGGCGGCGCCACGCCGGCGCCCGCGGTGCTGCTTGCGGAACTTGGTCTTGCGCGGCATCAGCATCAGGACTCACCCCCCTGCTCCTCGGCCGGCGGGGCCTCGGGCGTTGCCGGGGCCTCGGGCGTTGCCGGGGCCTCGGGGGCCTCAGCCTCGGGAGCCAGAGCCTCGGGAGCCTCTGCAGGCGGGGTCTCCGCCGGCGGCGCCTCCGCCTCGGGCGTGGGCTGCTGGGCCTCGCGCGGCTCGCCGTCGCGGCCCTGCTGGGGCCGACGGCGCTGGCCGCGGCGCGGAGGGCGGCCGACAGGGCCGAGACCCTCGCGGTCGCCGCCGCGGCGCCCACCCTCGCGGGCTGCGCCCAGACCGTCGCGGCGTCCGCCCTTGCGGCGCGCCTGGTCCTGCTCGCCCAGCCGGCCGGCAGCGCCACGGTCGGCGCCCGTGTCGAAGCCCTCCGGCATGATCTCGCCCTTGTTGATCCAGACCTTCACGCCGATCCGGCCGAAGGTCGTCTTCGCCTCGGCGAAGCCGTAGTCGATGTCGGCGCGCAGGGTGTGCAGCGGGACGCGCCCCTCGGAGTAGGTCTCCGAGCGGGACATCTCCGCGCCGCCCAGGCGGCCGCCACAGGTGATCTTCACGCCCTTGGCGCCCGAGCGGATCGCCGAGGCGAGCGAGCGCTTCATCGCGCGGCGGAAGCTCACGCGGTTCTCGAGCTGCTCGGCGATCGACTGCGCCACGAGCTTCGCGTCGAGCTCGGGCCGCTTGATCTCGTTGATGTTGATCTGGACGTTCTTGTGCGTCATGCCGTGGATCTCGCGCCGCAGCGCGTCGACCTCGGCACCCGACTTCCCGATGACGATCCCCGGCCTTGCCGTGTAGATGTCGATCGTGATCCGCTGCTTGTCCTTGCGGATCAGGATGTCGGAGAGACCCGCGTGGCCGAGCTTCCCGTAGATGTGCCTGCGGATGTTGACGTCTTCGATGATGTACGCCGGGAACTCCTTGGTGCCCACGTACCAGTTGGACTTCCAGTCGTGGATGACGCCGACGCGCAGCCCGCCGGGATGAACCTTCTGGCCCACTAGCTCTCGCTCCCCTCGTCGGTCTCTGTCGTCTCGGTCTTCTTCTTGCGGGAGGCCCGCGGCTTGGCGGGAGCCTTCGGCTTCTCCTCCGCCGTCTCGGCCTCGGCCTTCGGCTTGGCCGCGCGCGTGCGCTTCGGCTTCGGCTTCTCGGTCTCCTCGGCCGGCTCGGTCGCAGCCTCGGCCTCGACCTCAGGCGCCTCCTCGGCCTTCTTCTTCCGCGGGGCGCGCTTCGGCTTCTCCTCGGCCGGCGCCTCCTCGACGGGGGCCGGGCCGCCGACGACCTCGCCGGTCGCGTCGTCCACCACGATCGGCTCCGGCTCCTCGGTCAGGGTGACCGGGGCCGGGCGCTCGATCGGCGCGGGCAGCTCGGCTCCGGTCGGGAGCGAGAGGCCCAGCGTGATGTGGCAGGTCCGCTTGTGAATGCGGCCCACGCGTCCGCGGGCGCGTGGGCGCCAGCGCTTGAGCGTCGGGCCCTCGCCTACGAAGGCCACGGAGACGACCAGCTCGTCGGAGTCGAGTCCGTGGTTCGCCTCGGCGTTGGCCGCCGCAGAGTGCAGGACCTTGGCGACGTCGCGCGCAGCGTCGCGCGTCATGAACGCGAGGATCGTGCGCGCCTCGGGCACGGACCGGCCGCGGATCTGGTCGATGACGAGCTGCGCCTTGCGGGGCGCGGCGCGCACGTAGCGCGCCTCGGCGCGGACCTCGGAGCGTGTTTCGACGGCGGCCATTACTTGCGCTTGACCTCCGTCTTGCGGTCGCCCGAGTGGCCGCGGAACATCCGCGTCGGGGCGAACTCGCCGAGCTTGTGCCCGACCATGGACTCGGTGACGAACACGGGCATGTGCGCCTTGCCGTTGTGCACGGCGATCGTGTGCCCGACCATCTCGGGGAACACGGTCGACGTGCGCGACCACGTGCGCAGGGGCCGCTTCTCGCCGGTCTCGTTCATCTTCTCGATGCGGTTGAAAAGCCGCTCCTCCACGAAGGGGCCCTTCTTGGAAGACCTGGACACTTAGCGCCTCTCCTTTCCGCGGCGGCGGCCGCGGACGATCAACTTGTCGGACTCTTTGTGCTTGCGGCGAGTGCGCTTGCCGAGCGTCGGCACGCCCCAGGGCGTGACCGGGTGACGGCCGCCCTTGGACTTGCCCTCGCCGCCGCCGTGCGGATGGTCGACGGGGTTCATGGCCGAGCCGCGCACGGTCGGGCGCTTGCCGAGCCACCGGCTGCGGCCCGCCTTGCCGCTGGAGATGTTCTCGTGGTCGGTGTTCCCGACCTGGCCGACGGTCGCGCGGCAGGTGAGCGCCACCCGGCGCATCTCGCCGGAGGGCAGCCGCAGGACGCCGTAGCCCTCGTCCTTGGCGACGAGCTGGATGCCGGAGCCGGCGCTGCGGGCCATCTGGCCGCCGCGGCCGGGCTTGAGCTCGACGTTGTGCACGAGCGTGCCGGTCGGGATGTTGGTCAGCGGGAGCGCGTTGCCGGGCTTGATGTCGGCCTCGGGCCCCGACTCGACCTGCTGGCCGACGCGGAGGCCGGCGGGAGCGAGGATGTACGCCTTCGCCCCGTCTGCGTAGTGCAGGAGGGCGATCCGCGCGGAGCGGTTCGGGTCGTACTCGATCGCGGCCACCTTGGCCGGGACGCCGTCCTTGCGGCGCTTGAAGTCGACGACGCGGTAGCGCCGCTTGTGCCCGCCGCCCTGGTGGCGCGTGGTGATGCGGCCCTGGTTGTTGCGGCCGCCCTTGCGCGTCACGGGCTCGAGCAGGCTCTTCTCGGGCTCGGTCTTCGTGATCTCCTCGAACGTGGAGACCGAGCGGAAGCGCCTGCCCGGGGATGTCGGCTTGTACTTGCGTAGGGCCACTAGACGGCGGCCCCCTCGAAGATCTCGATGCGGTCGCCGTCGCGCAGCTCGACGATGGCCTTCTTCCAGCCGGGCTTCGTGCCCTTCGTCCAGCCGCGGCGCTTCGGCTTCGGCCGCACCTTGATGATGTTCACGCCGACCACCTTGACGTCGAAGAGCTCTTCGACGGCCTGGCGGACCTGCGTCTTGTGCGCCCGCGAGTGCACCTTGAACGAGTACTTGTTGTCCTCGATGAGGCTGTAGCTCTTCTCCGAGACGACCGGGGCGAGGATGACCTGGCGGGGGTCGAGGCTCACTTGGACATCGCCTCCTGGACGCGGTCGAGCGCGCCCTCGGTGGCGAGGACGGCGCGGGCCCAGACGAGCGCTCCGACCTCGAGCTCGGACGGCTCGAGCACGAGCGCCCGGTCGAGGTTGCGGAAGCTCTTGATCACGTTCTCCTCCTCGGGGAGCGCGACGACCAGGAGCGGCAGGTCGGCACCCCAGGCGCCGACCAGCTCGGCGGCCGACTTCGTCGACGGCGCGTCGAACCCGCCTGCGTCGATCGCGGCGAGCGAGCCCTTGGACGCGTGGTGGGAGAGCGCCGAGCGGAACGCCGAGCGCCGGGCCTTGCGGTTGACCTTCAGGTCGAAGCTGCGCGGCTGCTGGGCGAAGGCGACGCCGCCGCCCGTCCACTGCGGCGCCCGTGTCGAGCCGGCGCGCGCGCGGCCGGTGCCCTTCTGGCGCCACGGCTTGGAACGGCCGCCCGAAACGAGCCCGCGGCTCTTGGCGGCGCGGGTGCCCGCGCGCGCCGCGGCCGACTCGGCCCGCACGACCTCGTGGACGAGGTGCGGCTTCACCTCGGCGGCGAACACCGCCTCGGCGAGCGTGACGTCCTTGGCCTTCTTGCCCGACATGTCGAGCACCGGTGCCTTGGGAGCGGCCATCAGCGGATGTCCTCCCTGACGACGACCACCGAGTTGCGGTGGCCGGGGACGGCACCCTTGACGAGGAGCAGGTTCTGCTCGACGTCGCGGTCGACGATGGTGAGCCCGACCTGTGTCGCCGTCTCGTTGCCCATCTGGCCGGCCATCTTCATGCCCTTGAACACGCGCGAGGGCGTGGCCGAGGCACCGATCGAGCCCGGCTTGCGCACATTGTGCGAGCCGTGGCTCTCCGGGCCGCGGCTGAAGTTGTGCCGCTTGATCGTGCCCTGGAAGCCCTTGCCGATCGAGACGCCGGTCACCTTGACCTTCTCGCCCGGCTCGAAGGCCTCGACGGTGACCGTCTCGCCCGGGACGAGCTCGCTCGTGCCTCGTATCTCGACGAGCTTCCGGTGCGGGCCGACCCCGTGCTTGGCCAGATGCCCGAGCTCCGGCTTGGTGAGCTTGCGCTCGGGCACCTCGCCGAAGGCGAGCTGGACGGCGTCGTAGCCGTCGTTCTCCGAGGTCCGCACCGCGACCACGGGGCACGGCCCCGCCTCGATCACGGTCACGGGCGTCAGCCGGCCGGTCTCCTGGTCGAAGACCTGGGTCATGCCGAGCTTTCTCCCGATGATTCCCTTCATCTCAGAGCTTGATCTCGATGTCGACGCCCGCCGGCAGATCGAGCCGCATGAGCGAGTCGACCGTCTTCGGGGTCGGCGAATGGATGTCGATCAGGCGCTTGTGCGTGCGCACCTCGAAGTGCTCACGGGAGTCCTTGTCCTTGAACGGGCTCCGGATCACCGTGTAGACGTTCTTCTCGGTGGGCAGGGGCACCGGCCCGGTCACGGTCGCGCCGGTGCGCTGCGCCGTCTCGACGATCGACAGCGCCGACCGGTCGAGCTGGGTGTGGTCGTACCCCTTCAGACGGATGCGGATCTTCTGCTGCGGCAAGCGGCTTCTCCGATCCCTACTTGATGATCTCCGTGACGACGCCGGCGCCCACCGTGCGGCCACCCTCGCGGATCGCGAAGCGGAGGCCCTGGTCCATGGCGATCGGCTGGATGAGCTCGATCTCCATGTTGGTGTTGTCGCCGGGCATGACCATCTCCTGGCCCTCGGGAAGCTTGATGTTCCCGGTCACGTCCGTGGTGCGGAAGTAGAACTGCGGCCGGTAGCCGTTGAAGAACGGCGTGTGGCGGCCGCCCTCCTCCTTCGAGAGGACGTAGACCTCGGCCTTGAAGTGCGTGTGCGGCGTGATCGAGCCGGGCTTCGCGAGGACCTGGCCGCGCTCGACCTCCTCGCGCTTCGTCCCGCGCAGGAGCGCGCCGGCGTTGTCGCCCGCCTGGGCGTAGTCCAGCGTCTTGTGGAACATCTCGAGGCTGGTGACGACGGTCTTCTCGATCTTGGGATGAATACCGACGATCTCGATCTCGTTGCCGGACTCGATCTTGCCCTGCTCGATGCGCCCCGTGACCACGGTGCCGCGGCCCGGGATCGTCATGACGTCCTCGATCGGCATGAGGAACGGCTTGTCGACGTCGCGCTCCGGCTCCGGGATGTAGGAGTCCACGGCCTCCATGAGCTCGAGGATCTTGGGCACCCACTCGGGGTCGCCCTCGAGGGCCTTGAGCGCGGAGACGGCGACGATCGGAATGTCGTCGCCCGGAAACTCGTACTTGGAGAGAAGCTCGCGGACCTCGAGCTCGACGAGCTCGAGCAGCTCGGGGTCGTCGACCATGTCGGCCTTGTTGAGCGCGACCACGATCGACGGCACCTCGACCTGGCGGGCGAGCAGGATGTGCTCGCGCGTCTGCGGCATGGGGCCGTCGGCGGCCGAGACCACGAGGATCGCGCCGTCCATCTGGGCGGCGCCCGTGATCATGTTCTTGATGTAGTCGGCGTGCCCGGGGCAGTCGACGTGCGCGTAGTGGCGGTTCGCCGTCTCGTACTCGACGTGCGCCGTGTTGATCGTGATCCCGCGCTGCCGCTCCTCGGGCGCCTTGTCGATCGAGTCGAAGTCAACGGCCTCGGTGTTCGTACCCTGCTCCGAGAGCACCTTGGTGATCGCGGCGGTGAGGGTCGTCTTGCCGTGGTCGATGTGACCGATCGTTCCGACGTTGACGTGCGGCTTCGTGCGCTCGAACTTCTGCTTTCCCATCAGCTCCTCCGGTGGTGTTCCTACGTGGCCTGCGCCGCCGTGACGATCTCGCCCGCGACCGACTGCGGCGCGTCCTCGTAGCGGTCGAACTGCATCGTGAAGGTCGCGCGGCCCTGGGTCATCGACCGCAGGTCCGTCGCGTACCCGAACATCGTGGCAAGCGGGACGCGGGCGCGAACCGCTTGCGCGTTGCCTCGCGGCTCGAGGCCTTCGACACGGCCCCTGCGCGAGTTGAGGTCGCCCATGACGTCCCCGAGGTAGTCCTCGGGCGTCACGACCTCGACAGCCATCATCGGCTCGAGCAGCTTCGGCTTCGCCCTCTGCATGGCCTCCTTGAAGGCCATGGAACCGGCGATCTTGAACGCCATCTCACTCGAATCGACGTCGTGGTACGAGCCGTCGACCAGCTCGACCCGGATGTCCACCACGGGATAGCCGGCGAGCACGCCCGCCTCCATGGCCTCCTGGATGCCGAGATCGACCGACGGGATGTACTCCTTGGGGATCTTGCCGCCGACGATGCGGTCGAGGAACTCGTACCCCTCGCCCGGCTCGGACGGCTCCATGTGGATCACGACGTGCCCGTACTGGCCGCGGCCGCCGGTCTGGCGGACGAACCTGCCCTGGATCTTCTCCACGGCCTTGCCGACCGTCTCGCGGTAGGCGACCTGCGGCCGGCCGACGTTCGCGTCCACCGAGAACTCGCGCATCAGGCGGTCGACGATGATCTCGAGGTGGAGCTCGCCCATGCCCGCGATCAGGGTCTGGCCGGTCTCCTCGTCGGTCTGCACGCGGAAGGTCGGGTCCTCCTCGGCAAGGCGCGAGAGGCCCTGGCCGAGCTTGTCCTGGTCGGCCTTCGTCTTCGGCTCGATCGCCACCGAGATGACCGGGTCCGGGAACTCCATGGACTCGAGCCGGATCGGCGCCGTGTCGATGGCGAGCGTGTCGCCGGTCGTCGTGTTCTTGAGACCGACCGCAGCCACGATCTCGCCCGCGCCGATCTCGTCGCGCTCCTCGCGGTGGTTCGCGTGCATCTGGAGGAGCCGACCGACGCGCTCCGTCTTGTCGGTGGAGACGTTGAGGACGCGCTCGCCGGCCTTGACCTTGCCCGAGTAAACCCGGAAGTAGGTCAGCTTGCCGACGTACGGGTCGCTCATGACCTTGAAGGCCAGCGCCGAGAACGGCTCGTCCTCGGAGGGCCGGCGCGAGAGCTCGTGGCCCGTGCGCGGGTCGACGCCGTGGATCGGCGGGACGTCGAGCGGGCTCGGGAGGTAGTCGATGACAGCGTCGAGCAGCGGCTGCACGCCCTTGTTCTTGAAGGCGGAGCCGAGGAAGACGGGCGTGACGGCGATCGCGAGCGTCGCCTTGCGCAGCGCGCGGCGAATCATCTCGGGCGTGACCGCGTCCTCGTCCGTCAGGTAGGTCTCGAGCAGCTCCTCGTCGTGCTCGGCGACCGCGTCGATGAGCTGGTGGTGGTACGCGGCGGCCTGCTCGCGGAGCTCCTCGGGAACCTCGATCGTCGACACCTTCGTGCCGAGGTCGTCCTCCCAGACGGTGCCGGACATCTCGACGACGTCGACGACCCCGCGGAAGTGCTCCTCCTGGCCGATCGGCAGCTGCACGGGGACCGGGTGGGCCCCGAGCCGGTCGATCATCGACTGCACGGAGGCGAAGAAGTCCGCGCCGGTGCGGTCCATCTTGTTGATGAAGGCGATGCGCGGGACGCGGTAGCGGTCGGCCTGCCGCCAGACGGTCTCGGACTGGGGCTCGACGCCCGCCACGGAGTCGAAGACGGCGATGGCGCCGTCGAGGACGCGCAGGCTGCGCTCCACCTCGACCGTAAAGTCCACGTGCCCGGGCGTATCGATGATGTTGATGCGAAAATCGCGCCAGAACGCCGTCGTGGCGGCGGACGTGATCGTGATGCCGCGCTCCTGCTCCTGCGCCATCCAGTCCATGACGGCCGCGCCCTCGTGGACCTCGCCCATCTTGTGGGTGCGACCCGTGTAGTAGAGGATCCGCTCGGTCGTCGTCGTCTTGCCGGCGTCGATGTGAGCCATGATCCCGATGTTGCGGACGTGGTCGAGCCCGACCTTCCCGCTTGTCTTCACGGTGCTCACGGCTACCACCTGTAGTGGGCGAAGGCCTTGTTGGCCTGCGCCATACGGTAGAGGTCGTCCTTGCGCTTGAACGCGCCGCCCTGCTGGTTGAGCGCGTCCATGATCTCGTTCGCGAGCTTCTCGTCCATGTGCTTCTCGCGGCGCTCGCGTGCGTAGCCGACGAGCCAGCGCACGGCGAGCGTGCGCGCGCGCCGCTGCGGCACCTCGACGGGCACCTGGTAGTTCGCGCCGCCGACGCGGCGGGAGCGGACCTCGAGCACGGGGGTCACCGTCTTGACGGCCTGCTCGAGCACCTCGACCGGCGGCTTGCCGGTCCGCTCGCCGACCTTCTCCAGGGCGGAGTAGACGATCTGCTCGGCCGTCGACTTCTTGCCGCGGACCATGACCTTGTTGACGATCTGCGAGACGAGCTTCGAGCTGTACAGCGGGTCGACGTCGAGCTCGCGGACGGGAATCTCAGCACGGCGCGGCATTACGAGCCCTTCTTGGCGCCGTACTTGGAGCGCCCCTGCCGCCGCTCGGAGACGCCGCCGGCGTCGAGCGCGGCGCGGATCACCTTGTAGCGGAAGCCCGGCAGGTCCTTGACGCGGCCGCCGCGGATGAGGACGACCGAGTGCTCCTGGAGGTTGTGGCCCTCGCCCGGGATGTACGCGCCGACCTCCATCTGGTTGGTCAGGCGCACGCGCGCGACCTTGCGCAGCGCGGAGTTCGGCTTCTTGGGCGTGGTCGTGTACACGCGCGTGCAGACCCCCCGCTTCTGCGGGGCGCCGCGGAGGGCGGGTGTCTTCACCTTGGTCGGAGGGGTCTTGCGACCCTTCCGCACGAGCTGATTCACGGTTGGCACGCGGTTTGAATCCTTCGACTTTCGGAGGTTCGCCTGGACGGCTTCCAGACGCACAAAAGGCCGACATGGGGCTAGGCCCATGCCGAACCTCGCGGCATCGTAGCAGCTAGAAAGCCCTTGTCGCCAGGCTTCGGAAGCCTGGACTTTGGGGGATTGTGACTCGCGGAACGGACGGCATATCGTCATGATGCGCCCCGCGACTGCGGCACACGTGGGACGAACGCGCAATGCCACTCGCCGACACCGCCACCTGGATCGCCGTCGGCTTCGCCACCGGCGCGGCCGTTCTCGCGCTGGCCGCCTCGGCCGCGCTCCTGACCTATGTCGTGCGGCGCGGGCGGGACGAGGGGCCCACGCCCACCACGGTGCCGGGCGCCCCCGCCCTCCGGGCGGTGCCCGACGAGGTCTCGCTCGCCCTTGTGGACGCCCGCGAGGAGACGCGGCGCTCGCGGCAGCTGGCGGAGATCGCGGCGACCATCGACCTGGACTCGGTGCTCGAGCGCACGCTCACCGCCGCAACGGACACGGCCGGCGTGCATGCCGCCATGGCGGTGGTGCGCCAGGACGACGAGGAGCCGCTGGTGGCCACGTTCGGCATGACTGCGAAGGAGGCTTCGCGCCAGCCGGTCACGACGTCCCCCTCGGGCGGCGCCCGGGCCGTCCGCATCAGCTACCGCTACGACCCCGAGGACGAGGCCGAGGAGGAGGAGAACGGCGGGCTCATCTGCGGCGGCGTCTCCGTTCCGCTGCGCGAGGACAACGTGGGCGTCATCGGCACCCTCGCCGTCTTCTGGCGCGGGACCGACCAGGTGCCGGAGGACGGCGTCATCGGGGGGCTCGAGGAGCTCGCGCGGACGAGCGCGCCTGCGATCCGCAACGCGCAGAAGTTCCGCCTCGCGCGCCAGCTCGCCGACGTGGACGGGCTCACGTCGCTGCACAACCGCCGCTACTTCCACGAGACGCTGGCCCGCGAGACCGCCCGGGCGCAGCGCTACGAGCGCCGCCTCGCGCTCGTCATCCTCGACATCGACGACTTCAAGGAGACGAACGACCGGCTCGGCCACCTGGGCGGCGACGCCGTGCTCGCGGCCGTGGCGGAGCGGCTGCTCTCGGCCGTGCGGCGGGCGGACATCGCCTGCCGGGTCGGCGGGGACGAGTTCGCCGTCATCCTCCCGGAGGCCGGCGCCCGTGACGCCGAGCAGCTCTACCAGCGCATTCAGTTCGCCGTCGGCTCCGGCGCGGCCGGCCCGGCCGAGAACGTGCGCATCTCGGCGGGAATCGCCGAGCTACGGCCCGAGGACGACGCGATCTCGCTCTTCGAGCGCGCCGACGAGGCGCTCTTCCGCGCGAAGGAAGGCGGGAAGGGCCAGGTCCGCCAGGCTGACGGCTCGACCGCCTATTAGCGGCCGCTAGAGGCGAGGCCCGCGCGCGCGAGGTCTTGCTCGCGGCGCCTGACCAGGCTGCGGACGTCCTCGAGAAAGCGGGCGCAGTCCGACTCCAGCTGGTCGGAGAGGAAGTGCCCCGGAGGTGCCGGAGTCACCTGCTCCTGTGCGTGCGCACGCTGGGATTCGTCGGGACCAGCCACGGTACTCCCCACCTCGCTGTGGATCCTGTGGATAACTTGCCGCCTCGCCCTTGCGACCAAGGCCGCGGCGCCCTCTTCGCCGCATCGGAGGGCCAGTCTACGCCCCGGCGTGCATCGACTGCGATACCCCTTTTGAGGGATGCTCGGAGAAGTCCTCGCAAAGAGCGCGAAAAACGCGGTTCAGGCTCGCGCGACGGCCCGCCAGAGCCCCTCGTACTCGAGCACGAGCCCGTCCTCGTCGACCTCCAGCTCGGCCTCGAAGTCGTCCTGGCGATACCGGTAGCGGTCCTCCCGCAGCCGCGCATAGCGCTGGAGGGCGCGTTCGAACCGGAGCTCGGGCCAGACGAGCCAGGCGACTGCGATCTCCCGCTCCTCCCCGACCCCGAGCCCGAGCCGCCGGATCGGGAGCGTGTTCGTCGCCGGCGTGAAGCTGAGATCCACGTCCACGCAGCCCTCGAACCCGGGCGGGCGCTCCTTCCCCGTCCAGAGCGAGCCGATCTCGACCGGCTCGCGGAAGTCGCCGCCCGCGAAGGAGACCAGGACCTCGACGTCCGTCGTCGCCCACGCCGCGTCGACCGTCACCGCATAGCGGAGCTCGATCGGCTCCTTCGCCTCGAGGGTCAGCACGGTCCCGCGAAACCGCCACCCGCGGCCTGCGCGCTCGAGCACGCAGATCTCGCTGCCTCCGTCGCTGGCCTGCCAGAGCACGGCGGTCACAGCCCCCGAGGATAGACAGAGGGCGCCTTTCGGCGCCCTCCGAGCCACTGCGATGAACTGCTGTCTAGCTCTCTTCGTCGAGCGGTGAGTCGACCTCGGGGACCTCCTCGGCCTCGAGCGTCGAGCGCCCTTCGCCGTTGGTCTCCGCGTCGTTCCCCGACGACATGTCCAGGAGGCCGAGGCCCTCGCCGTCGGAGCCGATCTCCTCGAGCGCCGCGAGCAGCTGCTCCTCGGTCTCCGGCCGCGCGTACGCGGATGCCGGGATCTTCTCGTTCGGAGTGATGTCGACGCCGCGGTACTTCTTGAGGCCCGTGGCGGCCGGGATCAGCTTGCCGATGATCACGTTCTCCTTCAGCCCCAGCAGCCGGTCGATCTTGCCCTCGATCGAGGCGTCGGTGAGCACCTTCGTCGTCTCCTGGAAGGAGGCCGCCGAGAGGAACGACTCCGTCGCCAGAGAGGCCTTGGTGATGCCGAGGATGAGCGGCTCGAACGTCGCCTGCTCCTTCTTCGCGGCCTTCACGCGCAGGTTCTCTCGCTCGAGTACAGGCTTGTCGACGAGCTGGCCCGGCAGCAGGTCCGTGTCGCCGGCGTTCTCGACCCGCACCTTCTTGAGCATCTGGCGGACGATCAGCTCGATGTGCTTGTCGTGGATGTCTACGCCCTGTGACTTGTAGACGTTCTGCACCTCGCCCACGAGGTAGAGCTCCGTGGGCGTCGAGCCCTTGCCCGACTTGGAGTGCAGCGCGAGCAGCTCGGCCGGTGCGAGCGATCCCTCGTGCAGCGGATCGCCCGGCTCGACCATGTCGCCCTTGGACACCAGGAGCCGCGTGCGGCGCGGCAGCTGGTACTCCTTCGGCGCCAGCGGCTCGCCGTCCTCGTTGACACCCTCAGGATGGATGATCACCTTCGGGCCGCGGTCGGTGTCCTCGATCTCGATCCGACCACGCAGCCCTTCCTTGACCTCGTCGAGCTTGGCTCCCGAGAAGGCAAGCGTCGCCGCGCCCTTCGGGTTTCGCGCCTCGAAGATCTCGACGACGCGCGGGAGGCCGTGCGTGATGTCGGCGCCTGCGACACCGCCGGTGTGGAACGTCCGCATGGTCAGCTGAGTGCCCGGCTCGCCGATCGACTGGGCGGCGATGATGCCGACCGCGTCGCCGATCTCGGCCATGTGGCCGGTGGCCAGGAACGTCCCGTAGCAGGCACGGCACACGCCGTGCTCGCTGCGGCACTTGACGATGCTCCGCACCGGGACCGTGAAGTCCTCGGCCTGCTCCTCGAGTTCGGCTGCGAGATCGCGCAGCCGGGGATAGGTGATCTCGTCGCCCTTGGAGAGGAGCACGGTCTTGCCGGGCTTCCCGTCCTTGAGCGGCTTGCGCACGTCGACCGCGGCGACCCGGCCCGCGAGGGAGCGGTTCAGCCCCTCGGGAACGAAGATCGGCAGCTCGACCGACTCGTCGCTCCCACAGTCCTCGTCACGGACGATCACGTCCTGCGAGACGTCCACGAGCCGGCGGGTCAGGTAGCCCGAGTCGGCCGTGCGGAGCGCGGTGTCGGCGAGGCCCTTGCGGGCGCCGTGGGTCGAGATGAAGTACTCGAGCACCGACAGGCCCTCCATGAAGTTGGCCTTGATCGGCAGCTCCATGATCTCGCCCTTCGGGTTGGCCATGAGGCCTCGCATCCCCGCCAGCTGGCGGATCTGCTTGAAGGAGCCACGCGCGCCCGAGTTGGCCATCATGAAGATGGGGTTCAGCTCGAGGAGGTTGTTCTCCATCGCCTCGGCGACGGTGTCCGTCGCCTCGGTCCAGATGTTGACGATCGCGTCGTGGCGCTCCTCTTCGGTGATGAGTCCGCGCTCGAACTGCGTCTCGATCTTCTGAACGCTTTCCTCGTACTCCTCGAGGATCTTTTCCTTCTCGGGCGGGATGACGATGTCGTTCTTCGAGATCGTGATCCCGGCCTGGGTCGCGTAGTGGAACCCGAGGTCCTTGATCGTGTCGAGGAGCACCGAGATGGCGGCCGCGCCGTAGACGTCGACCAGTCCGGTGACGAAGTCGTTCGTCTCCTTCTTGCCGAGCGTGCGGTTGATGAACTCGACCGTCATTGGGTCGATGCCGTCGAGCGCGCGGGAGATCGAGCGTGCGACCTCCTCGTTGAAGATCACGCGGCCGGGCGTCGTGAGCAGCCGCTCACCACCGCGGCGGTACTCGATCGGATCCTGGAGCCCGACCCGCTCCTGCCTGGCGTCGAGGGCGAGGATGACCTCCTCCTCGGACCCGAAGTAGCGGGGCCGCGGGTCGAAGTCCTCGGCCGTCATCGACGGCAGGTCGTGGCTGCAGTAGGTGAGGTAGTAGCCGCCGAGCACCATGTCCTGCGACGGGGTCGAGAGCGGCTTCCCGTGCGCCGGCGAGAGGATGTTGTTCGCCGAGAGCATGAGGATGCGCGCCTCGGCCTGCGCCTCCGCGGAGAGCGGCAGGTGCACGGCCATCTGGTCGCCGTCGAAGTCGGCGTTGAAGGCGTGACAGACGAGCGGGTGGATCTGGATCGCCTTGCCCTCGACGAGCACGGGCTCGAAGGCCTGGATGCCGAGGCGGTGGAGCGTCGGCGCGCGGTTGAGCAGCACCGGATGCTCGGCGATGACCTCCTCGAGCACGTCCCAGACCTCCGGGACCATCGACTCGACGTACTTCTTCGCCGCCTTGATGTTCTGGACGGACTTGCGCTCGACGAGCCGGCTCATGATGAACGGCTTGAAGAGCTCGAGCGCCATCAGCTTGGGCAGGCCGCACTGGTGGAGCTTGAGCGTCGGGCCCGAGACGATCACGGACCGCCCCGAGTAGTCGACGCGCTTGCCGAGCAGGTTCTGGCGGAAGCGACCCTGCTTCCCCTTGAGCATGTCCGAGAGCGACTTCAGCGGCCGGTTGCCCGGGCCGGTGACCGCGCGGCCCCGCCGCCCGTTGTCGAACAGGGCGTCGACGGCCTCCTGGAGCATGCGCTTCTCGTTGTTGACGATGATCTCGGGCGCGCCGAGGTCGAGCAGCCGCTTGAGGCGGTTGTTCCTGTTGATCACGCGCCGGTAGAGGTCGTTCAGGTCGCTCGTCGCGAACCGGCCGCCGTCCAGCTGCACCATCGGGCGCAGCTCCGGCGGGATGACCGGGATCGCCTCGAGAATCATCCACTCGGGCCGGTTCTCGGAGGTCACGAACGCGTTCTGGACCTTGAGCCGCTTGATCGCGCGCTGCTGCTTCTGGCCCTTCGACGTCCGGATGATCTCGCGCAGGGACTTCGCCTCGGCGTCGAGGTCGAGGTCCTTGAGGAGCTCGCGGATCGCCTCCGCGCCCATGCCGCCCCTGAAGTAGACGCCGAAGCCGTACGGCGAGCCGAAGCGGTCCTTCAGCTCGCGGAACAGCATCTCGTCGTTGACGATCATCTTCGGCTCGAGCTCGCGGAAGAGCTGCCACGTCTGCTCGAGGCGGGCGACCGAGTCGACGGCCGCCTCGCGCGCGTCGCCGCGGCGGGACTCGATGTCCTGGTACATCTCGCGGACCTTCAGGGCCCACTGCGAGAGCGCGTCGAAGTCCTCCTTCTTCGCTCCCTCGCGCAGGCACAGGTCGTACGCGAGCTCCTTGACCGCAGCGGGGTCCGCCCCGGTCTCGGCCTGGTCCAGCACGT
Organism: uncultured Actinomycetes bacterium; assembly: GCA_963839745.1. GTDB lineage: Bacteria > Actinomycetota > Thermoleophilia > Gaiellales > Gaiellaceae > JAIBJN01. The sequence continues at coordinate 105,275 of CAWIWC010000018.1, forward strand.
CGTTCAGGAGCCCGGCGCCGAGGTCGCGCGCCTTCTCGAGATTCTTCTTCTCGACGCCCTGGACGAGCTCGGCGTCCTCGCCCTCGAGCTCCTCGCCCGAGAGCAGCGCGTCGCGGATCTTGTTCATGTGCTTGGTGATCGCGCCCTTCTTGGAACCGGTCGCCTTGTCCGCCTGCTTGGCAAGCGGAGCGAGCGCCTCCAGGATCTGCACGGCGGCGTTGCCCACCGCCTCCGTGTCGCGCGGGGCGAGCCGGCGGTCGTCGCGGACCGCGGCGCTGCGGACGAGCTCCCGGATCTTCTTCGAATCCTCGGTCGTGACCGTCTTGGCCACGTCCACGAAGATGTTGCTCGCGAGCTTGCGCGCCTCCTCGAGCGTCGGGAGACCCTGCTCCTCGGCCCAGTTGGAGAGCCCACGGGCCCAGAACTCGTCGTCCTCGTCGAAGTTCCGCTCCTTGCCCTTGGTGAAGTGCTCGCGCCGGCGCGAAAGCCGGTCCTCGAGCGCGGCCAGGGCCTCGTCGCGGTCGACGTTGATCCGCTCGTACTCGCCGCGCACCTTGTCCTCGAGGTCCGCGAGGTCGGCAGCCCGCTTGTCCACCTCGACGTGCGTGACGATCGAGGCGGCGAAGTAGAGCACCTTCTCGAGCTCCTTGGGAGCGATGTCGAGGAGGTAGCCGATGCGGCTCGGGACGCCCTTGAAGAACCAGATGTGCGAGACGGGGGCGGCGAGGTCGATGTGACCCATCCGCTCGCGGCGCACCTTCTGGCGGGTCACCTCGACGCCGCAGCGCTCGCAGATGATGCCCTTGTAGCGAACCCGCTTGTACTTCCCGCAGTAGCACTCCCAGTCCTTGGTCGGACCGAAGATGCGCTCGCAGAAAAGGCCGTCCTTCTCGGGCTTGAGCGTGCGGTAGTTGATCGTCTCCGGCTTCGTGACCTCGCCGGAGGACCAGTCCCTGATCTGCTTGCTCGACGCGAGGCCGATACGGATCGCGTCGAAGTTATTGATGTCGATCAAAGCGGCTCCCTACTCCTCTGTGTCCAGATCTGCGACGTTCGGCGCCTCTTCGAGCGCGCCGCGCTCCTCGCCCTCTAGCTGCGCTGCTTCCTTCTCGTCGAGGTCGCCGAGCTGCTCGTCGGCTGGGATGGTCAGCTCGCCGTCGTTGTCGACGCGCTCCTGGCCCTCCTCGGCCTCCTCGGCCGTGGGCTGGCGGGCGGCGGCTCGGAGCGAGCCGGGCGAGAGGTCGATGCCGAGCTCCTCCGCGGCGCGGAGCAGCTCGTCGTCCTCCTCGCGCACCTCGACCTCCGCGCCCTCCTCGGAGATGACGTTCACGTCGAGCGCGAGCGACTGCATCTCCTTCAGGAGCACCTTGAACGACTCGGGGATCGAGGGCTCGGCGATGTTCTCGCCCTTGACGATCGCCTCGTAGGCCTTCACGCGGCCGACCGTGTCGTCGGACTTGATGGTCAGCATCTCCTGCAGCGTGTAGGCGGCGCCGTACGCCTCGAGCGCCCACACCTCCATCTCGCCGAAGCGCTGGCCGCCGAACTGGGCCTTGCCGCCCAGAGGCTGCTGCGTCACGAGCGAGTAGGGGCCCGTCGAGCGAGCGTGGATCTTGTCGTCGACGAGGTGCAGCAGCTTCAGGATGTACATGAAGCCGACCGTCACCTTCTGGTCGAAGGGCTCGCCGGTGCGCCCGTTGAAGAGCCGCGCCTTGCCCGAGCAGTGGCGGCCGTCCGGCCGCTTCTCGTCGACCTTGAACTTGATCGGCGAGTCGGGGTTCTGGCGCGTCCACTCGACGAGCGCCTCGTCGACCTGCTCGGGCGTCGCGCCGTCGAAGACGGAGCTGGCGACGGGCGTGGGCCCGTTGCGCTCGCCGTCCTCGGAGAAGACGCCGTGGAAGGCCGCCCAGCCGAGGTGCGTCTCGAGCACCTGGCCGATGTTCATCCGGCTCGGCACGCCGAGCGGGTTCAGCACGACGTCCACCGGCGTCCCATCCTCCAGGAACGGCATGTCCTCCTCGGGGACGATCCGCGAGATGACGCCCTTGTTGCCGTGGCGGCCGGCGAGCTTGTCGCCCTCCGCGATCTTGCGCTTCTTGGCGACGTACACGCGCACGAGCTCGTTCACGCCAGGCGAGAGGTCGTCGCCGGCGTCGCGGGAGAAGGTCTTCACGTCGATGACCTTGCCGCCCTCGCCGTGCGGGACCTTGAGGGACGTGTCGCGCACCTCGCGCGCCTTCTCCTTGAAGATCGCGCGGATGAGCTTCTCCTCGGCGGTGAGCTCGGTCTCGCCCTTCGGGGTCACCTTGCCCACGAGGAGGTCGCCGGAGCCGACCTCGGCGCCGATGCGGACGACGCCGCGGTCGTCGAGGTCCTTGAGGGACTCCTCCGAGCGGTTGGGGATGTCGCGCGTGATCTCCTCGTCGCCCAGCTTGGTCGAGCGGGCGTCGATCTCGTACTCGTGGATGTGGATCGAGGAGAGCGTCTCGTCCTTGACGAGCCGCTCCGAGATCACGATCGCGTCCTCGAAGTTGTAGCCCTCGAACGGCATGAAGGCGACGAGCAGGTTCTTGCCGAGCGCGAGCTCGCCCTCGGAGGTCGAGCTGCCGTCCGCGAGGACGTCGCCGGCCTTGACCTTGTCGCCCAGGCGCACCGTGGGCTTCTGGTGGATGAGCGTGCCCTGGTTCGAGCGCATGAACTTCTCGAGCTCGTAGTCGTCGCGCCCGTCCTTCGTCTCGACGACGATCGCCTCGGCGTCGACGTCCACGATCGTGCCCGCGTTCGCGGAGATGGTGACGTCGCCCGTGTCGATGGCCGCGCGGTACTCGAGGCCGGTGCCGATCAGCGGCGGCTCGGTGATCATGAGCGGCACCGCCTGGCGCTGCATGTTCGAGCCCATCAGCGCGCGGTTCGCGTCGTTGTGCTCGAGGAACGGGATCAGCGCCGTGGCGACCGAGACGATCTGCGCCGGGTTGACGTCCATGTACTGGACGTGCTTCGGATCGGCCTCGACGGGCTGGCCGCCGGGCCCGCGGCAGAGCACCGTGGCGTTGACGAACTTGCCGGTCTTCTCGTCGACCGCCTCGTTCGCCTGCGCGATGGTGAGCTTCTCCTCCTCGGCGGCGTCGAGATAGATGATCTCGTCCGTGACCTTGCCGGCCTTGACGACGCGGTAGGGCGTCTGGACGAAGCCGAACTCGGACACGGTTGCCATCGAGGAGAGCGAGCCGATCAGGCCGATGTTCGGGCCCTCCGGCGTCTCGATCGGGCACATGCGGCCGTAGTGGGTCGGGTGGACGTCGCGCACCTCGATCGGCGCGCGCTCGCGCGTGAGACCGCCCGCGCCGAGCGCGGACAGCCGGCGCCGGTGCGTGAGCGCGGCGAGCGAGTTGGTCTGGTCCAGGAACTGCGAGAGCTGCGAGGAGCCGAAGAACTCCTTCAGCGCCGCGACCACCGGGCGGATGTTGATGATCGTCTGCGGGGTGATCGTGTCGACGTCCTCCGTCGTCATCCGCTCGCGGACGACGCGCTCCATGCGGTAGAGGCCGACCCGGAACGCTTCCTGGATCAGCTCGCCGACGGTGCGGAGGCGGCGGTTGCCGAAGTGCTCGTACTCGTCGAGCTCGCTCCGGACCGGCTCGCGCGAGAGAACGATTGCGTCGGCGGCGTAGTCCTTGGACTCCTCCGGGACGCCCATCGTCTTCGGCAGGCGGACGAGCCGCTGCACGAGCGCGAGGATGTCCTGCGTCGTCAGCACGCGCAGGCTGTCGGGCACGTCGACCTCGAGGCGCTGGTTCAGCTTGTAGCGGCCGACCTTGGTCAGGTCGTAGCGCTTCGGATCGAAGAAGAGCCCGCGCAGGAGGTTGCGCGCGTTCTCGAGCGTCGGGGGCTCACCCGGACGCTGCTTCTTGAAGACCTCGACGACCGCCTCCTCCTCGCGGGTCGTCGTGTCCTTGTCGAGCGTGTTCGCGATGAAGATCGAGTTGTCGAAGAGCTCGAGGATCTTCTCGTTCGTGCTGGTGTCGAGGACGAAGCCCGTCGACGGGTCCTCGGCCGGGAGCGCGCGCAGGAGCGTCGTGATCGGGAGCTTGCGCTTCCGGTCGATACGCGCATAGACGACGCCCTTCTTGTCGATCTCGAGCTCGAGCCAGGACCCGCGGCTGGGCATCAGGTTCGCGATGAAGACCTGCTTCGCCGCGTCCTTCGGCTCCATCAGGTAGGCGCCGGGGGAGCGGACGAGCTGCGTCACGATGACGCGCTCGGTCCCGTTGATGATGAACGTGCCCTGGTCGGTCATCATCGGGAAGTCCCCCATGAAGACCGTCTGCTCGCGGATCTCGCCCGTCTCCTTGTTGACGAAGCGGACCGTGATCGAGAGCGGGACCTGGTAGGTCAGATCCTTCTCGCGGCACTCGTTGATGGGAACGGGCGGCTCGCCGAACTCGTAGTCGGCGAACTCAACTGCCAGCGTTCCGGTGTAGTCCTCGATCGGCGAGATGTCGTCGATCGTCTCGCGGAGCCCCTCCTCCAAGAACCAATGGAAGGACGCCTTCTGGATGTCGATCAGGTTCGGTAGGTCGAGAACGTGCTTCAGGCGAGAAAAACTTTTGCGCGCAGGGCGCGCAGCGACCTTGTTAGCCAAGGACGGTGACCTCCCTCTAGGCAGGGTCTAGCGACAAGTGGTTAGAGCAGATCTGCAGTACGGCGGCGCGACCGATAAATGTAGCACGAGTAGCGGTCCCCGCGCAAGACAAGTCGCGCGGAAACCGCTTGATCGGAGTCACACTATAGCGCGAAATCGCGGAAAGCGCGAGCGAGCAGACCTGTGTGTCAGCGTTGCAGGCTCTCGGCGTCGAGAGCGGCGAGGCACCGGTCGAGCGCCGGCCCGAGATCGCTCGCCCGCTCTCTCGCGTAGAGCGGCCCGAAGCCGTCCGTGAGCAGGTCTTCGACGAGCAGGATCCCGCGCGGCTCGGCGGGGTGGTCGAGATCGCGGAGGCGGGTGGCCAGGCGCTCGATCGCTTCGACCTCCCCGCGCGCGGCCTGACGGTTCACGGGAGAGGCGCTGATCGAGATGCGCGCGGTCGAATCGCGGACGACCCCGCGCAGCGAGCGCGCAAGCGACCGGCGGTTGGACGCCGAGGTCAGCTCAGCCGCACGCCAGGACAGGAGCGGCGACCGCTCGGGTCGCGCGCCCTGGACGAGCGCGTCGTTGGCCGTCCTTCTCAGGCCCCGGAGCACAGCGGCATCCCAGGACCACCGCGCTGCGCCCGCCACGGCGCACAGCGCTCCCAGCACGAGGCCGTGGCGGTCCGGGATGGGCCCGGCGAGCGTGGCGAGGAGCACGACTGTTCCGAGGGCGAAGAACGGCCGGCTCGCGACAGGCGGGCGAGGGATGCGCGGCGCCGAGATGGATCCGGCCGCCATGTCTCGAATGGTACGGACGGCGAGACAACGAAGGCCTGAAGGATCGCGGCCGCCGTCTGAAACAGCTCTCAAGATCTGCCGTCGGCGTGCGTCCGGAAGCGCATTCGCACGAGGGTTCCCCCGCCCTCCGGACGCTCGACGGCCACCGAGCCACCGTGGGCCTCGGCCACCTGGCGGACGATCGCCAGGCCCAGCCCCGACCCGGGCAGGCCGCGTGCCGATGGGGCGCGGTAGAAGCGGTCGAAGACGTAGGGCAGGTCGCTCTCGTCGATGCCGGGGCCGTGGTCACGCACGGCGATCTCGCCGTCGCGGACGCTCACCTCGACCTGGCCGGCCGGCGGGCTCCACTTGGCCGCGTTGTCGAGGAGGTTCCCGACTGCGCGCTCGATCGAGCCGGGCACGCCGCGCACGGTCGTCTCCTCGAGGTCGGGCGCGAAGGTGACGCCGTTCGAGTTGCGCCGGGCCCGCTCGACCGCCTCGGCGGCGACCAGGTCGAGGCGGACGTCCTCGGGCTCGGCGCCCTCCTCGGCGCGGTCGAGGGCGACGAGCTCGGCCACGAGCTCGCTCATCTCGGCGAGCTGCTCGGCGACGTCGGCCAGCAGCTGCTCCCGCTCCTCTGGAGGCAGCGCGTCGGCGCGGGCGAGGACGTCGATGTTCGTCCGCAGGCTGGTCAGCGGCGTGCGCAGCTCGTGCGAGGCATCGGCGACGAAGCGGCGCTGGCTGCGCGCGGAGTCCTCGAGGGCCGCGAGCATGGTGTTGAAGCTGGCGGCCAGGCGCCCCAGCTCGTCGGTGCCCTCGTCCGGCATGCGGCGCGAGAGGTCGCGGGTCGCGGTCACCTCCTCCGTCGCCTCGGTGAGCCGGCGAACCGGCGCCAGCGTCGCGCGCGCCACAACGAACCCGAGCGCCGCGGCGAGCCCGATGCCTCCGAGGGCGATCAGGACGAGGATGGTGCGCAGGCGGTCGAGCGAGGCGTCCACCTCGGTGAGCGGCCGGGCGATCTGGAGGACGTAGCCGTCGCCGATCGGCGTGTTGAGGATGCGGATATGCGTCCCGGCGACCTCCGCGTCGCTGTAGAAGGCCCCGCTCCCCCGGACGGCAGCCTCCCGCGTCCGCTCGCCGACCGGGAGCTCGAGGTCGTCGCCCTGGGCGCGGATCGCCCCTTCCGGGCCGTAGACCTGCACGTAGCCGCCCGGGCCGCCGAGCTCGGGCCCCGGGATGCGGAGGAAGAACTGGTCCTCCGAGGTCTGGACGACGCTGATCGGGATCCGCGAGATGACCTGGGTCCGGTCGCTGAGCGCCTCGTCGACCTCGCCGCGCAGCTCGCTCCGCACGGCCACGTAGGCGACGACCGAGGCGGCGGCCACGGCGATCGCCACGGCCAGGGCCGCGGCCACGGTGATGCGGACGCGAAAGCTCATGTCTCCCGCAGGGCGTACCCGACGCCGCGCAGCGTCTGGATCAGCCGCGGCTTGCCGCCGGCCTCGGTCTTGCGGCGCAGATACCCGATGTAGACGTCGAGCGAGTTCGAGCCCGCCCCGAAGTCGTAGCCCCACACCCGCTCGAAGATGAGCGAGCGCGTGAGCACCTGGCGCGGGTTGAGCAGGAAGAGCTCGAGGAGCGAGAACTCGGTGCGCGTCAGCTCGATCGGCTCGCCGCCGCGCTGCACCTCCCGCGTGCGCGGGTCGAGCTCGAGGTCGGCGAAGCGCAGCGTCTCGTTGCCGCCGTTGGACGTCCGCCGCAGGAGCGCGCGCAGGCGCGCGAGGAGCTCCTCGAGGGCGAACGGCTTGGTGACGTAGTCGTCGGCGCCGGCGTCGAGCCCTGCGACGCGGTTCTCCACCTCGGCCCGGGCGGTCAGCATCAGCACGGGCAGCCGGCTCCCGCTCCGGCGCAGGCGCGAGCAGACCTCGAGACCGTCCACGGCCGGCATGAGCACGTCGAGGATGACCGCGTCCGGGTCGGGCCCGCCCTCCAGCCGGTCGAGCGCCTCCTGGCCGTCGGCCGCGAGCTCGACGTCGTAGCCCTCCAGCTCGAGGGCACGGCGCAGCGACTCGCGCACGGCGCGTTCGTCGTCGACGACCAGGACTCGCATGCGTCCATTGTTGCGATCGAAGCTGAAGGACGGCTAAGAGGCCGCAGCTCTTAGGAAGTTCTTAGGCCGGTTTCAGGTGCGTCTTAGGCGCCGCTGGTGCCATGGCTTCATCACTCCATTTCGAAAGGAACGGGCCATGAAGTCGCGCACCACCCGCACAGTCACTCTCACCGCCGCGCTCGTCGCCGCCGCCGGTATCGGCGCGGGCGGCGGCGCTGCGACCTACGCCGCCCTCTCCTCCGACGGCGGCACCCGGACGGTCATCCGCCCGGCCGCCGCCGAGTCCACCGCGGAGCCGGCGGCGTCGACGTCGGAATCGCTGTCCGTCAGCGAGATCTACGAGCAGACGTCCAAGAGCGTCGTCGAGATCACCGTCGCCTCGAGCGAGGCCACGCCTACCGGCGAGGAACAGCAGGCGCAGGGCCAGGGCTCGGGCTTCGTCTACGACGCCGAGGGCCATGTCGTCACCAACCAGCACGTCGTCGACGGCGCCGAGACGGTCTCCGTCCGCTTCTGGGACGGCTCGACCTACGACGCCACCGTTGTCGGCAGCGACCCCTCCACCGATCTGGCCGTCATCAAGGTCGACGCGCCCGCGAACATGCTCGAGCCGCTCTCGCTCGGCAATTCGGACGAGCTCACCGTGGGCGAGGCCGTCGTCGCGCTCGGCAGCCCGTTCGGGCTCGAGGGCACGGTGACGAGCGGGATCGTGAGCGCGCTGCACCGCCAGATGACCGCGCCGAACGACTTCACCATCAACGACTCGATCCAGACCGACGCCGCCATCAACCACGGCAACTCGGGCGGCCCGCTCGTGAACGGGGCCGGCGAGGTCGTCGGCGTCAACGCGCAGATCGAGAGCGAGTCCGGCGGCAGCGACGGCATCGGCTTCGCCATCCCGTCCAGCACCATCGAGACGATCGTCCCGCAGATCATCGCGGACGGCTCCGTCGAGCACGCCTACCTGGGCGTGGGTGTCGCCACGATCAACAACTCGGTCGCCGAAGAGCTCGGCGTGCCGGTCGGCGTCGAGCTGACCGACGTGCGCGACGGCGGACCTGCAGCCGAGGCGGGGTTCAGGGCGGCGACGGGCAGCGCGACGGTCGACGGCCAGAGCTTCCCGACCGGCGGCGACGTCATCACCGAGGTCGACGGCCAGGCGATCACGACCGGCGCCGAGCTCCAGAACGCCGTGGACGCCAAGAAGCCCGGCGACTCCATCTCCATCACCTACACGCGCGACGGCGAGTCGCACACGGTCGAGATCACCCTGGGTACCCGCCCGGCCTAGTCGGTCCACAACTCAGACGAGGAAAGGAAGGCACGCATGAGCATCTTCAAGTCCCGCAAGATCCTCGCCGCCACGGTGGCCGGGCTGGCGGTCACGGGTGGGGTCGGCGCAGGGATCGCCGCCTCGCAGGACGACTCACGCACCTCCTCCTTCTTCGACGCCGTCGCCAAGCACCTCGGCATCAGCTCGGACGAGCTCGAGGAGGCGACCCGGGCGGCGGCCATCGACCAGGTCGACGCGGCTCTCCAGGACGGCAAGATCACCGAGGAGCAGGCGGAGGAGCTGAAGTCCCGCATCGAGTCGGGCGAGCTCCCGCCGTTCTTCGGGCCCGGGCTCTTCTTCGACGGGCCGCGCGGCGGCGAGCACGAGTTCGGCTTCGGGATGGGCCCGGGCCTCGGCTTCCACTTCGGGGACAAGCTCTCCACGGCGACCGAGTACCTCGGCGTCACCGAGGACGAGCTCCGCGAAGCGCTCCGCAACGGCCGCTCGCTGGCCGACGTGGCCAAGGCCGAGGGCAAGTCCGTCGACGGCCTGAAGGAGGCGCTCCTCGCCGACGCGAAGACGCGCCTCGACGAGGCCGTCGCCGAGGAGAAGCTCACCCGCGAGCAGGCCGACCGGATCCTCGAGCGCCTGCGCGAGGGGATCGACAACCTCGTCAACGCCAACGGCGAGAACCGCATGCAGTTCCGCTTCCGAGGCCCCGGCCCGGGCTTCGGCGGCGGCTTCGGCGGCCCTCCGGGCGAGACGCCGGACAACGGCGCCGAGCCCGGAGACGCCGCCGCCTAGTTTCCCCCGGGACGTACGGGGGACCCGAGAGCGGCCCGCGTGAGCGGGCCGCTCTCCTCCACATCTGCACACCTGTCCCCGGCGGACACGCCCTGGTGCCAGGCACCTGGCCGTGGCTCCGAGGGACGGCGTGCGTCCGGTTCGCTTGCGGTTGCGGACGCCGGACACGGCCGTTCTGGTCTGGGGATCCTGTGAAAAGCGTGAGGGCCGGTTTCCCGGCCCTCACGAACGACGGAGACTGGCTCCGCTACTTGATCTCGACGCCGGCGCCGGCTTCCTCGAGCTGCGCCTTGATCGACTCGGCCTCCTCGCGGGCCACGCCCTCCTTGACGGCGTTGGGCGCGCCGTCGACGAGATCCTTGGCCTCCTTGAGGCCCAGGCCCGTGATGGCGCGGACGACCTTGATCACCTGGATCTTCTTGTCGCCGGCGCCCGTGAGAACGACCTCGAACTCCGACTGCTCCTCGGCGGCGGCGCCGTCGCCGGCGGCCGCGGGCGCCGCGGCGGCGACCGCAACCGGAGCGGCGGCGGTGACGCCCCACTCGTCTTCGATCTTCTTCTTGAGCTCGACGAGGTCGAGGACCGTCATCTTTCCGAGCTCGTCGAACACCTTGTCAACTGCAGTTGCAGCCATCGCTACTTCTCCTCCTGGGTCTCTTCGGATGTGTCTTCGGTGGTCTCTTCCCGTGTCTCTTCAGCGGCGGCTTCGGGAGCCTCTTCGGGCTCCTCCTGCGCTTCCGCCTCGGCCTCCTCCGCACGCTCTTCCTCGGCGGCGGGCTCGGCCTCGGCGGCCGGCTCGTCGGCCGGAGCCTCCTCGGTGGGAGGTTCCTCCTCGGCAGGCGCTGCTTCCGCCGCCGGAGCCTCCTCCCCTCCGAGCTGCTCGATACGTGCGTCGAGCAACCCGACGAAGTCCTGCACCGGGGCGGCGAAGAGGCTGACGATCTCGGTCAGCGGCCCGACGATCGCGCCGAGCACCTGCCCGCGCAGCACGTCGGCCGGCGGGAGCTTGGCCAGCTCGGCCACCTGGCTCGCGTCCATCGGCGTGCCCTCGAGGATGCCTCCCTTGAGCTCGAGGACCTTCGTCTTGCGCGCCGTCTCGCTCAGGGTCTTCGCGACGGAGACCATGTCGCCGTCGCCCACGAACGCGATCGCCGTGGGGCCGTCGAGCAGCTCCTTCAGCGTCTCGAAGCCGGCCTCGTCGGCCGCGAGCTTCGTCAGCGTGTTCTTGACGACGTGGAACCGGGCGCCGTGCTCGAGGAGCTTCGTGCGCACCTCGTCCAGCTCGCTCACCGACAGGCCGCGGTAGTCGGCCAGGATGAGCGTCTGCGAGGAGCGCAGCCGCTCCGCGAGCTCCGTGACGACCTGCTCCTTGTCTTTTCTCAGCATCGAATCACCTCCTTCTACGAGTCGTGCCCGCCTTCCGGGCGGGCACGAGCAGAGGCGAATCGTCTCTCTCGGGCCGCCTCGGCAGGTCTTATGCCCCGAAGGGCCGCCGGCTGTCTTGGGCGACGGGCTGTTGCAGAAACCTACGCCGGCGCGAGGGCCTCCTCGAGCTCGGCTGTGATCTCGCGCGTCTTCGCCGGGTCGATCCGCACGCCCGGCCCCATGGAGCTGGTCAGCGTGATCGTGTGGATGTAGCGGCCCTTGGCCGCCGCCGGCTTCGCGCGGACGATCTCCTCGACGACAGTCGCGTAGTTCTCGAGCAGCGTGCGCTCGTCGAAGCTCTTGCGGCCGATCGTGAGGTGGACGTTGGCGCCGCGGTCGGTGCGGTATTCGAGCTTGCCCGCCTTGGACTCGCGCACGGCCTTGCCGATGTCCATCGTGACCGTGCCCGTCTTCGGGTTCGGCATCTTGCCGCGGGGGCCGAGGATCCGGCCCAGCTTCCCGACGGTGCCCATCATGTCCGGCGTGGCGATGGCGACGTCGAAATCGTCGAAGCCCTCCTCGATCTGCGTGGCGAGGTCGGCCGAGCCGACCACGTCGGCGCCCGCCTCCTCGGCCTCGCGCGCCTTCTCGCCCTCGGCGAAGACGGCGATCCGGACGTCCTTGCCCGTGCCGTGCGGAAGCATGAGCGTCCCGCGGAGCTGCTGGTCGGCATGGCGGACGTTGAGGCCCAGGTTGAAGTGCACCTCGACCGTCTCGTCGAACTTCGCGGGCGGCGCGTCCTTCAGGAGCCGAACGGCCTCGAGCGGCGTGTACGCGTGCTCGCGGTCGATCTTCTCGCGCGCCTCGTTGTAGCGCTTCCCGTGCTTCGCCATTACCTAGCCACCTCCACGCCCATCGACCGCGCCGTCCCCTCGATGATGCGCATCGCCTGGTCGACGTCGCGCGCGTTCAGGTCGACGAGCTTCGTCTCGGCGATCTGCCGCACCTGGGCGGACGTGATCGTCCCGACCTTCTCGCGGTTCGGCTCGCCGGAGCCCTTGTCGATCCGCAGCGCCTCCTTGATGAGGACGGCAGCCGGCGGGGTCTTCGTGATGAAGGTGAAGGACCGGTCCTCGAAGACCGTGATCTCCACCGGGGTGATGCGCCCGTTCTCCTGCTGGGTCTGGGCGTTGAACGCCTTGCAGAACTCCATGATGTTGACCCCATGCTGACCCAGCGCAGGACCGACCGGCGGCGCCGGGTTGGCCTGCCCGCCGGGGATCTGGAGCTTGATGAGTGTCAGAACCTTCTTCGCCATTCCTCTTGCCTCAGTCCATCTTCTTGACCTGGTCGAAGCTCACCTCGACGGGCGTCTGGCGCTCGAAGATGTTCACGAGCACCTTGAGCTTCTGCTGGTCTGCGTTGACGTCGATGACCTCGCCGTCGAAGTCCGACAGCGAGCCCTGGGTGATCTTGACCGTCTCGCCCAGCGCGAACTCGACGGCGGTGCGCGGCCGCTCTGCGGCTGCCGTGGCCGTGTGCAGGATGCGGTCGACCTCGGGCTGCGAGAGCGGCACGGGCTTCGTGCCCGAGCCGACGAAGCCGGTCACGCCCGGCGTGTTCTTCACGACCGTCCACGCCTCGTCGGACATGTCCATGTTGACGAGCACGTAGCCGGGGAGCACGCGCTTCTCGGTCTGCACCTTCTGGCCGTCCTTCGTCTCCACGACCTGCTCCGTCGGCACGACGACGCGCCGGAAGCGGGGCTGCTGGTTCATCGAGACGATGCGGTGCTCGAGGTTCGTCTTGACCTTGTTCTCGTGGCCCGAGTAGGTGTTGATCACATACCAGCGGAACATGTGCGCCTCAGAGACCCAGGAGGACGTCGCGGACGAACCGCTGCAGCCCCCAGTCGACCACGAACAGGTACGCGCCGACGATAGCGACGGCGATGATAACGACGACCGTCGCGCTGATCAGCTGCGTGCGGCCGGGCCAGTCGACCTTGCGGAGCTCGGCGTAGGACTCGCCGACGAACGACCGGAAGCCGCCGCGCCGCTCGCGCTTCTGACCCGTCTGGCTCTTCGGCTGGCCGGCAGGCTTGACCTGCCGCGTGCGCGCGCGGGCGCGCTCCGACTGAGCCGGAGCCTGGTAGTCGCTGCGCTTCCGGCGGGTGCGCGAAGGTCGCGCCAACTACCTGGTCTCCCTATGCAGCGTGTGGCTGCTGCACCAACGGCAGTACTTCTTCGCCTCGAAGCGGTCCGGTGTGTTCCGCTTCGACTTCTGACTCTGATAGTTGCGCCGCTTGCACTCCGTGCACGCAAGCGTGATCGCGACTCGTACTCCTGTTGCCATCGTCTATTCGCCTTCGTCTCGAGAGAGGTCTCCAGGTAGCGGCGGTAGGACTCGAACCTACGACACACGGATTATGATTCCGCTGCTCTAACCAGCTGAGCTACGCCGCCCTGCGCGGCCGAGTGTAGCAAGACCCCGCATTCCGCCTGGGGGCTACGGCTTTTCGCGAACGAGCTCGATCCCCGCTTCCGGGAGCTCCGCGATGCCTCCGTCGGCGACGTGGATCACGTCGTCGAAGCCCGCCCGTCGGAGCAGCGAGACGGCGATCGAGCTGCGGTTTCCCGCCGAGCACGCCACTGCGAGCGGCGCGCCGCCGTTGCGCAGCTCGTCCGGGAGCCCGTCGCGCAGGTCGTGGTAGGGAACATGGAGCGAGCCGTCGACGTGACCCTCGTCCCATTCCTCGTCGTCGCGGACGTCGAGGAGCCGCACGTCGCCGCGCCTGAGCCGCTCGGCGAGCTCCGGGATGTCGATCGCGGCGGTCGACTCCACTGGGAGCCCCGCGTCTCGCCAGGCGTCGGCGCCGCCTGCGAGCACGCCCGCGATGTGCCGGAAGCCCACGGCCTCGAGCAGCCGCCCCATCCGGCGCGCCTCCTCGTCGGTCGCAGCGGCGACGACGACCTCGCTCTCGGCGTCGACGACCCAGGCCGCCCGGGTTCCGACGGCCGCCCGAACCATCGTGACGTTGATCGAGCCCGGGACGTGCAGCGCGTCGAACTCGCGCGTGTCCCGTCCGTCGAGCAGCGTCGCGCCGGCCTCGAGCCGTTCCTTCACCGCCGTCGGCGCCAGCAGGTCGAGCACCTGCGGCTCGGTGAGGAGCGGGCCTCTGTTCAGCGCGACGATGCGCTTGAAGTTCGGCGGCTGGTGGGCCAGGTTGCCGGTGAGCGCGCGGACGAAGCCGTCCTCGTCGTCGCGCGCGAGCAGCCGGTTGAAGCGGCGCTCGAACCCGATCGTCGTCACGGGCTTCTCGCTCATCCCCGCGCCGCCGCAGAGCGACCCGCCGATGTGGCCGGGCCAGACCTCGGCGAAATCGCCGAGCGCGAGGAGCCGTTTCAGCGACGCGAAGAGCCCGCGCGCGCCCTCCTCGGGGTCGACCGCCAGATCCGGGCGCGCCACGTCGCCCACGAAGAGCGAGTCCCCGGTGACGACGAGCCAGGGCTCCTCGCCCCTGCTCCCGTCTGCCACGACGTAGGCCGTGTGCTCGGGCCGGTGCCCGGGCGTCGTGAGCGCCGTGATCGTGACGTCGCCGACCGAGACCGTGTCGCCGTCGGCGATCGGCTCGTGCTCGAACTCCACACCGGCGGTCGCCGGCACGTGGATGGTCGCCCCGGTCGCCTTCGCCAGGCGGCCCTTGCCGGAGACGTGGTCGGCGTGGTTGTGCGTCTCGAGCACGTGCGCGATCCGAAAGCCGTGCTCCTCGGCGAGCTCGAGGTAGGCCTCGACGTCCCATTTCGGGTCGATGATCGCCGCCTCGCCCCCGTCGGCGACGACGTAGGACGCGCACCCGAGATCCTCGTGCAGTACCTGCCGGAAGAACATTTCGCGGCCCGATGATACGTGGAGGCTGACCGCGTGAGGCTTCACACGACCTCACGATGCCGGCCCGCCTGAGCCTGGCGCTTGCGCGGGCAGTTCCGCTCGCGGCATAGCACGCTGAGACAAGCAAGAGGCTGGCCCGACACTCGAATCCGTTCGCCTAAAAGCTCTTCTCGCCTCGCGCGCTACCGTGCGTCGGTGTGTTGAGGGCTTTGGGCCAGATTCGAATGTAGGGCCAGTAAGACCACTCTACTCCTTTCGATCAGCCGCCGTTTTCGCCAATTGAAATCGCCAACCCCTCCGTGGTAGATTGCCTATGCATTGCCTAGGCAATCTCTACCGGCCAGCGACGCGGCGCGACAACTCGGGATCAGCCTCGACACCCTGCGGCGATGGGACCGCCAGGGGCGGATCCGCACCGAGCGCGACCGCCGCAACCGTCGTCTGGTGCCGGCTTCAGAGATCGAACGGCTCCGCGGCGGCCCGGAGCACCACGACCTCTCGGCGCGCAATCGGTTCCGTGGGCGGATCCGCGAAGTTCGGATCGAAGGGCTTCTCGCACAGGTGGAGATCGACGTGACCGAGCCGACGCGGGTCGTCGCCGTCATCACGCGCGAGGCGGCCGAGCAGCTCGGGCTCGAGGCGGGCCAGGACGCGACGGCGCTGGTCAAGGCGACCTCGGTGATGGTCGAGCGTTGAAGCGCTTGGCGGCCCTCGTGGCCGTCGCGTTCGTGGCCGCGTCGTGCGGCGGGGACGACGACGGCGCCGGCAGCGACCTCGAAGGTGTCACGGTCTTCGCCGCCGCCTCGCTCACGGAGGTGTTCGCGGAGATCGCCCCCAACGTCACCTTCAACTTCGCCGGCTCGGACGAGCTCGCCACCCAGATCCGCGAGGGCGCGCCGGCGGACGTCTACGCGGCCGCCAGCCCGCGCTACCCGAACGAGCTCTTCGAGGAGGACCTGATCGGGGAGCCCCAGATCTTCGCCACCAACCGGCTGGTGCTGATCGTCCCGGTCGACAACCCTGCGGGGATCGAGTCCGTCGAGGACCTGATGGCCGACGGCGTCAAGCTGGTCGTCGGCGCCGAAGGTGTGCCGATCGGCGACTACACGCGCACCGTGCTCGAGAACATGGGCATGACCGACGTGCTCGAGAACGTCGTCTCCAACGAGGAGGACGTGAAGGGCGTCGTCGGGAAGATCACCTCCGGGGCCGCCGACGCGGGCTTCGTCTACGTGACCGACGCGACCGCGGCCGGCGACGACGTCGAGGCGATCGAGCTTCCGGAGGAAGCGCAGGCGAGCGTCCAGTACCCGATCGCAGTGGTCGCCGACTCCCAGAACGCGGAGGCCGCGCAGGAGTTCGTCGACCTCGTGCTCGGCGAGGACGGCCAGGCCGCTCTCGCGGACGCCGGGTTCGGGCCGCCATGAGACGGGCGTTCGAGACTGCTCTCGCGGTCGCGGCGGGGCTTGCGCTGGCGTTCCTGCTCCTCCCCATCCTTGCGCTCTTTGTCCGCATCTCGCCCAGCGAGCTCCTCGACGCGCTCTGGAGCGACGTGGCCCTCGACGCGCTCTGGGTGAGCCTGAAGACCGGACTGATCGCCCACTTCTTCGTGCTCCTCGTCGGAACGCCGGCGGCCTACTTCCTGGCCACGAAGCGCTTCCGCGGGCGCGGCGTCCTGATCACGCTCGTCGAGCTGCCGCTCGTGCTGCCCCCGGCCGTCGCCGGCATCGCGCTGCTCGCTCTCTTCAGCCGGCGCGGGCTCCTCGGCGAGTCGCTCTACGCCCTCGGGATCCAGATACCGCTGACGCAGACGGCGGTCGTCCTCGCCGTCACTTTCGTCGCAGCGCCCTTCTACATGCGACAGGCGATCGCCTCGTTCGAGACCGTCGACCGGACCCTGATCGACGCATCCCGGACGTTGGGCGCGAGCCCGGCGCGGACGTTCTGGCGCGTCGCCGTGCCGCTCTCGGCGACGGGGCTCGGCGCGGGCTCGGCGCTCGCGTGGGCACGGGGCACCGGTGAGTTCGGTGCGACGATCATGTTCGCCGGGAGCCTCCAGGGCGTCACGCAGACGATGCCGCTCGCGATCTACGCCCAGCTCGACCTCGACCCGGACATCGCGATCGCGATCGGCGCGCTGCTCGTCCTCGTCAGCCTCACCGTCCTCCTCTCTGTGAAGCTCCTACCGTCGTGGACGCGCTTCACGTCAGTCTCGTACATCACCTCCGCTCGTTCCGCCTCGAGCTAGAGCTCGAGGTCGGCCGCGAGACGGTGGCGCTCGTCGGTCCCTCCGGCGCCGGCAAGACGAGCGTCCTGCGAGCGATCGCCGGGCTCCTGCGGCCCGAGCGGGGACGCATCGCGCTCGACGGAAGGACCTGGTTCGACACGGAGACGAAGGTCGATCTCCCACCCGATCGGCGCTCCGTCGGCCTCGTCTTCCAGGAGTACGCCCTCTTCCCGCACATGACCGTGGCGGAGAACGTGGCGTACGCCGGCCCGCATCGCGTGGACGAGCTGCTGGAGCTGCTCGGCATCTCCGCGCTTCGCGACGCGCGGCCGGGCGAGCTCTCCGGGGGCGAACGCCAGCGGGTCGCCGTCGCCCGCGCGCTGGCCCGCGACCCGGCGGTGCTCCTCCTGGACGAGCCGCTCGCCGCGCTCGACGCTCATACGCGCGCGCGTGTGCGCGCGGAGCTGGGGGACCTGCTCGGGCGACTCGGGCTCCCCACGCTGCTCGTGACGCACGACTTCCAGGATGCCGCCGCGCTGGCCGACCGGGTCGGCGTGCTCGTCGACGGCAGCATCGTCCAGGAGGGCACTGCGCCGGAGCTGGTCGCGAGCCCGACGAGCCCGTTCGTCGCCGACTTCACCGGCGGGAACCTCCTGCGGGGAACGGCGCGACCGGGCGCTTCGGGGCTCACGGAAGTCGATCTCGAAGACGGCTCCAGGATCTTCTCCACCGACCGCCTCGAAGGCCACGTCGGCGCTGTCGTCTACCCGTGGGAGGTCGCGGTCGCCCGCGAGGCGCCGACCGACTCGGCCCAGAACCACGTCACCGGGCCGATCGTGAGCCTGGTCCCGATCGCCAACCGCGTGCGCGTTCGCGTCGGCCCCCTCACGGCCGAGATCACCGCGGCCTCGGCCGACCGCCTCGGGCTCCGCCAGGGCGAGCCCGTGGTGGCGAGCTTCAAGGCGACCGGAACGCGGCTCGTGCCGCTGGCCTAGCTGCCTAGTCGTCGCCCAGGAACATCAGGGCGAAGTAGAGAAGCTGCGTGAGCGCGGCGAGGGCGCCGGCGACGTAGGTCATCGCCGCGGCGTTGAGGACCTTCTTGACCCCTCCGGCCTCCCCGGCCGTGACAAGGCCGAGGTTCTGCAGCTGGATGCCCGCTCGCTTCGAGGCGTCGAACTCGACCGGCAGCGTCACGAAGTGGAACAACACGGCGACCGCGTAGAGCGCGACGGCCACGAGCGCGAGGCCCGTCAGCTGGAGGATGACCCCCGCCAGGAGGAGCCACATCCACAGGCTCGACGAGATCGCTACAGCGGGGAAGAGGGCCGAGCGGAAGCGGAAGAACGAGTACGCCTCCTGATGCTGGATCGCGTGGCCGACCTCGTGCGCTGCGACCGCCGAGGCACTCACCGAGCGCTCCGCGAAGACCGGGTGCGAGAGGAAGACGGCTCGCTTGCGCGGGTCGTAGTGATCCGAGAGCGGGCCGCCGGGCGACTCGTTGACGGGAACGTCGTGGAGCCCGTTCGCGTCGAGCACGGCCCGCGCGACCTCGGCGCCGGTCATGCCGTTCATGACCTGCACGGCCGCCTGCTCGGCAAAGGAGCGCTTCAGGTACCACTGCACCGCCAGCCCGAGCACGAGCGGCGGCACGAGAAACGCGATGTAGAGGCCCCAGTCCACCTTCCAGCGGATGGTAGCGGTGGGCGACGACGCGGGGAAGTGGGCGGATAACGTTGGCGGGGTGCCAGGGCGCGTCGTCTCGGTCAACGTTGGGCTGCCACGGGAGATCGAGTGGCTGGGGCGCCGCGCGACCACGTCCATCTGGAAGGAGCCGGTCAAGGGCCGCGTCGAGGTTGCCGGCGTGAACGTCGCCGGCGACGACCAGGCCGACCGCAACTTCCACGGCGGCCGCGACAAGGCCGTCTACGCGTACGCGCGTGAAGATTACGTCTGGTGGGCCGAGGAGCTCGCGCGCCCGGTCGAGGACGCGACCTTCGGCGAGAACCTCACGCTCGAAGGCCTCGACGTCTGCGCGGCCGTCATCGGCGAGCGGTGGTCGATCGGCTCGACGCTCCTCGAGGTCGCCGGGCCGCGGACGCCCTGCTGGAAGCTCGGCGCGCGCATGAACGACCCGGAGTTCCCGGTCTGGTTCGCCGCCGCGGGGCGCCCCGGCGCGTACCTGCGGATCGTCGAGGAGGGCGCGCTCGCAGCCGGGGACGACGTCGAGGTCGTCCACCGCCCGGGCCACGCCCTCACGGTCGGCGACGTGGCGAGCATCTACCACGGCCGCAGGAGCCGGGCCGAGGAGCTCCTCCGGGCTCCCGAGCTCGGGGAGGAGTGGCGCGCCTGGGTCCAGGAGCGACTCGCGGGCGCGCGCCCTCTCCTTCCCGGGTAGCCCTCAGGCGGTCGCCGTCTCCGACGGCTGCGCCTTCAGGTGGCGGATCAGGTCGGCCACGTCCGCGACTTCCTGCTCCAGGTCACGCTGGTACTCCTCGAGCGACTCCAGCCACTGCTCCCGGTTCGGGAACCGGTGCCGCCGGAAGCCATGGCCGAAGTGCTTCCAGCCGTGGTGTCCTCTACGTCCGTGCATGCGTTCACCCCCTTCCGCTCTCGTAGCGGTCGAGGAAGCCCCCGATCACCTGCCGGGCCTCGCCCAGGGCGGCGGCCCAGCGGTCGAGCAGGCGGTTCCCCGCGTCAGTGAGCTGGTACGTGCGCTTGGCAGGCCCAGGGAGGTCTGCGCTCCACTCGGAGGTGACGATCCCCTCCTCCTCGAGCGCCCGCAGGATGCGGTAGAGGTTGCCCACGTCCACGCGGACGTCCTCCCCGGCCACCTCCGGAACGCGCTCGATGAGCTCGTAGCCGTGCATCGGACGCTCGCGCAGGAGCAGCAGGAGCGCCGGCTCGACGAAGCGCTCGACGCGCGCCCGAACGGCCCAGTCACCGTGCCGGGTCGCATGCCGGGAACGCGGCCGGTGCCGATGTCCCGGCCTGCCTCTCATTCGCATCTACCAGTCAAACACATATAGAGGAGCGTAGCAGGAGCGCGAAGGCGCGCGGGCCGATTTTCGGAGGGCTAGTGCTTGCGCACGCGGCGGTAGGCGACGAGCGTTCCGATGACCGTCAGCACGAGGAGCGCGGCCTTCTTGCCGGCGAGCTTCGACTCGCCGCTCGCGCGCTCCCGCATGTCGACCGGGATCTCCTCCACGCGCAGGCCGGCGTCTCGGAGGCGCAGGAGACTCTCGACCTCGGGCGCCCCGGCCTCGTACGGCTTGCCGAGGATCGGCATCGCCTTGGCGTTGACCGCGTACATGCCGCTCGTAGCGTCGTGGAACGGCCGCCCGAGCGCGACGCGCATCGCTCGCCGCAGGAGCCCTGTGCCGACCACTCGAGCGGGGCTCGGCTTGTACCGGTACGGCTCATAGCCGTCGCCGTGGACGAAGCGCGAGCCGACCGCGACGTCGCACTCCCCGGAGCGCACGCGCGTGAGGAGCCGCGCGAGCTCCGCGACCGGGTGCTGGCCGTCGGCGTCGACGCGCCCGCAGTACGCGTAGCCGTGCTCGGCCGCGTACGCGTAGCCGGCGGCGATGCCGATCGCGAGGCCCCGGTTCTCGCCGAAGCTCTCGACGATCGCTCCGTGCTCGGCGGCGACGCGCGCCGTGCCGTCGGTCGAGCCGTCGTCCACAACGAGCACGTCCGCCTCCGCGAGCCCGCCGGCCAGCTCATCGAGGACTCCTGGCAGGTTCTGTTCCTCGTTCCACGCCGGGACGAAGACGAGCGTGTCGGCGCGGTCTGCCATCGGTCAAGCGAGCCTAGCGCCGACCGACGGCCGGTGCACAATCGGCGCCAGGACTCCCAGCGGACGAAAGGCAGGTGACGCCATGACCGATCCCCGGACACAGGCGACGAACATTCAGCGCGACACGGGAGGCATCAGCACACACGTGAGAACCGGCTGGGCCTTCTTCGCCGGCACGATCCTCTTCATCGTCGGTGCGTTCAACGCGATCTACGGGCTGACGGCGATCTTCAAGGACGAGGTGCTCACGGGCACCGGATCCGGCGGAGTGATCGTCTGGGACGTCACCGGGTGGGGCTGGATCCACCTGCTCGTCGGGATCATCATGATCCTCGCGGGCATCGGGCTCTTCACGGGCCAGAACTGGGCGCGATGGGCGGCCATTTTCTTCTGCATGGTGAACGCGATCACCCAGGTCGCCTTCATCACCGTCTTCCCGCTCTGGACGATCCTGATCGTGACCCTCGACATCATCATCATCTACCAGCTGACCGCGCACTGGGACGTCGAGGAGCCGCGCTACTAGAACGCGTTGTAGGAAGGGCAGTCACGGTCTCACGCGAATAGTGGGGCCGTGACCGCCCCAATGCACCCCAGGCTCCAGCGCCGGCTCACCAGCAAGGACATGACCGCCCGGCGCGCCGGGATGTTGATCGCGGTCGTCACCGTCATCGTCACGATCGCGGCCGGCGTGCTCATGAGGGTGCTCGACCACTCGGAGTTCCCCAACGTCTGGCTCGCCTTTTGGTGGGCGGTGCAGACCGTCACGACCGTCGGCTACGGCGACGTCACGCCGGAGAACGTCATCGGCCGCGTGATCGCGACGCTCGTGATGCTGACGGGCATCGGCTTCCTCACCGTCGTCACCGCCTCCATCACCGCGGTGTTCGTCGAGAGCGCCCGGCGCAGGTTCTACGCGGACACGGAGATCGCCGAGCAGAAACGGCATAGCGAGATCATGGAGCGGCTCGAGCGCATCGAGTCGCGGCTGCCCGACAACTAGAGCTCGAGCGTCTCGCCGTCTTCCGGAACGAGCGCCTCGGGAACGGCTTCACGGATCTCGGCGCGCGACTCCAGGCAGTGGTTGATCGCCTCGAGGTGGACGACGACAACCTTGGGCACGCGGGCAACGACCTCGCGCACCTCCGCCGCCGTCATGACGAGCGGGCCGGACTCGGTGAAGCGGGCGCCGCTCGCGTTCACGACTGCGACCGCCGGGCGGTGGCGCTCCAGCGCCTCCTCCACCTCGCGGCACCACACCGTGTCGCCCGCGATGTAGAGGCGGCCGAGGACGAAGCCGCTCACCGGCGCGAGCGCCCGGGCGACCTCCTCGTCGGCACCGTGGCGCCCGCCTGTTCGCGCGATGCGCAGGCCGTCCCAGTCGAGCTCGTTCTCGACGGGGCGCGCATCGAGCCCGAGACCGCTGAGCCGCTCCTCGTCCTCGGGCTGGCAGAAGACGGGCACGTCCCGCGGCACGAGCCGGGCGCCCGTCTCGTCGAAGTGGTCCTGGTGCATATGCGTGACCACGACTGCGTCGAGGCCGCGCACGACCTCCTCGGCGGGGAACGGGAGCGGGACGAGCGGGTTGCGGCGCGGCTTGGGCGAGTCCTCGACCGGCTCGCGCGCGCCCGCGTCGTCGAGCATCGGCTCGACGAGCACGCGGCGGCCCTCGATCTCGAGCAGGAGCGTCGCGTGGCGCACGAGGGTCAGGCGCATCGGGGCTTTGTACAGGACAGGCCCGCTCGAGGCGGGCCTGTCCTGTCGGGGGAGGTGGAGAGCTAGGCGACGACGGTCTCGACGGCCGGGCGAATCGGATGCGTGGCCCGG
>CAWIWC010000019.1:0-25668 GCA_963839745.1 uncultured Actinomycetes bacterium
CGAGCGCCCTCCTAGAATCCCCCAGGTGATCGTGCCGTGGCGTCGCTAGCCGCCCGGGCCGCTGACGCCGGCGGCCGCGTCCAGACCCTGCCGGTACTCGTGACCGGGGGAACGCTCCTCGCGCTCGGTCTCGTGCGCCTCCTTCCGGCGGAGGGCGCCGGGCTGGCGCTGCGGCTCGCGGTGGCCGCGTTCCTCGTCCTCCTGCTGCCGGGCTGGCTGGTCCTGCGCCCGTTCGGCCTCCCCGGCTCGTTCGGCGTCGCGGTGGCCGCGTCCTTCGCCGTCAGCCTCATGGTCGTCCTCCTCGCGCTCGGCGTCCTCTTCCTCGCGGGCTCGTCGCTCACCGCGGCACTCGTCGTGCTTGCGCTCGTCGCGGCTGCCGCCCTGGCGACCGGCGTCTGGATTGGTCCGGGGCGCGTCGAGATCCCTGTGGACGCACGGGCCGACCGCCGCGCCGGGCTGGCCGTTCTCGGCGCGTCCGTTCCGCTCGCCGGCCTCGTCTGGTGGTCGGCGGGCCCCGTTGAAGGCGACCTGCTCTTCCACCTGGCCCGCATGCGCAAGCTGGCCGAGTTCGACGCGCTCACCACGCTCGGCACCGTGAACGAGTTCCAGGACGGGAGCCTCCATCCGGGCTACGCGTTCCCTCTCTGGCACGGAGCTGTCGCGCTGATCGCACGGCTGGCCGGCGTGGACGTCGCCGACGCGGCGCTCTACTTGCCGGCCGTGTTGGTGCCGCTGGCTCTCCTGCTCGCCTACGCCGCTGGAACATCCGTGTTCAGGCGTCCCGCTGGAGGCGCGGCGCTGGTCGTCGCGCAGATCGCCTACCTCGCTCTTGCCGGTCGCGGCGGACGCTCTGCCACCGGCGCCTTCGAGTTGCTTACCTTGCCGCCGACTACGAGCCGGGTCCTCCTTGCACCGGCGATCCTCGCGCTCGCCTTCACGGTCGTCGAACGGCGGTCCTGGCCGCTCGTTGCGGCCCTCGCGGCCGCCGCGCTCGCACTCTCGCTGGTCCATCCGAGTTACCTGCCCTTCGTCGCCCTGCTGCTCGGGGGCTTCCTGGTAGCCCGCATGATCGTCGTCAGGGCATTCGACCCCCTCGTCAGGCGCGCGGGGCTCGCACTCGTCGCCTTGACCGCTCCCTTCCTCCTCTATCTCGCCTGGCTCTTCCCCGTGATAGCGGATGACCGGTCCACGCGACCGAGCGCCTCGCGCCGCGCGTTCGAGCTCCAGCACTACGGGAACGCGTTCGACGTCTTCGGAGACTCGTTCCGCTTCGCGCCGGAGGCGATCGCCCGCGGGGGGCCGGTCGTGGTCGCGGGCCTCCTGGCGATCCCGCTCGCGGGCTTCGCGGCCCGCCGGCGCTGGGCGCAGCTCGTTCTCGGCGGCTCGCTCTTCGCCCTCGCCGTCCTGCTCGTACCTCAGCTCTTCACGCTCTTCTCGGACGTCTTTTCCGTCTCGCAGGCCCGCCGCCTCTCCGCCTTCCTGCCGCTCGCCTTCGCGCTCGCGGGCGCGTTCGTGCTCGCCGGCCGCTGGCGTCTGGGGGGCGTCGCGCTCGCGCTCGGCGCCGGGCTGGCCGCGGAGCTGCTCGTCAGCGGGGAGTTCACGTATCGCGTGCGGGAGGGCGGGCCCGGCTGGGTCGTCTGGGTCGCGGTTGTGGGTGGGCTCGTCGCGCTCGCCGTCGGCGCCTTCCTACGGCCGCGCGGGCCCGACCCGGGCTCCTGGGCGGTGTTGGCCGCCTGCGCCTTCGCGGTTCCCGTCGCCGTCGCCGGCCTGGCGGACCTCGAGCGCCCGGCAGACCCCAACGCGATGCCCGAGGAGACTGTCGAGGCGGTGCGCGAGATCACCCGGCCCGGGGACGTCGTCTTCTCGGACGCGTCGACGGCGTACAAGATCGCCGCGTACGCGCCGGTGTACGTGAACGCGGCGCCGACCGGTCACGTTGCCTCCTCGACGCGCAATCGTCCCAGGCGGCGGAGCCTCGACTCGGAGCGCTTCTTCCTCGTCCCGCTCACCGACGCCGAGCGGAGCGAGCTGCTCGCCCGCTACGACGCGGACTGGGTGCTCGTCGACAGGGAGCAGCGCCACCCGACGGAGTACCTGGACGGGCTGCGCCTCGTCTACGACGGCGGCCGCTACGCCCTCTACGCCGCTCCCAGCCGCGGCTGAGCCGGGGCACCGGCCACAATGGATGTCGTGAAGGTCCTGCTCGTGACGTTCTACTTCCCGCCTGCAGGCGGAGCCGGCGTGCCGCGATTCCTCAAGCTCGCCGAGCATCTGCCCGAGCTCGGGATCGAGACGCACGTGCTCGCCCCGGACGATCCGAAGTGGCTCCACCGGGACGACTCGCTCCAGTCGCCCGCTGCAGCGACCGTCCACCGCGCCAGGAACCTCGGCCCCCGGGCGCGGCGTCCCGCAGAGGAGCTGGCGGCGGCACACGGCCTGGCTCGGCTCGGCTTGCGGGCACAGCTTTTCCTCCGCGGCCTCCTGGTCCCCGACGCGAGCGTCGTCTGGGCGGCCAACGCCGCGCCCACCGCCGTTCGTCTCGTGCGGAGGGAGGGGATCGACGTCGTCATCACGACCTCGCCGCCCGGCTCGGTGAACCTCGTCGGCGCTGCCGTCAGGCGCCTGACCCGTGCTCGCTGGGTGGCCGACCTCCGCGACTCGATCGCGTCGCACCCGCAACGGCGCCGCCAGATCCGCGGCGAGCGTCTTCTCGCCCGCCACGTCGCCCGCCATGCCGATGCGGTGGTCACGGCCTCCGACGCCATCGCCGCGGAGATGCAGACGCTCGGGCCGCCGCGGCGCCTCGAGGTGATCGCCAACGGGTGCGACTTCGAGGACTTCGAGGGGCTCGAGTATCGGCCCGGAGACCGCTTACGCGTCACGCACGCCGGGAGCTTCTTTGGGCGCCGCGATCCCCGCCCCTTCCTGGAGGCACTGGCGAAGGCGGATGGCGACGTCATGGCACGCTTCGTCGGCGGCTTCCCGAGCGCCTACCGCGAGTACGCCCAGCGGCTCGGGCTCGCAGATCGCATCGAGGTCGTGTCCCACCGTTCCCGGGCGGAGGTGCTCGCGCTCCAGCGCGACTCCGACGCGCTCCTGCTCCTTATCCCCGAGAACGAGCGGGGCGTCCTCTCCGCAAAGGTGTTCGAGTATCTCGCCGCCGAGCGGCCGATCCTCGCGGTCGTCCCGCCCGACGGGGAGGCTGCGGCACTCATCCGCGGCACCGGCGCCGGCACCGTCGTCGCTCCGGACGACGTGGACGGGATGGCGGCAGTCCTCTCCGAGCTCGACGAGCGCCGGCGGGCGGGAACGCTTCGCGAGACGCCGCTCCCCCCTGAGTGGCGGGACAGGCTGTCGCGCCGTGCCCGGGCGCGCGAGTTTGCCGACCTCCTCGAGGCGGTCTCCCGGTGAGATCCGGCCGCTCCGCCGACCTCGCGCTCCTTGTCTCGGTCTTCACGATCACGCTGGTGCGCCTGCGCTGGCCCGTGGGCGGGAACGATGTCTACCTCTCGGACCTGACCGTGGCGGCGTTTCTTGCGCTCTTCCTCGTACACCGCCTCGTCGCCCGCGACCGCAGCGTCCCGCGCGCGGTCGTCGTCCTGCTCGCCTTCCTCGCTCTCCTCTCGGTCGTCTATCTCGTCGGCTACTTCAACCTCGAGACGAGCGCCGACCGGAGCCAGTTCACGAAGGGCCTGGCGAAGTTCGCGCTCCACTTCGCGTTCCTCGCGTGCGCAGTCGCGCACCTTGCGCGCCGTTCGACGCGCTTTTACTGGCAGACGCTCGGGGCGTTCGTCGCCGGGATGGCGCTGAACTCGGCTTACGCGGTGCTCGAGTTCCTCTACGCCATGGGCGGCAGAGGCTTCCTCGACCCGCTCATCCTCGGGCCGATCACCGGCGACACGAGCGAGGGCGTTGCCCGGTTCGGCGTCGTCGCGGGGGTCGACTTCTACCGCGCGAACGGGCTCATGCTCGACGTCAACCACCTCGGCGTCGCGCTGATCGTCCCGATCATGATCCTCCTGCCCATCTACCTCCGGCTGGAGCGCGGCCATCCGATGCGCCTGCCGCTCGTGCTCACGCTCGGGGTGCTCGCGCTGGGGGAGATCGTTACCTTCTCGCGCAGCGGCGCGCTCGGGCTCGTCGTCGGCCTGGTCATCCTGGCGGTCCCGTACCGCCGCCTGATGGTCTCGCGGCGCCTCCTCGTCCCGGTCGGCGCGCTCGCCGGGATCCTCGTCCTCGTCTCGCTCCAGTACTCGACGATCGTCTCCGGGTTCTTCCGCGCCCGGACGAGCCTGAGCGGGCGCGGAACGCAGACGCACTTCGACCTCTACGAGCTCCTGCCGCCGGCGATCGACGCGAACCCGTTCTTCGGCCGCGGGCTGAACACGTTCTCGACGTACTTCGAGTTCCTCACGGGCCGCGACAACTGGGGCCCGCACTCGTACTACATCGCGCTGCTCGTCGAGACCGGCATCGTCGGCACACTCCTTTTCCTCGCCTTCATCGTCTACGTGTTCCGCCGCCTGGGCGGGCTCCGCCGGCTGGGGCGCGCGCTGGCTGCGGTGGGCGACGTGGACGCGGCCCGGGTCCAGCCGCTCGCCTGGGGTCTTACGGCTGCGCTCGCCGGTACGCTCGCCGCGAACGTCTTCTACCTCACCATGCAGATGTACTACTTCTTCGTCTTCCTGCTGCTGGCCGTCGCGGCGCCGGTGGTCTTCTCGCGCCGATGAGGCTGCTAGGAGCTCGATGAAGGTCGTCTTCCTCACGACCTCGTACCCGCGGGACGAGCGAGACTTCGCCGGCCGGTTCATCGCCGACACGGAAGTGCGTCTGCGGCGGCGCGGAGTGGAGGTGACGGTCGTGGGCCCCGGCCGAGACTTCCGGGACTTCGGGCTCGCCTACGGCGCGGGCATGTCGCGCAACGTCCGTCGGCGTCCCTGGGCGGTTCCGCCCCTGCTTGTCGCCATGACACGTGCGGCTCGGCGCGCAGCCAGGACCGCGGACCTCGTCCACGCGCACTGGCTCCCCACTGCGCTCCCCGCCTCGCTCGCCGGTAAGCCGCTCGTGCTGACCCTCCATGGGACGGACGTCGAGCTCGCCCGGCGTGCCCCGGCGCTCGCCAGGCGCATCGTTCGTAGGGCAGAGGTCGTGATCGGCGTCTCACGCGCGCTGACTGAGGCTGCCATCGAGCTGGGAGCCAGGAAGGCGCGCTTCGTCCCCAACGGCGTCGATGTCCCGGAGGCGGTCGGTCCGGAGGCGGAGCCGCCTGAAGTGCTCTATGCCGGCCGCCTTTCCCCCGAGAAAGGCATCGAGGACCTGCTGGCCGTTGCCGACGGGCTCAACCTCGTCGTCGCCGGCGACGGGCCGCTCCGGCCGAACGTGCCGCAGTCGCTCGGCATGCTCCCCCGCGAGCAGCTCTACGAGCGCCTCGACCGCGCTGCAGTCGTCGTCTTCCCGTCACGGCGGGACGGGTTTCCCATCACGTGCGCCGAGGCGCTCGCGCGCGGCCGGGCCGTCGTCGCCACCGCAGTCGGTGGCCTTCCGGATATGGTCGCCGACGGTGAGACCGGCCTGCTCGTCCCGCCGAGGGACCCGCCGGCCCTGCGAGCGGCGATCGACGGCCTGCTGGCCGACAGGGAGCTGCGGCGCCGCCTGGGCGAGGCCGGCCGCAGCCGCATCGGTGAGCTCTGCAGCTGGCAGGCGGTCGTCGACGCCCATCTCGAGGCGTACGAGGCGGCACTCGCGTGAGCCGGCGTCCCGCGGTCGTCTTCGGGCTCCTGCACGCAGGCCTTGCGATCGTCCGCGCCCTCGGCCGGACGGGAACGCCGGTCACCGGGATCGCCTGGCGCGGGAACGAGTTCGCGCTCTCTTCGCGCTACGTCGCGGAGCGCGTCCTCCTCGGCGACAACGGCCTGCGGCCGCCAGGCGACGCGCTCCTCGACGCGCTGCGCCGCATCGCCTACGGCGGCCGAGTCGTCCTCTTCCCGGAGCGCGACGAGAACGTCGAGCTTCTCCTCGACCGCTGGGACGAGGTGCGCGAGCTCGCCGACGTCCCGCTGCCCGCCGACCCGGAGGTCGCCCGCCGCTTGCGCCGCAAGGAGATCCTCGTGCTCGAGGCGGAGAAGGCCGGCGTGCCTGCGCCCAGGACCGTCCTGGCGAGCGACGAGGAGGCGATCAGAGCAGCAGGCCTTCAGCCGCCCTTCCTCGTCAAGCCGGCGGAGGGTCAGGAGTTCGCAGCGACGTTCGGCGAGAAGGCCGTGGTCGCGCAGAGCCTCGACGACGCCGTCGCAGCGTGGGCGCGCGCGAGAGAGCACGGGTTCGACACGATCGTCCAGGAGCTCGTCCCGGACGCGACGGACCGGATCTACTCGCTCTTCACCTACGTCGGGCGCTCCGGCGAGCCGCTCGGAAGCGTTGTCGGCCGCAAGGTGCGCCAGAGCCCGATCGACTTCGGGTCCTCCGCGGTCTTCGAGGTCGACTACGTCCCGGAGGTTGAAGAGCACGGCCAGAAGCTGCTCCGCTCGGCGGGCTACACGGGCTTCGCGCACGTCGAGATGGCGCACGATCTCCGCGACGGCTCGTACAAGCTCATCGAGGTCAACACGCGCGCGCCGATCTGGGGCGGCCTCGTGATGACACGGGCGTTCGACCTCGCCGAGGTCGCGTACCGCGACCTGGCCGGGGAGGAGGTGGAGCCGCACGGGACGTTCAAGGAGGACGCGCGCTGGATCTTCCTCGCGAAGGACGTCTGGGTCTCGCTCCAGCTCGCCCGCCGCAGACGGATCGGCCTGCGCCAGTTCGCCGCTCCCTACGTCGGCGGCCGCAAGGTGCGCGCGAACTTCGCCGCGGACGACCTGCGCGGCGCGGTCGCCTCGCTCGGGTACCTGCGCAAGCGGCTCTGATGCGCGTCGCGCTGGTCGACCCCGCGAGCTTCACGCCTCCGTACGACCACGGGCTCGCGGCAGCGCTGGCGCGGCGCGGGCTCGACGTCGACCTCTTTACCTCGCCGTTCGCCTACGACGACCCGCCCGCGCCGGACGGCTACCGCCGCCACGAGCTCTTCCTCCCACTCTCGTCGAGGCTGACGCGCCGCTTCCCGCGCTCGCCGCTGCGCCTGCCTCTGAAGGCCGTCGAGTACGGGCCGAGCGTTCTGCGCTTCCGGGGGCGGATCGCGTCCCTGAAGCCGGACGTCGTCCACCTCCAGTGGCTTCCGCGGCCGAGCGTCGACGCACGCTGGGTACGGAAGCTCGCTGCGAAGCGGGGGACGGTGCTCACCGCCCACGACGTCGTCCCGCGTCGGGAGGGACAGCTCGACGCGTGGCTGGACATCCTCCGCTCGGTCGACCGCGTCGTCGTCCACTCCTCGCGTGCGGTCGAGCGGCTCGCGGGCCTTGGGATCCCCCGCGAGCGGCTCGCGCGCATCGCCCATCCGATCTTCGACGTCTCTGCCGAGCCGCTCGGCCCGCCGGAGGGCAAGACGCTCCTCTTCTTCGGGCTCCTGCGACGCTACAAGGGACTCGACGTGCTCGTCTCCGCCCTTCCAGCCGTGCTCGACCGCGTGCCGGACGCTCGGCTCGTCGTCGCCGGCGACCCGTTCGACCCCGTCGAGCCCGTGCGCGAGCAGGCGGTCCGACTGGGCGTCGACAGCGTGATCGATTGGCGCCTCCGGTATATCCGCGACGAGGAGATCGCCGGCCTCATGGCCGAGGCGGCCGCCGTCGTGCTCCCGTACCGGGAGCTCGACTCCTCGGGCGTGCTGGCGACCGCCATCGGCTACGGGCGCCCGGCGATCGTCAGCGACGTGGGCTCGCTGGGCGAGACCGTGGCCGACTACGGCGCAGGCCTCGTCGTGCCCCCGGAGGACCCGGCAGCCCTCGCTCATGCCTGCGTCCGGCTGCTGACCGAGCACGGCGGGCTGCGGAAGGCGTACGACGGCACGGCCCGTGCCCGCGAGGCCCTGACCTGGGACGAAGCAGCGCGCGCGCACGAGGAGCTCTACCGGGAGATCGTTGGATGAGAGCGGTCAAATGGCTCCTCGACCGCCTCGGCGCCGCGCTCCTGCTGGTCGTCCTCTCGCCGCTCTTCGCGGCGGTCGCGATCTGGATCCTGCTGGAGACCGGTCGCCCCGTCTTCCTCGTCCAACAGCGCGTCCGGCGGGGCGGGAGGCAGTTCGGGCTCTTCAAGTTCCGGACGATGATCCAGGACGCGATCGAGCAGGGGAGGCGGATGGGCCTCGCCGATCCCTACGGGATCGTCCCGGACGACCCGCGGATCACGCGCAGCGGGCGGTGGCTGCGGCGCACGAGCCTCGACGAGCTGCCGCAGCTCGCCAACGTGCTCGTGGGGCAGATGTCGCTCGTCGGCCCCCGACCCGACCTCGTCGAACAGGCCGCCAACTACACCGAGCACGAGCGGCGGCGGCTCGAGGTGCGGCCGGGCATCACCGGCTGGTCGCAGGTGAACGGGCGCGACGAGATCTCGTGGCCCGAGCGGATCGAGCAGGACATCTGGTACGTCGACAACTGGTCGCTCCGGCTCGACCTGCGGATCCTCGCCATGACCGTGAGCCAGCTCGGCCGCCCCGAGCCGGCGCCCGTCGAGGACACGACCAACATCGAGCGCGCCCGCGCGCGGAGCGACGAGCTCCGCGAGGTCGACGCGGAGGAGTGGGAGACGCTCGCCGCCGGCGCCGACGTCTACTTCCGCCGCGCATATGTCGAGGCCTCCGCGCTCCTGGACGAGGGGCGGCCGCTCTTCCTCCACCTCCCCGGCGAGAACGTCGGCTTTGCGTCGATCCTGCGGGACGAGCCCGCCGACGTGACGAGCCCGTACGGCTACGGCGGCCCGCTGCTCCTCGCGGAGGGCGCCGAGCTCGCCCGCTTCTGGGAGCGCTACGACGCCTGGTGTCGCGAGCGCGGGATCCTCGCAAGCTTCGTGCGCTTCCACCCGCTGCTCGGAAACGAGCGCGACGCCCGTGGCGTGCACGTGGAGCCCCTCGGCCACACCGTCGCGTGGCGCCTGGAGGACGGCCGCGACCTCCTGGCCGGCATGGACAAGCACCACCGCCGCCTCGTCCGCAAGGCGGAGCGCGAAGGGCTCGCTGCCACGGTCATCCAGGGCCCGGCCACGCTGGACGGTTTCGTGGCGCTCTACGACGAGACGATGCGGCGCAACGACGCTTCCGCCTTCTACTTCTTCCCGCCGGCCTACTGGGAACGGCTCGCGCGCCTCGGCGACGCGCTCGTGCTCGTCGAGGTTCGCCGTCGCGGGGAACTGGCCGCGAGCGTGCTGTGCCTGGCCGGGTCGCCGTGGCTCCATTATCACCTCGGCGGCGCGAGCGATGAGGGACGGCGGCTCGGCGCGAGCCATCTCGCCCTGTTCTCGGCCGCGCGCTGGGGCCAGGAGCTCGGCTTCGAGGCGCTGCACCTCGGCGGGGGCGTCGGAGGGCAGGAGGACTCGCTCTTCGAGTACAAGCGCCGCTTCGCGCCCGACGACCTCGTGGAGGCCTCCGTGGGCAAGGCCGTGCACGACGAGGAGGCCTACCGCCGCCTCGCCGGCGGCGCCGAGATCGACTTCGACGGCTACTTCCCGGCGTACCGGGACCGTGCGCGGTCGCTAACGTCCTGACGTGCTCGTCAAGGGAGTCTTCTGGGGAACGCTGGGCGCGCTTGCCTGGACGCACGCGGGCTACCCGCTCGCCGCGGCCGCCCTCGCGCGTGTCCGCGGGCGCCCCGTGAGGGCGAAAGAGCAGACGCCCAAGACGGTCGTCGTCGTCCCGGCACACAACGAGGATGCCGTCATCGGCCGCCGCGTCGAGAACCTGCTCGCCCTCGACTACCCGCCCGAGCAGCTCGAGGTCGTCGTCGCCTCCGACGCCTCCGACGACCGCACGGAGGAGATCGTCGAGGAGATCGCCGCGCGCGAGCCGCGCGTGAGCCTCCTGCGCGCGCCCCGCGAGGGGAAGCGTCCGGCGCTCGACCGGGCGGTGCGCGGGACCGAGTCGGAGCTCGTCGCCTTCTCGGACGCCAACGCGACCTGGGCGCCCGACGCGCTCCGCAAGCTCGCGCGCAACTTCGCCGATCCCGACGTCGCCTACGTCTGCGGTCGCCTCCAGCTCGAGCAGCCGGACGGGACGAACCGCGAAGGGGCGTACTGGCGCTACGAGCTCTGGCAGCGCGAGCAGGAATCGGCCCTGGGCTCCGTCACCGGCGGCAACGGCTCCATCTACGCAGTGCGGCGGAGCGACTACGTCGAGTACCCGCTCGGCCACGACCTCGGCTTTCCCTACCTCTTCGCGTCCAAGGGCCGTCGGGCCGTGTACGAGCCGGAGGCGCTCGCCTTCGAGAAGCCGTCGCGCGACAACGAGGAGGAGTACCGGCGGAAGGTGCGGATGTTCGTCTGGTGCTGGCGCACCGTCTTCGAGGGCCGCATGCTCTCGGGCGTCCCGCCGGTGTACGCGCTCGAGCTGGTCTCGCACCGGCTCCTGCGCTACGCGAGCGGCCTGCTGCACCTCAAGCTCCTGGCCGCGAGCTTCCTGCTCGCGCGGGAGGGAGGGATCTACCGGACGGCGCTCGTCGGCCAACTCGCCTTCCTGGGCCTCGCGGCCGCCGGCCGCCTGCGCGTGCCGCTCCCCGGCGCGACGCTCGCGCACTACTACACGCTCGTGAGCTGGGCAACCGTGGTCGCGCTCGCCCGTTACCTGCAGCAGGGCGGCGTGGCGCCAACCTGGGACAAGGCAGAGGGCACCCGCTAGAACCGACGGGCGGCCTGGGGGGCCGGAGTAAAGTGCGCGCGGCCCCGTGGAGACCGACTCCGTCATCCAGCTTGCTGCGCTCGGCGGGGCCGTGGGAACGACGCTCGTCCTGCTCGCGCGCGAGCGGATCGCGCTCCTCGCCGGGATCGCCGTGCTCGCCGGAGCCGAGATCGCGCTCGCGCTCGCGCTGGTGCCCGAGGACGACCTCGAGCGGTTCGTCGACGGGCCGCTCCGCATCGGCGCGCTCGTCGTCCTCGCAGGCGTCGTCGGCGGCCTGGCCGCCGTCCTGACCCGCTATCCGGCGGTGTGGCCCGTCGCGCTCCTCGCCGCGGCGCCGTTCCGGGTCCTGCTGGACGTGGGGTCGCAGCGCGCCTTCCTGCTCGTGCCTCTCTACGGCGTCCTGGCGGCGGCCGGCCTCGCGCTCGTCGTCCGTACGTTCCGGAGCCGCGAGGTCGTCGTCGTCCCGTTGCTCCTCGCCGTGCCCGTCGCCGCCTTCATCGGCCTGGCGGCCCTCTCCGCGCTCTGGTCGCTGGACGTCGATGCGAGCGCCGTCGACCTGCTGTTCTTCTACTTCCCCTTCGCACTCCTCGTCGGGATAGCCGCCCGCGCGCCGCTCGCACCGTGGCTGCCGCTCGCACTGGGCGGCACGTTTGCCGGCATCGCGATGGTGCTGGCGGCGGTCGGGCTGTGGGAGCGCGCGACCAGGCAACTCGTCCTCTCGGGCGACCTCGAGGTCGGGAACGCGTACGAGGCCTTCTTCCGCACCGCCTCGCTGCTCCGTGATCCGAGCATCTACGGGCGCTTTCTGGTCGTGGCGATCCTCGTCGTCCTCGTCGGGCTCTGGCTGACGCGCCTGAGCCTGGCCGCGGGAGCTGCCGTCATCGCCTTCCTCGCCCTGGCGCTCTTCTTCACCTACTCGCAGTCGAGCATGGTCGCTCTGGTCGTCGGAGTGCTGTTCGTAGCCGCCGCCGCCGGCACCGGGCGCACCAGGACGATCGTCCTCGTCGGCGCGCTCGCTCCCTTGCTCCTGGCGAGCGCGGTACTGGCGGCCGTGGGGCATGACCAGTCGCTCCTCCGCGTGACAGGCGGCCGCTCGGATCTCGTTGCGAACGCGACCGACATCGTGCGCGAGCACCCGATCGGCGGCGTCGGAATCGGAGCGGAGGAGCAGGTCAGCGAGGAGCTCGGGCAAATCCGGAACCGGCTTGCCAAGTCGTCGCACACGGCTCCCCTCACGGTGGCGGCGGAGCTCGGCATCATCGGGAGCGCGCTCTATCTCGCGTTCCTCGTAGCTGCGGTGCGGCTCTTCTACCTCGCCTGGCTCCGCGACCGCGTCCTCGGCCTCGGGTTGTCGGCCGTCTTCCTTGCGATCTTCGTGCACTCGCTCTTCTACAGCGGGTTCTTCGAGGACCCGCTCGTCTGGCTCTCACTCGGACTTGCGGGCGCGGTGGTCGCAAAGCCGCTTGCCGACTGAAGTGCTGGACCCTTCCGGGGCCGCTGGCATACTGGGCGGCTCGGGGTTTTCGTGCGGAAGAAGGTACTCATCATCGCGTTCGCGGTTGTCGCGCTGGTCCTGGCCGGCGTGGCGGTGGCCGCCTACCTGCGTGCGACGGAAACGCCCGACGCGGGCATCGACACCGAGCTTGCCGGCGTCTCGGTGATGACGGCGACCGAAGAGCTGTCGACGACCACCGAGGAGCAACCGGTCGAGGAGCCCGAGGAACCCGAAGAACCCGAGGCGAAGTCGGAAGGCCCCTGCTGGCTCTCGTTCGGCGGGAACCCGCAGCGCACCCTCGCCCGCGAGAACATCGATCTCGGCAGGCCGACGCAAGCGGTTTGGGGCCGGGCCATCGGGTTCATGGAGTATCCGGCGACGTTCTGCGACGGGACCCTGTACGTCAACAACGCGAAAGGGACGACCTTCGCGATCGACGCCGAAACCGGCGACCTCGTCTGGAGACGGAAGGTGGCGAGCCTCATGGCTTCGTCGCCGGCGATCGCGGGCCCACGACTGATCGTCAGCTCCCACGACGGCACCGTCACGGGGCTCAGCCGTGCGAACGGGAAGGTGCTCTGGCGTGTCGGGACGGCGGGTAGGGTCGAATCGTCGCCGGTCGCGGTCGACAACACCGCCTACTTCGGCTCGACCGATGGGAGGCTCTTCGCCGTCAACGTCACCAGCGGGGCCGTCCGCTGGGCCTACGACACCGGGGGACGGATCAACGCGAGCCCGTCTATTTGGGGAAACCGTGTCTGCATCACGACCTACGCCGGCTCGGTCGTCTGCCTGCGGCGCTCGGACGGCAACGAGCTCTGGACCACCTATGTGAAGCGGGATCTACTCCGGTACGAGAGCTTCTACGCAAGCGCCTCGACCGACGGCCACCGGCTGTACACGACCTCGAGAGCCGGGAAGATCGTCGCCCTGAACATCCGTAGCGGCTCCATCGTCTGGACGCGCTCGATGGGAACCACGGGCTACGCGACGCCGGCCATCGCGGACGGGCGCGTCTTCGTCGGCGGGTTCGACAGCCAGTTGCGTGCGCTCCGGGCGACGACCGGGAGCCAGCTCTGGTCGCGGGACGTCGGCGGCAAGGTCCTCTCGCCCGCGCTGGTCGTCGGGAACCTCGTCTTCGTCTCGACGCTCAACGGCAAGACGGTCGGGCTCCGCGTCGCTGACGGGAAGATCGTCTGGCGGCACAAGCTCGGCGCATACGCGCCGGGGATCGCGACCAAGAATCGCTACTACTTCTCGCTCAACGGGTTCCTCGCCGCCTACAAGGGCAGGCTCAGCCCGCGGGGCACCCGCTAGACGAGAGGCGGGTGCCGCCGGGACCAGAGGGGCGAGCGCCTGACGGCGCTTCCCGTCGTTCGCCATGCCCATGCCTGCGCGCGGTACGCGAGCAGCTTGGCGCGCGCCCGCGCGCCGGGAGTGCCTCCCCGCTGCGGGTCGGCGAGCTCGTAGCCGAGCTCGGCGAGGACGTCGCCCGCCAACTCCTCGAACCCCGCGACGTCGCCGGGGGCGAGCTCGGTGCGCCAGTTCCGGAGGCCGGTGGTCGGAGGTCGCTTCAGGTTCTGCTGGTGCGGCCGCGCGCTGACGTCCACCTCCGTTGCGTAGTCGAGCATCGAAGGCTCCCAGGGCAGGTCGGCGAAGGAGCAGATCTGTCCGAGCACGTCCTTGGGCGACTCGACGAGCCGTTCGTACCGAAGCTCGAGGTAGCGCTCGGGTCCGACACGACGGCCGAGCTCGCGCGCGGCCCCGATCTCCGTGCCCCATTGGCAGGCGAAGTCGGCGACCGACCTCGGGTGCCCCCAGGACTCCGTCACGATCCCCGCCGGCATCTGCAGGAAGGACGCCGCGGCGTCGCGGCCGTCGCGCACGAGGTGGACGTAGAGCGCCTCGGGGAACAGCCGCTCGAGCAGGCGCAGGTGCTGCATGTACATCGGCGTCTTGTCTCCCCAGCGCGCCTTTCCTCGCGCCGCCGCGTACGTCTCGTAGACGGCGCCGATCGCCTCGCCGGTCGACATGGCGGGCCGGAGCCGGGCGCGTACGTCGTCCGGGTCGACTTCCCACTCGCGCACCGTCCCGACGCGGCGCAGGTCGTCCACGAACGCGTCCACGTCGACACGGCCTCGATGGCGGTCCGCCAGCTGCGGGACGAAGTACGATTCGTCGGGGAGCGCGAGTTGCGAGCTGCGGTCGAGCATGACCCGGAGGAGCGTCGTTCCCGACCGGCGGACGCCGAGGACGAAGAGCGGTGCGGCGGGCGAGCCCACGCGGCGGCATGCTAGAGGAGCCCGCGACCCGGCACGCCCCCGCGGGCCGCTCCGCTAGAGTCGAGGGCCGCGATGAGCGCGGAGACGGAAACCCGCCCGCCCAGGAGCCGCGAGCTCCCGGAGCTGGATGCGGAACAGGAGATCGACCTCGGCCGCTACGGCCGCCGCCTGGCCAGGCGCTGGTGGCTGCTCGTCGTCGGACTCGTCATCGGCGGGTTGATCGGCTGGATCTTCTCCTCGACGGCCTCGAGCGACGTCAACCGCGCGGAGGCGACCATCTACCTCGGCCAGCCGATCTCGGCCTCGGGAGGCTCCCAGGTGCCGAGCGTGCAGACCAACTCGGCGGCCGTGCGCGAGATCGCGCGCAGCGAGGAGGTCGTGGGCGACGTGGCGGAGCAGGTCGACGTCGACCCGCGCCGCCTGCGGGCCGGGATCTCCACCAGCCAGGTCTCCGGCGCCGTCGCGCGCACGGGCCAGCCGAACCAGCTCTTCGAAATCGCCGTCCGCGGGCCGTGGCCGCGGAGGACGGTCGCCGAGGCGACGAACCTGCTCGCGGCGGAGGTCGTCGAGCGGACGTCGGCCTACGCGGACACCAAGATCGTCGCGTACGAGGCGCGCCTCGAGGAGCTGAACTCCGACCTCGAGGCGGCCGACGCGAGCATCACGCAGCTCACGAATGTGGCCAGCGATCCGAGCGCTTCCGCCCAGGACAGGCTCACGGCCGTCACGCTCCTCGGCTTCGCGCGCGGCGACCGCTCCGACCTCTCCCAGGAGCGCGTAGACACGGAGCTGCTCCTGGCCCAGGCGCGCGACGTCGAGAAGGGCCAGGTCGTGACCGAGGCGCGCGCATCCGCGGTCACGCCACGCTCGAGCCAAAGCTCGATCGTCGTCGGCGCCCTCATCGGCCTGATCGTCGGCTTCGTCGCCGCGCTGGCCTGGGATCCGGTCGTCGCCCGGCGACGCCGCCGCACCTCCTAGCGTCCCCCTCCGCCCGCATACTTCCGGTCGTGTACGAGGGGAAGAGCGTCGCGGTCGTCGTCCCGGCCCACAACGAGGAGACCCTCGTGGGCTCGACGGTCTCGAGCATTCCGGCGTTCGTCGACCGGATCATCGTCGTCGACGACGCCTCGAAGGACGCGACCGCCGAGCGCGCCCGGGCAGGCGACCCGCGCGTCGAGGTCGTCATGCACGAGAAGAACCAGGGCGTCGGCGCCGCGATCGTCACCGGCTACAAGCGGGCGATCACCGAGGAGATGGACGTCACCGCCGTCATGGCGGCCGACGGGCAGATGGATCCCGACGACCTCGAGACCCTCGTCCACGCGATCGCGACCGGCGAGTGCGACTACGCGAAGGCGAACCGCCTCTTCACCGGCCAGGCGTGGAACCTGATCCCGCACACCCGCTACCTCGGGAACGCGGCGCTCTCACTCTTCACCAAGATCGCGTCGGGCTACTGGCACGTGGCCGACTCGCAGTCGGGGTACACGGCGGTGAGCCTGGAGGCCCTGAAGATGCTCGACCTCGACCGCCTCTACCCCCGCTACGGCTTCCCCAACGACATGCTCGTCCACCTGAACGTGTGGAACTTCCGCGTACGCGACTACTCGTCGCGGCCGATCTACGGCGTGGGGGAGCGCAGCGGGATCCGGCTCTGGAAGGTCGTGCCGACGATCTCCTGGCTTCTCTTCAAAGGCTTCTTCTGGCGGCTCGGCTCCAAGTACGTGATCCGCGACTTCCATCCGCTCGTCCTCTTCTGGGCGCTCGGGATCGTGCTCTTCCTGGCCGGCGTCGTGCTCGGGATCGTCGAGGTGGTGCTCCGCATCGCCGGCAATGCCATCCCGTCCGCGACGATCGTCCTCGTGGCGCTGCTCGTCATCTCCGGCCTGCAGCTCCTGCTCTTCGCCATGTGGTTCGACATGGAGTCAAACAAGGACCTGCGCTAGTCAGTCGGGCTGGAGCACTGCGAGCTGATTGGCGCCGGCCAGGAAGGTGTCGAAGTGCACGATCCGCAAGCCGGCCGTCAGGGAGGCCTCGGTGATGGCGGCCTTGTCGACAAGACGGTGCTCCTCGTTGGCCGTCACGCTGAAAAGCCCCAGGCGTGCGCCTAGCGCGTAGACACCGTTCCACGACGGCCGCGGCGTCGTGAGGACGACGCGTCCGCCGTCGCCGACGAACGCGGTCAACCCGCGGAGGTACGCGGCCGGATCGTCGACGTGCTCGATCACCGCCATCGAGACCACGGTGTCGAAGGTCGTGTCGACGGGGAGCTCGCTGGTGAAGCGATGCGAGGGGTTCCGGGCCCGAGCGTCCTCGAGGGATCCCTCGTTGATGTCGAAGCCCAGGTACCTGGCCGGGGGGACGTATGGGGCCAGAGCTCCGAACCCGCACCCGTGGTCGAGCACGCTGCCGCGCACATGAGGAAGTGCGGCCCGGACGCGCATGCGGGCGAGAAAGGGCGTGAGGAATCCTGGGGCGCTGCGGTCGCGCACGCGGGCGGAGCCTAGCGTGTCCTCCCACACCCGGAATCCCTACACTCCAGCCGAGCGAGTCGTGAAGCTCATCATCCAGATACCGTGCTTCAACGAGGAGGCCGTGCTCCCGCTGACGCTGGGTGCGCTTCCGCGGGAGCTGCCCGAGTTCGACACGGTCGAGTGGCTCGTGGTGGACGACGGCTCGACGGATCGCACGACCGAGGTGGCGCTGGCGCACGGCGTCGACCACGTCGTTCGCTTGAACAGCAACAAGGGCCTCGCCGTCGCCTTCCAGGCAGGGATCGACGCCGCGCTCAAGCTCGGCGCCGACGTCATCGTCAACACAGACGCCGACAACCAGTACCAGGCGGACGACATTCCGAAGCTGGTCGCACCCATCCTGGCTGACCAGGCAGACATGGTCGTCGGGGATCGCAACGTCAGGGACCACGACGAGTTCTCCGGCGTGAAGAAGGCGCTGCAGACCTGGGGCTCGTGGGCCGTCCGCCGCGCCTCGGAGACGGACATTCCCGACGTCACGTCTGGCTTTCGCGCCTACAACCGCGGGGCGGCGCTCCGGCTGAACGTCGTCTCCGGGTTCACGTACACCCTGGAGACGATCATCCAGGCCGGCAAATCCGACCTCACCGTGACGCACGTTCCGGTTCGGACGAATCCGAAGACGCGCGAATCGCGCCTCTTCCGCAGCGTCCCCCAGTACGTCAAGCGCTCGGTGGGGACGATCATGCGCATCTACGTGATGTACGAGCCGCTCCCGGCCTTTCTCTGGCCTGCCGCGGTCCTCGGCCTCCTGGGCACGGCGCTCTTCGCCCGCTTCGGCTGGTTCTACCTGACCGCCCCGGGGCCGACCGGACACGTCCAGTCGCTCATCGTCGGCGCGGTCCTGCTCATCTTTTCGTTGCAGCTCGTGCTCCTGGGCGTGATCGGCGAGCTCTTGAGGGCGAACCGGGTGCTCGGCGAGCGGACGCTCGACCGCGTTCGCAAGATCGAGCTGGCTCTCCAAGTGGCCCCCGAGAATCTCGTGCAGCGGCAGGCGGATACGTCGTCCGGCGAGCTCGGGCTCGACAGCGAGGTCGATGAAATCTCTAGCTTGAGTGCTTCCGGACGCTCCCGGCGTGACTGACGTCTGACGCCGTCCGCCAGCGGGGCTCGCCGGCCTCGAGACGGGCGAGATCGGCGTCGACCATCATCGCGACGAGGTCCCTGAAGGAAACCCGTGGGTGCCAGTCGAGCTCGGTGCGTGCGCGCGCCGCGTCTCCGACGAGATGCTCGACCTCGGCCGGGCGCAGGAGCGCGGGGTCGACCACCACGTGCTTGCTCCAGTCGAGACCGACATGCTCGAACGCCGCCTCGGCGAGCTCGCGCACCGAGTGCTCCTCCCCCGTGGCGATCACGTAGTCGCGCGGCTCGTCCTGCTGCAGCATCAGCCACATCGCCTCGA
The DNA here is from genome assembly GCA_963839745.1 of uncultured Actinomycetes bacterium. Classification (GTDB taxonomy): domain Bacteria; phylum Actinomycetota; class Thermoleophilia; order Gaiellales; family Gaiellaceae; genus JAIBJN01. The sequence goes on from CAWIWC010000019.1 coordinate 18,467, forward strand.
CGTAATCTCCGGCGAAGCCCCAGTCCCGCTTGGCGTCGAGGTTCCCGAGCCTGAGCTCGTCCGCCAGCCCGAGCTTGATGCGCGCGGCGCCGTCGCTGATCTTGCGCGTCACGAACTCGATTCCGCGCCGCGGCGATTCGTGGTTGAAGAGAATGCCGGAGACGGCGAAGAGATCGAACGACTCCCGGTAGTTGACCGTGGCGAAGTGCCCGTACGCCTTGGCCATCCCGTACGGGGACCGGGGATGGAACGGCGTCTTCTCGGACTGCGGGATTTCGGCGGCCAGTCCGAACATCTCGGACGACGAGGCCTGGTAGAAGCGGATCGACCGGTCGACGTAGCGGACCGCCTCGAGCATCCTGGTCACACCGACGGCCGTGAACTCGGCGGTGAGGACGGGCTGGCGCCAGGACGTCGGGACGAAGCTCTGTGCAGCCAGGTTGTAGAGCTCAGTCGGCCTGGTCTCCTCGACCACGCTCATGAGCGAGAGCTGATCGAGCAGGTCGCCCTGCACGAGGTTGATGTCGTCGACGATGTGGGCGATGCGGTCGACGTTCTCGGTCGAGGCCCGGCGGATCATCCCCGAGACCTGGTACCCCTTCGCGAGCAGGAACTCGGCGAGGTAGGAGCCGTCCTGCCCCGTGATCCCGGTGATGAGGGCGCGGCGCTCCTTCACGCTGGGTGCGTTCACCGCGCGTATCCTAGGTACCCTGCATATCCTTCGCCGCTGCGATGCGAGCAGCGTTGAGTCGAGTTGCGGGCCGTGCTCTGGTTCCGCTCGAGCGCCGAGCCTACGAGGCCTATATCTACCTCGATCCGGTGCGGCATCTCGAGATCGGCTCGGCCTTCGACGGGGTCGACATCAAGCGCGGAGAGCGGGTCCTCGACCTCGGCTCCGGCCGCGGCTACTGGGCGGGCAAGGCGGCGCGCCTCGGGGCCGACGTCGTCGCCTACGACGTGAAGGAAGAGCGGGTGGAGCGCGCCACGATTCGCTATCCGCGCGTGAGGTTCATCCTCGGCTCGGCCGAGGACACGGGGCTCGAGGACGACTCCTTCGACGTCGTCCTCATCCTCTCGGTGCTCGAGCACACGGCCGACCCGGAACGGGTCCTCGCGGAGATCGCGAGGGTGCTTCGGCCTGGCGGTCGCCTCGCCCTCACCACGGACATGTTCGACGACGACCAGTGGCGTCCGAAACGGGAGCGCCACGCGGCTCGGTGGGACGTGCGGAGGTTCTTCGGACGCGCCGAGATCGAGGAGCTCCTCGCCCGGAACGGCCTCACCGTGACGTGGTCGAAGGCGCTCTTCGGCTTCCGCTGGGCGCCGCAGCTCCTCAAGGCACGGATGGCCGGAAATCAAGCCCACTGGCTCTTTGCGCCGGTTGTCTGGGTCGCAGCCTTGTCCTCGGAGGACACCGGCCACGGCGCCCTGCTCTCCCTCAACGCGGTCAAGCCGGGCCGCTGAGCGCCCTCGTGAGTGCCGCCACCGTGCTGACCGCGTGCCGGCTGTGCGGGTCCTCCGCGCTGGAGCAGGTCCTCGATCTCGGCGAGCACGCCCTCACCGGGGTCTTCCCGGCGTCTCCGGACGAGGACGTGCCCACGGCCCCGCTCGTGCTCGTGCGCTGCCGGTCCTGCACGCTGCTCCAGCTTGCGCACAGCTTCGAGCCCACGGAGCTGTACGGGGACAACTACGGCTACCGCTCCGGGCTGAACGCCTCGATGGTGGAGCATCTCGGGCGCGAGGCGCGCGGCCTCGAGACGCTCGTGGAGCTCTCACCCGGCGACGTCGTCCTCGACATCGGCAGCAACGACGGGACGCTGCTGAGCTCCTACACGACGAAGAACCTTCGTCGCGTCGGCATCGACCCGACCGCTGCGAGGTTCGCGGACTACTACCCGGAGGACGCGGTAGTCGCTGCCGACTTCTTCTCGGCGGCGAGCTTCCAGAAGGTGAGCAACATGCCGGCCCGGATCATCACGTCGATCGCGATGTTCTACGACCTGGAGAGCCCCGTCGCGTTTGCACGGGACGTCCGCGACTGCCTCGCGCCGGACGGCGTCTGGCACTTCGAGCAGGCGTACATGCCGTCGATGCTGAGCTCGACCGGGTACGACACGGTCTGTCACGAGCATCTCGAGTACTACTCGCTGGCCACCGTGCGCCGGATCGTCGAGGAGGCCGGGCTCGAGATCGTGGAGGTCCGGTTCAACCGCGTGAACGGCGGCAGCTTCGCCGTGACCGCTGCCCACCCCGGCTCGGCGCTCGCGCCTCGGCGTGCCCTGCTCGACTGGTTCGCGGCCCGCGAGGAACGTCTCGGGCTCGATACCGAGGAGCCGTTCCGGACCTTCGCCGAGCGGGTCTTCCGGCACCGCGACGAGCTCGTCGACCTCCTGGGCGTGCTGCGAGCCGACGATGCGCGGGTGCTCGGCTACGGCGCATCGACAAAGGGGAATGTCGTCTTGCAGTTCTGCGGCCTCACCTCGGCAGACGTCGAGGCGATCGGGGACGTGAACCCCTACAAATTCGGCCGCGTGACTCCGGGATCGCTGATCCCGATCGTCGAAGAGAGCGAGATGCACGAGCGGCGGCCGGACTTCCTCGTAGTCTTCCCCTGGCACTTCCGCGAGACCGTCATCGCCCGCGAGGAGGAGTTCCTCCAAGGCGGCGGCCGGCTCGTGTTCCCGCTCCCCGAAATCGAGATCCTGGGCGGTTGACACCTCGCGCCCTCGTCCTCGGCGCGGCGGGCCAGGACGGCTCCTACGCCTCCGAGCTGCTGGTCGCCAAGGGCTACGACGTGACCGGAGTCGTCCGTTCCGATCCGGCGGAGCGCATCCCGAACCTCGACGGCGTCCGCGAGTCGATGCGGCTCGTCCAGGCAGACCTCGCCGATCTCGGCCGGCTTGCCGGGGTGATCGACGAGGCAGCACCGGCCGAGATCTACAACTTCGCGTCGGTCTCGTTCGGACCGGACGCGTGGCGGGATCCGATCGGCACCGCGCAGCTGGGAGCCGTAGCCGTGTGCGGGCTGCTGGAGGCGATCCGGGCGAGCGCCGGCGGCGCCCGCCTCTTCCAGGCGTCCTCGGCCTGGGTCTTCGGCCGCCCGGAGCGGTCGCCCCAGACGGAGTCGACGCCTTACGGGCCGGTCGAGCCCTACGGGGCCGCCAAGGCCTTCGCCGATTTCCTGGTCGGGGCCTATCGGGAGCACCACGGGGTGTTCGCGTGCTCCGGGATCCTCTACAACCACGAGTCGCCGCGCCGCTCCGAGCGTTTCGTCACCCGGAAGGTGACGAGGACCGCTGCGGCCATCAAGCTCGGCCTCGCCCGGGAGCTCGTCCTCGGCGACGTCGACGTCGCGCGGGACTGGGGCTACGCCAAGGACGTCGTCGAAGCGGCGTGGCTCATGCTCCAGGCGGAGCGCCCCGAGGACTACGTAATCGCCACCGGCGAGTCGCACGCGGTTCGGGAGCTCCTCGAGCTCGCGTTCGGGGCGCTCGACCTCGACTGGGAGGACTACGTCCGGCTCGACCCTGCGCTGGGACGGGGGGCCGGTGAGCTGGTTGGTCTCGTGGGCGATGCGACGGCCGCGCGCGAGCGGCTGGGCTGGGCGCCGTCGGTCACGTTTCCGGATCTCGTCGAGCTGATGGTGGAGGCCGACCTGGCGGAGTTGTCTCGGCTTCGTACGTAGCGTTGCCGTCAGCGGCAGCCACCAGCCCCACGAGGGCCTCGACGACGGCTGGCCACGTCGGCGCGTGCTCCGTCGCGTTCCGCGCCAGGCGCTCCAGGTCGGCGAGGACTCTCTCGACGGCGTCCGCGAGCCCCGGCGCGTCGTCGCTGAGAGCGAGAGCTCCGCTGACCCCTTCGGCGACCTGCCCGGCCAGCCCTCCCACCCTCGTGGCGGCCACCGGCCTTCCGGCCGCGTACGCGAGCGGGACGATCGCAGACTGGGGCGCCGAGCGGTACGGCACGACAACGACGTGGTGGGCGGCGAAGAGCTCCTGGACCTCTTCGTCGGGGACGTAGCCGGGTCGCAGCGTGATCGTCCCGTCCAGTCCGGCTGCGGCGACGCGCTCGTGCCATGGCTCGACGGGCCCCCAGAAAAGCCCTGCGACGGTCAGCTCGACGGGTACGCCGCGCTGCACGAGCGCGGCCACGGCGTCGATCGCGAGCTCGAGTCCCTTGTACGGACGGACGAAGCCGAAGAAGAGAAGGCGCCATGGCGGGCCGGGCGGCAGGGGAGTGGGGTCGAGGTCGAGGAGCGGCGGGATCGCCATCGGCACGACCGGCACCCCGGGGACGAGCCGGCGGAGATCGTCGGCGGCGGGCTCCGGAGGGGCAAGAGCGCCCCTCACGGTCCCGAGGCCGAGGCGGGTCAGCCGGCGGTCGACGGCCCGCTCCTCGTGCGGGACCGGGTTGTGGACGATCGCCACCGACGGCGTCGATCCGGACGCCGCCAGCATCGTCCTGTAGGCAGGGCCCTGGAAAGGCGTCACCCACTGGAAGGCGAGGGCGTCGGCGGCTCGAGCAGCTCGTCCCACGCGCACCCACGAGCTGGGGTCCCACCAGCGGAGGGTGAAGTGGGCATCCGGGAACGGTTGGGCTCCCGGAGCGTAGGGATCGCCGGGGTAGAGGCGCTTGGGGTACTGCGCCGCCCAGGAATAGACGTCTACCTCGTGTCCGGCCTCGCGAAGGGCGCCCACGAGCAGCGCACTGTGTTGCGATATTCCGCCTCGAAACGGCGGCACGGGACCGATGAAGCTGAGATGCATGCCGCAGGCTAGCCGGGGCGTCCGCCGGAAGACGCCGGCTCTAGAATCGCCCGGATGAAGGGCGCCCGTCCGGCCGATCCCGCATACGGGGGAGTGGCGCCGACATCCGGCGGGCTGTCCCGCCTGCGCAGCGGCACGAGGGGTGTACTTCTTCCGGCGGCGGCCGCGGTCGGCGTGGTCGGAGCCGGGGCGTTCCTCTGGAGGGTGCTGGCATGGCCGTCAGCCGTCAGTCCCGACGCCTGGGCCTACACGGCGTGGGGGCAGGCGGTCGCGCGCGGCGAGCGGCCGCTCTTCGAGCTGGCAGCCACGACCCCGAAGCCACTCGCGACGTTCCTTGGCCTGCTCGTGGCGCCCCTTCCTCCCGACCGGGGAATGGCCGTGGTTGTCGCTCTTGCCCTGGGTGCGCTCGCCGCCTTCCTCTTCGCTGCCGCGTATCGCGAGGGAGGCGCAGTCGCGGCCGCGGTGGCGATCGTCGCTTTGGTGGTCGGTGCCGAGCTCCGCCCTGCTATCGCGTACGCGTTCATCGACGTCGTCACCGCGGCGCTCATCGTGGCCGGGATCGCCTTCCGCGGGCGCCTGCGGATCGCGGCGATGGTGCTCGCCGGCCTTCTGCGCCCGGAAGCGTGGGCCCTGGCGGCGGTCGCGGGCTTTACGGAGACCGCAGGATCATGGCGCCGGCGCGCCGTCGGTTCGTTGGTCGCTGGTGCGGCCGCACCGATCCTCTGGTCCCTCAGCGATCTCGTGCTCACCGGCGATCCGCTCGGCACGATGCACTGGCGATCGGAACGGGAATCCAGCGAAGGGCTCAGGCCCATGCCCTGGACCGACATTCCTGGTGAGCTCTGGAATGATCTCGAGTACCTGGGCGGGGCCGTACTCGTGATCGCAGGCTTCCTCGGCCTCGTGCTTCACTACGTCCGGCGGCGCCGCAGCGGCCCGGCAGATCCCCTGCCGCTCGCCGTCGCTCTCGGCTGGTCGCTCTCGCTCGCCCTCGAGGCGCGGTACGGCGCCGAGCTGAACGCTCGCTATCTCCTTCCGGTCGTCGCCGTCCTCGCGCTCGGGTGCGGCCTCCTGGTCGCCGCGATCGTTCCCCGCCGTCTGCAGGTGGGGTCGCCCTGGCCTGCGGCCGCAGTCGCGGCCGGGGCGCTCGTCGTGGCGGTGGCGTTCATGGACCTCGGATCCACGTTTCAGCGCGAGATCGCGAGGAACGAGGCGGTCGTGGCGTCACGTCCCCTCGTGGAGTCCGTGCTCTCCTGCGGAGACCTTGGCGTGAGTGGCGGGCGTCGGGCGCTCACGGTGATCCCCAAGCTCGCTGCCTCCTCGAGGCGCTCCCTGCACGACTTCGGGCTCTACCCCGGAAGCGGGCCCTTCGCCGGCGTTCTCCACTCGACGCTGGGAGCACCGGTGGCCACGCCGACGCTCCCGCCGTGGCCGTCCACGAGCACGGGCCTCGGACCGCTGGCCGTGGCTCCCGGCTGCCCTAGCTAGCCGGGCGGCGACTCGTCGCCACGACCACGAGCCCGTCTGACCAGTACGGCCAGCGGCGGAGCGCCGCCGCGACCCCCTTGCGGCCGAGCGCCAGGACCCGTCCGCTCACGCCCGTCGCCCGCTCGGGTTTCGGGCGCCGCTGGTAGTAGACGATCCGCTCCACGTCCCAGCCCGTCCGCTCCAGGAGAACGAGCAGCGTCCGCGGACTGAAGAGCGCCAGGTGGTCGGGATGGATGAGCTCGACGCCGAGGAGCGGGGCGGCGAAGTTCTGCAAAGCCGCGGCGTTCGGCGTCGTCACGACGATGCGCCCGCCGGGCGCGACGAGCTCATGGGACGCGCGGAGGAAGGAGCCCGGCGCCTCGAGGTGCTCGATCACCTCGCCGGCGACGACGATGTCGAATGGGTCGAGGGCCAGCGCGGCGAGCGACTCACGGTCCTGGCAGTCGGCGACGTACGCCTCGTAGCCCTGCTCGAGCGCCCAGGCGACCCCTCGGGCTCGATGTCGATGCCGACAGTCTCGGCGGCTGCGTTTGCGAGACGTGCGTGCAGCCAGCGCCCCGAGGCGAGCTTCTCCTCGAGCAGGTGCTCGTCAACGAAGCCGAGGTGTGCCACCCGCTTTCCCCGCACGAGCTCGAGGAGGAAGTCCTCGGCCACGACGGGCGCCTCCCGCGGCAGCCGGTGCGTCCACTTGATCCCCGTCGGGCTCTCGAGGGCTCGGAGGAATCGGTCGCGGATCACGCCCGCGGATTATGCCGCGGCCGCCCGGTCGCCCGAGCGAAGCCGCGGTGCCGCCAAGACCGGATCGACCGCGCGTCCCACAGTGCAACGGTTGGGGGTCGGAACCTGCTTCTACGATCGCAGGCTCCGACCCCACACGCCGGACGCCGGTCGCTATGCCGCCTCGTGCGCCAGCTCGACGGCCGGGGCCTCGGCCGGCCGACGCCGGCG